>NZ_JBFAWL010000002.1:0-604183 GCF_040680275.1 Streptomyces sp. NPDC052079
TTCCTCCGGGCGCTTCCCTTCGGTGTTTCCGACTCTATCAGATCTTTTTCTCGACCTGACCCCCAGTCAGCGGGGCTTGTCTTCCCGGCCGTTGGGCCGTTCCGACGAGTGAGACTTTAGCGGATTCCCGGCCCCCGACCTAATCGGGGCCTGCGCCCTTTCAGGCGCGGATTCCTCATTACGCGAATACGCACACCAATGGAGCGTCGGCAGACAGACTGCTGACGTCGATCAGTAGTGGTACTTGCGGAATGGCCGCCCGGGGACCGACCGGAGTCGGTGCTCACGTCGGGCAACTCGAAGAACCTTACGGATCCCGCCGGGGCGTGTCAACCCCCCGTGCTGAACGCGGCTCGGTAGGCGCGGGGGCTGGTGGCGAGGCGCGATGCGAAGTGCTGGCGCATGGTGACCTCGCTGCCGAAGCCGGCCCGTCGGGCGACCTCGGGCATGGGGAGGTCGGTGCGTTCCAGGAGGCGCTGGGCCGCGGCGATGCGCTGGTCGAGGAGCCAGCGCAGCGGAGTGGTGCCGGTGGCCGCGGTGAAGTGGCGGGCAAAGGTGCGCGGTGCCATGCCGGCGTGGGCGGCCAGGTCGGCGACCGTGAGCGGCTGATGGAGCTGACGCAGGGCGTGCTCGCGTACGGCGGCGAGGGCGTCGGCGTCGCGGTCGGTGCGGGGGGTGGGGTGCTCGATGAACTGTGCCTGGGTTCCGGTGCGGAAGGGCGCGGTGACCATGGAGCGGGCGATGGTGGCGGCGGCTTCGGCTCCGTGGTTGAGGCGGATGAGGTGGAGGCACAGGTCGATGCCGGCGGCGGTGCCGGCCGCGGTCCAGATGTTGTCGTCCTCGATGAACAGGGCGTCGGGGACGACGGTGACGTGGGGGTGGTGGGTGCGGAACAGGTCGATCAGGTTCCAGTGGGTGATGGCGCGGCGGCCGTCGAGGAGGCCGGCCTGGGCGAGGGTGAAGGCGCCGCCGCAGAGGGCGGCGAGGGTGGTGCCGCGGGCGTGGGCGTGGCGGAGCGCGTCGAGGACGGGGGGTGGTGCCGGGGTGAGGTGGTCGTCGAGGCCGGGGACGAGGATCAGGTCGGCGTCGGTCAGCCAGGTCAGGGGGCGGTCAGGGAGCAGGGTGAGGCCGCCGCGCATGGGGACGGGGGTGGTGTCGGGGGCGACGCGGTGCAGGTCGAAGGCGGGGGCGCCGCGGTCGGTGCGGTCGGGGCCCCATACCTCGGTGATGACGGAGACGTCGAAGGCGCGGATGCCGGGGAAGGCGACCAGGGCCACGCGGTACGGGTCGCGTGGGCGGTCCGGTGCGGTGACGCTCTCCATGGCTGGCAGTAAACCATCGATCGCTGACTTCTGTACCTCTGGGGAAGGGGACGGCGGACCGCCACGATCGGGGGCATGGATATTGCGGAGAACGCAGCGCTGGTGGTCGTCGATGTGCAGCAGGGTTTCGAGGACCTCGACTTCTGGGGGAGGCGGAACAACCCGGGAGCCGACGAGAACATCGCCTCGGTGATCGACGCCTGGCAGGCGTCGGGCCGGCCGGTGGTGTTCGTGCGGCACGACTCGGTCAGCCCGCGGTCGCCGTTGCGGCCGGGGCAGCCGGGCAACGACTTCAAGGAGTACGTGGAGGCACGGCGTGGGAGAGGGGGTGCGGGGGCCGAGCTGCTGGTGACGAAGAGCGTGAACTCGGCGTTCTACGGTTCGCCGGATCTCGATGCCTGGCTGAAGGGCGCGGGGATCTCCCAGTTCGCGGTGGTCGGGATTCAGACCAACATGTGTGTGGAGACGACGGCCCGGATGGGCGGGAACCTGGGGTACGACGTGCTCTTCGTGTACGACGCGACGTACACGTTCGGTGCGGAGGGGCCGTTCGGCTGGCGGCGCGATGCGGATGAGCTGGCGCAGGCGACGGCGGTGACCCTGCACGGGGGTGGTTTCGCGCGGGTCGTGACGACCAAGGAGGTCGTGGAGGCCGCGGGGTGACTCTCCCGTGCAGGGGGTGGTGACGTCGGTCAGTCCTTGTTGCCGCTCGCGAGTTCGCGGCTGCGGTCGCGGGCGGCTTCGAGAGCGGCGATGAGGGCGGCTCGTACGCCGTGGTTCTCGAGTTCGCGGATGGCGTTGATGGTGGTGCCGGCGGGGGAGGTCACGTTCTCGCGGAGCTTCACAGGGTGCTCGCCGCTGTCGCGGAGCATCGTCGCGGCGCCGATCGCGGACTGGACGATCAGGTCGTGGGCCTTGTCCCGGGGCAGGCCGAGCAGGATGCCGGCGTCCGTCATGGCTTCGACCAGGTAGAAGAAGTACGCCGGGCCGGAGCCGGAGAGGGCGGTGCAGGCGTCCTGCTGGGACTCGGGGACGCGCAGTGTCTTGCCGACGGCGCCGAAGATCTCCTCGGCGTGGGCAAGGTGGTCGGCGGTGGCGTGGGTGCCGGCGGAGATGACCGACATGGCCTCGTCGACGAGGGCGGGGGTGTTGGTCATGACGCGGACGACCGGGGTGCCGGTGGTGAGGCGTTCCTCGAAGTAGGAGGTCGGGATGCCCGCGGCCCCGCTGATCACGAGGCGGTCGGCGGGGACGTGCGGGGCGAGTTCGTCGAGGAGGGCACCCATGTCCTGGGGTTTGACCGTGAGGATCAGGGTGTCGGCGGTCTTGGCGGCTTCCTGGTTGGAGACCGGGGTGACTCCGTGACGGGCGCGGAGTTCTTCGGCTCGCTCCTGGCGGCGGGCGGTGACCAGGAGGTCCGTGGGGTCCCAGCCGGCGCGGATCATTCCGCTGAGCAGGGCTTCGCCGATCTTGCCGGTGCCGAGGACTGCGACTTTCTGGGTCATGGTTGCTGGTGCCCTCCGGGGGTGGGTCGTCCCTCGTCATCCTCGCACCCCCGGAGGCGCGGCGGGGGTGCACGTCCAGTGGGCGGGACGTTTACGCCGTTCGGCGTTTCAGGGTGGCCGCGCCCAGGGTCAGGACCAGGAGGGCGCAGCCGGCGACGATCAGGATGTCGCGTACGAAGGCTGCCGTCATGTCGGTGTGCTGGAGGACCTCGTTCATGCCGTCGACCGCGTAGGACATGGGGAGGGCGTCGGAGATCGCCTCCAGGACGGGGTGCATGTTCTCGCGTGGGGTGAAGAGGCCGCAGAGGAGAAGCTGGGGGAAGATCACCGCCGGCATGAACTGCACCGCCTGGAATTCCGAGGCCGCGAAGGCCGAGACGAAGAGGCCGAGGGCCGTGCCGAGGAGGGCGTCGAGCAGGGCCACCAGGAGGAGGAGCCAGGGGCTGCCCGTGACGTCGAGGCCGAGGAACCAGACGGCGAGGCCGGTGGCGAGCGCGGACTGGATGATCGCCAGGGCGCCGAAGGCGAGGGCGTAGCCGGCGATGAGGTCGCCCTTGCCGAGGGGCATGGCGAGGAGGCGTTCCAGGGTGCCGGAGGTGCGTTCGCGAAGGGTGGCGATCGACGTGACCAGGAACATCGTGATGAGCGGGAAGATCCCGAGGAGTGAGGCTCCGATGTTGTCGAAGACGCGTGCGCTGCCGTCGAAGACGTAGCGGAGCAGGAACAGCATCACGCAGGGGATGAGGATCATCAGCGCGATGGTGCGCGGGTCGTGGCGGAGCTGGCGCAGGACCCGGGCGGCGGTGGCCGTGGTGCGCGAGAGGTTCAGGGCACTGGTTGGGGCGGGTGTCGCCGTCGCCGGGCGGGTGGTGCTCATCGGGTGGTCTCCTTTGTCGTCTCCTGCGTCGTCTCCTTTGTGCGGCCTGCCGCAGTCGCTTCGTCGACCAGGCGGAGGAAGGCGTCCTCGACGGTGTCGCAGCCGGTCCGGGTGCGGAGGGCGACGGGGGTGTCGTCGGCGAGGATCTCGCCGGCGCGCATGAGCAGGAGGCGGTGGCAGCGTTCGGCCTCGTCCATGACGTGGGAGGAGACCAGCAGGGTGGCGCCGTGTTCGGCGGCGATGGTGTGGAAGAGCTGCCAGAGGTCGCGGCGCAGTACGGGGTCGAGGCCGACGGTGGGTTCGTCGAGGACCAGCAGTTCCGGGGTGCCGAGGAGGGCCACGGCGAGGGAGACGCGGCTGCGTTGTCCGCCGGAGAGGTTGCCGGCGAGGGCGTCGGCGTGGGTGGTGAGGTCCACGTCGGCGATGGCGCGGGCGACGTTCTCATGGCGGCGGTCGGCGGCCGCCCGGCCGGGGTCGAGAATCGCGGCGAAGTAGTCGAGGTTCTGGCGGACGGTGAGGTCGTCGTAGACGGAGGGGGCTTGGGTGACGTAGCCGATGCGGGTGCGCAGGGTGGGGTGGCCGGCGGGGCTGCCGAGGACATCGAGTGTGCCGGTGACCTTGGCCTGGGTGCCGACGACGGCCCGCATCAGGGTCGACTTGCCGCAGCCGGAGGGGCCGAGGAGGCCGGTGATCTGACCGCGCGGGACGGTGAAGTCGAGGCCGCGCAGGACGGTGCGGGGGCCTCGGTCGACGGTGAGGTCCTGGGCGTGGACGGCTGGTTCCTCCGGTGGGTGGGAGGAGTAATTCATCATGCGATGAATACTGCTCCGGCGCCCGGGGAGGCGTCAAGTCGTCGGCGTGGGGGGTGTGGTCGCCAGGAGGAGGACGACGTCGTAGGTCTCCTCGACGATCCCGTCGGGGAAGACCCGCAGGAGGTGCCGTCGCTCCTCGGCGAGGAAGGCCGCGGTGCGATGCGCGTCCTGGGTCAGGAAGACCGAGTGGCTGCCGATGTTCGCCAGGTGAGTGTCGACGGGCACGCGGCGGCTCCAGCGGATGTCGCGGCGGCGCAGGTGGAGGCGGCCGGAGGGGTCGGCGATGCGGGCGCCGACGGTGCGCTGCCAGGCGGAGTGTTCGCGGCCGAAGTGGCGGTCGATGCGCCGGGCCGCGTCGCCGATCCACGGCACGTCGAGCGCGTCGGTGTTCCACCACAGCGCGAGCGCACCGCCGGTGCGCAGCACACGCAGCGCCTCCGGGACGGCGCGGTCGGGGTCGGTCCAGTGCCAGGACTGGGCGTAGGTGAGCAGGTCGGCGCAGTGGTCGGTGAAGGGGAGGGCGTTGCCGTTGCCCCGGACGACCGGCACGCCGGGGAGGGCGCGGCGGAACTCGGCGGCCATGCCGTCACCGGGCTCGACGGCGATCACCTCGGCGCCGCGCGCTTGCAGGCGGGCGGTCGCTATGCCCGTACCGGCGCCGATGTCCACGACCCGGGAGCTGGCGAGGGGGCGTGCGGTCAGCTCCTCGATCGTGTCGAAGAGCGCGGCCGGGTAGGAGGGGCGGTTGGCCGCGTACTGAGCGGCGGCCGCGTTGAAGGAGTGGGCTCGGGCGGTGTGGGCGGCCTGTTCTGCGGGCGATGACGTCATACGGCCATGGTGGCCGTGCGAGGGGTGCGGGCCGGAGGGTTCCGGTGAGGTCAGGAGCGGCGGCGCTTTTTCGACGGGTTCCCCGAGCGGCGGGTGAGGCGCTTGTCGTACTCCTCGCGGGCATTGGCGTACTCCGCGCGGTGCAGCTTCTCGCCCGGGGCTTCGGTGAGCGAGCGGAAGAAGTAGGCAAGAAGGGAGCCTACGAAGCCGATGGACAGCAGGCCGCGCAGGGACGCGTGGCGGTCGGGGTCGGGGCGGGTGCTGAAGCCCGACCAGGTGTGGCGGAAGGCGAGCGAGCTGCAGACCGCGAACATCACGACCATGAGGAGCGAGACGAAGCTGCCGACGTCGGCGATCCGGAGCCCGTCGTAGGCGATGCGCAGCACGAAGCAGGCCGCGGCCGCGGCGGCGAGGGAGCCGACGGCGACGCCGATGCGGCGGGCGGTGTAGCCGCCGGAGTGGTCGACCCAGGTCGTGCCGAAGAAGCGGATGGGCTCGGGCCGGGGGCCCGCGGGGGTCTCCGGGGTGCCGTTCGTGTCGGTCTCTGCGCTCACCCGTCGATTCTGACAGCCCGCGCGGGCGGGGATTGCGGCTGGGGCTGCCACCGCCGGAACGGGAATTCACCCGGCGGTGGCAGTCCCCACAACGTTCGACCAATACACCTAGCAGCGCGGGGCGACGTACCCGTCGCTGCCGGTGTGGATGTACGCGTCGGAGACGTACTGGCCGCTGCCGATGTTGTCCCAGATGTTCGAGGTGCCGTACGGGCCCGATACCCGGGTGCCCGGCGTCTGGCAGTTGATCCGGACGCTGGAGCCCTCGGGGAGGACCTTCACGATGGAGTAGCCGGTGCCGGGGCCGCTGCGGACGTTGAGCTGGTAGCCCGGCGCCACCGGGTAGGAAGCCGCGGCAGCGGCCATCGTGGTCGCCTTCTCGTCCTCGCCGGGCCGCTGCTGAGTCTGGTCGGACATGAAAAAATCTCCCCCGTTGCGCCCCACGACTGTCGTGGGGCCCCAGTGATTCCCCTGGGACACGTCATGAAACATCAACTCTTCGCTCGTACGCACGGGCGGGCAAGCCGCCTCGGTCCCGAACAGGGCATCGACTAGGCTCCGAGCGCTCGCGAACGAACAGCACGGGGGTGGTTCCATGGCGCCGCAGCACAACGTCGGAGCGGGCGCGGAAGCGGAACTTCCGGAATACGCCGGTCACTACCGTCTGGAGTCCTGCCTGGGGGCAGGGGGCATGGGCGTGGTGCATCTGGCCCGGAGCACGTCCGGGATGCGGGTCGCGGTGAAGGTCGTACACGCCCGGTACGCCAGGGATCCCGAGTTCAGGGGGCGGTTCCGGCAGGAAGTGGCTGCGGCGCGACGGGTGAGCGGGGCGTTCACGGCGCCGGTCGTCGACGCCGATCCGGAGGACGGGCGGCCCTGGATGGCCACCCTGTACATCCCCGGTCCGACGCTCTCCGAGCAGGTGAAGCGGAACGGCCCCATGGACCCGGATCAGTCGCGCCGTCTGATGGCCGGGATGGCGGAGGCACTGCGCGACATCCACCGGGTGGGGGTCGTGCACCGGGATCTGAAGCCGAGCAACGTCCTGCTCGCCCAGGACGGGCCGAAGGTCATCGACTTCGGCATCTCCCGTCCGAGGGACAGTGAACTGCGTACGGAGACCGGGAAGTTGATCGGGACGCCGCCGTTCATGGCGCCCGAGCAGTTCCGGCGGCCCCGTGAGGTGGGCCCCGCGGCCGACGTGTTCGCCCTCGGTTCGCTCATGGTGCACGCGACGACGGGACGCGGTCCGTTCGACTCCGACAGCCCCTACGTCGTCGCCTACCAGGTCGTGCATGACGAGCCCGACCTGACCGGCGTACCGGAGTCGCTCACGCCGCTGGTGCTGCGGTGTCTCGCCAAGGAGCCCGAGGACCGGCCGACGCCGGACGAGCTGATGCGGGAGCTGCGGTCGGTGTCGGCGGCGTACGACACGCAGGTGTTTGTACCGGCGCCGCGGACGCCCCAAGCGCCCAAGGAGGCGCCGGAGCCGCAGGCACGCGGGGAGCGGCCTGTGCGGCGTCTCAGCGGGCGGACGGCTCTGGTGGCCGGGGCGCTCTGTCTTGCCGTCCTCGGCGGGCTCACGGCGGTTCAGGTGCTCGGCGGCACGGAAACCGCCGCGCGGAGGGCCCCCGCCGCGCGGAGCTCGGCGGGGGCCTTCGGCGCGTGGGAGGCGGTGCCCGCCCAGGACGGCGGCATGCCCATCTGCACCCACGGGACTCGGCGGTTGCTGTGTGCGCTGCCCGGCCTGGTCGTCGCCCTCGATCCGGCCGACGGCCGCACCCTGTGGCGGCACGATGTCGCGGGGACGACCCGCAGCGGGCCGCCGGTTGTGGCGGGCGGTCTCGTCCAGCCCTCGCTCGACCGGATCGGTGACCTGGAAGCGCTCGACCCCGCCACGGGCAGGCAGGTGTGGCGGAAGGACGCGCCCGGGCACCAGGGCGTGCGGGCTGTCGGTGACATGCTCCTGCTGACCCGTTCCGACGGGACGGTCATGGGCGTGGACGCCGCCTCGGGCGAGACCAGGTGGTCCCGCCGGATACCGGGCCATGACGTGCCGTACTTCTCCTCGTTCGCCGAAGGGACGGGGAGGTACGGAAAGGCCGGGGAGCCGTCGGCGTATGCGACGAGTCCGTCGCGGGACGGGAGCGGGACCCGGGTCACCGCGGTGGATCCGGCGACGGGTGACGTGCGGTGGGACGCGGAGCTGAAGGGGTCGCTGACGCCCGTGGGCGCCGCGGACGGGGCCGTGTACCTCGTCGTCGGCGGCGAGGTGTACGGGGACGTGAAGGCCGTACTCCGCCATACGCCCGCCACCGGGGAGACGCGCCGGGTGAAGCTGCCGGTGCCGGTCACGCAGGCGGAGGCCGGTGTGCACGGGGACACCGTGTACCTCATGGGTGCCGGCGGTTCGCTGGTGGCCGTTGACATGGCCACGGGGAAGCAGAAGTGGTGGCTGGAGACGGGCGTGAGCCGGGGCTCGGCGCCCGTCTCCGACGGACGGCATGTGTACGTCACCGCTCCCGACGGGCGGCTGCTGGGCGTCGACGCACGTCAGGGGAAGCTGCTCGGGCAGACCCGGCCGCGTCTCGGCGCCGCGTCCGACCGCGTCCCCGCCTCGCTGCCGGCGCCCGTGCTCGCGGGCGGCCACGTCTACGCCGGCGCACCCGACGCAACCGTGTTCGGCGTGGCGGGCTCCGACCCGGCCGACTGGTGACCCGGCGGGGGCGGGGCCGGGCGGTCAGCCCAGCTTACTCACGTCCCGCACCGCGCCCTTGTCCGCGCTGGTCGCCATCGCCGCGTACGCCCGGAGGGCCGCCGAGACCTTGCGGTCACGGTTCGCCGGAACGTACCGGCCGCCCAGCGCCTGCTCGCGGCGGGCGAGCTCGGCCTCGTCGACCAGCAGCTCGATCGAGCGGTTCGGGATGTCGATGCGGATGCGGTCGCCGTCCTCGACCAGGGCGATGGTGCCGCCCGAGGCCGCCTCCGGGGAGGCGTGGCCGATGGACAGGCCGGAGGTGCCGCCGGAGAAGCGGCCGTCGGTGATCAGGGCGCAGGCCTTTCCGAGGCCGCGGCTCTTCAGGTACGACGTCGGGTACAGCATCTCCTGCATGCCGGGGCCGCCCTTGGGACCCTCGTAGCGGATGACGACGACGTCGCCCTCCTTGACCTGCTGGGTGAGGATCTTCTTGACGGCCTCCTCCTGCGACTCGCAGACGACCGCCGGGCCCTCGAAGGTCCAGATGGACTCGTCCACACCGGCCGTCTTGACGACGCAGCCGTCGACCGCCAGGTTGCCGCGCAGGACCGCGAGGCCGCCGTCCTTGGAGTAGGCGTGCTCGACGGAGCGGATGCAGCCGCCCTCGGCGTCCTCGTCCAGGGAGTCCCAGCGCTCGGACTGGGAGAAGGCCTCCGCCGACCGCACGCAGCCGGGGGCGGCGTGCCAGAGCTCCACCGCCTCCTGGGAGGGCGAGCCGCCGCGGACGTCCCAGGTCTTCAGCCAGTCGGCGAGGGACGGGCTGTGGACGGAGTGGACGTCCTCGTTGAGCAGCCCCGCGCGGTGCAGCTCGCCCAGCAGGGCGGGGATGCCTCCCGCGCGGTGCACGTCCTCCATGTAGTACGTGCGGTCCTTGGCGACGTTCGGGGCCACCTTGGCGAGGCAGGGGACGCGGCGTGAGAGGGCGTCCATCTCGGTGAGGCCGAAGGAGACTCCGGCCTCCTGGGCGGCGGCCAGCAGGTGCAGGATCGTGTTGGTGGAGCCGCCCATCGCGATGTCGAGCGCCATGGCGTTCTCGAAGGCCGAGGCGGTGGCGATGCTGCGGGGCAGGACCGAGTCGTCGTCCTGCTCGTAGTAGCGGCGGGTCAGGTCGAGCACCGTGCGCGCGGCGTTCTCGTAGAGCGCCTTGCGGGCGGTGTGAGTGGCCAGGACCGAGCCGTTGCCGGGCAGGGAGAGGCCGATGGCCTCGGTGAGGCAGTTCATCGAGTTGGCGGTGAACATGCCAGAACAGGACCCGCAGGTCGGACAGGCGTTCTCCTCGATACGGAGCACGTCCGCGTCGGAGATCTTGTCGTTGGCCGCGTCGACCATGGCGTCGACCAGGTCCAGCGTGCGGACCGTGCCGTCGACCAGGGTGGCGCGGCCGGACTCCATCGGGCCGCCGGAGACGAAGACCGTGGGGATGTTCAGGCGCAGGGCCGCGTTGAGCATGCCCGGCGTGATCTTGTCGCAGTTGGAGATGCAGATCAGGGCGTCCGCGCAGTGCGCCTCGACCATGTACTCCACGCTGTCCGCGATCAGGTCGCGGGAGGGGAGCGAGTACAGCATGCCGCCGTGGCCCATCGCGATGCCGTCGTCGACGGCGATGGTGTTGAACTCGCGCGGGATGCCGCCGGCCGCCGTCACCGCCTCGCTGACGATCCGGCCCACCGGGGCCAGGTGGGTGTGACCGGGGACGAACTCCGTGAAGCTGTTGGCGACCGCGATGATCGGCTTGCGGCCGATGTCCGCACCCGGTACACCGGAGGCGCGCATAAGGGCGCGTGCGCCCGCCATGTTGCGGCCGTGGGTGACTGTGCGGGACCTCAGCTCGGGCATCGTCGCTCGCTCCTTCGGAGAGTTCTGACGGGATCGAGCGTACGCCGGTCATCCAGAGGGCGGGACGAGGTGTCCGGAATGCGGGACGGATGTTTCAGTGGCACCTGCGCATGTACCGATAAGCGGCGCGGGTTTCACCCGGACGGCGTCAGCGGCCGGTGAGGTGACCCTGCACCACCGGCGCCACCCGCCGGATGATCTGCTCGGGGTCCGCCGAGGCCAGCGGCTCCACCTTGATCACGTAACGGATCATCGCGATCCCCACCAGCTGGGCGGCGGCCAGCTCGGCGCGCAGTTCCGCGTCGGGCATGTCCAGCTGCCCCGCGATCCGGCGCAGCAGCTGGCCGGCGATCAGGCGGCGGAAGACCCCGGCCGCCGTCTCGTTGTTCACGGCGGAGCGGACGATCGCGAGCAACGGCGACCGCGTGACGGGGTTCTCCCAGAGTCCGATGATCATGCGGGTCATCCGCTCGCCGGCCTCCTCGACCGGACCGTCGAAGATCGTGTCCCGCACGGCCAACGCCGGAGCGAAGGCGACCTCGACGGCGGCCTCGAACACCTGCTCCTTGGTGCCGAAGTAGTGGTGCACCAGCGCGGAGTCGACCCCGGCCGACTTGGCGATCCCCCGGACGGACGTCTTCTCGTACCCCCGCGCGGAGAACTCCTCGCGGGCCGCGTCGAGGATGCGGTCCCGGGTGCCGGCGGATTCCGTACGAGGAGGGCGGCCGCGGCGCCGGGCGGTGCCGTTGCCCCGCGCGGAGGCGCCCGGACCGTCGCCGGCGGTGATGCCGGTCACCGGCGGGGCACCTTGATCGTGGAGGAGTCGGAGGCCAGGTGGAGGCGCGTGAAGGCCAGCGCCTCGGCCAGATCGGCCTCCCGCTCCGCGCTCGACATGGCCCGGCGGGTGTTGACCTCGATGACGACATGGCCGTCGAAGCCGTTCGACGCGAGGCTCCCCAGCACCTCGGCGCAGGGCTGGTCACCGCGGCCGGGGACGAGGTGCTCGTCCTTGGCGGAGCCCTTGCCGTCGGCCAGGTGCACATGGCCGAGGCGGTCGCCCATGCGGTCGATCATCTGCAGGGTGTCGGTGCGGGCGGTCGAGGCATGACTGAGGTCGATCGTGAAGTGCCGGTAGTCCTCTTTGGTGACGTCCCAGTCGGGGGCGTAGGCGAGCATCTCGCGGTCGCGGTAGCGCCAGGGGTACATGTTTTCCACGGCGAACCGCACATCCGTCTCGTTCGCCATCCGCCAGATGCCGTCCACGAAGTCACGGGCGTACTGCCGCTGCCAGCGGAAGGGGGGATGGACGACGACCGTGCCGGCCCCGAGCTTCTCGGCGGCGGCCTGGGCGCGCTGGAGCTTGGTCCAGGGGTCGGTGGACCACACACGCTGCGTGATGAGCAGGCACGGCGCGTGGATGGCCAGGATGGGGATGCGGTGGTAGTCGCTGAGTCTGCGCAGTGCCTCGATGTCCTGGCTGACCGGGTCGGTCCACACCATCACCTCGACGCCGTCGTATCCGAGGCGCGCGGCGATCTCGAAGGCCGTCGCCGTCGACTCCGGATAGACGGAGGCCGTCGACAGGGCGACCTTCGCATCCGGGATGCGGACTACGTCCCTTGGTTCTGCCACGAGGATCAGGTTACGGGGTGGGGTCCGGTGGGTGCGGGGTGCCCGTTGGCCGTTGTGGTGTTTGCCATAGGCGCGTGCGCTGCGAGGGCCTGTCCGGCGGATCAGGTCGGGGGAAAGGGACGGCGCCGTGCAACCCAGGCGTGCCGGACCCCGCGTCCCCGGCCTGATCCGCCGGACAAGCCCTTAACCCTGGCCCATGTGGTCCAGGCGGCGGAGGATGACGCCCTCCCTGAGGGCCCAGGGACAGATCTCCAGGCGTTCGACGCCGAACAGGTCCATCGCGCCCTCCGCGACCAGGGCTCCGGCGAGCAGCTGTCCCGCGCGGGCCTCGGAGACACCGGGGAGTTCGGCGCGCTCGGCCGCGGTCATGGCGGCGAGCCTCGGCACCCAGGCCTCCAGGGACTCCCGTTTCAGCTCGCGCTGCACATAGAGGCCCTCGGCGGAGCGGGCCGCGCCGGCGAGACGGGCGAGCTGCCTGAAGGTCTTGGACGTGGCCACCACGTGGTCGGGGGCGCCGAGGCGGCTGAAGTCACCCACCGTGCGGGCGATCTCCGTGCGCACATGACGGCGCAGCGCGCGCACGTCGTCCGGCCCGGGCGGGTCACCGGGCAGCCAGCCGGCGGTGAGGCGGCCGGCGCCGAGCGGCAGCGACACCGCGGTGTCGGGCTCCTCGTCGAGGCCGTAGGCGATCTCCAGGGAGCCGCCGCCGATGTCGATGACGAGCAGTTTCCCGGCCGACCAGCCGTACCAGCGGCGGGTGGCGAGGAAGGTGAGCCGCGCCTCCTCCTCGCCGCTGAGCACCTGGAGCTCGACCCCGGTCTCGTCGCGCACCCGCGCCAGGACGTCGTCGGCGTTGCCGGCCTCGCGCACCGCGGAGGTCGCGAACGGCAGCAGTTCCTCGACTCCCTTGTCCTCGGCCGCCTGGAGCGCCTCGTGGACGACCGCGATCAGCCTGTCCACGCCGTCGGGGCCGATGGCTCCGTCGTCGTCGAGGAGCTGGGCGAGGCGCAGTTCGGTCTTGTGCGAGTGCGCGGGCAGCGGGCGTGCGCCGGGGTGCGCGTCCACCACCAGCAGATGCACCGTGTTCGACCCCACGTCGAGGACTCCGAGTCTCATGTACGGAACGCTACTGCGCGCAGCGCGGCGTGTTGCGCTGTCTGCGGTGGCCGAGCCGGTCCCGGTTCCGGGTGTGGGCGACTTACCCTGGACGGGTGCCAAAGACGAAAAAGGCGAAGGACGCCAAGCCCGACAAGAAGGCCAAGACGGATAAGAAGGACAAGGCCGGACTGGCCGCGGATTCTTCGCGGGTGACAGCACCGCAGACGCCGGGGAAGGCGCCGGTGGACGACGAGAAGGGTCTCGATTTCGCTCGCGCATGGGTGGAATTCCCTGATCCGGCGGACGACGAGCAGGTCTTCCGCTGCGATCTGACATGGCTGACCTCTCGCTGGAACTGCATCTTCGGCAGCGGCTGTCAGGGCATTCAGGCCGGCCGCGCGGACGACGGGTGCTGCACCTTGGGGGCCCACTTCTCGGACGAGGACGACGAGAAGCGGGTCGCCCAGCATGTGGCGAGGCTCACTCCCGATATCTGGCAGCACCACGACGAGGGCCGGCGGGGAGGCTGGGTCTCGGAGGACGAGGACGGCGAACGTCAGACCCGGCCGTTCCAGGGGTCGTGCATCTTCCAGAACCGGCCGGGGTTCGCGGGCGGCATGGGCTGCGCGCTGCACATCCTCGCCCTGAAGGAAGGCCGCGAGCCGCTGGAGACCAAACCGGACGTGTGCTGGCAGCTGCCCATCCGGCGGACCTACGAGTGGATCGACCGGCCGGACGACACCCGCGTCCTGCAGGTGTCGATCGGCGAGTACGACCGTCGCGGGTGGGGGCCGGGCGGTCACGACCTGCACTGGTGGTGCACCTCGGCCACCTCGGCGCACGGCGCCGGGGACCCGGTGTACGTCTCCTACCGCGCGGAGCTGACCGAGCTGATGGGCAAGGCGGGCTACGACCGCCTGGTCGAGCTCTGCGAGGAACGCATGGCCTCCGAGCTTCCTCTGCTGGCGCCGCACCCGGCGGACCCGACGGGGGAACCGGGGGCCTGACACGGGGAGAGCGGGCGCGGGGGCGTGTGAACGCGGGTCCACCTGTGGGGCGTGTGCCTGACGCCGGTGGGTGACACGGGGGCGCCTGAGGCCGTGGCCGACATAGGGCGCCCGACGCTGAGCGCTCCGCGCGGGGGTGTCCGACGCCGGGGACGCCGTGCGGAGGCACTCCGCGCGGGGGCGTGCGACGCTCACGGCCCGGCGGCATGGTGATCGGGGAGTGCCCGGCGTCGATGCGACGCCGAACGCCCGACGCAAGGGGCACCCACCCCGGGACACCCGCACCGAGGCGCTCCACGCCGGGGAATCCGACGCCGGGGACGGCCGTACGGAGGCGCTCCGCGCGGGGGCGTCCGACGCTCGCGGCCCGGCGCCAGGGTGGCCGGGGAGTGCCCGGCGTCGGTGCGACGCCGAACGCCCGACGCAAGGGGCACCCGACCCCGGGACACCCGTGCGGAAGCACCGCGCGAGGGTGCCCGACGCCGGGATGGTCGGGGAGTCCCCGGCCGTCGGTGCGACGCCGAACGCCCGACGCAAGGGGCACCCACCCCGGGACACCCGTACCGAGGCACTCCGCGCCGGGGAATCCGACGCCGGGGACGGCCGTACGGAGGTGCTCCGCGCGGGGTGTCCGACGCCGGGGACGCCGTGCGGAGGCACTCCGCGCGGGGGCGTCCGACGCATGCGGCCCGGCGCCAGGGTGGCCGGGGAGTGCCCGGCGTCGGTGCGACGCCGAACGCCCGACGCCGGTGCACCCGCCCCCGGGACAGCTAAGCCATGCGGAAGCGCTCCGCGCGGGAGTGTCCGACGCTCCCGGCCCGGCGCCGGGATGGCCGGGGAGTATCCGGCGTCGGTGCGACGCCGAACGCCCCACGCCGGGGCACCCGACCCCGGGACAGCCGTATGGAAGCGCTCCACGCGGGAGTGTCCGACGCTCGCGGCCCGGCGCCATGGTGATCGGGGAGTGTCGGGCGTCGGTGCGTTGGGCGGCACGTGTGGGCTACGGGGCGGTCTGGCTTGGAGTGCCGGGGTCGGGCGGTGGGGGCGGGTTCTCTGGGGTGGCCGTGTTCGGGTCGGTGGGCACCGGGTCGCTCGGGGTTGGGCCGGTGGGCGTGGGGCCGTCCGTTGTGGGTTCCGGGTCGGGCGAGGTCGGGGGCTCGCTCGGTGCGGGCTGCGAGGGCGGTGGTGTCGTGGGCGTCGGCTCCGGGTCGGGCGACGAGGCGGGAGGGGCGCTTGGGGTGCCCGGGCCGCCGGGGTGGCCGGAGGGCGAGCCGCTCCCGGGGGCGGAGGGCGCGGTGCCGTAACCGCTGATGGTCACGACCGATCCCGCGGGGGAGATCGCCACGGTTGCGCGCCAGTGGCCGGACGGCTCGCGCAACTGGTCGACGTACACCCTGACGGTCACCGACTCGCCGGGGTCGAGGGTTCCCGAGGACTCACTCAGGTAGAGCCAGGACGCGCCCGTCGCGGCCGACCAGCGGACCGGTCGGGTACCCGTCGCGGTGAGGGTGATCAGCGTCGTGTCACCGCTGTGGCCGGCCCTGACGTCCATCGCCGCGGCGCCCTTCTGTCCCGCCCCGGGGACACCGACGACCTCCACGGACACATCCGCCTCGCCGCCCTCGTCGAAACGGGACCCCGGGCGCGTGCCGGCGTTGCCGGTGTTCTCATAGCCGACGCCCGCTTCCTCACCGTCGAGCTCGACGGTGCCGCCGTCCTCCCGCGCGGAGGCCGAACGGCCGTCCTGGGCCTCTCCGACCGGGGTGCCCCGGTAGGCGGCCCACAGCGCGAGCACCGGCGCGGCGACGACGGTGGCGACGACGGTCGTCGTCATGACCCGCGCGCGCAGCCGGTCCCGGCGCGCCACGCGGTCCTTGGGGTCCAGGGGGAAGCCCCGCCGGTCGAAGCGCGGCGCGGCGCCCCGCGCGCGCGGGTGGTGCGCCAGGGCGGCGCGCAGGGCCGCGCCGGGCACCGGCAGGACCGGCAGGGCGTTGGGGGTGACGCTGGTGCCGGGCCAGCGGCCCGGGACGGCCCGCTCGGCGGTGCGGCGGCAGCGCGGGCAGTCGTCGACGTGCCGGACGAGTTCGCGGCGCAGGGTCGTGCTGAGCACGACCCGCTGGTCGCCGGTGAGATGCGCCACGCCCGGGCAGGCGCCGGTCTCGACGACGGCGAGCGCCGCGCGGGTGCGTTCCACCTCACAGGCCGCGGTGGCGAGCAGCTCCTGCGCGGCGGCCGGCTCCATGCCGAGCACGGAGGCGACCTCGTGGGGGGCGAGATGGTGGCGCACCGCGAGTTCCAGCGCCTCGCGCTGCTCTGGGCTGGTCCCGGCGGCCTCCGGCCAGGCCAGCTCGGCCAGTTCCCGGCGGCGCCGCTCCCGCATCTCCTCGGAGACGGCCGGTGCGGTGGGCGTCCTGACCGCCCGCCGACGGTCGGCGCGGCCGCCGGCGTGCGTGGCCTGGCTCTTCTGTCTGGCCTCCGCCAGCCGGCGCAGACACGCCCAGCGGGCCAGCGCGTACAGCCAGGCCCGGCGGCTTCCGAGCTCGTCCGGGGCGTGCCGGGCGCGGCGCTCCGCGAGCGTGAGGACGTCGGCCAGGGCGGCGGTCGCCGCGTCGTGGTCGCAGAGCACGGACAGGCAGTAGGTGAACAGGCCGTCCAGATGGGGCTCGTAGCGGGTGGCGGGCCGCTCGGCGAGGGTGCGTGCGGCGCCGCGGTCGCGCACTTCCCGGTGCGTCCGGCGGGATCCGGTCGTGCGGGTCGGGGTCTGGGCGCCACTGCTTGTCATTCGGCGACCGTAGGGGGCTCGGGGCGGCCCCTTCCGGAGCCCTGAGCACTTTTAATCCGTACGGGTGAAACGATCCCTCAATCGGGGACAGGAACCTTTCCTCACCGGTGGGGCGCCCACGCCCGGCACAGCGGGCGAGGGAGCGGAGGCCGCGTTGTCAGAGCCTGCCGCTACCTTTTCCGCATGGCTGCCCGTACGAAGACCACCAAGGACCGCCCGTCCTACCGCTGCACCGAATGCGGCTGGCAGACGGCCAAGTGGCTCGGCCGCTGCCCCGAGTGCCAGGCCTGGGGGACGGTCGAGGAGTACGGCGCGCCCGCGGTCCGTACGACGACACCCGGGCGGGTCACCACCTCCGCCCTGCCCATCGGCCAGGTCGACGGCCGTCAGGCCACCGCCCGGTCCACCGGCGTGCCCGAGCTGGACCGGGTGCTCGGCGGCGGACTCGTGCCCGGTGCCGTGGTGCTCGTGGCGGGTGAGCCGGGCGTGGGCAAGTCCACGCTGCTGCTGGACGTCGCGGCCAAGTCGGCGAGCGACGAGCACCGCACGCTCTATGTCACGGGCGAGGAGTCGGCGAGTCAGGTCCGGCTGCGCGCCGACCGCATCCACGCCATCGACGACCATCTGTATCTGGCCGCCGAGACGGATCTGGCCGCCGTGCTCGGCCACTTGGACGCGGTGAAGCCGTCCCTGCTGATCCTGGACTCGGTGCAGACGGTGGCGTCCCCGGAGATCGACGGCGCCCCGGGCGGTATGGCCCAGGTCCGCGAGGTGGCGGGCGCGCTGATCCGGGCCTCCAAGGAGCGCGGGATGTCCACGCTCCTTGTGGGACACGTCACCAAGGACGGCGCGATCGCCGGACCGCGCCTGCTGGAGCACCTGGTGGATGTCGTCCTGCACTTCGAGGGCGACCGTCACGCGCGGCTGCGCCTGGTGCGCGGCGTCAAGAACCGCTACGGCACCACGGACGAGGTCGGCTGCTTCGAACTGCACGACGAGGGCATCACGGGCCTTGCGGACCCCAGCGGACTTTTCCTGACTCGTCGTGCCGAACCGGTACCGGGCACCTGTCTGACCGTCACCCTGGAGGGCCGCCGCCCCCTCGTCGCCGAAGTGCAGGCGCTCACGGTCGACTCGCAGATCCCCTCCCCCCGGCGCACCACCTCCGGCCTGGAGACCTCTCGGGTGTCGATGATGCTGGCGGTGCTGGAACAGCGCGGCCGGATCAGCGCCTTGGGCAAACGGGACATCTACTCCGCGACGGTCGGCGGGGTGAAGCTCTCCGAACCGGCCGCCGACCTGGCCGTGGCGCTGGCACTGGCGTCGGCGGCGAGCGACACCCCGCTGCCGAAGAACCTGGTCGCGATCGGCGAGGTCGGCCTCGCAGGCGAGGTGAGACGCGTCACGGGCGTCCAGCGCAGGCTCGCCGAGGCCCACCGTCTGGGCTTTACGCACGCTCTGGTTCCGGGCGATCCGGGCAAGGTGCCGGCGGGCATGAAGGTGCTGGAGGTAGCGGACATAGGGGACGCTCTGCGTGTCCTTCCGCGCTCGCGTCGCCGAGAGGCCCCACGGGAGACGGAGGACCGCCGGTAGACTTTGCGCAGGTCTCGCCCGTCCGTACGAACCGAGTGCGCTGAACGGGGGCGCCCAGAACCTGCGACCGGAGGAGTGCAGTGGCAGCCAACGACCGGGCAGCAGCTCCCGGAAAGTCCGGTGGGAGTGCCGGTTCCGATGGCCTGATGCGCGCCTCACTGAGCGCCGTGGCACCCGGCACCAGCCTGCGTGACGGCCTGGAGCGCGTGCTTCGCGGCAACACCGGCGGGCTCATCGTGCTCGGTTCCGACAAGACCGTCGAGACGCTGTGCAGCGGCGGCTTCGTGCTGGACGTCGAGTTCACCGCGACCCGGCTGCGCGAGCTGTGCAAGCTGGACGGCGGCATCGTCCTGTCGTCGGACCTGTCGAAGATCCTGCGGGCGGGCGTGCAGCTGGTGCCGGACCCGACGATCCCCACCGAGGAGACCGGCACCCGGCACCGCACCGCCGACCGCGTCTCCAAGCAGGTCGGCTTCCCCGTCGTCTCGGTGTCCCAGTCGATGCGGCTGATCGCCCTGTACGTCGACGGCCACCGCCGGGTCCTGGAGGACTCGGCGGCGATCCTGTCCCGCGCCAACCAGGCGCTGGCCACCCTCGAGCGCTACAAGCTCCGCCTCGACGAGGTCGCCGGCACGCTGTCGGCGCTGGAGATCGAGGACCTGGTGACCGTCCGGGACGTGTCGGCGGTCGCGCAGCGACTGGAGATGGTGCGCCGTATCGCCACCGAAATCGCCGAATACGTGGTCGAACTGGGCACCGACGGGCGTCTCCTCGCCCTCCAGCTCGACGAGTTGATCGCGGGCGTGGAGCCGGAGCGGAGCCTGGTCGTGCGGGACTATGTGCCCGAGCCCACCGCCAAGCGCTCCCGCACGGTCGACGAGGCCCTGCACGAGCTGAACGTGCTCACCCACGCGGAACTGCTGGAGCTGTCGACGGTGGCCCGCGCCCTCGGCTACACCGGTTCGCCGGAGACCCTGGACTCGGCGGTCTCGCCGCGCGGCTTCCGTCTGCTGGCCAAGGTACCGAGGCTGCCCGGCGCGATCATCGACCGGCTGGTGGAGCACTTCGGCGGTCTGCAGAAGCTGCTCGCCGCCAGCGTGGACGATCTGCAGACGGTGGACGGCGTCGGCGAGGCCCGGGCGCGGAGCGTGCGCGAGGGCCTGTCGCGGCTGGCGGAGAGCTCGATCCTCGAGCGGTACGTCTAGGGCGCGTTGGTGGCACGTCCGGGGCACCGCTGGTCGCCCGTCGCCTTGTTGGCGCCGGGCGCGGCCAGGTCAGTCGACCTTCAGCACGTCAATCCGCCTTCAACACGAAGGACGTCCGCGCCTTCTCGAATCCCGGCGCCTTCGCCTCCACCAGGTACGTCCCCGGCTTTGCCGCCCCCGCCTCCGGCGTCGCACACTCCGACGCACTTGCCTTTCGGTCCCACTTCACCGTGTAGGTGATGCTGTCCTCCGCCGGCACCCGGAACACCAGGCTCCGCGCCCCCTTCGGACAGTCGTCGGACGCCCAGTACGTGTCGTCGTCGCTCGCCTGAGCAACCGTCAACACTGCGCTCTCCGGGCCGAGATCGATCTTGCAGTCACTGCCGGAGGTGTTGCGCGCGGTCAGCAGGAACGTGGGCGTCTGCCCGGGCTCGTAGGCGTTACGGGCGCTGCGCAGACTGAACTCCACCGCGCTCGCTGTGCAGTTGGGCAGACCCGAGCCCGACCCGGCTGGCAACGCGTCCCCCGCGCCGACCCCGGCCGACGTACCGCCCACGGAACCACCGCCGGCGCTGCCTCCCGCTCCGTCGCCTCCGCCGGAGCCCGCGGGATCGCCGTTGGCGCCGTCGTCGCCCGTGCCGGACGACGAGCCACCGGAACCGCCGGAACCACCACCACCGTTGGAGCCGCCACCGTCGGAGCCGCCGTCGCCCGACTCGTCCCGCCCACCCGGCGCCTGACTGATCGCCGGCCCCGAACCCGACGGGCCCGGCGTGATGGACGGCGCGGGATTCTTGCCGTCGGCCCCGTTGTCACGGTCGTCGCCGCCCCCGCCGCCGGAGACGACGACCCAGGTGACCAACAACGCCAACAAGGCCAGCACGGACAGCAGTACGGCCCTCCGTCGCCAGTAGATGGAGGAGGGAAGCGGCCCGACCGGATTGCGCAGAGATCCCACGGCGCAAACCTTACGAGAGATCGGTGCGTTGACTTGCCCCACCCGCCGCTCGCACGACAACTTTTCAGGATCATCATCCCGGAAACCGCCCTGTCACCCCTGACGTTCGTCGGGTACGGCACGCGACGATCGCTGGGTGTGATCATTCCGGCTTCTCGCCTACCGTCCGTGACCATGGACTTCGTGGACAGCGGGCTCTACCGCGACATCACCGACTACGCACACGACACACCTGCGTGGGTGCGGCACTTGGCCGAGATCGGCACGGAGGCCGGACTTCTGGTCTTCGTCGCGCTGTTCGCGGCCGGCTGGTGGCGGGCCCGGCACGCAGACACCCGCGCGTTCGCGATCGCGGCCCTTGCACCTGTGGCCACGGCTGTGGCGTACGTAAGCAGTGAGGTCCTCAAGTCCCTTGTAACGGAGGAGCGTCCGTGCCGCGCGGTCACCGGCGCCGCCCCCTCCCTCGCGGAGTGCCCGCCGCACGGCGACTGGTCGTTCCCGAGCAACCACGCCACCATCGCGGGCGCTTCGGCCCTCACCCTGGTGCTGGTCCGGCGCGCGCTTGTCTGGCTGACCGCGCCCTTGGCGCTACTCATGGCGTTCTCACGAGTGTTCGTCGGCGTGCACTACCCGCATGACGTGGCGGCCGGGCTGCTGCTCGGCGCGGTCGTCGCGCTGACCGCCGTACGGCTCGCCACGCGTCCGGCACTCCGGCTTACCGAGGCAATGCGGGCCTCCTCGGCGCCCCCCGCGCGATGGCTCGCCGGGCCGGGGCCGCGATCCGTCACCCGCGCGGTGCCGCCCCGCGCCACCCACCCCCGGCGCCGCTGAGCGGGCTCAGGCCGCCACCAGGCCGGCCTCGTAGGCGACGATCGCCGCCTGTACGCGATTGCGCACACCGAGCCGGTCGAGAACCGCGCTGACGTACGCCTTCACCGTGCCCTCCACGAGATGCAGCGGGGCGGCGATCTCGGTGACGTACCGGGCCACCTTGGGCGACAGCAAGGCGCCGCCGCCGCCCACCGCCCGTACGCCCGCGATAAGTTCGTACGGGCCCCGAACTTCGACACCCCGCTGCTCCCCAGGATGGCGGCGCGCACCCCCGCGCGGACCATCGCCTCGTTGTCGGCCGGCAGCACCCGGATCATCGTGCGAACTCCTCGTCGTCTTCGTGGACTTCGCCGGACGGGCCGACGCGCGGGATACGTTCTTGGCGGCCAGGCGGCCCTCGTCGTCGAAGCACAGCCGGAAGTGGTCGACGGAGACGAAGAGCTCGCCGCTCGCGCGGTAGTAGCGGCACCGCGTGCCTTCGGCGGCGCGGGCGCGCGCTCCGTCGGCGGGTCCTGTATCTGCCGGTCCGGCAGCGGGGGGCGACGTCCTCCAGCGGTGCCCCCAGGCGGGCGGCGTTCTGCGAGGCGAGCGGTGCTCTCCAAGAGGAGCGGCGCCCTCCCAGGCGGGCGGCGCTCTCAGAGGCGAGCGGTGCTCTCCGAGAGGAGCGGTGCTCTCCGAGACGATCGGCGCTCTCGGGGACGGCCGGTGCTCTCAGAGGAGAGCGGCATGCTCCACGGCGGGCGGTGTCCTCCAAGGTGAGCAGCGCTCTTGACGGCAGACAGCGCTTACCGACGCGAACGGTGCTCACCAAGGCGACAGCGACCTCCGAAGGGAACGGTCTCCGGACGGCGGACGGTGCTCCCCGGAGCGAACGGTGCTCCGCACGGCGGACGGTGCTCCCCAGAGCGAACGGTGTGCTCCACACAGCGGACCATGCTCCACACAGAGGACGGTGCTCCCCGGAGCGAACGGTGCTCCGCACGGCGGACGACGCTCCACACAACGGACGGTGATCCGCGCGGCGAACGGTGCTCTTGTGGGTGCCTCGGGGTCACGTGGCCGTGGCGCTCACCCTGGAGGTGGGGTCCGGCGTGGCAGGATCGGTGGGTCATGACTGCTCCCACGAAGCCCCCGTACGGCAACGCAGCCGATTCCGCGTCCGAGCGCGCTCCCGGTGAGCCGCTGCACTCCCCCGTCATCGAGTGGTTCGACGAGCACGCCCGGGACCTGCCGTGGCGGCGCCCGGAGGCCGGTGCGTGGGGGGTGATGGTCAGTGAGTTCATGCTCCAGCAAACCCCGGTGAACCGGGTCCTCCCCGTCTACGAGCAGTGGCTGGCCCGCTGGCCGCGCCCCGCCGACCTCGCCGCGGAGGCGCCCGGCGAGGCCGTCCGCGCCTGGGGCCGGCTCGGCTATCCGCGCCGCGCGCTCCGTCTGCACGGCGCCGCCGTCGCCATAACGGAACGGCACGGCGGTGACGTACCGGCGGATCACGCCCAGCTGCTGGCGCTGCCCGGCATCGGCGAGTACACCGCCGCGGCGGTGGCGTCGTTCGCGTACGGGCAGCGGCACGCGGTGCTGGACACCAATGTCCGCCGGGTGTTCGCCCGCGCGGTCACCGGTACGCAGTACCCGCCGAACGCCACGACCGCGGCCGAGCGCCGGCTGGCCCGGATGCTGCTGCCTGAGGACGCCGCGACCGCCGCGCGGTGGGCCGCCGCATCCATGGAGCTGGGCGCGCTGGTGTGCACGGCGAAGAACGAGTCGTGTGAGCGCTGCCCGATCGCCGCCCTCTGTGCCTGGCGGCTGGCGGGCAAGCCGGCCCACGACGGTCCGCCCCGGCGGGGTCAGACGTACGCGGGCACGGACCGTCAGGTCCGCGGGCGGCTGCTGGCCGTGCTGCGGGAGGCACCCGGGCCCGTTCCGGGGACCGCGCTGGACCGGGTGTGGCACGAACCGGTGCAGCGCGCCCGCGCGCTGGACGGTCTGGTCGCCGACGGACTGGTGGAGCCCCTGCCGGGAGGTCTGTACCGGCTGCCGCTGACCTCATCCGAGCGGCACGGCTGAGCCACTCAGGTGCGCATCCGTTCACCCGGTTCACTCCCGTCACAGTCACATAATCGGTCATAAGGGCCGGAGGTCACCCTTGTCGGGCGACCGCTTTATCCCCTTCCTCCTTCCGTTACACAACCGACGGACAGCCGAGGGCTGCCCGCAAGGTGCCTCGGACAGTGCCGTGACAACGCCTCCGTACTTTCGATCGCGTGCTCGACAAGGGCACGACGAGCAAGGAACACAGGCAGTGCGACCGGTCCGCGCGGGCGGCCCGGAACGGGGAGCGGAAGGCGGTTCACCATGGCGCAGGGCGAGGTGCTCGAGTTCGAGGAGTACGTCCGCACCCGGCAGGACGCGTTGCTGCGCAGCGCCCGCCGCCTGGTCCCGGACCCCGTGGACGCGCAGGACCTGCTGCAGACCGCGCTGGCCCGGACGTACGGCCGCTGGGAGACCATCGAGGACAAGCGGCTGGCCGACGCCTATCTGCGCCGCGTCATGATCAACACGCGGACGGAGTGGTGGAGGGCACGCAAGCTCGAGGAGGTGCCCACCGAGCAGCTCCCGGAGCCCTGTGTGGACGACGCCACCGAACAGCACGCGGACCGGGCCCTGCTGATGGACATCATGAAGGTACTCGCCCCGAAGCAGCGCAGTGTCGTGGTGCTGCGACACTGGGAGCAGATGTCCACGGACGAGACGGCCGCCGCCCTCGGCATGTCGGCCGGAACGGTCAAGAGCACGCTGCACCGGGCTCTCGCCCGGCTCCGCGGGGAGCTGGAGGCGCGCGATCTGGACGCACGTGCGCTGGAGCGTGAGGAGCGGGAGCGTTGCGCGGCCTGACCGGCCCGAGGTCCACACGGCGGACCCGGTCCATCGCCCGGGCGGCGATCACGGTGACGGCCGTGCTCGCCGCCGCCGTGCTGTTCACCGGCGGTTGCGGCACGGGCGGCACCGGGGCCCGGGACGAAGGCCCGGCACACGCGGACTCGGTGGCGAGCGCGGCCGCACCGTCGGCTCCGCCCTCGAAAACTCCGGACCGGATGGACGCGGTGCGCCTGGTCAAGGCGGATCCCGCGGTCTCCGCGGAGGTCAAGCGGGAGCTCAAGCCGTGCGTGGCCGACGAGTACCCGGTCGACGTGAGCTACGGCAACCTCACCGGCGGGGCCGTCGACGATGTCGTCGTCAATGTGCTGACCTGCGGGGACGCCGTAGGCGTCGGCTCCTACGTCTACCGCGACCGGGGCGACGCGTATGTGAACGTGTTCACCGCCGAGGACACCCCGGTGTACGCGGAGATCGACCGCGGGGACCTGGTGGTAACCAAGCAGGTGTACGAACGCGGCGACCCGTTGACGAGTCCGTCCGCCGAGCATGTGATCACGTACCGGTGGGCCGCGGACCGGTTCGACGAGGAGTACCGCACGCACAACGACTACGGGCAGGTGGCCGGTGCGCAGCCGTCGCCGATGCCCGAGGGCTGAGACCTGGCTCATGGTGTGAACCCCCGGGACCGCCCCGGCCGATGAAGGGGTGAACCCTTGGTGCGGCTCACGCGTCCGTGGGGTGGGCAGGGAAAGGCCCGGGCGGACCGGAACGGCCGCGTTCGCACCGACCCGAGTAGACACGAGGACTGAGAGCACCGGGATGGCAGAGCAGACCCACGTCCTGTTCGTCGAGGACGACGACGTCATCCGCGAGGCCACCACGCTCGCCCTGGAACGGGACGGCTTCGTGGTGACCGCGATGCCCGACGGGCTGTCGGGCCTGGAGGCGTTCCGCTCCGACCGGCCGGACATCGCGCTTCTCGACGTGATGGTGCCGGGGCTCGACGGGGTCAGCCTGTGCCGGCGTATCCGGGACGAGTCGATGGTTCCGGTCATCATGCTGTCCGCGCGGGCCGACGCCATCGACGTGGTGCTGGGTCTGGAGGCGGGCGCGGACGACTACGTGACCAAGCCGTTCGACGGGGCCGTGCTGCTGGCCCGCATCCGCGCGGTGCTGCGTCGCTTCGAGCGGGCGGGCAACGGGCGGGAGGAGGCCGCGCCGGAGGGCGGGGGCGTGCTGGCCTTCGGCGAGCTGGAGATCGACACGGAGGGCATGGAGGTGCGCAGGGCCGGGCAGCAGGTGGCGCTGACGCCGACGGAGATGCGGCTGCTGCTGGAGTTCTCCGCGGCGCCGGGCACCGTGCTTTCCCGGGACAAGCTGCTCGAACGGGTGTGGGAGTACGGCTGGGGTGGTGACACCCGGGTCGTGGACGTCCATGTGCAGCGGTTGCGTACGAAGATCGGCCAGGACCGTATCGAGACGGTCCGTGGCTTCGGCTACAAGTTGAAGGCCTGAGCGAGCGGATGCCGGGGAACTTTCGGGGCCTGGTGGCGGCGTGCGTGCACCGGGCGGGCATCGGGGCAGGTCTGAGGTGGAAGCTCAGTGCGGCCATCGCGCTGGTCGGGGCGCTGGTGGCCGTCGTGCTGAGCCTGGTGGTGCACAACGCTGCGCGGGTGTCGATGCTGGACAACGCCCGCGATCTGGCCGACGAGCGGATCATGATCGCCCAGCGCAACTACGAGATGTCCGGGCGGCTGAACTTCCCCAACACCAAGATCGACGATCCCCAGCTGCCGCAGGAGCTGCGGGAGAAGGTCGAGGCGGGACGGCGGGCGACCTATGTGGCCGACCGGAGCGGGGCGCCGGACATCTGGGCGGCGGTGCCGCTGAAGAACGGTCATGTGATGTCGCTGCACTCCGGTTTCACCGACCGCAGCTCGGACATCCTCAAGGACCTCGACCAGGCCCTGCTGATCGGTTCGATCGCGGTGGTGCTGGGCGGGAGCGCGCTCGGGGTGCTCGTCGGCGGGCATCTGTCGCGGCGGCTGCGCAAGGCGGCCAGCGCCGCCAACCGGGTCGCCAAGGGTGAGACGGACGTCCGGGTGCGGGAGTCCATCGGCGGGGTGGTGCGGGACGAGACCGACGACCTGGCCAGCGCGGTGGACGCCATGGCGGACGCGCTACGGCAGCGGCTGGAGGCCGAGCGCCGGGTCACCGCCGACATCGCGCACGAACTGCGCACACCGGTGACCGGTCTGCTCACCGCGGCCGAGCTGCTGCCGCCGGGCCGGCCGACGGAGCTGGTGCTGGACCGGGCCAAGGCGATGCGCACCCTCGTGGAGGACGTCCTGGAGGTGGCCCGGCTGGACAGCGCCTCGGAGCGGGCGGAACTGCAGGACATCCTGCTCGGGGAGTTCGTGGCCCGGCGGGTCGCGGCGAAGGACCCGGACGTCACCGTGCACGTCGTGCACGAATCGGAGGTGACCACCGACCCGCGGCGTCTGGAGCGGGTGCTGTTCAACCTGCTCGCCAACGCCGCCCGGCACGGCAGGCCGCCCCTCGAGGTCACCGTCGAGGGGCGGGTCATCCGGGTCCGGGACCACGGGCCCGGCTTCCCGGAGGAACTGCTCGCCGAGGGGCCGAGCCGCTTCCGCACCGGGAGCGCGGACCGGGCCGGCCGCGGTCACGGACTGGGACTGACCATCGCGGCCGGCCAGGCCCGGGTGCTGGGCGCGCGGCTGACCTTCCGCAACATACGGCCGGCGGGGGCGCCGGACCGCGTACCGGCCGAGGGTGCGGTCGCCGTGCTCTGGCTGCCGGAGCACGCGCCGACGAACACCGGGAGCTACCCCGTACTGGCGCCCTAGCCGTGCCCCTGGCCGAGGTGCCTCAGCAGGACCAGTCCTTGTCCATGTCGAGGCCGCCCTCGCGGCGCTGGGTGAAGGAGAACCAGTTGCCGGAGTCGTCGCGGAACAGCGCCTCGATGCCGTACGGGCGTTCCTGAGGCTCCTGGATGAACTCCACCCCGCGGTCCTTGAGCTTGGCATAGTCGCCGTGGATGTCGTCGGTCGCCAGCACTCCGGGGCCGAGTGCTCCCTTGGCCACCAGCTTCTTGATCATCTCGGCCGACTCGGGGTCCATGCCCGCGCCGGGCACCATCAGGGTCAGCTCGACGTCGGGCTGCTGCGGTGAGCCGACCGTGAGCCAGCGCATGCCGCCCTCGCCCAGGGTCATGTCGGTGCGGACCTCCAGGCCGAGCTTCTCGGTGTAGAACTCCTTCGCCCGTTCCTGGTCGAGGACCCAGACGGTGGTGATGGCGAGACCCTTGATCATGGCGTACTCCTGCTCCGCGGCCGTTTTTTCAGTGCGCTGTCACCGTAGGCAGCGCCGCCGTCAGTCCGCTTCTCCGGAATTGCGCTGTGCCGCCGCCCCGCCCGGCCCGGCTCGCCGGCCGCCGAGCCAGTGCATGGCGTAGCAGCCCGGGATCAGGGCGGCGCCGCGGCCCACGTGCCGGCTGCGGTACTCGCTGGGGGTGAGGCCGGTCCAGGCCTTGAACCGTGCCGAAAAGGTGCCCAGGCTGCTGAAGCCGACCAGGTAACAGATCTCCGTGACCGTCAGGTTGGCGGTGCGCAGCAGGTCCTCGGCGCGCTCGATCCGGCGGTTGGTGAGGTACTGGCCCGGGGTCTCGCCGTAGGTTTCCCTGAAGGCGCGTATGAAGTGGTAGCGCGAGTAGCCCGCGTGGGCCGCGACCGCTTCCAGGTCGAGCTCCGGGTCCGCCCAGTCCCGGTCCATCGCGTCCTTGGCCAGCCTCATCCGGCGCGCCTTGTCCATGCCCTTGATGGTGGCACGGGGGTCTGACAACGGTCCGGGTCCATGTGTGCGGAAGGCCCCCGGAGGAGCGAGTTCCTCCGGGGGCCTTCCGCGTGGTCGTCATCAGACGGGCTCGGTCACCGCCGCGGGCGCCGGGGCACCGTCGTCGGTGTCCTTCCCGCCGGGGCCGTCGCCCTTCAGCGGGACCTCCTTCACGAACACGGCTGCCGCGAGCGAGAACACCGCGATCAGGGCGCCGAGGAGGAACGCCGAGTGGGTGCCCGAGGACACCGCGTGCTGGTAGGCCTCGCGGGCGGCGTCCGGCAGCTTGGCCAGGCTCTCCGCGTCCAGCTGGGCGGACTGTTCGGTCACCTTGGAGCCCAGCGCGCCCGCCCGCTCGGCCATGACGTCCTGGACGCGGTTGTTGAACAGCGCGCCCATGATCGCGACGCCGAAGGACGAGCCGAGGGTGCGGAACAGGGTGGTGGACGAGGACGCCACCCCCATGTCCTTCATCTCCACGCTGTTCTGGGCGACCAGCATGGTGATCTGCATCAGGCAGCCCATGCCGAGGCCGACCACCGCCATGAAGACCCCGGAGGTGAGGCGTGAGGTGCCGGTGTCCATCGTGGACAGCAGGTACAGGCCGACGATCATCAGCACGCTGCCGAGGACCGGGAAGACCTTGTACCGGCCGGTGTTGGTGGTCACTCGGCCCGCGACCATCGAGGTGACCAGCATCGCGGCCAGCATCGGCAGCAGCAGCAGACCGGAGTTGGTGGCGGAGGCGCCCTGCACGGACTGCTGGTACAGCGGCAGGAAGAGGGTGGCGCCGAACATCACGAAGCCGGTGATGAAGCCGATGAGGGACATCAGCGTGAAGTTGCGGCTGCGGAAGATATGCAGCGGTACGACCGGCTCTACGGCCCGGGTCTGCCAGAAGACGAAGCCGACGAGCGAGGCGACACCGAGGCCGATCAGCTCCATGATCCGCGCGGAGGTCCAGGCGTACTCCGTGCCGCCCCAGGTGGTGACCAGCACGATGGCGGTGATGCCGACGGTCAGCAGCGCGACTCCGAGGTAGTCGATGCCGGCCTTGGCCCGCTTCTTCGGCAGATGCAGGACGGCCCCCACGGCGGCCAGCGCGACCGCGCCGAGCGGCAGGTTGATGTAGAAGGCCCAGCGCCAGCCCCAGTTGTCGGTGATGGTGCCGCCGACCAGGGGTCCGCCGATCATGGCCAGCGCCATGACGGCGGCCATCATGCCCTGGTACTTGCCGCGCTCCCGGGGCGGGATGAGGTCGCCGATGATCGCCATGACGCCGACCATCAGACCACCGGCGCCCAGGCCCTGCACCGCGCGGAAGCCGATCAGCTCGCCCATGTTCTGCGCCATGCCGCTGAGTGCGGAGCCGATCAGGAAGATCACGATGGACGTCATGAACGTGGCCTTGCGCCCGTACATGTCGCCGAGCTTGCCCCAGACCGGGGTGGAGGCCGCGGTCGCGAGGGTGTAGGCGGTGACCACCCAGGACAGGTGTTCCAGGCCGCCGAGGTCGCCCACGATCGTCGGCATCGCGGTGCCGATGATCATGTTGTCGAGCATCGCGAGCATCATCGCGATCATGAGTGCGAGCAGGACCACCCGCACGCTGCGCGGCTGTTTGCCGCCGTCCGTCTCAGCGGCCCCCGCCGCCCCTGTCTCCGCCATGATGTCCACTCCCCCGGCCACGCTTGCGTGGCCGCTGCTACTTACTTGCCGCCCGGCTAGTGCCTGCACCGGGAAGCTAGTCGCGGAACTAGCCGGGCGTCAAGTAAGTTTTTGCCGAGGGCGGGTCGAGTAGGAGGATGGGCGGCACCATGGACGGCACCACGAATCGGCGCCGCGGGAACACCCGCCAGCGCATCCAGGACGTAGCGCTCGAACTCTTCGCCGAGCAGGGCTACGAGAAGACCTCGCTGCGCGAGATCGCCGAGCACCTGGACGTCACCAAGGCGGCGCTCTACTACCACTTCAAGACGAAGGAAGAGATCCTCGTCAGCATCTTCGAGGACCTCTCGCGGCCGATCGAGGATCTGATCGAGTGGGGGCGGCAGCAGCCGCGCTCGCTGCAGACGAAGCAGGAGATCATCCGCCGGTACAGCGACGCGCTGATGGGTGCGGCCCCGCTCTTCCGCTTCATGCAGGAGAACCAGGCCACGATCCGCGAACTGAGCATCGGCGAGATGTTCAAGACCAGCATGCTCGGGCTGCGGGACATCCTCATGGACCCGGACGCCGACCTGGTGGACCAGGTGCGCTGCGTCAGCGCCCTGTTCACCATGCACGCGGGGATGCACGTCCTGCAGGACGTGGAAAGCGACCCCGAGGAGAAGCGCAAGGCCGTCCTCGAGGTCGCCATCGATCTGATCACCCAGGCCCACCGGGGCTCTGCGGGCGCCTAGGTATCGCCTAGGCACTGTCACGCGCCCGGAGTCGTCCGGGTCAGAGGTTGACGCCGTTGGCGCGCAGGAACTTCGCCGGGTCCACGGCGGTGCCGTAGTTCGGGGTGGTGCGGATCTCGAAGTGCAGGTGAGGACCGCTGGAGTTGCCGGTGTTGCCGGACAGGGCGATCTTCTGACCGGTCTTGACGACCTGGCCGACCTTCACGTTCACCGAGGACAGGTGGGCGTACTGGGAGTACGTCTTGTTGCCGTGCTTGATGACGACGGCGTTGCCGTAGGCGGGGCCGTCGCCGGCGCCGTTGCCGCCGGCCTTGACGACGGTGCCGCCGTGTGCGGCGACGACCGGGGTGCCGGTCGGGACGGCGTAGTCCTGGCCGGAGTGCTTGGAGGCCCACATGCCGCCGTTCTGGGCGAAGCTTGCGGACAGCTTGTAGTTCTTCACCGGGGAGACCCAGGACGCCTGCTTCTTCGCGGCGGCCTTCTTCGCCGCGTTCTTCGCCTGGACCGCCTTGGCTGCCGCGGCCTTCTTCGCCACGGCCGCCTTCTCGGCCTGGGCGGCCTGGGTCTTCGCGGCCTTGGCCTGGGCGGCGGCCTGCGCCTGAACGGCACTGGCGGCGCCGGACGCGGCCGTGGTGTCGGCAGCGGCCGCGACCCCGGCTCCCAGTGCGACCGAGGCCCCCAGGCCGGCGGCCAGCACGGCCGCACGGGTGCGGATCCGGGACGCACGGGAGGAATGGGACGTGACTCGCTCGAACATTCAAAACCTCGTAAGGGAGGGGACAGAGGAAAACCACCAGGCGGACGGGTCCGCACCTCGGTGGTGACACATTGGTAGCCCCTCCACCCATAACGGCGCAAAGGTGTGACCTACGACGAAAGGTCGTACTTCCGCACTGAGATGCACGTCTCTTGACAGAACGGTCTTATGGGCCGGAACCGCCCATTTAGAGCTGATTGGCCAGGATTACGGGGTAAATGTCTGCTTTGCGGTTCAAATTTCGCCACTATTCCGGCTAGTACCGAACAAACCGCCTGTGGGCCATATCACCGGCGAGCCACTTCGGCCATTCCATAAATGTGACGCAGGCCTCTAGGCGCCTACCGCCCGGTAACCTTACGGTTCACCTCACGTCACCCTGGCAGACGAGCATGCACACGCCATGTTGGCAGCGTTACGGACGTGAGAGGACCCCCACGACAATGAGAAGCCGACACTCCTGGCTGCGCCGCGCATCGGTCACCGCCGTCTCCGCGGCCGCCCTGGTGGCCTTAGCCGCACCGGCCGAGGCCGCGGCCCCCGCAGCACCCGCCGGTCCCCCGGTGGCGGCGTCCGCGGCGGCGGACGTGGACTACGACACGTGGCAGCGGGACTGCCGGGTGGTCATGGACCGGGCCCTGCCCTATCTGAAGGAGCGGATCGGGGACGCGGCGCCCGGCGAGAAGCCGGCGATCGTGCTCGACATCGACAACACCGCGCTGGAGACCGACTTCGGGTTCAGCTACCCGCAACCCGCCAACCGGCCGGTCCTGGAGGTCGCGCAGTACGCCCAGGAGCGCGGGGTCGCCGTGTTCTTCGTGACCGCCCGCCCGGGCATCATCCACTGGCCCACCGAGTACAACCTCGACCACGCCGGCTACGAGTCCGCGGGGCTCTATGTGCGCGGCTTCGTCGATCTGTTCCGGGACGTGGCCGAGTACAAGACGGCCCAGCGCGCCCACATCGAGTCGAAGGGCTACACGATCGTCGCCAACATCGGCAACAGCGCCTCCGACCTGTCGGGAGGCCACGCGGAGAAGACGTTCAAGCTGCCGGACTACGACGGACAGCTGTCCTGAAACGACCGCACCGCCGAGAAACACAGGCTGAGAAACGCAGAGAAGGGGTCTGCCCCGGGACGTGTGTCCCGGGGCAGACCCCTTCTCGTTGCCGCTGAACGCGCCGGTTACGCGTCCTTGCTCAGGTTCGGTCCGGCTCCGCCGGCCGCCTGCTCGATCGGCGGGACGTCGGGCAGCGCCGACTTCTCCTCACCGCGGAAGGTGAAGGCCGCGGTCTCGCCCTCGCCCTCGGTGTCCACGACCACGATGTGACCGGGACGCAGCTCGCCGAAGAGGATCTTCTCCGACAGCGAGTCCTCGATCTCCCGCTGGATCGTCCGGCGCAGCGGCCGGGCGCCCAGAACGGGGTCGTAGCCCCTCTTGGACAGCAGCTCCTTGGCGGACTGGGAGAGCTCGATGCCCATGTCCCGGTCCTTCAGACGCTCGTCCACCTTGCCGATCATCAGGTCGACGATCCGCAGGATGTCGTCCTGGCTGAGCTGCGGGAAGACGACCACGTCGTCGACACGGTTGAGGAACTCGGGCCGGAAGTGCTGCTTGAGCTCGTCCTGGACCTTGTTCTTCATCCGCTCGTAGTTGGTCTTCGTGTCACCCGCGGCGGCGAAGCCGAGGTTGAAGCCCTTGGAGATGTCCCGGGTGCCGAGGTTGGTCGTCATGATGATGACCGTGTTCTTGAAGTCCACGACCCGGCCCTGGGAGTCGGTCAGACGACCGTCCTCCAGGATCTGCAGCAGCGAGTTGAAGATGTCCGGGTGTGCCTTCTCGACCTCGTCGAAGAGGACGACCGAGAACGGCTTGCGGCGCACCTTCTCCGTCAGCTGACCGCCCTCCTCGTAGCCCACGTAGCCGGGGGGCGAACCGAAGAGACGCGAGACCGTGTGCTTCTCGCTGAATTCCGACATGTCGAGGGAGATCAGCGCGTCCTCGTCACCGAAGAGGAACTCCGCCAGCGCCTTGGACAGCTCGGTCTTACCGACACCGGACGGACCGGCGAAGATGAACGAGCCACCCGGACGCTTCGGGTCCTTCAGACCCGCACGGGTACGGCGGATCGCCTTCGACAGCGCCTTGACGGCGTCGTTCTGGCCGATGACCCGCTTGTGCAGCTCGTCCTCCATGCGGAGCAGACGGCTGGACTCCTCCTCGGTCAGCTTGAAGACCGGGATGCCGGTGGCGGTCGCGAGGACCTCGGCGATCAGCTCGCCGTCGACCTCGGCGACGACGTCCATGTCGCCGGCCTTCCACTCCTTCTCCCGCTTCGCCTTGGCGGCGAGGAGCTGCTTCTCCTTGTCGCGCAGGGATGCGGCCTTCTCGAAGTCCTGCGAGTCGATCGCGGACTCCTTGTCACGGCGGACGCCGGCGATCTTCTCGTCGAACTCGCGCAGGTCCGGCGGAGCGGTCATCCGGCGGATACGCATCCGGGAACCGGCCTCGTCGATCAGGTCGATCGCCTTGTCCGGCAGGAAGCGGTCCGAGATGTAGCGATCGGCAAGCGTCGCCGCCTGGACCAGGGCCTCGTCCGTGATGGAGACGCGGTGGTGCGCCTCGTAACGGTCGCGGAGACCCTTCAGGATCTCGATCGTGTGCGGCAGGGACGGCTCCGCGACCTGGATCGGCTGGAAGCGGCGCTCGAGGGCCGCGTCCTTCTCCAGGTGCTTGCGGTACTCGTCCAGCGTGGTCGCACCGATGGTCTGCAGCTCGCCGCGGGCCAGCATCGGCTTGAGGATGCTCGCCGCGTCGATGGCGCCCTCGGCGGCACCCGCACCGACCAGCGTGTGCAGCTCGTCGATGAACAGGATGATGTCCCCGCGGGTGCGGATCTCCTTGAGCACCTTCTTCAGGCGCTCTTCGAAGTCACCGCGGTAGCGGGAGCCGGCGACCAGCGCACCGAGGTCCAGGGTGTAGAGGTGCTTGTCCTTGAGGGTCTCGGGCACCTCGCCCTTGACGATGGCCTGCGCGAGGCCCTCGACGACGGCGGTCTTGCCGACGCCGGGCTCACCGATCAGCACCGGGTTGTTCTTGGTACGGCGGGACAGCACCTGCATGACCCGCTCGATCTCCTTCTCGCGCCCGATGACCGGGTCGAGCTTGGACTCACGAGCGGCCTGGGTGAGGTTCCGGCCGAACTGGTCGAGGACCAGGGACGTGGAGGGGGTGCCCTCGGCAGGACCGCCGGCGGTGGCGGTCTCCTTGCCCTGGTAACCGGAGAGCAGCTGGATCACCTGCTGCCGCACGCGGTTGAGATCAGCGCCCAGCTTGACCAGGACCTGGGCGGCGACGCCCTCGCCCTCACGGATCAGGCCGAGCAGGATGTGCTCCGTACCGATGTAGTTGTGACCCAGCTGAAGGGCCTCCCGGAGCGACAGCTCCAGGACCTTCTTGGCACGGGGGGTGAAGGGAATGTGGCCGGAGGGGGCCTGCTGGCCCTGGCCGATGATCTCCTCCACCTGCTGGCGGACCGCCTCGAGCGAAATCCCGAGGCTCTCAAGGGCCTTGGCGGCGACACCCTCACCCTCGTGGATCAGGCCCAGGAGAATGTGCTCGGTGCCGATGTAGTTGTGGTTGAGCATCCGGGCTTCTTCCTGAGCCAGGACGACAACCCGCCGCGCGCGGTCAGTGAACCTCTCGAACATCGTTAATCGCTCCTCAGAGCGGTCAGGCAGTGGGGGGAACTTCCCCTCCCTGTCCTTCCGCAGCTTAGTCCCGCAAGCGGGGACCGCTCATTCCAACTGTCGACACCGTCGATGGCCTCCTGACCCCGCTCACGCCGACATCTGCTCCAACCCGATGGTGCGAGACGATGTTCCCGCAGGCCAGGCAGTTACCCCCATCGCCAGTACGCCCGTGGCGAACGGGAGACGTGCCGTCCTGCGTGTCGCCCCCTCCCACTAGGGATGTCTTACCCGCTGCTGCGGACAGTCCATGCCGAGTGCACGGGTTCCCTCCGCTACGGGCGAACAACCTTGCGCCTCCCCACACCCCCACGCGCCCCCCTGTTCGACACTCTGTGCTCATGCGGGGAGACCCAGCGTAACTCGTCGGTGCTTCGGATGGTTGTGCGGGGCATGACGTCGAGTGGTGGCCGGCTGAGTTACGGCGGGTCGAGTTGCGGCGAGGTGCGGCTCTGGTACGAGAGCGTTCTGGGCTGGCCCACGGTGCCCGGGGAGCCCGTGCGGCTCGCGGTGGGGGTGCGGTTCGACGTCCTCGACGTGCCGGTGGAGGCGGGGGTCGCCGCGCTGGCCCGGCTGGAGGGTTCGGAGTGCGAAGGGTTTCCTGTCGCGCTGTGCGGCAGCCGGATGCGGCTGCTGGTGGCCGCGGGCAGCGCGGCGGAGCTGCCGGGGCTGCTGGAGTGGCTGGAGTGGGGGGCGCCGCTGGAGCTGGACCTTACGGCGGTGGGGGCCGGCGGGGTCATGGAGGCTCCCGCTCCCTTTCCTCCCGCTCCCGCTCCTCCGTCCGTCGGCTTCGGTGCCTGTGCCTGTGCCCGGGGCAGTTCGCAGGGGGCCGCCGTGTGGCTGCGGCCCCCCGGGCAGGAACGCGGGGCCGAGGCCTCGCTGCCGACGCTGTCGGCGATGGGCACGAGGCGCGCACTGGGGGACTGTGACAGCCCCCCGGACCTCGTGCGGCTGGTGAACACGGTGGCCACGGAGATCCACCGCGTTCGGCTGCGGCGCGACTCTCAGGCGTTGGCCTTCTCGTAGGCCTCGCGGATGGACGCCGGGACACGGCCGCGGTCGTTGACCTCGTATCCGTGCTCCTTCGCCCAGGCGCGGATGGCCGCGGTGTCCTGGCTGCCGCCGGAAGACGCACGCGCCTTTCCGCGCCCGCCCGAAGCACGGCCCCCCACTCGACGACCCGCCTTCACGTAAGGCTCGAGAAGGCTACGGAGCTTGTCCGCATTGGCGGTGCTGAGATCGATCTCGTATGTCTTGCCGTCCAACGCGAACGTCACGGTCTCGTCCGCCTCGCCGCCGTCGAGGTCGTCGACAAGAAGGACCTGAACCTTCTGTGCCACCGGATTTCCTTTCATCGATAACTTGAGGGCCGGGGGTGCCGGCGTCCGCCGTATCGCCGCCCCTTGTTATATGCAGTACTGCAGTACCTCGGAAAGCAAACCGCTTTTGCCGTAAAAACACAAACCCCTGGGAGAGACCTGCTCCCGCACCCGGCACGGAAACATGCGCGTTTCGGACATAGGGAACCCCGTACAGATCACAGATGCAGAAGCATGCGACTGTTGCCCAAGGTGTTCGGTTTCACGCGTTCGAGACCGAGGAACTCCGCGACGCCCTCGTCATAGGAGCGCAGCAACTCGGCGTACACATCCCTGTCGACGGGCGTCTCGCCGATCTCCACGAAGCCGTGCTTGCTGAAGAAGTCCACTTCGAAGGTCAGGCAGAATACGCGTCGAACACCGAGCCAGCGGGCCGTCTCCAACAACTTCTCCAGCACCCGGTGTCCGACGCCGGCGCCCTTCAGTCCGGGCTTCACGGCGAGAGTGCGGACTTCCGCGAGGTCTTCCCACATCACATGCAGCGCGCCGCAGCCGACCACCTCGGCGTTGTCGTCCCGTTCCGCGACCCAGAACTCCTGGATGTCCTCGTAAAGCGTCACCGTCGCTTTGTCGAGCAGGATGCCCCCGCGGACGTAGGCATCGAGGAGACGGCGTACGGCCGGCACATCGCTGGTGCGGGCCCGTCGGACCGTGATGGCATTTGCGGTGACTTCGGGGCTGTCTGCTGACATGAGCGGACGCTATCGTCCGGGGCGGTCCTCAGTGGAGCCGGGGTTCCCTGGGTTCTCGTCGGAGGTTTCCGGGAGCTGGGCGATCCGCACCGCGTCGGTGAGGGCCCGGCGCTGTTCCTCGCTCATCATGCCGAAGAAGGCGACGAGAGCGGCAGCGGCGTTGTCGCTCTGCGACCACGCCTCGTTCATCAGGGCGGCGGCGTAGGCGGCGCGAGTGGAGACGGCCTCATATCGATAGGCCCGGCCTTCGGCTTCTCGGCGCACCCAGCCCTTCTGATGGAGATTGTCCAGAACGGTCATCACCGTGGTGTACGCGATGGACCGTTCCTTCTGCAGATCTTCCAGGACTTCTCGAACGGTCACCGGACGGTTCCACTTCCACACCCGGGTCATGACCGCGTCTTCGAGTTCTCCCAATGGGCGAGGCACAACTTCGACGATAGTGCGGGATCTTGACAATGGCGTGCCGGGCGGGGGCCGATGCGGCAAACGCGCACAAAAGGGGCGTACGGCGGTGTGTCGTACGCCCCTGAGGTGCGGGTGGTGTGGTGCTTGGGGTGCGTGCGGTGCGGTTCGTCAGGCCTTGGGCTTGGGGGCTTCGGCCTTTGCGAGGGCCGCGTCCACTGCGGCGTCCTCCTTGGTCTTGTTGGCGCCGCCCTGGGTCTTCACGATCACCCGGATCACGGCGATGAAGAGGACGGCCATGACGACCGGGGGAAGGAGCGCGGAGACGTAGTCCATGGATCCAGGGTAGCCAGGGCGGGCCGTCAGCCCACGGCCAGGTGCTCCTCGGGTGGGGGCGGCGTGGGTTTGCGGCGGGGGAAGACCTCGCCGGGGGTGGGGATGGGGCGGCGGGTGGGCTTGGGGGTGCCTGGGGCCGGACTGGGGTTCGGGGCGGGGTGGGGGGTGGAGGGGTTCTCCGCAGGCTTCTTTTTCTCGTCCTGCTGGTCCTCGGCGGTCGCTCCCCGGCCGCCGGGGAGGGCGGTGAGGCGGGTGCGTTCGCAGTGATGGAGGAGGGTCACGGCGGTGGGGTTGCCGCGCAGGGCTCGGAGGGCGGCCAGATCCTCGGGGTGGGGGCGGTATCCGGCGCCCAGCGCCTCCTCCAGGAGCGTGAGGTAGCCGGCGGCGGTGCCGGGGAGGGCGGCGCGGTAGCGGCCGAGGTCGGCCAGGAGGAAGGCGCGCAGCCTGGCACTCTCCCGCGTTGCCTCGTCGAGGGAGTCGGCGAGGTGGAGGCAGTCCTGGACGTCGTCGGCCGAGGCGGGGGTGGGGTGCAGGGCGAGGGCGAGAGCGCGGCGGAGCACGCGCAGTTCCTCTGCGCCGAACGCCATGCCGCCGCGGGATCCGTAGGGCGTGGGCATGGTGTGACGATACGCGCTAATCAGACAAACACCGCGTATGGGGCTCAGGTGTGGCGTGCGGCGCCACCCGGGTGGGCGGGATGCGCTCACGGTGGGTGGTGCGGGCCGGGTCGGGGGTGTCCGTCCTTGGACTGGCGCGACTGTGCCTGTTGGTGGAGGTGCGGGGCGCGGACGCGCCAGCCACTGCGGGCGAACACCCCCGCCCCTCGCCCTCCCCGCCGTAGGCGGCATCCTGCTCCCGCCATCCGCGAGCAGCCGCCCGCCGCTCCCGCGCCCCGCCGCCGCGATCCGCGGCCCGCCGCCGCCCTCCGCGCCGCCCTCCGCGGGCAGTCGTGCCGCTGGGGCGGCACGGGTGGGCGCGACGGCACCCCGCACGCGCCGGGCTGCGGCCCGCTGCCGCCCTCCGCGCCCCGCTGCCGCCCTCCACGGCCCACTGCCGCCATCCGCGGGCAGTCGTGCCGCTGGGGCGGCACGGGTGGGCGCGACGGCACCCCGCACGCGCCGGGCTGCGCAAACACCCCCCGGCCAACACCCACCCCGTGCACCCGCTCGCACCGCCGCTCCCGCGGCCCCTGCCGCGATCCGCGGGCAGTCGTGCCTCCCCCAGTGCCTTAAGGGCCTGGGAGGTGCCCCCAGGGCGATGGGGGTCCCCCCGCTCGAGCGAAGCCGAGAGTGGGGGAGAGTGGGCGCGTGCCGCCGAGCCCACCCCCGGGCGGACTACATGCGGGACACGTTCCGTTCGTACACCAGGCGGAGCCCGATCAGGGTCAGCCACGGCTCGTGCTCGTCGATGACCGAACTCTCGCCCAGCACCATCGGCGCCAACCCACCCGTCGCGATGACCGTCACATCGTCGGGATCGTCCGCCAACTCCCGCGCCATCCGGTTCACCACACCGTCGACCTGCCCGGCGAACCCGTAGATGATGCCGGACTGCATCGCCTCGACCGTGTTCTTGCCGATCACACTGCGCGGACGCGCCACCTCGATCTTGCGCAACTGCGCACCGCGGACGCCGAGCGCGTCCACGGAGATCTCGATACCGGGCGCGATCACGCCGCCGACGTACTCCCCGCGCGCGCTGACCGCGTCGAACGTCGTCGCCGTGCCGAAGTCGACGACGATCGCCGGACCGCCGTAGAGGTGGACCGCCGCGACCGCGTTGATGATGCGGTCCGCGCCGACCTCCTTGGGCTGGTCGGTGAGGATCGGCACGCCCGTCTTCACGCCCGGTTCCACGAGCACCGCGGGGACGTCGCCGTAGTAGCGGCGGGTGACCTCGCGGAGTTCGTGCAGGACGGAGGGGACGGTCGCGCAGATGGCGATGCCGTCGATGCCGTCGCCCAGGTCTTCGCCCAGGAGCGGGTGCATGCCCATGAGGCCCTGGAGGAGCACCGCCAGTTCGTCGGCCGTGCGGCGGGCGTCCGTGGAGATACGCCAGTGTTCGACGATGTCGTCGCCGTCGAAGAGCCCCAGAACGGTGTGCGTGTTTCCGACGTCGATGGTCAGCAGCATGGCTACTCCGCCGCTCGCAGGTCGAGGCCGATGTCCAGGATGGGAGCGGAGTGGGTCAGGGCCCCGACGGCCAGGTAGTCCACGCCGGTGTCCGCATAGGCCTTCGCGTTGGTGAGGGTGAGGCGGCCGGAGGCCTCCAGGGCGGCGCGGCCGTTCACGAGGGCCACCGCCTCCTCGCACTCGCCGGGCGTGAAGTTGTCCAGCAGGATCAGGTCGGCGCCGGCCTCCAGGACCTCGCGGAGCTGGGGCAGGGTGTCGACCTCGACCTCGATCGGGACATCGGGGAAGCGCTCGCGGACCGCGCGGAAGGCCTCCGCGACGCCGCCTGCCGCCACCACGTGGTTGTCCTTGACCAGGGCCGCGTCCGAGAGGGACATGCGGTGATTGACGCCGCCCCCGCAGCGCACGGCGAACTTCTCCAGGCTGCGCAGGCCCGGAGTGGTCTTGCGGGTGTCGCGGACCTTCGCCTTGGTGCCGTCCAGGACGTCCGCCCACGCGCGCGTGGCCGTCGCGATGCCCGACAGGCGGCACAGGAGATTCAGTGCGCTGCGCTCGGCCGTGAGGACGTCGCGCGTGCGCGTGGTGATCGAGAGGAGCTTCTGGCCCGCCTCCACGCGGTCGCCGTCCTCCACGTGGCGCTCGACCTCGAACTCCTCCGTGCAGACGATCGACATGACCGCCTCGGCGACCCTGAGGCCCGCCACCGTGCCCGCCTCCCGCGCGGTGAAGTCGGCGGTGGCGACGGCGTCCTCCGGGATGGTCGCGACCGTCGTGACGTCCACGCCGTCGGCCAGGTCCTCCTGGAGGGCCACGTTGGCGATGTCCTCGACCTCCACGGGGTCGAGACCCGCGTCGGCCAGGAGCTGGGCGAGTGCGGGGTCGAGGCCGCACTCCAGATAGGTCTCCTCGTCGGCGCCGCAGGCACAGCCGTCGCCACAGCCGCCGGAGGAAACGAGGGGAAGGTCGGGGGTGGTCACTGCTGTCACTGCTCCTGGGGCTGAGGGAGGGTCGGGGGGAAATCTGTGGTGTCGGTCGTGTGCACCGCCGGCGTCCGGTCCGGATTCAGCCGTACGACGATGTGGCGGCGCCAGGCCGTGTCGTCGCGCTCGGGCCGGTCCTCGCGCCAGTGGCAGCCGCGGGTCTCCTCGCGCCGCTGCGCGGCGGCCACCAGGACCCGGGCCACGCACAGGAGGTTGGTGGCCTCCCAGGTGTCCACTCCGGGCTCGGCGGTCTTGCCGTTCTCGTCGAGGGCCTCGCGCGCCTCGGCGTGCAGTCGGTGCAGGCTCTGCGCCGCCTCGGCAAGGGACGCCTCGGAGCGCAGGACTCCCGCTCCCCGGGTCATGATCCGCTGGATGGTGAAGCGCGCCTCCGGGGGGAGGAGGGGGTCCGCGGGGCGCTCCGTGGCGGGGAGCGGCTGCGGCACACGCGCGGGGCGGGTGTTTCCCGTGATGTCCGTGGCGATGCGTTCGGCGTAGACCAGGCCTTCGAGGAGGGAGTTGGAGGCCAGGCGGTTGGCGCCGTGCACACCGGTGCAGGCGACCTCGCCGCACGCGTACAGGCCGGGCACGGTGGTGCGGCCGTGGGAGTCGGTGCGGACGCCGCCGGACGCGTAGTGGGCGGCCGGGGCGACCGGGACGGGCTCGGTGACCGGGTCGATGCCGTGCGCGCGGCAGGCCGCGAGGATCGTGGGGAAGCGGCGCTCCCACATCTCGGCGCCGAAGTGGCGGGCGTCGAGGTACATGTGCTCGGTGTCCTGCTCCCGCATGCGGCGCAGGATGCCCTTGGCCACGATGTCCCGCGGGGCGAGTTCGCCCAGTTCGTGCTGTCCCTGCATGAAGCGCACGCCGTCGGCGTCCACCAGGTGGGCGCCCTCGCCGCGTACCGCCTCGGAGACCAGGGGCTGCTGGCCTTCCGCCTCGGGTCCGAGGAAGAGGACCGTGGGGTGGAACTGCACGAATTCGAGGTCGCTCACCTCGGCGCCCGCGCGGAGGGCCAGGGCCACGCCGTCGCCGGTGGAGACGGCGGGGTTCGTCGTCGCCGAGAAGACCTGGCCCATGCCGCCGGTGGCCAGGACCACGGCGGGGGCGTGCACGGCTCCCACGCCGTCGTGCCGGCCCTCGCCCATGACGTGCAGGGTGACACCGGCCGTGCGGCCGTCGGCGTCCGTGAGGAGGTCCAGGACGAGGGCGTTCTCGATGGTGCGCAGCCCGCGCGCGCGGACCGCCTCGACGAGGGCCCGGGAGATCTCCGCGCCGGTGGCGTCGCCGCCCGCGTGGGCGATGCGGCTGCGGTGGTGGCCGCCCTCGCGGGTGAGGGCGAGGCCGCCCTCGCCGGACTCGTCGAAGTGCGCTCCCGTCGCGATGAGGCGGCGTACGGCGTCGGGGCCCTCGGTGACGAGGATGCGGACGGCTTCCTCGTCGCAGAGGCCGGCACCGGCGACCAGGGTGTCGTCCAGGTGCTGCTCGGGGGTGTCGCCCTCGCCCAGGGCCGCGGCGACGCCCCCTTGCGCCCAGCGGGTGGAGCCGTCGTCGAGGCGGGCCTTGGTGACCACCACCGTGGTCAGGCCGGCGGCCTCGCAGCGCAGCGCCGCGGTGAGGCCGGCGACACCGGAGCCGACGACCACGACGTCCGCGTCGATGGACCACCCGGGCGCGGGCGCATGCAGCCGGGGGCGAGCGCCGAGCGCTCTGGCTCCCGGGTGGTGGGCGACGGACGGGCGTATGCCTGTGCTGGTCACGAGGCGGCTCCGAAACTTCCGAAGGTCAGGGGGATGTTGTCGATCAGGCGGGTGCCGCCCACGCGGGCGGCCACGGCGAGGACGGCCTCGCCGGTGAAGTCGTCGCCGATCTCGGTGAAGTCGGACGGGTCGACCAGGGCCAGATAGTCCAGGGCAAGGGGCGGGTCGAGGCGGACGGCCTCGTCGAGGACCAGGCGGGCGGCGGCGAGGATGGCTGCCGGGCCGCCGGCGGTGGTGGCGACGGCGTGCGCGTCGGCCGCGGCGCGGGACTCGCCGATGGCGCTGAGCGCCTCCGCACGCGCGCGCGTGGCCGGCACTTCGCTGGCTCGCGCCCGCAGGGCCTGCTGGGCCGCGTGCCGGTCGCGGCCGGCGAACAGGGCCTGGGACAGCGCGAGCCCGGTGCGCCGCTCGGCGGGCGAGAGATAGCGGTTGCGGCTGGACAGGGCGAGTCCGTCCTCCTCGCGGACGGTGGGGACCCCGACGATGTCGACGCCGAAGTTCAGGTCCCGCACCATGCGGCGGATCAGGGCGAGCTGCTGGGCGTCCTTCTGCCCGTACAGGGCGATGTCCGGCCGGGTGAGGTGGAGCAGCTTGGAGACGACGGTGAGCACGCCGTCGAAGTGGCCGGGGCGGGCGGCGCCCTCCAGGCGTTCGCCCATGGGGCCGGCGCTGATCCGCACCTGGGGTTCGCCGCCCGGGTAGACCTCGTCCACGGCGGGGGCGAACACGGCGTCCGCGCCGGACTGCTCGGCGATCCTGACGTCGGCGTCCAGGGTGCGCGGATAGCGGTCCAGGTCCTCGCCCGCGCCGAACTGCAGCGGGTTGACGAAGACGGTGACCACGACCTCGCCCTCGGGGCCCGCGATCTCGCGTGCGGTGCGGATCAGCGTGGCGTGGCCCTCGTGCAGCGCGCCCATGGTCATCACGACGGCGCGGCGGCCGGTACGCGCGCGTGCGCTCAGTTCTGCGGCGGTGCGCAGCACAGTGGCGGTCATCGGGCGACTCCGTTCCGGGACGCGCGGGTCGTGGTGCGGGCGGGAGACGGGCCGGTCCTCATCGGTCCTCCCCGGGGCCTTCGGCTCCGTCGGCGAGGACCCCGAGGAGGTCCTCGGCGAGTTCCGGCTTCAGCATGCCCTGGGCGAGGGCGCGGTCGGCCGTCGCGCGGGCCATCGCCAGATAGCCGGCCACGGCCGCCGGGGAGTGCCGGCGCAGCTCGGTGATGTGCGCGGCGACCGTGCCCGCGTCGCCGCGCGCGACCGGGCCGGTGAGAGCCGCGTCGCCGGAGCGCAGGGCGTTGTCCAGGGCGGCGCCGAGCAGCGGTCCGAGCATCCGGTCCGGGGCCCCGACGCCGGCGGTGCGGAGCAGTTCGAGGGACTGGGCGACCAGGGTGACCAGGTGGTTGGCGCCCAGGGCGAGCGCCGCGTGGTAGAGCGGGCGGTTCTCCTCGGCGATCCACTCGGGCTCGCCGCCCATCTCGATGACGAGGGCCTCGGCGGCCAGCCGCAGCTCCTCGGGCGCGGTGACGCCGAAGGAGCAGCCGGCGAGACGCTGCACGTCGACGGGGGTGCCGGTGAACGTCATCACGGGGTGCAGGGCGAGCGGCAGGGCCCCCGCCCGCAGGGCCGGGTCGAGGACCTTCGCGCCGTACCGGCCGGAGGTGTGCACCAGCAGCTGTCCCGGCCGCACCGCGCCGGTGCCGGCGAGCCCGGAGACCAGCTCCGGCAGCGCGTCGTCCGGGACGGTGAGCAGCACCAGCTCGGACCGCTGGAGGACCTCGGCGGGCGGCACCACCGGCACGTCCGGGAGCATCTCCTCGGCGCGCCTTCGGGAGGCGTCGGAGACGGCGGAGACGGCCACCGGGCGGTGCCCGGCGAGCTGGAGGGACGCGGCCAGGGCCGGGCCCACGCGTCCGGCGCCTACGACGCCGACGGTGAGCCGCGCGGGGCGGTCCTTGGGATCGGGCTGTGGGGTTGTGTTCACGCGACGGCGGCCTTCCCGTTCCAGTCCGCTCGGGGTACCGGACGATTTCTCGTCATGTTAACGCGATCGGTTGTGGGGGTGGTCGGTTGTCCACAGGCTGTGGGTTTCCGTGCGGCGTCGCGGCACGCGCGCGTGCGGTCATGTGCGGCATGTGTGCATGCCGAAAAGGGGAGTGCCCGCGCGGGCCGCGGCACGGGATGATCCCGGCATGAGTGATACGGCGGACGGCACCGACGACACGACAGGAACCGACGCGGAGGGCGCACAGCGGCCGACACCGCGCGAACGGCGGATCGCCGCCTGGCGCAAGGCCCCGCGGGTGCTCGCGCGCCTCGGTTTCCTCGCCCCGCTCTCGGAGCGGCTGGCCGTACTGGACGCGGCGGGGAGCGTGTACGACCTCGACGAGGACTCCGACATGTACGGCAACGGTGTCGTGGAGGCCCTGGAGAAGCGGGTCGCCGAGCTGCTCGGCACGGAGGCCGCCGCGTTCTTCCCGACCGGCACGATGGCGCAGCAGGTCGCGCTGCGCTGCTGGGCCGGCCGTACCGGCGACCCGGCGGTCGCCCTGCATCCGCTCAGCCACCCGGAGGTGTACGAGCGCAACGCGTTCAGCCAGGTCAGCGGGTTGCGCCCGGTACGGATGACGGGCGAGCCCCGGCTCCCCACGGCCGACGAGGTGCGCGACCTCGAGGAGCCCTTCGGGGCTCTGATGCTGGAGCTGCCACTCAGGGACGCCGGTTTCGTGCTGCCCACGTGGGAGGAGCTGACGGAGGTGGCGGACGCCGCGCGGGAGCGCGAGGCGGTCGTGCATTTCGACGGCGCCCGGCTGTGGGAGTGCACCGAGCACTTCGGGCGCCCGCTGGAGGAGATCGCGGGCCTCGCGGACAGCGTCTACGTGTCGTTCTACAAGTCCCTCGAGGCCTTCGGCGGTGCCGCCCTCGCCGGGCCCGCGACGCTGGTGGAGGAGACGAAGGTCTGGCGGCACCGGTACGGGGGCGCCGTGTTCCAGCAGTTCCCGACCGCGCTGTCCGCGCTGATCGGGCTGGAGCGGGAGCTGCCCCGGCTGCCGGAGTACGTACGGCACGCGCGCGTGGTCGCCGCCGCGCTGCGCGAGGGGCTGGAAACCGGGGGGCTGCCCTGGTTCCGGGTGCATCCCGAGGTGCCGCACACCTGCGACTTCCAGGTGTGGGTGCCGTACGAGCACGAGGTGGCCGCCGAGGCGGCGATCGGGGCGGCGGAGGAGACGGGGGCGATGCTGTTCGCCAACTACTGGGATCCCAAGGGCCCGGGGCTGTCCTTCACCGAGGTGAACGTGCGGGCCGCGGCGCTGGAGTGGACGGCCGACGACGTACGGGCGGCGGCGGTGGACTTCGCCGGGCGGCTGCTCCGGGGCTGAGGGCGGTTCACCTCGCGGCGCTCGCGTGCAGCCCGTCCGGCGTCGGGGAGCCGGGGGCGGCGCCTGCGGGACGGGAGCGTCGGTGCACCATGTGCGCATGGGTGTGCACATCGACATAGCGGGGCTGCGCCCGGAGAGGGTCGCCGTCGTGCCCTCCCCGCTGGCCGAGCTCGGTATGGCCCTGCACGCGCTGTCCGAGCCGTCGCACCACCCGGGGCTCCAGGCCTGGGTGACGGGCGTGACCGCGCGCCTGGACCAGCATCTCGCGGACCGGATGTGCGAGGCGGACTTCCTGTGGCGGACGACGTTCTCGGACCTGTTTCTGGCGAGCGCCGGTGTTGCGGGCCGCGCGACGCTCCCGGGCGGGACCCTCGCCGAGGAGCTGGACCTGCTGGACAAGCTGTCCGACGAACAGTTCGTGGACGCCGCCCTGGAGTTCACCTGCGCCCTCCCCCATGCCCTGCCGGGTGCCGGGCCGCTCGCCGACGCGGGACTGCGGCGCCGTTCGCTGGAGCTGGCCGCCGCGCGGGGGCCGCGACAGGTGCTGTTCACGGAACGGCTGCTGTCCGATCCGCCGCGGATCAGGGACTGGCTGCGGCAGTTCCTGAAGGACTGCGACGACGCGTTCTTCGCCGGGACGTGGGCCCGGCTGCATCATCAGCTCGCCGCGGACGCCCGCCTCAAGACCGACCTGCTCCGGCACAAGGGGCTGTCCGAGGCACTGGCCTCGGTGTCCCCCGCGGTGACGCTCGACGAGGCGGCCGGCCGGATCACCGTGGACAAGCTGGGCGACGGCCGTACGGCCACCGGCGACGGCGGGCTGCTGCTGATCCCGACCAGCCTCGGCTGGCCGCACCTCATGGTGCTGCACCGGTACGGCTGGCAGCCGGTGCTCCACTACCCGGTCGGCTCCCCCGAGCCGGCCGCCCCGCCGACGGTCGAGCAGCTGGCGCTGCGGATGACCGCGCTGTCCCATCCGGTCCGTATGCACATGTGCCGCCACCTCGCCCGCGGCGCGTACACCACGGGCGAGCTGGCCCAGGTGCACGGGATGACGGCGCCGGAGATCTCGCGGCACCTGGGCGTGCTGAAGAAGGCGGGACTGATCAGCACCCGGCGCCGTGGGCGGTATGTGCTGCACCAGCTGGACGTGACGGTGGTGGCCCGGCTCGGCAGCGACTTCCTGGAGGGGATCCTGCGCTGACGGCGCCCGCCCGCTCCCGCGCGGTGGACGCCTGCCGCGTCGTCAGTCGAAGCGGATGTGCCGGATGCCCACGGCCGCCTGCCGCAGCCGGGTCCGCAGCCGGCCCTCGCGGTTGGGGCGCAGGGTCAGCCCGGCCAGCACGGCGATGCGGTCCGCGGTCTTCGGCACCGTGGTGTGGTCCGTCCACAGGTGCTCCGCGAACTCCGGCTCGGCCAGCCGCTCCAGACAGTGGTCGAGCCGCCGCACCGCCCAGCTCTCCCGGCGCGGGGCGGCCTTGCCCATGACGGCCCCGAGGGTGTGGACGAAGGTGCGCTCGCGCAGGCGCCGCAGCACGGTGTCGCGTTCGGCGAGGAGGGTGAAGTGACGGACGTCGTGGCCCATGTCGCGCAGCCGGCCCACCGTGTCCGCGAAGTATCCGGAGTCGGTGACGGTCATGGGGGCGATCACCACGCCGTCGTGCTTCGTCAGGGCGAGGTCGAGGACCTCGACGACGCCCTGCCGCCAGGCCGTCAGATCCTGGAAGTCGCCGCGCAGTCCGGGCGGCAGCATGTAGTTGAGGCCGAACCCCGGATGCTCCGGGTCGCAGATGACGCTGCCCGGCAGGCGGCGCCGTATCTCGTGTGCGGTCTGTGTCTTGCCGCCCCCGAAGGGCCCGTTGATCCACAGCAGCATGCGCAGACCCTACCGGCGTCCGGCCGTCCGTTCAGCCGTGTCCGCCGGCCCGTACCAGACCCGTCTCGTAGGCGAGAACGACCACCTGCACCCGGTCCCGCAGGCCCAGTTTGGTGAGGATGCGGCCCACATGGGTCTTCACGGTCGCCTCGGAGAGCACCAGCCGGGCCGCGATCTCGCCGTTGGACAGGCCCTGGGCGACCAGCACCATGACCTCGCGCTCGCGCTCGGTGAGCCGTTCCAGCGCCTTGTGCTCGGGCTGCTTGCCGGCGCTGGGCAGCATCGGCGCGAAACGGTCCAGGAGGCGGCGGGTGGTGGAGGGGGCGACCACGGCGTCGCCGCTGTGCACCGCGCGGATCGCGGCGAGCAGCTCGCCGGGCGGCACGTCCTTGAGCATGAAGCCGGACGCGCCCGCCTTCAGCCCGGAGAAGGCGTACTCGTCAAGGTCGAAGGTGGTGAGGATGAGCACCTTCGGCGGGTCGGTGTCCGCGCAGATCCGGCGGGTGGTCTCCACGCCGTCGAGCTTGGGCATGCGGACGTCCATCAGCACCACGTCGACGGCGGTGGAACGCAGCACCTGCAGGGCCTCGACGCCGTCGCCCGCCTCGGCCACGACCTCCATGTCCGGCTGGGCGGCGAGCACCATCCGGAACCCGGTGCGCAGCAGCACCTGGTCGTCGACGAGCATCACGCGGATCGTCATCGGGGCCTCTTCCGTTCGGTTGGGTCGTCGGGCGTCACAGGGGTTGTGACAGGTGTCAACAGGCGGCGCGCGAATGCGTCAGTGCGCGGGTTTGAGCGGCAGCAGCACACTGATGCGGAATCCTCCGCCCGGGCGCGGTCCCGCGTCCAGAGTTCCGCCGACCATGCCGACGCGTTCGCGCATGCCGATCAGGCCATGCCCCTGGCCGTCGAAGCCGCCCTCCTCGTACAGCTCGTGCGGGGCGCCCTTGCCGTCGTCCTCCACGAGCAGGCCCAGTCCGTCGTCGAAGTACACCAGGCGCACGCTGGCCCCCGCGTTGGGCCCGCCGTGCTTGCGGGTGTTGGTGAGCGCCTCCTGCACGATGCGGTACGCGGTGAGCTCGACGCCGCTGGGCAGCGGGCGCGGGGTGCCCTCGACCTTGAAGTCCACGGGCAGTCCGGAATCCCGGCACTGCTCGACGAGGTCCTCGATCTGCCGCACGTCGGGCTGCGGCACGTACTCGCCGGCCTCCTGGTGCTCGCCGGTGCGCAGCACGCCCAGCAGACGGCGCATCTCGGCGAGGGCCTGGCGGCCCGTGGAGGAGATGGTCTCCAGGGCCTTCTTCGCCTGGTCGGGCGCTGCGTCGAGGACATAGGCGGCACCGTCGGCCTGCACCACCATCACCGACACGTTGTGCGCGACGACGTCGTGCAGCTCGCGGGCTATCCGGGCGCGCTCGGCTGCGACAGCGACCTTGGCCTGCGCCGCGCGCTCCTTCTCCAGGCGGGCGGCCCGCTCCTCCAGCTGCGCGAAGTAGGCGCGGCGGGTGCGGATGGAGTCGCCGAGCACCCAGGCGAGGGCGAACGGCACGGTCTGGAAGATCATCACGGCGATGTTCTCCGCCGCGCTCGCGTCGGGGTTGGGCCAGCGCAGCTGCGCCAGCGGCGCCGCGCACAGGGCGGCGGCCAGCGCGAAGCGGGACGCCCAGCGGGCGCCGACCGCCGCGACCGTGTAGACGATCACCAGCAGCGCGAAATCGGCGGGCAGCGGTGCCACGTCCGCCAGCAGCTGTCCCGCACCCACCACGACGGCGAGCACCAGCATCCGCTCGGGCATCCGCCGGCGCAGCGCGACCACCAGCGACAACAGCAGCATGACCGGCACGGTGAGGGCCGGCAGATCCGTCCCCCGCGCCTCCTCCGTGGCGGCTCCGCCGAGTAGCGAAATCCCGAACAGGACCACGGCCCAGAAGCCGTCGACCCATGTCGGGTGTCTGCGGAGGAAGTCATAGAGGCGCTGCACGTAACCCAGCGTAGGGAGGTGAAATGCGTGCAGGGTCAACCGGAGGGTCGATCCCCGGTCGGTACGTGTACTCCGCAAGGTGGAGGCCGTGCATATCCGCGCCCCTAACCTGGGCGGTGACGACGGCAGGGACGGGAGAACGGAACCGGTGACGGCAGTGGCGGGGGCGGACGGCGGGCGGGGCTGGCGGGCGGCGGCCCAGGAGGCCCTGTACGGGCCAGGCGGCTTCTACCGACGGTCCGGGGAGGGCCCGGCCGGACACTTCCGTACGTCGGTGCACGCCTCGCCGCTGTTCGCCGACGCCGTGGCGCGGCTGCTGTGCCGGGTCGACGAGGCGCTGGGGCGGCCGGCGGAGCTGGGCCTCGTGGACATGGCGGCCGGGCGGGGCGAACTGGTCACCGGCGTCCTCGCCGCGCTGCCCGCGGACGTGGCGGCACGCGCGCGTGCGTACGCCGTCGAGCTCGCCGGCCGGCCTGCCGGCCTCGATCACCGCATCGAGTGGCGGACGGAGCCCCCGGCGGGGATCACGGGGCTGCTCTTCGCCAACGAGTGGCTGGACAACGTGCCCGTGGAGGTCGCCGAGGTGGACCCGGCGGGCGTACCGCGGACGGTGCTGGTGCGGGAGGACGGGACGGAGCGGCTCGGTGCGCCGGTCGCCGGTGCGGAGGCCGCGTGGCTGGCGCGGTGGTGGCCCCTGGGGGACGAGCCGGGGCTCCGCGCGGAGATCGGGCTGCCCCGGGACCGGGCGTGGGCGGCGGCGGCCGGGACGGTCGCCCGGGGGCTCGCCGTCGCCGTGGACTACGCGCACACGGCCGCCGCGCGGCCACCGTTCGGGACGCTCACCGCCTTCCGCGAGGGGCGGGAGACGACGCCCGTGCCGGACGGGTCCTGCGACCTCACCGCCCATGTCGCGCTGGACGCGTGCGCCGAGGCCTGCCCGCTCCCCGGCGCGCGCCTGCTGTCGCAGCGGGAGGCCCTGCACGCCCTCGGGGTGAGCGGCGCACGCCCCCCGCTCGCCCTGGCGTCGACGGACCCCACCGGGTACATGCGTGCCCTCGCCCGCGCGGGGGAGGCCGCCGAACTCACCGCGCCGGGCGGGCTCGGGGACTTCGGGTGGCTGGTGCAGCCGGTGGGGATCGGGGACGTACTGGGCGGCGCACCCGCCGCACCGCGTTGACGGGGGCCACCGGGAGCCCGACGTTGACCTCTCCGAGCCGCCCCGACGGCGTACCGACCGGGGCGACGCCCACACACCGCTCCCGGATCAGCTCCGGGTCCTGGTCGGCGAGGACTATCACCGTCATGCCGCCATGGAGTGACCGGCCGGCACGACAGGCCCCTTGGGCGCCGGAGCGTCGATGACGGCCTTCAGATCGCGCGCCGCTGCTCGATGGTGACCGGCTCGCGGCGCTCCGTCTGCGCCGCGCCCCGCGCCGAACAGCCGTGGCTGCGCTGGTGGCGCGGGCGGGGTGCGGGCGGTTTGGGGCGGGGCTACTTGTCGATGTCGCCCACCACGAAGAACATCGACCCCAGGATCGCCACCATGTCCGCCACCAGCGTCCCCGGCAGCAACTCGGTGAGTGCCTGGATGTTGTTGTACGACGCCGAGCGCAGCTTCAGCCGGTACGGGGTCTTCTCGCCCTTGCTGACCAGGTAGTAGCCGTTGATGCCGAGCGGGTTCTCGGTCCACGCGTAGGTATGGCCCTCGGGCGCCTTGAGGACCTTCGGGAGGCGCTGGTTGACCGGGCCCGGGGGCAGGTCGGCGAGGCGGTCGAGGCAGGCGTCGGCGAGGTCGAGGGCGTTGTGGGTCTGCGCCAGGAGGCACTCGAAGCGGGCCAGGCAGTCGCCCTCCTCGCGGGTCACCACCTTCAGGACGCCACCCAGCTCCCCGTAGGCGAGGTACGGCTCGTCACGGCGCAGGTCGAAGTCGACACCCGAGGCGCGCCCGATCGGCCCGCTCACCCCGTACGCGTGCACGGCCTCCGGGGAGAGCACGCCGACGCCGCGCGTGCGGCCCCGGAAGATCTCGTTGCCGAGTACCAGGTCGTCGAAGCGGTCCATGCGGGAGCGGACGTCGGAGATGGCGGCACGCGCGCGCGTGGTCCATCCGGCGGGGAGGTCCTCCTTGAGGCCGCCCACGCGGTTGAACATGTAGTGCATACGCCCGCCGGAGACCTCCTCCATCACGTGCTGGAGTTCCTCGCGCTCGGTGAAGGCGTAGAAGATCGGGGTGATGCCGCCGAGCTCCAGCGGATAGGAGCCGAGGAACATCAGGTGGTTGAGCACCCGGTTCAGCTCCGCGAGCAGGGTGCGCAGCCACACCGCGCGCTCGGGAACCTCCATGCCGAGCATCCGCTCCACGGCGAGGACCACGCCCAGCTCGTTGGAGAACGCCGACAGCCAGTCGTGGCGGTTGGCCAGCATGATGATCTGGCGGTAGTCACGGGCCTCGAACAGTTTCTCCGCGCCCCGGTGCATATAGCCGATCACGGGCTCCGCGCGGACGATGCGCTCGCCGTCCAGGACGAGCTTCAGCCGCAGCACGCCGTGCGTGGAGGGGTGCTGGGGTCCGATGTTCAGCACCATGTCGGTGCTCTCCGCCCCGCCGCCGATGCCGACCATGGTCTCCGTCGTAGGAGTCATGAACACAGTCTCTCCTACGTACGCTGGCTCCATGGAGACGGGGAGCCCGCACGACACGGGGCCGGCGGGAACGGACGGGACGGCGCGAGCGGCGGAGCCGGTGGGCGCGGGGAACGAACCGGTGTGGATCGCGCTGCCCCCGGGGCTGCTGAGGATGCGCCGGTTGTTGCTGGTGGTGTGGCTGGGGCTGCTGACGCTCGCCACGGGTCTGGTGCCGGGGCTGCTCGCGGGACCCGGCTGGGCCGCCTTCGCGGTGCTGCCGCTGGCTCTGCTCCTCTGGGGCTGGGTGATGCTGGAGCGCAACTGGCGCTCCTGGCGGTACGCGGAGCGCGCCGACGACCTGCTCATCAGCCGGGGCGTGCTGTGGCGCGAGGAGACGGTCGTCCCGTACGGGCGGATGCAGCTGGTCGAGGTCACCTCCGGGCCCGTGGAGCGGCATTTCGGGCTGTCCAGCGTGCAGCTGCATACGGCGGCCGCGGCGACCGACGCGACCATCCCCGGCCTCGATCCGGCCGAGGCGGAACGGCTGCGCGACCGGCTCACGGAGCTGGGCGAGGCCCGATCGGCGGGGCTGTGACGGCCCCGGACGTCCATGAGGACGTACACGGCCGGCCGCCGGTGACCGAGAGGCGGCTGCACCCCGTCACGCCCTTCAGGCGGGCGTGGGCGCCCGTCGCGGTCCTGATCGGCTGGGCGGTGCACGATCCCGACCAGGCGCAGCGCCAGCTGACCCGGCTGACGACCACCACCCTGCTGATCGCGCTCGCCGTGCTCGTCCCGGCGGCCGCTCTCTACGGCTTTCTGAGTTGGTGGTTCACCCACTTCGCGGTGACCGACAGCGAGTTGCGCATCCGTACCGGGCTGGTGTTCCGGCGCACCGCGCACATCCGGCTGGAGCGGATCCAGGCCATCGACGTCACCCAGCCGCTGCTCGCGCGGGTCGCGGGCGTGGCGAAACTCAAACTCGACGTCATAGGCACCGACAGCAAGGACGAGCTCGCCTTCCTCGGCGCCGACGAGGCGCGGGCGCTGCGCGCCGAGCTGCTCGCGCGGGCGGCGGGTTTCGCGCCGGAGACCGCGCACGAGGTCGGGGAGGCGCCGTCCCGGCAGATGGTGCGGGTGCCGCCGGGAGTCCTCGCCGTCTCCCTGCTGCTGACCGGGGCGACCTGGGGCTGGCTCGTGGTCGCCTGTGTGGCGGTGCCGTTGCTGTGGACGGCCACCCACAGCCTGTGGACGGTGCTCGCCGCGGCCGTGCCGATGCTGGGCGCGGCGGGCGCGAGCAGCGTGGGGCGGTTCGTCGCCGAGTACGACTGGACCCTCGGCGAGTCGCCGGACGGGCTGCGCATCGACCACGGGCTGCTGGACCGGGCGCACGAGACGGTGCCGCCCGGGCGCGTGCAGACCGTACGGCTCGTGGAACCGCTGCTGTGGCGGGGGCGCGGCTGGGTGCGGGTGGAACTCGACGTGGCGGGGTCGTCGAACTCCCTGCTGCTGCCGGTCGCCCCGCGCGAACTGGCCGAGTCGGTCGTCGCGCGGGTGCTGCCCGGGGTGAGCGTGCCCCCGCGCGAGGCGCTCGTCCCGCCGCCGCGCCGCGCGCGGTGGTGCGTGCCGGTGTGGTGGCGCGGCTATGGGCTCACCGTGACCGACGCCGTGTTCGTCGCGCGGCATGGGCTGCTGCGCCGCAGCCTGGCCCTGGTGCCGCACGCCAAGGTGCAGAGCGTACGGCTCGTCCAGGGCCCCTGGCAGCGGGCCCGGGGGGTCGCCGACGTCGTGGTCGACACCGGCGCGAACAAGTCGGTCACGGCCCGCCTCAGGGACGCCGTGGAGGCGGCGGCCCTGCTGCGCGCCCAGGCAGAGCGCTCCCGCACGGGCCGCAGGGACGCCCGCCCGGACCGCTGGATGGCCTGACGGGCCCCGTCGGTGAGGTCGGTGGTTCAGGACACCGCGCTGCGCAGGCCCTTGAGGTCGATGGGTTCCGTCTCGTCGTGTTCCGTCAGGTCGATGACCTGGCCGACCCCGCGGGCCTCCTCGTCGGCGGGCTTGTACCGCGCCTCCGCCTCGGCCTTGTGCAGCGCGAGCGCCTCTTGGCCTACGACATCGGCGAGGTCCTCGTTCTGGACGGTGTCCAGGGCGGAATCGTCCGTGTCCTTCTTCGTCCCGAAGAAGTCGAACCCGCCCCCGGACACGGGACGCCGTACGGGTGCCGTCGGCGGTACGACCGCGACCGCCGTCGGCACGGTGAAGTGCCCGGAGGGCTGTCGCACGGGCTGGGTCGAAGGCGCGGCCGGTGCGGTGGAGGCGGCCGCGCGCTCGTGATCGCCGGCCGCCTCGGGCTGCCCCTCGGCGTCGTCCTCCTGCGCCGGATCGGGCCTGGACTTCCTGGTGGGCTCCGGGCCGTCGTCCTCGGGGGTGCCATCGCCCTTCGGGGCGTCGTTCCGCTTCGGGGCGGCGTCGTCCTTCGGCGTGTCTGCGGCGGGCCGGTCGGCCGTGCCGGCGGCACCGGCGGCCTCGGCACGGTCGTCGCCGGGCTCCTCTGCCGCCTGCCCGCCGGTCTCCGTGTCGGCTTCGGCATCGACTTCCGCGTCGGCTTCCTCGTCCGCTTCCTCGGCGAACCGTGACAGCGCCGCGTCGGCCCGCAGGAACAGCTTCGACCCCTCCGGCGAGAAGACCGCGGGAGCCGTGTCCTCCGACTCCTCGGCGTCGGCCGCCTCCTCCGCCGGCGTCACGTCCTCAGCCTCCACGGACGCTTCCGCGGATCCCGGCTCCGCGGACGCCGACGGCCCGGCCGGCAGCGCGCGGGCCGGCACCGTGGCCTCTATCTCGAGGACCCGGCGCTCCTCCAGGACGCTCGCCCGGTCGACCTCCGCCGCGGCGTACCTGCGCAGTAGGGATGCGTGCTCGTTGCGCAGCCCGGCCAGTTCCGCGCGCTTGGCACGCAGCCGCTGCTCCAGCTTGATCCGCAGTTCGCGCGACTCCTCGAGGTCGGCCTCGAGTTCGGCGACCCGTTCCTCGAAACGCCACTCATCGCTCGCACGCGCGCGCGTGAGATCGGCGACGCGTTTGCCCGCCTGGGCATCCCAGTGCCGCATGACGACGGCGCCGACGATCGCGGTGACCGCGGCGACCGCGGCCAGGAGGCGAAGCGCCATCGGTTGCGTGAACACCCAGGGCCCCAGGGCGCAGACGGCGGAGACGCCTGCGATCGCCGACGGGGGCAGCATCCTGTGCAGCGGCGGGGAATGACGGTGACGTCCACGTGGCATGGCCAGAAACTTACCGCGCGTACGGTAATCGTGGTGCCCCGGCCCGTAAAAACAAAGCCATACGTAGGGTTTCACAGGGCATCAGGGAACTCGGATCGATCGTGAATAGACAGAAGACCCGATTTCATCAAGATCGCTTCGTCATCGCTGGACAGTGAAGTCGCTTCCGGCGCATTCCACTTCCCGTTTGCCGGCACTGCGGGATCCTCCCCCGGAGACACCGTCCTGGAGGGCGTAATATCGCCAAATGCCCGAATCGACACCGGAACCACGGTCGCCCGCGGCCACGGGACGGGATGGCTGTCAGGACAGGTGAGGGAATATCGAGCGGGGTACCGAAACCCACGGACGGACCCCTGGTGGCCCTCCTGGACATCGACGCGGGCGTCTTCCCTCGCTTCCGACACAGCCGTATGCACGCCGTCGACGAGGTGCTGCCCGGCGCGCTCGGCCCCTTCGCGGCCGCCCTCTCGCTCAGTGCCGGTGTGCTGTTGCTGCTGCTCGCGCACGGACTCAATCGGGGCAAGCGCAGGGCCTGGCGGGCCGCCGTCGTCCTTCTGCCGGCCGGTGCGGTCGCCCAGTTCACGTACCGCCACTCCCTCCTGGGCGTCCTGCTCACAGTCGCGCTGCTCGCGCCTCTGCTGCGCCACCGTCACCAGTTCACCGCGCTGCCCGACCCGCGCAGCAGATGGCGGGCGCCGGCCAACGTCGTCCTGATGGGCGCCCGCTCGCTGCTCCTGGGCTTGGTCATCGTGAACGCCCACCCCGGACCGCTGGTCGGCGATCCGAGCCTGGCCGACTGGCTCTCCCACGTCCTGTACGGCCTGTTCGGCCTCGAGGGCCCGGTCCACTACCGGGGCCGATGCCTCCTGGGCCGTCGCCTTCTCCCTCGGCGCGCTCGGTCTGCTCACGGCCGTCACCACCATCTACCTCGCCCTCCGGCCAAAGCACCCGGCCGGACGGCTCACCGAGTGCGACGAGACACGACTGCGCGCCCTGCTCGACCGGCACGGCGACCGGGACTCCCTCGGACACTTCGCGCTGCGCCGCGACAAGGCCGTCGTCTTCTCCCCAGCGGCAAGGCCCCAGTGACCTACCACGTGGTCTCCGGGGTGACGCTCGCCGGCGGCGATCCGATCGGCGGCGTCGAGGCCTGGCCCGGCACCATCGAACACTTCATGGACGAGGCCAGAGCCCACTCCTGGACCCCCGCCGGGATGGGCTGCTCCGAGACCGGCGGCGAGGTGTGAACCCGCGACCGGGCTCGACGCCCTCGAACTCGGGGACAAGGCGGTGGTGGACGTCGCGGATTTCTCGCTCGCCGGCCGCCCTATGTGCAACGTACGCCAGATGGTGAAGCGCATCGAGCGGGCCGGTTACCCAACCCAGGTACGACGTGTCCGTGACCTCGGCGAGGCCGAGCTGGACCGGATCCACCGCGCCGCTGACGACTGGCGCGGCACCGACACCAATGCGGCTTCTCCATGGCACTGGGCCACGTCGGCGACCCCGCCGACGGCGATTGCCTCGTCGCCACCGCACACCGGGCCGACGCCACGACGGCTGAGCACGGCCGCCTCGATGCGGTCCTGCACTTCGTCCCGTCGGGCACGGACGGCGCCTCACTGGATCTGATGCGCCGCGACCGCTCGGCCGACCCCCGAATGAACGAGCTGCTCATCGTGGCCGCGCTTCAGGCCGCCCCGGGATTCCGCATCGCACGCGTCTCACTCGACTTCGCCATGTTCCGCTCGGCGCCGGACGGGTGCTGGGGGCCTGGCGCGGGCTGCTGGTCTTTCTCTCCTGCTGGTTTCAGATCGAATCCCGGTAAAGTTCGACGCCACGTTCCCGGCCGCGCTGGGAACCGCGTTTCGTCGTCCATCGCCCAGGCCGATCTGCCGCGCATCGGCTTCGCCGCAATGCAGGCGGAAGGTTTCCTCAAGCTGGCCCTCCCCCTGCCCCGGTTCCTTCGCCGCCGCACGCCCCTGCGTCCACCGGACGACACCGGAACGCGCCCCGGCACGGGCGGAAAGCAGCCCCCCCGCACGGCGTGAGCCGTCCCAGGAACGCCCCACGCCCCGCCCCGCCTGGGCCGCGGCGCACCCCCGCCGTCCCCTGGGCCTACGCTGAACTTATGAGCAACCACAGCGGACGCCGCCAGGTAGCGGGCCTTCCTCACTGGGACCGCTGCGCGGTCATGGGAGTCGTGAACGTCACCCCCGACTCCTTCTCCGACGGCGGCCGCTGGTTCGACACGACGACCGCCGTCAAGCACGGCCTCGACCTCGTCGCCCAGGGCGCCGACTTGGTCGACGTCGGCGGCGAGTCCACCCGGCCCGGCGCCACCCGCGTCGACGAGGCGGAGGAGCTCAAGCGCGTCATCCCCGTGGTGCGCGGCCTCGCCGCCGAGGGCGTCACCGTCTCCGTCGACACCATGCGCGCCTCCGTCGCCGAGCGCTCCCTGGCGGCCGGCGCCGCACTCGTCAACGACGTCAGCGGCGGCCTCGCCGACCCCGGCATGGTCCCCGTCGTGGCCGCCGCCGGAGCACCGTTCGTCGTCATGCACTGGCGCGGCTTCCTGGAGGGCGGCAACGTCAAAGGCGTGTACGCCGACGTGGTCACCGAGGTCGTCGACGAACTCCACGCGCGCGTGGAGGCCGTCCTGGAGGGCGGTATCGCCGCCGACCGGGTGATCGTCGACCCCGGCCTCGGCTTCTCCAAGGACGCCGGCCACGACCTGGCCCTGCTCGCCCACCTCGACCGCCTCCTGGGCCTCGGCCACCCCGTGCTGGTCGCTGCCTCCCGCAAGCGATTCCTCGGCCGTGTCCTGGCCGGCCCGGACGCCCCGCCCCCGCCCGCGCGGGAACGCGACGCGGCCACCGCCGCCGTCTCCGCCCTCGCCGCTCAGGCCGGAGCCTGGGCGGTCCGCGTCCACGAGGTCCGTGCGACCGCGGACGCCGTCCGGGTCACCCGTGCGATAGAACAGGCGCGTACGGCGCCGCCCACCCCCTCCGAACCCGGCGCACACGGCGCAGAAGGAGCCCGGTGACCGCACCCCACACCGACGTCGAGCAGGTCGAAGCCGCCAACACCGCCTTCTACGAGGCGCTGGAGCGGGGCGACTTCGAAGAGGTCGCGTCGCTCTGGCTCACCCCGGCCGACCTCGGCGTCGACGAGACGTACCACGACCCCGCGGACAGCGGAGTCATCTCCTGCGTACACCCCGGTTGGCCCGTACTCACCGGACGCGGCGAGGTGCTGAGGTCGTACGCCCTGATCATGGCGAACACCGACTACATCCAGTTCTTCCTCACCGACGTGCATGTCTCCGTCACCGGCGACACCGCCCTGGTGACCTGCACCGAGAACATCCTCAGCGGCGGCCCCGCCCCGGAGGCCGGAGAGGAGCTCGGGCCGCTGGTCGGTCAGCTCGTGGTCGCCACCAACGTGTTCCGGCGCACACCGGCCGGCTGGAAGCTCTGGTCGCACCACGCCTCCCCGGTCCTCGCCGAGGAGGACGACACCGAGGACGACGACACCCCGGGCACCCCGACCTGAAAAGCCCCGCGTGGCAGGAATCACGGCGGCGACCCCGAAACCGCCACCGGACGGTGACCTCCCGCCGTCCGCAGGGCAAACGGACGGTGAAGGCTCCGGACACCGGCGCGCGGCGACACCCCGGGGCACCGGCAGTGTCGGCGACCGCAGGTAGATTCGGGAGGGCAGGCCGGTGTGCCTCCGCACAGAGCACCGACCGGCCGGACCGACGATTGCAGGAGTGATTCGCGTGGATCGTGTCGCGCTGCGCGGCCTGAAGGCCCGCGGGCACCACGGTGTGTTCCCGAAGGAACGCGAGGAGGGCCAGACCTTCATCGTGGACCTCGTCCTCGGCCTGGACACCAGGCCGGCCGCGGCCGACGACGACCTGACGAAGACGGTGCACTACGGCATGGTGGCCGAGGAGGTCGTGGCCGTCGTCCAGGGCGAGCCCGTCAACCTCATCGAGACGCTCGCCGAGCACATCGCCCAGGTCTGTCTGAAGCACGATGTGGTGCAGGAGGTCGAGGTGTGCGTCCACAAGCCGGACGCGCCGATCACCGTGCCCTTCGACGACGTGACCGTCACCATCACCCGGAGCCGCGTATGACCAGGCCGTCCACCACGGGCCACACCGACCCGACCGTCCAGCCCGTCCCCGCCTCCGTGGTCGAGCAGGTCGACGCCGCCGACAGCACCCTGCAGAACCCCAAGCGGGCCGTGGTCTCCCTCGGCGCCAACCTGGGCAACCGCCTGGAGACCCTCCAGGGAGCCGTCGACGCCCTGGAGGACACCCCGGGCATCCGGGTCAAGGCGGTCTCCCCGGTGTACGAGACGGAGCCCTGGGGCGTCGAGCCCGGCAGCCAGCCCTCGTACCTGAACGCGGTTGTGGTCCTCAGGACCACCCTGCCCCCGTCCTCCCTGCTGGAGCGGGCGCACGCGGTGGAGGAGGCCTTCCACCGGGTCCGGGACGAGCGCTGGGGCCCGCGCACCCTGGACGTGGACATCGTCGCCTACGCCGACCTCCACTCCGACGACCCCGGGCTCACCCTCCCCCACCCGCGCGCCCACGAACGCGCCTTCGTGCTCGCCCCCTGGCACGACATCGATCCCGAGGCGGAACTCCCCGGCCGCGGACCGGTCGCCGACCTTCTCGGGACGGTCACCCGCGAAGGCGTCATGCCCCGCACGGACCTGGAACTCCGGCTGCCCGAGTAGCCGTTAAGGTCAAGACGACCACTTTCCGGGGCACCGGTCCGGGGGAACGCGAAGGGACACCGTGAAAGAGCTGCGCATCAGGGTGCTGGCCGGCGTCTTCGTCGCCGCGGGGCTCCTGTCCTGGGCCGGCGCCCGCCTGTGGAACTCCTTGGGGACCCTCCCGAGCGTGCCGGTGGCCGCCCCCATCGTCCTCGCCCTGATCGCGGCGGTCCTCGCGGCCACCGCGCTCAACCTCCGCGCCCGCCTCAAGGCCCAGCGCGAGCGGCAGCACGACGCCAAGGGGGTCGACCCGCTGATGGCGGCCCGCGCGGTCGTCTTCGGGCAGGCCAGCGCACTGGTCGCCGCGCTGGTCGCCGGCATCTACGGCGGCACGTTCGTCTTCCTGCTGGAGTTCCTGGACATCCCCGCCCGCCGCGACCAGGCCATCTACGCCGGCTTCTCGGTGCTGGCAGGGATCGGAGTCATAGCGGCCGCCATGTTCCTGGAACGCGTCTGCAAACTCCCGGAGGACGACGACAACAACCACGGCCCGGGCACGGCACCGGCGGCCTGAACGCGGCACACGGCCGATGGCGGCGCACGCGTCGCGTCAGCGGGCCATGATCAGGCTCATCGCCTCGTTGCGCGTCGCCGCGTCGCGCAGCTGACCGCGGACTGCCGAGGTGAGGGTCTTCGCGCCGGGCTTGCGGATGCCTCGCATGGACATGCACATGTGCTCGCACTCCACCACGACGATCACCCCGCGCGGCTCCAGGATCTCCATCAGGGAGTCCGCGATCTGCGTGGTGAGTCGCTCCTGCACCTGGGGGCGCCGGGCGTAGACGTCCACGAGCCGGGCCAGCTTGGAGAGCCCGGTGATCTTGCCGCTGGTGGACGGGATGTACCCGACGTGCGCCACGCCCCTGAACGGCACCAGATGATGCTCACAGGTCGAGTAGACCTCGATGTCCTTGACCAGCACCATCTCGTCGTGGCCGAGGTCGAAGGTCGTCGTCAGGACGTCCTCGGGCTTCTGCCACAGGCCCGCGAAGATCTCCCGGTACGCCCGCGCCACCCGTGCCGGGGTCTCCAGCAGGCCCTCCCGGTCCGGGTCCTCGCCGACCGCGATGAGGAGCTCGCGTACGGCGTTCTGGGCCCGCTTCTCGTCGAACTCGCCGATGGGGGCTATGCCGTCCAGCGTCACGGGGTCGGTCATGGATGCCTCGTTCCTGTGCCTTCACGCGTGGGGCACGCGTCTCAAGTGCGGGTACGCGAATCAACTGCGGGTACGCGAAATGCCGCGCCTCCCAGGCTAGAACCAGGGGGGCACGGCATCCATTCCGGGCCCGGTGGGGCAGACCGGGAGCCTTGGATCAGCTCTCCGGGCGTTCCTCCGGGGTCCGCTCCGACGCAGGGCCGGCGGGCTCCGCCGTGGTGCTCTTGGCGGTGCTGATGGCCGGCGTCGCGCCGTTCGCCCCGTTGGTGAGGGCCAGCTCCTTGGGAGAGAGGACCGGCGGGCGGGTGGACGGCGTACGCCGCGAGGAGCCGGTCCAGGCGGGCCTGGGCGGGCGCTTGACGATCGGCGCGAAGATCTCGGCGATCTCCTCCTTGCCCAGCGTCTCCCGCTCCAGGAGGGCCAGGACGAGGTTGTCGAGGACGTCGCGGTTCTCGACCAGGATCTCCCATGCCTCGTTGTGCGCGGTCTCGATGAGCTTCTTGACCTCTTCGTCGACCAGCGCGGCGACCTCTTCCGAGTAGTCCCGCTGGTGAGCCATCTCACGGCCGAGGAACGGCTCGCTGTTGTCACCGCCGAACTTGATCGCACCCAGACGCTCGGTCATGCCGTACTGCGTGACCATCGCGCGGGCCAGGCCGGTGGCCTTCTCGATGTCGTTGGCGGCGCCGGTGGTCGGGTCGTGGAAGACGAGCTCCTCCGCCGCGCGGCCGCCGAGCATGTAGGCCAGCTGGTCCAGCATCTCGTTGCGCGTGGTGGAGTACTTGTCCTCGTCCGGCAGGACCATGGTGTAGCCGAGGGCACGGCCTCTCGACAGGATGGTGATCTTGTGGACCGGGTCGGAGTTCGGTGAGGCCGCCGCGACCAGGGCGTGTCCGCCCTCGTGGTACGCGGTGATCTTCTTCTCCTTGTCCGACATGATCCGGGTCCGCTTCTGCGGGCCCGCCACCACACGGTCGATCGCCTCGTCCAGCATGTGGTTGTCGATCAGCTTCTGATCGCTGCGCGCGGTCAGCAGCGCGGCCTCGTTGAGCACGTTGGCCAGGTCGGCACCGGTCATGCCGGGGGTGCGGCGGGCGACGGCCGACAGGTCGACGTCCGGGGCGACCGGCTTGCCCTTCTGGTGCACCTTGAGGATCTCCAGCCGGCCCTGCATGTCCGGGCGGTCGACCGCGATCTGGCGGTCGAAGCGGCCGGGCCGCAGAAGGGCCGGGTCGAGGATGTCCGGCCGGTTCGTCGCGGCGATGAGGATCACACCGCCCTTGACGTCGAAGCCGTCCATCTCGACGAGGAGCTGGTTCAGGGTCTGCTCGCGCTCGTCGTGACCGCCGCCGAGGCCGGCGCCGCGGTGACGGCCGACCGCGTCGATCTCGTCGACGAAGACGATCGCCGGGGCGTTGGCCTTCGCCTGCTCGAACAGGTCACGGACCCGGGAGGCACCGACACCGACGAACATCTCGACGAAGTCGGAGCCGGAGATCGAGTAGAACGGCACCCCGGCCTCGCCCGCGACGGCACGTGCGAGCAGGGTCTTGCCGGTTCCGGGCGGGCCGTACAGCAGCACACCCTTGGGGATCTTGGCGCCGACGGCCTGGAACTTCGCCGGCTCCTGCAGGAACTCCTTGATCTCGTGGAGCTCCTCGACGGCCTCGTCGGAGCCCGCGACATCGGCGAACGTCGTCTTGGGCGTGTCCTTGGTGATGAGCTTGGCCTTGGACTTGCCGAAGTTCATGACGCGGGAGCCGCCGCCCTGCATCTGATTCATCAGGAACAGGAAGACGACCACGATCAGGACGAACGGCAGCAGCGACAGCAGAATGCTGACGAACGGGTTCTGCTTGGACGGCGAGACCGTGTAGCCGTCCGGGATCTGCTCGTTCTGGAACTTGTCCTGCAGCGTAGCGGCGATGGTGACGCCCTGATCGCCGATGTAGCTCGCCTGGATCTTCGAGCTGTCCTCGACCTTCTGGCCGTCCTTGAGCTGGACCTTGATGGTCTGTTCGTCGCCGGTGGTCAGCTTGGCCTGCTCGACCCTGTTCTCATTGATCGCCTGGACGACCTGGCCTGTGTCCACCGTCTTGTAGCCGCCCGACGAGCCGACGACCTGCATCAACACGACCACGGCAAGGACGGCCAGCACGATCCACATGACCGGCCCACGGAAGTATCGCTTCACGTCCATCCATACGGAGCGGTGCCGCCCCGTCCCTCCTGCCATAGTGAGTTTGATAAAGGCTGTTCTTCGGACGGTACCCCAGCATTGTCCCCCGAAGCTGTGGGGGACAGCCGGCAATCGCGTCCACGCATGCTCCAACGCCGCGGAGCCCGCCGGGGTTCCCGATCAAGTACGGCGGGCCGCGCCCCGGGGTTCAGCCGCCGTAGACGTGAGGGGCGAGCGTACCGACGAACGGAAGGTTGCGGTACTTCTCGGCGTAGTCCAGGCCGTAACCGACGACGAACTCGTTGGGAATGTCGAAGCCGACCCATTCCACGTCGATGGCGACCTTGGCGGCCTCGGGCTTGCGCAGCAGCGTGCACACCTCGAGGGAGGCGGGCTCGCGCGAGCCGAGGTTGGAGATCAGCCAGGACAGGGTCAGTCCGGAGTCGATGATGTCCTCGACGATCAGGACGTGGCGGCCCTTGATGTCGGTGTCGAGGTCCTTCAGGATCCGTACCACACCGGAGGACTGGGTGCCCGCCCCGTACGAGGATACGGCCATCCAGTCCATGGTGACGGGGGTGGACAGCGCCCGGGCGAGGTCGGCCATCACCATCACCGCGCCCTTGAGCACGCCGACGATCAGCAGGTCCTTGCCCGCGTACTCCGCGTCGATCTTCGCCGCCAGCTCGGTCAGTTTGGCGTCGATCTCTTCCTTGGTGATGAGCACCTTCTCGAGGTCGGCACCCATGTCTTTCGCGTCCACCCGCATCACTTTCGGTCGTCCTACCGGCCGGTCCGGTCCGCCCCGCGACTCGTACGGGTCGGTGGGGTCCGGATTCAGCCCTGCCGAATCACCAGTCTGCCACCCTGCCGGCGGGCGACGACCCGGCCGGGGAGATTGATGGCTCCCTGACCGTGCCAGCCGGTGATCAGCCGGTCGACCTCCTCGATGTGGCGGGCGAACAGCGAACCGGCCGGGGATCCGGCCTCGATGGCGGCGCGGCGCAGTACGCGGCGGCGCACGGCGGGCGGCAGGGCGTGCAGTGCGGCACATTCCAGGCGGCCGTCGGCGTCCCGGACGCCGGCCTCGGCCCGGCCGGCCCATGCGTCGAGGGCGTCGGCGTCGTCGCGGGAGAGCTGGGCCGTGCGGGCGAGGGCCTCGACGACGCCCTTGCCGAGGGCCTTCTCCAGGGCGGGCAGGCCCTCGTGGCGGAGCCGGGAGCGGGTGTAGGCGGGGTCGGCGTTGTGCGGGTCGTCCCAGACGGGGAGGGACTGGACCATGCAGGCCTTGCGGGCGGTCTGCCGGTCGAGCTGAAGGAAGGGGCGCCGGTAACGGCCGTCGGCCCCCGAGACCGCGGCCATTCCGGACAGGGAGCGGATGCCGGAGCCGCGGGCGAGGCCGAGCAGGACGGTCTCGGCCTGGTCGTCGCGGGTGTGGCCGAGCAGGACGGCGGCGGCGCCGTGCCGCTCGGCGGCGGTGTCCAGGGCGGCGTAGCGGGCGTCCCGGGCGGCGGCCTCGGGTCCGCCGTCGCGGCCGACGGTGACGGCGACGGACTCGACGGGATCGAGGCCGAGTTCGCGCAGCCGCACGACGACTTCGGCGGCGCGCAGGTCGGAGCCGGCCTGGAGGCCGTGGTCGACGGTGACGCCGCCGGCGCGGATGCCGAGCCGGGGGGCTTCGAAGGCGAGGGCGGAGGCGAGCGCCATGGAGTCGGCGCCGCCGGAGCAGGCCACCAGCACGAGCGGGGAGGAGGGCCGCTCGTGCGGATGCCGGCCGGGCGTTCGGCCGTGGTCGTCGAGGATGTCGGTCAGGACGCGGCGGACCGCCAGGCGTATCGCCGCGACCGCAGGATGGGGACCCATGTCCGGTTCCCTTCATGAAGTTTTCGGGGGGTGAGCCCGAGGTTCGGTCACGCAGAGTGTGTAGATGGTGACAGAACCGGGCCGTTCCCCGAGCATTGCACGCCTGCCCAGGGCCCACGGTCCCTCGGACGGGTGATTGGAGGGGCGCCCGTCTGCCATCGGCCGGATCCGTCGCATGACAGGGAGCGCGGGGCTCACGCTTCCGGTTTGCGGTGCACCCGGGCGATCCAGTCCGCGGGTTTGGAGATCTCCGCCTTGGTCGGGAGCGTGTTGGGGGAGGTCCACACCCGGTTGAAGCCGTCCATGCCCACCTCCTCGACGACCGCACGCACAAAGCGTTCGCCGTCGCGGTACTGCCGGAGCTTGGCGTCCAGGCCGAGCAGCTTGCGCAGGGCCATGTCCAGGCGGGAGGCGCCTTTGGCCCGGCGCTGTTGGAACTTCTCCCGGATCTCGGCGACGGTCGGCACGACCTGGGGGCCCACGCCGTCCATCACGAAGTCGGCGTGGCCCTCCAGCAGTGACATGACGGCGGTGAGCCGGGCAAGGATCTCGCGCTGCGCGGGCGTCTGCACGATTTCGACGAGGGAGCGGCCCTCCTCCTCGCCCTCCTCGCCCTCGGGGCGCCCGCCGACGAGCGACTGGGCGGCTTCGCGGACGCGTTCCAGGACGGTCATGGGGTCGACGTCGGTCTCCTCCAGAAACGACTGGATCTCGCCCTCCAGATGGTCCCTCAGCCAGGGCACGGCGGTGAACTGGGTGCGGTGGGTCTCCTCGTGGAGGGTCACCCACAGGCGGAAGTCGTGCGGTTCGACATCGAGTTCGCGTTCGACATGGACGATGTTGGGAGCGACGAGCAGCAGCCGTCCGCCGCCGTTCGCGCCGGCCGGCAGGTCGCGGGTGTCGGGGGCGAAGGTCTCGTACTGGCCGAGGACGCGGGAGGCGAGGAACGACAGCAGCACGCCCAGTTCCACACCGGTGACCTTGCCGCCGACGGCGCCGAGGACGGCGTTGCCGGGGCCGCTGCCGCGGCGTTCCTGCATCTTGTCCAGAAGCGGCTTGAGGAGTTCGCGGAAGCCGGCGACGTTGGCCCGGACCCAGCCGGGGCGGTCGACGACGAGGAGAGGGGTGTCGTGGGTCTCCTCGGTGCCCAGACGAGTGAAGCCCCGGACGTGTTCCTCCGAGGCCTGCGCGTGCCTGCGCAGTTCCGCGACGACGGCGCGGGCCTCGTCACGGCTCACGTCGGGGCCCGGTCGCATGAGCCGGGTCGCGGTCGCGACCGCGAGATTCCAGTCGACCATCCCGGAGGAGGCAGCACCACCGATGCTCGTCATGCGTCAACGGTACGTGAGTGGCCCGGTTCGGGGCAGGGCGGCGAGGTGGCGGGGGTGCCGGTCGCGGGGCCGTGGGGGTGTGGGGCATTCGGGTTGTCGCCCCCGCCGCCCCTTCCCCTCCCGTCCCTCGGGGCTTCGCCCCCAGAACCCCCGTGCGCCCGCGTGGCGGAGCCCTTTCAGGTCACCGGCTCCGGTCACCGGCAGCCGCAGGCTGCCAGGGCCGTGGCGGCCTTGTCCATGGCGGTCTGGGCCGCTGCCGGGCCGGGGGTGTTGTTCGCCAGGAAGGCGAAGGCCAGGAGGCGGCCGTCCTTGTCGACGACGGTGCCCGCGAGAGTGTTCACGCCGGTGAGCGTCCCGGTCTTGGCGCGTACGACGCCGGCCGCGCCCTCGGTGTAACGGCCGGCGAGGGTGCCGGTGAAGCCGGCGACGGGCAGGCCGGTGAGGGCGGGGCGCAGTTCGGGGTGGGCGGGGTCACCGGCCTTGACGAGCAGGGCGGTGAGGAGGTCGGCGGTGAGTTTGTCGCGGCGGTCCAGGCCGCTGCCGTCCTTGACGGCGATGCCGGCGCCCTTCACGGGGAGACCGAGGTGCGTGAGGCGGGCGATGATCGCCGCACCCCCGCCGGCGAAGTCGGCGGTGCCTCCGGTGGCGAGGGCGGTGTGCCGGGCGAGGGCCTCGGCGAGGTCGTTGTCGCTGTTGGTCAGCATCCGTTCGACGAGGGCGGCGAGCGGGGGCGAGGCGACCGTGGCCAGAGTGATGGCCCGGGTGCTCGCCTTTGACGGGCCGGGCGGAGTGGCCTTGATGCCGTGCTTCTCGAGGAGCTCGCCGAACTTCCGGGCGGCGTCGGCCGCCGGGTCCGCGACCCGCGGGGCGGGGCCGCTGGTGGAGTCGTCGGTGCGAGCCTCGTCGACCATCAGGGGGGTGACGGCGGAGAGGTTCGGATTGACCCCGATCGGGTGCATCGTGGCGCCCTTGTAGAGGGTCGTGTCGTAGGACAGCGTCACGTCGCGCACACCGCGCTTGGCCAGGGCGGCCGCGGTCCGCTCGGCGAGGTCGTGCAGCCCTGCGAGGCCCCGGGTCTTCTTGCGGGCGGTGAGCGTGGGATCGCCGCCGCCGACCAGGACGACCTCCTCGGTGTCGGGTTCGTACACCGCGCGGGTGGTGAGGCGGTGGTCGGGGCCCATCGCGGAGAGCGCGGCGACGGCGGTGGCGATCTTCGTGGTCGAGGCCGGGATCAGGGCGTCGTCGGAGCCGGTGCCGTACAGCCGCTCGCCGGTGGCCACGTCGACGACGGCCGCGGAGCGGCGGCCGAGGACCGGGGACTTCAGCAGCGGGCCGAGTACGCCGGCGAGGCTCTTCGCGGCGGGCGCGGACCGGGCGGCGGTGGCGGTGCCGCCGAGGCCGGTGAGCACCGAGGCGGCCGGCGGGGCGGCCTGCGGTCCCCGGGGCGGCGTACCGGCGTGGGCGCGGCTGCCGCCGTGATCTGCGCCACGCGAGGCTTCCAGGGCCACGGCCCGGTGGCGCTCGGCCGTACGCTGACCCGAGGAGTCCCAGGGACCGGCGGCGGTCACCACTCCCGCGGCCAGCGCCAGACCGGCGGTGGCGGCGGTCGCGGTGAACTGCCAGGTCTTCGGCCGCGGGACCCGCGGTGATCCCGGCCGGTCCGGCCGTGCGGACCGTGGCCCGAGGGCCGCGGCGATGCGCCCCGGACGTGGTCGTACGCTGTCCGCGGCCCGGGCGAGACGCTGCCGTACGGCGTCCGCGATCCGCACGACATGCGGTCTCGCGGCCCGCCAAGGCCTCAGCTCTGGCACGACCACCAGCCCCTTTCGCGATCACACACCTGCGTGAGGGACACTTAATCACCAGAACTATGTGCTGATCAGGGAGGAGCGTCCGGTGGAGTTCGACGTCACGATCGAGATCCCGAAGGGTTCGCGGAACAAGTACGAGGTGGACCACGAGACGGGTCGGATCCGGCTGGACCGTCGGCTCTTCACCTCGACCGCCTACCCGACCGACTACGGCTTCGTCGAGAACACCCTCGGCGAGGACGGAGACCCGCTGGACGCGCTGGTCATCCTGGACGAGCCGACGTTCCCGGGCTGCCTGATCCGCTGCCGCGCGATCGGCATGTTCCGCATGACGGACGAGGCCGGAGGCGACGACAAGCTGCTGTGTGTCCCGTCGACGGACCCGCGTGTGGAGCACCTGCGCGACATCCACCACGTGTCGGAGTTCGACCGCCTGGAGATCCAGCACTTCTTCGAGGTCTACAAGGACCTGGAGCCGGGCAAGTCGGTCGAGGGCGCCAACTGGGTGGGCCGGGTGGACGCCGAGGCCGAGATCGAGCGGTCCTACAAGCGTTTCAAGGAGACGGGCGGCCACTGAGGCCTCCCCCGCTGCGAGACGCAGAACGGGCCGTACGCGCGCGTGCGGCCCGTTTTGTCGTGCGTGCGCATACTGAGGCAATAGGGGGCGATGGGAGGGGGCAAGAGGAGGGGCTGGTAAGGGAACGGTCCTACGGACGGTGACGTACAGGGAGCGAAGGGCAAGTGACGGACGCGGAGGACCGCAAGCCGCAGACGGACGAGGCGAGGAGTGCGTTCACGCCGCCCGCCGGTGTCGCGGCGCAGGCGGAGGGCGATGCGTCGACGACGTCCGAGTTCGCGCTTCCCGAGGGGCTGGAGGTCTCGAAGTCGGACACGGAGTCCGAGACGACCTCGGAGTTCTCGGTGCCGGACGGCCTGGAGGTGGCGCCGCCGCAGTCCACCGAGTCCGAGGGTTCGGCGTTCAACCCGCCCAGTACGTACAGCTCGAAGCAGCCGCCGCCGTCGTTCACCCCGCCGAGCGGTGTGCCGGCGGTCAGGCTCACACGGGACGTGCCGTGGCAGGACCGGATGCGCACGATGCTGCGGATGCCGGTGACCGAACGGCCGGCGCCGGAGCCGGCGCAGCGGCAGGACGAGACGGGCCCGGCCGTGCCGCGCGTGCTCGACCTGACCCTGCGTATCGGGGAGCTGCTGCTGGCCGGTGGTGAGGGCGCCGAGGACGTCGAGGCGGCGATGTTCGCCGTCTGCCGCTCCTACGGCCTGGACCGCTGCGAGCCCAACGTCACCTTCACGCTGCTGGCGATCTCCTACCAGCCGTCCCTGGTGGACGACCCGGTGACCGCCTCCCGCACGGTGCGGCGCCGCAGCCCCGACTACACCCGTCTGGCGGCCGTCTACCAGCTGGTGGACGACCTCAGCGACGAGGAGACGCACGTCTCCCTGGAGGAGGCCTACCGGCGGCTGGCGGAGATCCGCCGCAACCGGCACCCGTACTCCGGCTGGGCGCTGACGGCGGCGAGCGGGCTCCTCGCGGGCGCGGCCTCGGTGCTCGTCGGCGGTGGCTTCCTGGTGTTCGTTTACGCGGCGATCGGCGCGATGCTCGGCGACCGGCTGGCCTGGCTGTGCGCGGGGCGGGGACTGCCGGAGTTCTACCAGTTCACGGCCGCCGCGATGCCGCCGGCCGCGATCGGGGTGGCGCTGACGCTGACGCACGCGGACGTGAAGGCGTCCGCGGTGATCACCGGTGGACTGTTCGCCCTGCTGCCCGGGCGGGCGCTGGTGGCGGGCGTGCAGGACGGTCTGACCGGCTTCTACATCACGGCGTCCGCGCGTCTGCTGGAGGTGCTGTACTTCTTTGTGGCCATCGTGATCGGGGTGCTCACGGTGCTGTATTTCGGCGTGCAGCTGGGCGCCAACCTGAACCCGGACGCGGCGCTCGTCGGCGACCCGCATCCGATGCTGCAGATCGCCGCGTCGCTGGCGCTGGCGCTCGCCTTCGCCGTGCTGCTCCAGCAGGAACGGTCCACCGTGCTGATGGTGACGCTGAACGGCGGGGTCGCCTGGGTGGTGTTCGGTGCGATGCACTACACGGGCGGCATCTCGCCGGTGGCGTCCACGGCCGTGGCGGCGGGCGTGGTGGGCCTGTTCGGGCAGTTGCTGGCCCGCTACCGGTTCGCGTCCGCGCTGCCGTACACCACGGCGGCGATCGGGCCGCTGCTGCCCGGTTCGGCCACGTACTTCGGTCTGCTGGGCATCGCGCAGAACGAGGTCGACTCGGGTCTGACGTCCCTCACGAAGGCCGTGGCACTGGCCATGGCCATCGCGATCGGGGTGAACCTCGGGTCGGAGATCTCCCGCATGTTCCTGCGGATCGGTTCCCCGGAGAAGCGCCGGGCGGCCAAGCGGACGCGCGGCTTCTGACGCCTGCGCCCTTCTGGTCCCGGCGCCTCCAGGGGCGCCTCAGTAGCCGCGGTTGTACGGCTGCTGCTGGTTCCGGTCGTGGTACTGGTCGTTGCCGTACGGCTGCTGGGGCCGCTGCTGCGGGTAGCCGCCCTGGTTGCCGTTGCCGTAGTGCTGCTGGGGCGGCGGCGGGGTGTCCGGGGTGATGCGGCGCAGCTGGGTGGTGGCGTCGTCCATCACCGCCTGGGGGTGATGCGGGACGGCGGCGGCCGGGGCCTCGGCAGCGGCGCGCTTGTTCTTCCGGCGCTCGCGCAGGTACTCGATGATGATCGGCACCACGGAGATCAGGACGATCAGGACGAGGATCGGCTCGATGTTCGTCTTGATGAGTTCGATCTGCCCGAGCCAGTAGCCCGCACAGGTGACGCCGCAGCCCCAGGCGACACCGCCGATGACGTTGTACGTGAGGAACGTGCGGTACTTCATGCGGCCGGCGCCCGCCACGATGGGGGCGAAGGTGCGCACGATCGGGACGAAGCGGGCCAGGACGATCGCCTTGGGGCCGTACTTCTCCATGAACTCGTGGGCCTTCTCCAGGTTCTCCTGTTTGAAGAGCTTGGAGTTGGGCCGGTTGAACAGCTTGGGCCCGAAGAACTTGCCGATCATGTAGCCGACTTGGTCGCCGATGACGGCGGCCAGCACGATCAGTGTGCACACCAGCCACAGCGGCTGGCTGATGTAGTTGCCCTCAGCCACGAAGAGACCCGCCGTGAACAGCAGGGAGTCGCCGGGCAGGAATGCGAAGAGTCCGGATTCCGCGAAGACGATCAGGAGGATGCCGGGGAGGCTGAACGTCTCGATCAGGTAGTCCGGGCTCAGCCACTCAGGGCCGAGCGCAAGCGTGGTCACGGGGATGTGGCTCCTGCAGCTGGGAGGTACGGGCTGGGCTGGCTGCCCAAATTATGAACGCAGCCGTCGACGCCCAGGTTCCGCGGGGGTACCCCAGCATGCACCGTCCTCGTCCCCGGAGAAAGCCGCGATCCGGCGCCGAGGGGCATCCGTGCTGGTCGTGGCCCGGACGAGAGCCGGGCCACGACCGGCTCAGGAGGTGTATCTGATGGCGTTGGCGAGGAACGCGTCCCGCATATAGGCGGCGAGACCGGGCTTCGCCTGGTCGATGTTTCGCGTGAAACGTTCGTCGGTGACGCACATGTCGCCCAGGCGGGTGTGCATCTCGTGTCCGCACTCGTAGTAGTTCCGGGAAATTCCCTGGCGGTGGGCCTCGGCGGCGTCCATCGCCGCCTCGGAGTCCGCCGGCTCGCCCGCCTCCATCAGCCCGACGAAACGCCGGGTGAGCTCGTCGGACTCGCGCTGGATCCGCTGCCAGTCCTCCTTGGTGTAGGAGGCCGTCCGCTGCTGCGACTGACGGTAGGCGTCGGTGTTGCCCCAGCGCTCCTGCACCTCCTCCTCGTAGGCATCCGGGTCGAAGTCCCCGAACACCTCGAATTTCTCCTCGGGTGTCAGATTGATCCCCATCCTGCGTGCCTCCATGGCCTGTTCCACGGCCGCCGCCATCTTCCGCAGTCTCTCGATCCGGACGGTCAGCACCTCGTGCCGGCGGCGCAAGTGTGCGCGCGGGTCCGCGTCCGGGTCGTCGAGCAGGACGGCGACCTCCTCGAGCGGGAAGCCGAGCTCGCGGTAGAACAGGATCTGCTGCAGCCGGTCGAGGTCGGCGTCGCTGTAGCGCCGGTGCCCGGCCCCGCTGCGCTCGCCGGGCACGAGCAGGCCGATGCCGTCGTAGTGGTGCAGGGTGCGCACCGTGACGCCGGCGAAGCCGGCCACCTGTCCCACGGAGTAGCTCACTTCCGCTCCTTTCCCTTCCGCGGTCCAGCCTGGGTCCTTACGCGACGTGAGGTGCAAGCGGGTTCCCGATTTGTCCGTCTGATCCGTTTATCGTGTGCGCGTGGCCCAGGACAGCGCGCAGCCCGCACCCCCCGCCCCTGCGGCGACCGCGGCGCGCGCCCTGCTGCCGACCATCGTTCCGGCCCTGCTGGTGGGCGTGGGGACGAGTCTGGTCCTGCTCGGGGTGAGTACGGCGGCGGAGGAGTTACAGGACGTCCTCTGGCAGACCCTGCCCGACGCCCTCGGCGTCGGCCGGTACTCCGTGCTGTGGATGTTCGTGATGCTGTTCGCCACCGGAGTAGCGGTCGGCCTGGTGGTGTGGAAGGCCCCGGGCCATGCGGGCCCCGACCCCGCGACCACCGGCCTCGACGCGCCGGTGCTGCCGCTCGGGGTGCTGCCGGGGCTGCTGCTGGCGACCGCGCTCGTGCTGGCCGGCGGGCCGAGCCTGGGGCCCGAGAACCCGATCATCGCCGTGAACGTCTCGCTGGCGGTGTGGGCGGGCCTCCGGGCCTTTCCGCAGACGGGGGAGCGCGGCTGGGTGGCGCTGGCGGAGGCCGGGACGATCGGTGCGCTGTTCGGTACGCCGGTGGCCGCCGCCCTGGTCATCTCGGAGGCGCTGGCCGGGCAGCGGATCAAGGGGCAGCTGTGGGACAGCCTCTTCGCGCCGCTGCTGGCCGCCGGGGCGGGTGCGCTCACCGCCTCGCTGGTGTCGCAGCCGAGCTTCGATCTCCCTCTGCCGCCGTTCGGGCGGCCCGGCTGGGGCGACCTGCTGGCGTCGCTGGTGGTGGCCTCGGCGGGCGCGGCGCTCGGCATGCTGGCCGTCTACGCCTTCCCGTACGTCCACGGGGCCTTCGCGCGGCTGCGGCATCCGATGCTGATGCTTCCGGCCGGCGGTGTGGTGCTGGGCGCCCTTGCGGCCCTGGGTGGGCATCTGACGCTGTTCAAGGGGCTCGACGAGATCGCGGAACTGGCGCGCGATCCGGACGGCTGGACGGCGGGCGAGTTCGCCACGATGGCGGTGGTGAAGCTGGCGGCGCTGCTCGTCGCCGCGTCCTGCGGCTTCCGCGGCGGGCGGATCTTCCCTGCCGTGTTCGTGGGCACGGCGCTGGGACTGTGCACGCACGCCGTGGTGCCCGGGGTGCATCCGGCGGTGGGCGTGTCGGCGGCCGTCCTGGGGATCCTGCTGGCCATCACGCGGCAGGGCTGGGTGAGCCTGTTCGTCGCCGCCGTCCTGGTCGCCGCCCCCGGGATTCTGGCGCTGCTGTGCGTCGCCTCCCTGCCGGCCTGGCTGCTGGTCACGGGCCGCCCCCATATGCAGCTGCGGCCGGACGGAACGGCCGTCCGGTGAGCAGCGGCCGTCCATGGATCCGTACGGCCCTCACGGGATCCCCGACACCGCACCACGGAGTCAGCCATGCCGCTCCACAGAGCCACGCAGCACGACGAGCGCCCCATGTCCGTCAACCCCTTCGTGGGGCCGGCGAACCCGGTCGGGGACATGACCGAGGCGCCGCCCCGGCACCGGATGCCCGCCGCGCCCATGGCGCCCTCGACGGCGTATCAGCTGGTGCACGACGAACTGATGCTGGACGGCAACGCGCGGCTGAACCTCGCCACCTTCGTGACCACGTGGATGGAGCCGGAGGCCGGTGTCCTGATGGCGGAGTGCCGGGACAAGAACATGATCGACAAGGACGAGTACCCGCGCACGGCCGAGCTGGAGCGGCGCTGTGTGGCGATGCTCGCCGATCTGTGGCACGCGCCCGATCCGTCGGCGGCCGTGGGCTGTTCGACGACCGGTTCGAGCGAGGCGTGCATGCTCGCCGGGATGGCGTTGAAGCGGCGCTGGAGCCGGCGCGCTCCCGCGCGGGAGGCCCGGCCGAATCTCGTCATGGGCGTCAACGTCCAGGTCTGCTGGGACAAGTTCTGCACCTTCTGGGAGGTGGAGGCGCGTCAGGTGCCCATGGAGGGCGAACGGTTCCACCTCGATCCTCAGGCCGCCGCCGAGCTGTGCGACGAGAACACCATCGGGGTCGTCGGCGTCCTGGGCTCCACCTTCGACGGGTCCTACGAACCGATCGCGGAGCTGTGCGCGGCGCTGGACGGGCTCCAGGAGCGCACCGGCCTCGACATCCCCGTGCACGTCGACGGGGCGTCCGGCGGGATGATCGCGCCCTTCCTCGACGAGGACCTGGTGTGGGACTTCCGCCTTCCGCGCGTGGCGTCGATCAACACCTCGGGGCACAAGTACGGGCTGGTGTACCCGGGTGTCGGATGGGCGCTGTGGCGGGACGCGGACGCGCTGCCGGAGGAGCTGGTCTTCCGGGTGGACTACCTGGGCGGCGACATGCCCACCTTCGCGCTGAACTTCTCCCGCCCGGGCGCCCAGGTCGTGGCCCAGTACTACACCTTCCTGCGGCTCGGCCGGGAGGGCTACCACGCGGTGCAGCAGGCCGCGCGGGATGTCGCGCGGGGCTTGAGTGAACGCATCGAGGCGACGGGCGACTTCCGGCTGCTCACCCGGGGCGACCAGCTCCCGGTGTTCGCGTTCACCACCGCGCCGGAGGTTTCGGCGTACGACGTCTTCGACGTGTCCCGGCGGATGCGGGAGCACGGCTGGCTGGTGCCCGCGTACACCTTCCCGGCGAACCGCGAGGACCTCTCGGTGCTGCGGGTGGTGTGCCGCAACGGCTTCTCGGAGGACCTCGCGGACATGTTCGCCGAGGACCTGAACCGCCTCCTGCCGGACCTGCGCCGCCAGCCGGGCCCCCTCACCCACGACAGAAACGCGGCCACCGGCTTCCACCACTGACCGGTCCGCACTGCGGCAGCCTGTCCCGGACAGGGCTCCGACCACGCCGGACAGCCCCTCCCCTGTCCGGGACAGCCGTATCTGCTGGCTTTCCTCCCACTCGCCGACAATCTTGAGGCTGTCGGTCAGGAGCTGCACCCAGCCGGATCCGGAAGCGGTCCGCGGTGCGGCTGCTCCGCGGTCCGGCAACAGTCAGGTACGTGATCATCCATTTCGGAGGGGGAGCAATCGTGCGCGTAGGACGGACTTTTGCGAGCGGGCTGTTCGGTGCCGCGCTTGTCCTGGCCCTGGCCGGCTCACCGGCCTCTGCGGCCGACGGTGTTCAGCGAGCGAACGTGGTCGGCGGGAGCGGTCCGGATTCCCGGGCCTGTGGGCTCAGCGACTGGAACGCCACCGCCTGCTTCGAGCCGTACGGTGAACGGTTCTGGCTCAAGGACGAGGACGCTGACGGCCTCCCCGTCGCCATCAAGTGGTGGTACAGCAACCCGGGCTACCCGAGCCGCAGCGGTGTGATCTACAACGACCACGGCAAGGCCGCCGGCTGGACGAACGTCAACAAGAGTTTCGAGGAAAACGGCCAGATCACCTACGAACTCTGCGAGTTCGACGTACCCACGAAGTCCACCGACAACTGCTGGGGCACGGGGTGGTCCCACACCTGATCCGCCGGGCGCAGGCGGCCACGGGGGCATGGAAGGGCCCGTAGCCCCCAGCGGAACCGTGGTGCCTCTCCCGGCCGAGCGGAGAGGCACCGTTCCGTTCACCGGCTGAGCCGCGCGAACCGGCGTACCGCCAGTGGGAAGAACACCGCGAGGAGCGCGAGCGGCCAGGCGATGGCGGCCCAGGCGTGGCCCGGTTCGCCGCCGGGGCTGCCGAAGAGGTCGCGTACGGCCGTGGCGGTCTGGGAGAGGGGGTTCCACTGGACGACCGTGCCCAGCCAGTCGGGCATGGACTTCGGTTCGGCGAAGGCGTTGGACAGGAAGCCGACCGGCCAGACCAGGATCTGCACGGCCTGCACCATCTCCGGTTTCCCGGCCACCAGCGCCAGGTGGATGCCGATCCACAGCATGGCGAACCGGAGCAGCAGGAGCAGTCCCACGGCGCCCAGGAAGCCCGCCGGGCCGCCATGGGTGCGCCAGCCGAGCGCGGCGGCGACGGCGAGCAGCACCGCCAGGCCGAGCGCCGACTGGAGCATGTCGGCGGCGGAACGCCCGACGAGGACCGCGCCGTTGGCCATGGGCATGGAGCGGAAGCGGTCGATGACGCCCTTGTTGAGGTCCTGGGTGACGGCGACCATCGTGCCCTCCAGGCCGAAGGCCATGGTGAGCGCGAGCATGCCGGGCACCAGGAAGTCGAGGTAGGCGCCGCTCACGCCCCGGCCGCCGCCGACCAGGTAGCCGAACATCAGCAGCAGCATCACCGGGAAGACCAGGTTCACGACGACCGCGACGGGCTGCCGCCCCCAGCGGGCGAGTTCGCGCCGGGTCATGGTCCAGGAGTCGGTCAGCGCGTAGGTGGTCATACGGCCTCCTTCGTTCGGTTGTCGGGCCCGGTCAGATGGAGGAACACCTCGTCGAGCGTGGGCCGGCGCAGGGCGATGTCCTCGGCCTCGATGCCCGCGTCCTGCAGCGCGCGGACGACCCCGGTGAGGGCGGCCATGCGGTCGGTCACCGGGGCGCTCAGCAGCCGCCGGTCGGTGTCCACCGTGACCGCGTCCTTCGGTACGGGCAGCAGGGCGACGGCCGCGCCCAGGTGCCCGGCGTCCCGCAGCACGACGTCGATGCGGTCGCCGCCGATGGCCGCCTTGAGTTCGTCGGCCGTGCCGTCGGCAATGACGCGGCCGGCGTCCACCACGCTGATGCGGTCGGCGAGCTGGTCGGCCTCCTCCAGGTACTGGGTGGTGAGCAGGACCGTCGTGCCGCCGCCGACCAGGGAGCGGACGGAGTCCCACACCTCCGCGCGGCCGCGCGGATCGAGGCCCGTGGTCGGTTCGTCCAGAAAGAGCACCTCCGGTTCGGTGATCAGGGATGCGGCGAGGTCGAGGCGGCGCCGCATCCCGCCGCTGTACTGCTTGACCGCCTTGGACCCGGTGCCGGAGAGGTCGAAGCGCTCCAGCAGTTCGTCCGCACGCGCGCGTGCGCGCCGCGCGCCCAGGTGGTGCAGCCGGCCGAACAGTTCCAGGTTCTGCCGGCCGCCGAGTTCCTCGTCGAGCGCCGCGTGCTGGCCGAGCAGGCCGATGCGCAGCCGTACGGCGTACGCCTCGCGCACGACGTCGTGCCCCGCCACCTCGATGCGGCCCGCGTCGGGGCGCAGCAGGGTGGCGAGGATCCTCACCAGGGTGGTCTTGCCCGCGCCGTTGGGCCCGAGCACCGCGTGCACCGTGCCGCGCCAGACCGTGAGGTCGAGCCCGTCCAGTGCGGGGCTGCCGTTTCCACCGCCGCTTCCGCCGTATGTCTTGCGTGCTTCCTCGACGGTGATCGCCGCGTCGGCCACAGGGACTCCCTTGTTAGTCAAATTTGACTACCTGCGTTCAGGTTAATTCCCGCTTCCTGCTCTGGTCAAACTTGATTACCGGGTGTCCCCGGGATGCGGTTCCCGGTCCTCGGTCGCGAACGGGTTCTCCTCGCCGTCGGCCAGAACGCCGACGAACGGTTCGCCCTCCCCGGCGAACGTGTACGCGCCGCCCCGGATCCGCTCGATGAGACCGCGGGTCCACTCGGCCCCGGTGTCCGCCGAGTGGACCCAGAAGTCCATGATCTCGCCGATGTGCCCCAGCTGACCGGGCCCGTCCTCGGGCGTGTAGTACTCGGTGACGGCCTTGCGCCACGTCTCGATGGAGCGCATCCGCTGCTCCAGGAGGGCGAGGGCCTCGGCACGCTCGAGGTCGACCATGAAGCCGAGCGCGGCCGAGAGCACGTCCGGCTTCTGGTCGTAGGAGGTCAGCGCCTCCCGCAGCAGCCGGAAGTACTCCTCGGTGCCCTGCTCCGTGACCTCGTACTCCGTGCGCGGAGGGCCGCCGGCCGTGGACGGGGCGACCTCGTGCGCGTGCAGCAGTCCCTGCTTGGCCATCTGCTTCAGCGCGTGGTAGATCGAGCCGGGCTTGGCGTTGGACCACTCGTGCGCGCCCCAGTACTCCAGGTCGTTGCGCACCTGGTAGCCATGGGCCCGCCCGTGCTGGCGCACCGCGCCGAGCACCAGGAGACGGATCACTGACATGCGGTCCAGGGTAGGCCGCGCGGGGTCACGCCCAGGAGCTGCCCCGTCCTCCGGCGCAGGCCGCTCAGAACGGGAAGCCGCTGCGGCCGTGCTGGACGGAGATCCACTTCGTCGTGGTGAAGGCGTCCAGCATGGTGTCGCCGTTGAGCCGGCCGATGCCCGAGTGCTTCTCACCGCCGAACGGGACGATCGGCTCGTCGTGCACGGTGCCGTCGTTCACGTGGAACATGCCGGTGTCGATCCGCTTGGCGAAGTTCACGCCGCGCTCGATATCACGTGTGTGCACGGCGCCGCTCAGCCCGTACGGGGTGTCGTTGACGACGCGTACGGCCTCCTCCTCGCCGTCGAACGGGACGAGGAAGACGACGGGCCCGAAGACCTCCTGCCGGAGCAGGGCCGAGTCCGCGGACAGGCCGGTCAGGACGGACGGCTGGACCAGGTTGTCGGTGCGGTCCCCGCGCACCAGGGCGGTGGCGCCCTCGGCAAGCGCCTGCTCGACGACACCGGACAGGGCGTCCGCCTGCCGGGAGTTGATCACCGGGCCGATGACGGTCTCCGGGTCGCGCGGGTCGCCCGCCTTGAGGGACCTGACCTTGGCGACGAACTTCTCGGTGAACTCGTCGGCCACCGCGCGGTCCACCAGGACGCGGTTGGCGGCCATGCAGACCTGCCCCTGGTGGACGTACCGGCTGAACACGGCCGCGTCCACGGCGTAGTCGACGTCGGCGTCGTCCAGGACCACCAGGGCGCTGTTGCCACCGAGTTCCAGCACCGAGCGCTTGAAGTGGGAGGCGCAGACGGTCGCCACGTGACGGCCGACCTGGTCCGAGCCGGTGAAGGAGATGACCTTCGGTATCGGGTGCTCCAGGAAGGCGTCGCCGATCTCCGCGATGTCGGTGATGAGCACGTTCAGCAGACCGCCGGGCAGACCGGCGTCCTCGAAGATCTTCGCGATCAGGGAGCCGCCGACGACCGGCGTGTTCTGGTGCGGCTTGAGCACCACGCCGTTGCCGAGCGCGAGCGCGGGGGCGACCGACTTCAGCGACAGCAGGAACGGGAAGTTGAAGGGGCTGATCACACCGACCACGCCGACCGGCACGCGGTAGACGCGGTTCTCCTTGCCGTCCACCGGCGACGGGATGATCCGGCCTTCGGGACGCAGCGCCAGGTGGACCGCCTGGCGGAGGAACTCCTTGGCGAGGTGCAGCTCGAAGGCCGCTTTCAAACGCGTACCGCCGAGCTCGGCGACGATCGCCTCGGCAATCTCCTCCTCGCGCTCCTCGACCAGCCGGAGCGCCTTCTCGAACACCGCGCGGCGTGCGTACGGATTGGTCGCCGCCCACTCCTTCTGCGCGCGGGCGGCCGCCCGGTACGCCTGATCGACCTCGTCGACCGTCGCTATGGTGATCGACGCGAGTTTCTCGTCGTCGTACGGGTTGAAGTCGATGATGTCCCAGGAGCCTGTTCCCGGGCGCCACTCACCGTCGATGTACTGCTGAGCCAGGTCGGTGAAGTACGGCGACATGTGATCCCTCGATCCCTTGCTGCATCAGCAGAGCACTGATCAGCTGCGCGGTCTGATCGAACGTCATCGTACTTATGTTTCAACCCGGTTGAAGGCGATCTCAGGACAGTTGCAGCAGTCCGCGCAGCAGGTCCCGGCTCTCCGACGGGCCCGGGCTGTCGTGCTGGAGCTCCTTGAGCGCCTTTTCGTACTGAGCCACGTCCTCGGCCTTGTCGAGATACAGCGCGCTGGTGAGCTGCTCCATGTACACGACGTCCGACAGGTCGGACTCGGGGAAACTCAGGATGGTGAACGAGCCGGACTCGCCGGAGTGGCCGCCGAGGCTGAACGGCATGACCTGCAGCCGGACGTTGGGCCGCTCGGAGACGTCGATGAGGTGTTGGAGCTGCCCGCGCATCACCGCGCGGTCGCCGTAGGGCCGGCGCAGGGCGGCCTCGTCGAGGATGACGTGGAACTCGGGGGCGTTCTCGGAGACCAGGTACTTCTGGCGCTCCAGGCGCAGCGCCACCCGCCGCTCGACATCGGCGTCACTGGCGCTCTTCATGCCGCGCCGCACCACCGCGCGGGCGTACTCCTCGGTCTGCAGCAGGCCGTGCACGAACTGCACCTCGTAGGCGCGCAGCAGCGAGGCCGCGCCCTCCAGCCCCACATAGGTGGGGAACCAGCTGGGCAGAATGTCCGAATAACTGTGCCACCACCCGGCGACATTGGCTTCCTTGGCCAGGGAGACCAGCGAGGTGCGCTCCTGCTCGTCCGTGATGCCGTAGAGGGTCAACAGGTCCTCTACATCCCTGGTCTTGAAGCTCACCCGGCCCAACTCCATCCGGCTGATCTTCGATTCGGAGGCGCGGATCGAGTAGCCCGCCGCCTCGCGCGTGATCCCCCGCGCCTCACGCAGTCGCCTGAGTTGTGATCCGAGCAGCATGCGCCGCACCACCGATCCCGGCTCTCCCGCGCTCACGTTCGCCAGCCTCCCCAACGTCTTCAGGGCCCGCAGTCTGCCACTAAAACACTTCGAGCAGTACACGTCCGGTTACGGAAACGGAATCGAGCCGCTCAGTCCGCTCAGGAAGCGGCACGGAACGGGCAGGGATGGAGCAACAAGGAGGCAAGGGAGCAGCCGGTCAGGGACGTGAAGATGACGGAAAAATTGGCCAACAAACCAGCACAGGAAGGGCGAAGTCGGTCAGCTGCACGTGCATCTGCCCTTGCATCTGCTGTTCGCATCCGAAACCATGGTCCCCGCACCACCGCCGCTCGCTACGACCGCGAATTCCCGGGAGTGCCTCGCATGGGGACGAATGGATCGACCATGCTCGAGCCGTTACGGCAGGGCCTTCCGCCGCTGAACCTCGCGGCCGCCTCCGACGCCGCCTGCTGCGCCCTCCCCGCCCGCTACGAAGCGGTCCGCGACGCACGGCAGTTCACCCGCAAAACACTCGACCAGTGGGATGTCGGCGACCGTTTCGACGATGTGTGCCTGGTGGTGTCCGAGCTGGTCACCAACGCCCTGCGCCATGCCGTGCCGGGCGGCGCGCCGAGACCGGGACCGCAGGACCCGCCGGTACGGCTGCATCTGCTGCGCTGGAGCGAGCGGCTGGTGTGCGCGGTGCGCGACCCCAGCGACGAGGGACCCGTCGCCCGCGACTCCGACGACTTCTCCGCCGAGTCCGGCCGGGGGCTGTTCCTCGTCGACTCCTTCAGCGACAGCTGGGGCTGGCACCCGCTGGCGGGCGCGCTCAGCGGCAAGGTGGTGTGGGCGCTGTTCCGGCTTCCGCGGGCTGCCGAGAGGCGGCCGGGGACCGGCGGCGTATGACGCACCTGGGCCCTTTGGCGTGTCGGGTGTCTACGCGCGTCGTCGCCACCTGGAGCCTTCGGGACCCTGAGGACCTCCTGCCGACCCTGAGCACCTTGAGCACCTCCTTCGGCCCGGAGTGTCTCCTGCAACGGTGCGCACCTCCGGGCCTTGGGGCCCCGCCGGGTCCTCAGCCCCGGACCAGGTGGTCGAACTCGCCGTCCTTCACGCCCAGCAGCATGGCCTCGATCTCCGCGCGGGTGTAGACGAGCGCCGGGCCGTCGGGGAAGCGGGAGTTGCGCACGGCCACCTCACCCCCGGGCAGCCGGGCGAACTCCACGCAGGACCCCTGCGAGTTGCTGTGCCGGCTCTTCTGCCAGGCCACGCCGTTCAGCCCGGTGGCCGCCATGCCGTTGTACACGCCGGGCGCGTCGGCACCGTCGTACACGTCACCGTCGTACACGTCGTGGTCCACAGGTCGCTCCCCGCTGGTGCACTGGCTGGTGTGGCCATTGATGCAGTGGTCAACTGACCGGGATCATAGCTTCGTTCACGTGCAGATGCATGGACAGATGCACGTGCACGCGGGGTGTTCCTGCGATTACAGCGTCGACGGTCGTGCTGTGCCCGCTTTGACGGACGCTTTACCGAAGCCCCGCTGCCTTGTAGACGCATGCGGGGGCGTTTGTGTTCCATCCTGTGCCGTTCCGGTGAAGCGGGTCGCCGAGCGTGCGAGGTATGTCACGGAGGTCTGGCCGGGTGGCGTGCGGTTCCTGTTAGCTGACGGCGGTCGTCCGGCCGGTGGGGCCGGCAACAGGCAGGGGGCTTGCAGTGACTTCGGATTCGGACGCTTTGGTGAGCTCGGTAGATGTGATCGGCTCGGTGACGTACCCGCCTACCGCGCGGGCACCGCGCGGGGCGCGGAGGGCACGCTCCCGGCGCGCGCGGGTGGCCGCCGCGGCCGTGGGACTGGCCGGCGCGCTCGCCTTGACGGCGTGCAGCGGGGACGGGTCCGGCGGTTCGGACGACTCGGCGAGCCCCACCCCGTCCGCCACGGCGACCGGGGACTCCGGTGGCGGCACGGGAGGTTCCGGGGCGAGCGGGGCCCCGGCGGGCAAGCTGGAGGGCAGCTGGCTCACCACGGCCGGGGGCAAGGCCGTGGCCCTGGTGATCACCGGCGAGAACGCGGGCCTCTTCGCCACGGGCGGTCCCGTGTGCAGCGGCAGCACGAAGGAGGACGCCGGGAGCCGGTCGATCAGCCTGAAGTGCGACGACGGGACCGAGGAGCGGGCGAAGGGCACGGTCGAGTCCGTCGACGGCACCACCCTGAAGGTCACCTGGGAGGGCGCCCTGGGCACCGAGACCTACACGAAGGCGGAGGGCGGCAAGCTCCCGACCGGGTTCCCGACGGCCGGGCTGGGCTCCTGAGCATCGCCCCTCCGGCGGTACGGCTCCTCGTCAGGTCGTCCGGTCGTCCGGTCGTCAGGCAAGGGGCGGGCGCGAGCTGACCTGGGCGTCGTCCGCCGCGCGGGCGCCCTCCTCCCATCCCGCCTCGTCGCTCACCCCGCGCAGCCGCGTGGTGGTTGTCTCCGGGAACAGACGGTCGGTCCGGTCGGTGACCGCCACCGCGCGGGAGGCGAGTACCGGGAGCAGATCGTCGCTCACCGGGGTCTCGGCGGCGGCCGCGAGCCGCGTCCCCACGCGGTGGGCGTAGGCCGCGAGGAAGGACTGCCGGAACGTCTTGGTCCGCTTCCGTCCGCCCGCGCGCTGTGCGGCCTCCGCCTTGGTCATCGCGGTGGTGGCCTGCACCAGCAGTGAGCTGTAGAGGAGTTCGACCGCCTCCAGGTCGGAGGCGAAGCCGACGACGGTGGAGAAGCCGAGGGGCTCGTTCCACACGGCCCGGCAGTGGTTGGCACGGGCGACCGCGTCCAGCAGCACCGCCTTGGCCTGCTCGTAGGGCGGTTCCACCCCGATCCGGCAGGCGCTCGGCGTCTCGGCCGAGGGTGCCCGCGCGGCGAGCAGCGCCTCGTCGACGCTGTGCCGCGCCATCAGCTCCTGCGCCTTGGCGCTGAGCGCCTCCGCCTCCTGCGGGAACCCGGTCGCCTCGGCCTTGGCCAGCAGCGCGCGGATGCGGCCGGACACGCGGGACTCCGGCCGCCGGTCCGACGGGTCCGGGGCCGCCGTCGCGTCGAGGGGTTCCAGGACGGGAAGGCGCAGCAGCAGGCGGTACAGCTCCAGTACGGCCGTGGCATACGAGAAGCGGTCGCCGCGCGGGGCGGGGGCGGGGTCCTCCGCCGCGCGTGCGTCGATCCGGGCCAGCTGGGCCTTCCAGCGCGGGCTCCGGGGCTGCTCGTCGCACGGTGCCTGCGCGCGGATCAGCGCCACGACCAGGCGCACATGGACGTCGTCCAGTTCGCGCCGGACGATCCGTACGACGTCGGCGGGCTGCCAGCCGCGCCGCCAGGCGGTCGCCACGAGCTCCTCGCCCCGCCGGGACAGTTCCCCGTCGGCCGCCGGATCGGCGGCGAGCAGGGAGGCTCCGGTGTCGAGGGCGGTGTCGCCGGTGTCGTAGAGGGCGGACCGGAAGGCACGGTCGGCGGTGCTGGACGTACTCACAGGCCGATCGTGCCATGACTCGGCGATGTCACCCCTAAGTGTCAACTTCGGGTTGACGCCCCCCAACTGTCAACTTACGGTTGACACATGACGACGAACCCCGCCATCAAGTCATCCGTCCGTCTCGACGACCTCATCGCGGCCATCAAGAAGGTCCATGAGGAGCCCCTCGAACAGCTCCAGGACGCGGTGCTCGCGGGCGAGCACCTCGGTGACGTGGCCGACCACCTGATCGGCCACTTCGTCGACCAGGCCCGGCGCTCGGGCGCCTCCTGGACGGACATCGGCAAGAGCATGGGCGTCACCCGTCAGGCCGCCCAGAAGCGCTTCGTCCCCCAGGGGGGCAACGACCTCGACCCGAGCCAGGGCTTCAACCGCTACACGCCCCGCGCCCGCAACACGGTCATGACCGCACACAACGAGGCCCGGGCCGCGCGCAACACCGAGGGCCTCCCCGCGCACCTGGTCCTCGGCCTGCTGGCCGAGCCGCAGGGCCTGGCGGTCAAGGCGGTCACCGAGCAGGGCGTCACCGTGGACGCGGTCCGCGAGGCCGCCCGCGCGGCGCTCCCGCCGGCCGCCGAGGACGCGCCCGAGCTGGTGCCGTTCGGCCCGGCGGCCAAGAAGGTCCTGGAGCTGACCTTCCGCGAGGCCCTCCGCCTCGGCCACAACTACATCGGCACCGAGCACGTCCTGCTGGCGCTCCTCGAGCACGAGAACGGCGAGGGCCTGCTCAGCGGCCTCGGCATCGACAAGGCGGCCACCGAGCGCCACATCGCCGAGATGCTGGCCCAGTACGTCGAGACGCGCACGGAGGACGAGCCGGCGCAGGAGGGGTGATCCGGCCGGACCCCTGAACCGGTGATTCCGCGCCCGCGCGAAACGGTGAAACCCCTGGCCAGGGCCGATTGTCAGACCCTCCTGCCACACTCGCAGCATGACCGACCGGTGGGCACTCACTCCGGCCGAGGAAGGCGGCGTTGACGTGGCCCCCCTCGGTCCGGACGGGCTGCCCGTCGGCCCGGTGCGGCGGGAGGCGGACCTCGCCGAGGCCGTGCGGAGCCGTCCCGGAGTCACGCGGTGGGTGTGGCGGTCCACCGCCGAGGTCTACCCGCGCCTGCTCGCCACGGGGGTGCGAGTGGAGCGGGGATACGACATCGAGGCCGCCGAGACCCTCCTCCTCGGTCATGAGGGGCGGTACGGGGAACCCCGTTCGGCCGCGGCCGCACTCGCCCGGCTGCGCGGCGGCCCCGTACCGCCCGATCCGCCGCAGCGCCAGGCCGAACCGGGCGCCCAGTCACCGCTCTTCGAACCCCGGGGCACGTCCCTGCCACTGACCGACCTCCTTGCCGTCTACGCCGAGCAGCAGCGGCGGACGGACGCCACCGCGCACCCGGACCGGATGCGGCTGCTGACCGCGGCCGAGTCGGCGGGGATGCTGGTGGCCGCCGAGATGAACCGCGCGGGGCTGCCCTGGCGGGCGGACGTGCACCGCGCGGTGCTGCACGACCTGCTCGGCGAGCGGTACGCGGGCGGTGGCGAACCCCGCCGGCTCGCCGCGCTCGCCGACGAGGTGTCCGCCGCCTTCGGCCGCCGGGTCCGGCCTGATCTGCCGGCCGATGTGGTCAAGGCTTTCGCGCAGGCCGGCATCAAGGTGTCCTCGACCCGCCGCTGGGAGCTCGAGTCCGTTGACCACCCGGCCGTCAAACCGCTGATCGAGTACAAGAAGCTGTACCGGATCTGGGTCGCGCACGGCTGGTCCTGGCTGCAGGACTGGGTGCGCGACGGCCGTTTCCGGCCGGAGTTCCTCGCGGGCGGGACGGTGACCGGCCGCTGGGTGACCAACGGCGGGGGCGCCCTGCAGATCCCCAAGGTGATCCGCCGAGCCGCCGTCGCCGACCCGGGCTGGCGGCTCGTGGTCGCCGACGCCGACCAGATGGAGCCGCGGGTGCTGGCGGCCATCTCCCGCGACCCCGGGCTGATGGAGGTGGCCGGGCGCGAGACCGACCTGTACCAGTCGGTGTCCGACCGTGCCTTCTCCGGCGACCGCGCACAGGCCAAACTCGCCGTTCTCGGCGCGGTCTACGGCCAGACCTCCGGCGACGGCCTGAAGAACCTCGCCGCGCTCAGACGCCGCTTCCCCCAAGCGGTGGCCTACGTCGACGAGGCCGCCCGCGCCGGCGAGGAGGGCCGGCTCGTACGGACCTGGCTGGGCCGCACCTGCCCACCGGCGGCCCGTGCGACGGACGACGCGGCGGAGGAGGCGGGCATCCCGCTCGCGGAGGAGGACCAGGCCGCCGACGCCCGCCAGTGGGTCCCGGGCTACGCCTCGACCAACGCCCGCGCCCGTGGCCGCTTCGCCCGCAACTTCGTGGTTCAGGGCAGCGCCGCCGACTGGGCCCTGCTGCTGCTCGCCGCGCTGCGGCAGACCCTCGCCGGCATGGCGGCCGAACTGGTCTTCTTCCAGCACGACGAGGTGATCGTGCACTGCCCCGAGGAGGAGGCGGCGACGGTGGCGGAGGCGATACGGCAGGCCGCCGGCCTGGCCGGCCGGCTGACGTTCGGGGAGACACCGGTGCGGTTCCCGTTCACGACGGCGGTGGTGGAGTGCTATGCCGACGCCAAATGATCAGCCCGCCGCCCGGGACCCGGCCAGCAGCTCCCGCAGTTCCGCCACCACCGCCTGCTCGTCCGTCCTGTCCAGCGCGTCGACGTCATGGCCGTCCGGAGCCCCACCCGCGTCGGTGGTGCAACCGGCGTTCCGCTCGACCAGGGTCACGATGTTCTCCAGCTCCCGGTCGCCCCAAGCAAAGGCTGCCGCGGCGTCGGCGAACGGGGGCACGGTGTCGAGGTGGGCCGTGTGCCCGGGCGGCTGGGACAGTGTTGGACGACGCCGGTCATCCAGATCCAGGCCGGGTTCGACGATCGCGGCGAGGGCGCGTTCGGCGACGGCGGCGTACCAGCGCAGGGCGGTGTCGGCGGCGTCCTCGCGGGAAACGGCGGCCGTGTCGGCAGCGGCGCGTTCACGGGCGAAGTCGCGGACCAGGTCGTAGGGGACATAGCGGCCGTACGCCGTCTCCTCCATGAGGGCCACATCGACCAGCCGGTCCAGCGCGGCCCCGGCCCGGCGCTCGTCGGTGCCGGTGAGCCGGGCGATCAGGGGCGCGGAGTAGCCGGGCAGGTCGAGCACTCCGAAGCAGCACAGGGCGCGGGCGGCGTCGCGGTCGGCCTCCCGCTCGGAGCCCCTGAGCGCGTCGTGCGCGACGGCCAGCGAACGGCGGACGCTCAGGTCGTCGTACTCCAGGTGGGGCAGCCGGCTGTCGCCGGCGGAGAGCTCCCTGGCGAGCGCCTCCGGAGTGAGGGCCCGGCGCGCGGCGAGCCGGGCCGCGACGACCCGCAGGGCCAGCGGAAGCCGGCCGGTGAGCGCGACCAGCGGATGACCGGCGTCGAGCCCTTCCCGGCCGGAGACCGCCCGCAGCAGGGCAGCACTGTCCTCGTCGGACAACGGGGCGAGGAGGACGCGGGCGGCGCCGTCGAGTGCGGTCAGCGGCGAGCGGCTGGTGACAATCACGGCGCAGCCGGCGCCCGCCGGCAGCAGCGGCCGTACCTGCGCGGCGTTGGCGGCGCCGTCCAGCACCAGGAGGGTGCGGGTGGGCGCGAGCAGGGAACGCAGCAGTGCGGCGGCCGCATCCGGGTGTTCGGGGATGGCGCAGGGATCGGTTCCGAGGTTGCGGAGGAGCGCGGTAAGGGCCTGGGCGGGGGTGAGGGGCGTCATCCCCGGGGTCGCGCCATGCAGGTTGACGTAGAGCTGACCATCGCTGAAACGTTCCTTCAGTGCATGGGCGACCTGGAGCGCGAGCGCGCTCTTGCCGACCCCGGCGGTCCCCCCGATGAGGGTCACGGCGGGCACGTCGCTCCGCTGCGGGCGGGTGAGCGCACGGATCAGCCGGTCCCGGGCGACCTCGCGGCCGGTGAAGTGGACGGGGGGCGGGGGGAGCTGGGCGGGGCGCGGCGGGGTGGTGCCGTTGCCGTCGCCCCGGTCCTGGCCCTCCCCCTGATCGTGGCCGTGTCCCGGATCGCCGCCTTCATGCCCCCGATCGCCGCCCCTCCTGCCCCGCAGCACCTCCACATGGGCTTCGCGGACCCCCGGCCCCGGTTCGATGCCGAGCTCGTCCGCCAGCCGGGCCCGCAGATCGCGGTGGACCACCAGCGCCTCCGCCTGGCGGCCGGTGCGGTGCAGGGCGAGCATCAGCTGACGGTGGTACGCCTCCCGCATCGGATGCTCGGCGGCCAGCGCCGCCAGCTCGGGAACGAGATCGGCCAGGCGCCCGCCGCCGAGGGCGAGTTCGGCGTCGTACCGCCACTCCAGGAGCAGCAGCCGCGCCTCGGACAGCCGCCGCACCAGGGCGTATCCGCCGGCCTCCGGAGCCAGCGCGCCCAGCGGGGTGCCCCGCCACAGCGCGAGCGCGGACGTGCACTCGCGCTGCACCCGCTCCCAGTCCCGCGCGGTGTGCGCGGCGCCCGCCGCGGTGGTGTGAGCGTCGAAGAGCTGCACGTCCAACTCGCCGTCGCCGACCCGCAGCACGTACCCCGTGGGCACGGTGACCAGCCGCGCGGGATCGTCGAGCAACCGCCGTAGCCGGGCCACGTGATTGTGCAGGGAGGGCTGCGCAGAGACGGGTGGCGACGCGCCCCACATCGCCTCCTTCAGCACCTCGAGGGAGACGACGCGCCCGGCGTCGAGCAGCAACACGGCCAGCAGGAGGCGGAGTTTGGGGCTTCGGATCTCCCGGACGCCGCCGGGGAGCTCACGTCCGTCCCCGCCCTCGTACAGAACCGGCTCCCCCAGCAGTCCGAACCGCAGCCCGCCTCGTGTCACGCCGCACCACTGCCTTCCGGGTGACTGGGGACTACGACCATTGGCCACATGTTAGCGATCCGTTGGCAAGTTCTGATGTGATCACTACATCGGACCCGGCCCGGGGGTGCGCGCGTAGAACGCGCAGCTCGGGGGAGTGTCGCCGTCGCGGCCCGGTCCGGGTACGAGGGTTCCCGGTCGACAAGGTGAACGACCGGGCCCTCGGCCTGTCTCCACCCCGGCAGGTCAGATGACCGGTGGCCGTCCGAGCCGGGTGAGCCGCGCCACCGTCCGCCAGCGCATGGCCCGCCGCTCCCCGGCCGGCTCCCGCCACCCCTCCACGAACCCGCCGAACCAGGCACGCAGCCCGCGCGCGGAACGGTTCCGCGCCACGGTGAGCAGCATCCACACGCCGAGATGCACGGGCACAAGCGGCAGCGGCAGCCGCCGCCGGGCCAGCCAGACCCGGTTCCGGGCGTTCACCCGGAAGTAGATGGCGTGCCGGGCGGGCGAGGTCTTCGGGTGCTGGAGCAGCAGTTCGGGCGCGTAGAGGATCCGCCATCCGGCGTCGATGGCGCGCCAGGCGAGATCGGTCTCCTCGTGTGCGAAGAAGAACTCCCCCGGCCAGTCGCCGATCTCGTCGAGCATCTCCATCCGCAGCGCGTGCCCGCCCCCGAGAAAGCCGGTGACGTAGCCGCCCTTCATCGGGTCCGCGTTCCCGAGCCGGGGCACGTGCCGCTGCTGGGTCTCCCCCAGCTCGTCGGCGATCCGGAACCCGACAACCCCGAGCCGCTCGTCCGCGGCGTACAACTCCTGCACGCGGCGCAGCACATCGGCGTCGACGAGCAGACCGTCGTCGTCCAGCTCGACGACGACGTCCACATCCCCGAACTCCCGCAACCGCTGGATGCCCACGTTCCGCCCGCCGGGGCAGCCGAGGTTCTCCTCCAGTTCGACGGTGGTGACCTCACCGGGCAGGGACAGCCGGCGGGCGAACTCGGGCAGCGGACAGCCGTTGCCCACGACGACGATCCGCGCGGGCGGCACGTCCTGCTTGGCCACGGACTCCAGCAGCGCGTCCACCTCGGCCGGCCGGTTCCCCATGGTCACCACGGCGACGGCGATCCTCGGCGTCGTCTCCATGCCCTCACCCCAACTCGACCGGCCCTCTGTGACGCGCGATGCTAGCCGTTCACGGTAAGGACGCCTTAAGTACGCACGACGGTAGGGCACTCGGCACGCCGGCCCGCGCCGCACCCGCCCACCCGCTGCCGGACAATACCGGTTCACCGGTCGCACCGGGCGGCGCCGACAACGAACTCCCAGGCCAGCGATGGAGCCCTTCGGTAGGGCTATGAACCGGCCTACAAGCTCGGTGGCATTGCCCAGCAGGCCTCACATCGTCACGCTTGGTGATCACAGAGGAGCTGTACCCCGCGAGTCGATCCACCACCTGTCCGGCCAACCTGACCGTCGCAGGGTCACCCCGCAATAACAAACCTTTTGTTAAAATGGCTTCCATGGCCACGACCCTTGATCCCGCTCCCGGTGAAGGCCCCATCCGCCCGGTCTCCGTCTCCCTCCACGAGGGCACCATCGCGGCCCTCAAGGCGCGTGCCGGTCGGCGGGGTATGTCCGCCTACGTCGAAGCACTCATCCAGCGACAGTTGGAGCGCGACCGGCTCCGCGAACTCATCGAGGACGCCGAAGCCGAACACGGAGCCGTCGACCAGGCCGCGGTCGAGGCCAAGCGGGCCATCCTGCGCGATGACGCAGCCGGCTCGGCGGACACCGCGTGAGCGGCACCCTCGTCCTCGACTGCGAGGGCCTGTCCAAACTCGTACGCCGCACACCCGAACTCACCGAATGGCTGGCCGCGGCCGAAGCCGAGGACATCCGCGTCGTCACCAGTTCGGTCACCCTCGTCGAAGCCCGCGACCCGAAGACGAACCAGGCCCGCTTCGACTACGCCGCCTCCCGCGTCAACATCGTCCCGCCCACCGAAGCCATCGCCCGCCACGCCAGCAAACTGCTCGCCGCAGCCGGAATCCACGGCCACAAATACGCACTCGACGCGATCGTCGCCGCCACCGCACTCGCTTCACCCGCCCCGGTTACCGTGTTGACCTCGGACCCCGAAGACCTCCACATGCTGTGCGGGCACGGCGTCCGCGCGGTCAAAGTTTGAATCGCACCGAACCTCATGCCTGAAGCACCTGCGTTAAACGTGTTGCAGAAGGCCCTCGGATCGCACAGCGGCTCGTAGGCGAGATGAACGGGCACTGCGAGCCACCGCGAAACCGGACAAACGCAGTGCTCGACAGACCAGACCGCGAGGCAGAGGGTCACGACGTGTCCGGGTAGGCGCCGACGGCACCGGCCGAGTGAAGCACCCTGGTTGCGCTCCCCTACCTCGACAACCCGCAATCTGGCAAACCGTCAGGAGCTCAACAGAAAAGACCAGGTCAGAAGGCATCTGACCTGGTCTCCTCAGTGGAGCCGCCTTCGGGATTCGAACCCGAGACCTACGCATTACGAGTGCGTTGCTCTGGCCATCTGAGCTAAGGCGGCGTGCTGTGTGCACCATGGTGCGATCAGCGACGTCGGTAAGTCTACACAGTTTCCGAGGGTGCTTCGTACCGGCCCCGGGGGCGGGCGGCGGGGGCTGTCTCCGGGGCCGGTGGCACCGCTATGAGCAGCGCTTTCCGTGCTTCGGCGGGGTGTCGGCGAGCAGGTAGGTGTTGATCGCGGAGTCGATGCAGGCGCTGCCCCGGCCGTAGGCGGTGTGGCCGTCGCCGTCGTAGGTGAGGAGGCGGGCCGAGGAGAGCTGGCCGGCCAGGCCCTCGGCCCAGCGGTACGGAGTCGCCGGGTCCCGCGTGGTGCCGACGACGACGATCGGGGCCGCGCCCTTCGCCTCGATGCGCCGGGCCTCGCCCGTGGCCGCCACCGGCCAGTACGCGCAGATCAGGGAGGCCCATGCGAGGCCCTCGCCGAAGACCGGGGAGGCCTTCTGGAAGTCGGGGAGGGCCGTTCGTACCTGGTCCGGGGACGCGAAGGCGGGCGGGAGGTCCAGGCAGTTCACCGCCGCGTTGGCGAACATCAGGTTGGCGTACTCGCCCTCGGCGTTCCGCTCGAAGTAACTGTCGGAAAGGAAGAGGAGTCCGGCGCCGTCGTTCTCCCGCATGGCCGCCGTCAGGGACTCGCGCAGCTGCTGCCAGGCGGCCTCGTCGTACATGGCGGCGATCACCCCCATCGTGGCGAGCGACTCGGTGAGCCGGCGGCCGTCGGCGTCGCCGGTGGGGAGGGGGCGGGCGTCGAGGTCGTCGAAGAACGCCTTGAGGTTCCTGCCTGCCTGCCCGGGAGTCGTGCCCGCGTCGCCGAGGGGGCAGTCGCTCTGCCGGACGCAGTCCTTCGCGAAGGCGGTGAACGCCGTGCCGAAGCCCTCCGTCTGTTCGAGGTTGAGCCGCCGCGCGGGCAGCGAGGGGTCCATCGCGCCGTCCAGGACGAGACGGCCCACGCGCTTCGGGAACAGTCCGGCGTAGGTCGCCCCCAGGAAGGTGCCGTACGAGGCGCCCACGTAGTGGAGCTTTTTGTCGCCCAGCGCCGCCCGCACGATGTCCATGTCCCGGGCCGCCTCGACAGTCGACACGTGGCGCAGCAGCTTCGGCGCGTCCGCCCCGCAGCCCTCGGCGAACTTCTTGTACGCCGCGACCAGCGCTTCGCTTTCCTTCGCGTCGTCCGGCGTGACGTCCGTCGTCGTGTACGCGTCCATCTCGGGCCCGTCCAGGCACTCGACGGGTTCGCTGCGGGCGACGCCGCGCGGGTCGACGGCGATCATGTCGTAACGGGCGCGCACGGCGGCCGGGTAGCCGATTCCGGCGTACCCCTGGAGGTAGCCGACCGCCGAGCCGCCCGGTCCGCCGGGGTTGACCAGGAGCGAGCCCAGACGCTTGCCCGGGCCCGTGGCCTTCTTGCGGGCGACGGCGAGACGGACGTCACCGGCGGCCGGTTCGGCGTAGTCGAGCGGGGCGTTCAGCGTGGCGCACTGGAAGCCGGGGGCGCCGCAGTCGCGCCAGGCCGGCTTCTGCTCGTAGTACCGCGTGAGCGCGGCGGGTGTGGAGCGGGGCAGGGGGGCGAGGGCCGCTGCTGCCGCCTCCTCCTCCGCCGAGCTCGCCGTACTCGCCGAGCTCCCTGAGGAGCAGCCGGCGGCGAGCAGCGCGACGGCGGCGAGCAGGGTGGCTCCGGTACGGGTCCCACGAGGGGTGCGCCTTGAGTGCATACAGCGATCGTAACTGTACGCAATGGAATGGAAGCTCTGCGCGCACACCGTGCCTCGTACGGGTTACGGCGTCAAGCAGCCGCAGCGGCTGGGGCGCCGGGTGTGGGTCAGCCCGATCTGAGCGCCATCGTCATCGCCTCCACCGCGAGCAACGGGGCGACATTGCGGTCCAGGGCCTCGCCGCAGGCCGCGATCGCCTCGATGCGGCGGAGCGTGGACTCCGGGGTGCTGCCGCGGGCCAGGCGCTCCAGCGCGTCCTGGGCGTCCGTGTTGGCGATGGCGATGCGCGAGCCGAGCTGGAGGGCGAGGACGTCGCGGTAGAAGCTGGTCAGGTCCGTCAGCGCGACGTCGAGGCTGTCGCGCTGGGTGCGGGTTCTGCGGCGCTTCTGCATGTCCTCGAGGTCCTTGACCACGCCCGCCGTGCCGCGCGGCAGGCGTCCGCCCTGGGCCGCGCCGAGCGCCGCCTTCAGCTCCTCGGTCTCCTTGCCGTCCGTCTCCTCGGCGAGCTGCTTGGCATCCTCGGCGGCGGCGTCGACGAGTTCCTGGGCGGCCTTGAGCGCGCCGCCGATGTCCTCGACCCGCAGGGGCAGTTTCAGCACCGCGGCCCGGCGGGCGCGAGCCGCGGGGTCGGTGGCGAGGCGGCGGGCCCGGTCGACGTGGCCCTGGGTGGCGCGGGCGACGGCGGCGGCGACATCGGGCTCGATGCCCTCACGCCGTACGAGCATGTCGGCGACGGCGGCCACCGAGGGCGTGCTCAGGTTGAGGTGGCGGCAGCGGGAGCGGATCGTCGGCAGGACGTCCTCGATGGAGGGCGCGCACAGCAGCCAGACGGTGCGGGGGGCGGGCTCCTCGACGGCCTTGAGGACGGCGTTGGCGGACCTCTCGTTCAGCCGCTCGGCGTCCTCGACGAGGATCACCTGCCAGCGGCCGTTCGCCGGGGCGGTGAACGACTTGCGGACGGTGTCGCGCATGTGGTCCACGAGGATCTGGGAGCCCACAGCGGCGATCGAGCTGACGTCGGCGTGCGTGCCGACCAGTGCGGTGTGGCAGCCGTCGCAGAAGCCGCAGCCGGGGGCTCCGCCGAGCGCGCGGTCGGGGCTGACGCACTGGAGGGCGGCGGCGAAGGCGCGCGCCGCCTGGTTGCGTCCCGCGCCGGGCGGGCCGGTGAACAGCCAGGCGTGCGTCATCTTCGACGCCTCGGGCGGGGGCGCGTCGGCCGCCGCGGCGGTGACGAGCGCGTCGGCGTCCCGGACGGCGGCGGCGAGCTGGCCGCTCACCCGTTCCTGCCCGACGAGGTCGTCCCATACGGTCATGGGCCGGCCCTCCCTTCCGTCGCGTCCGTCATGTCTGCCGTACGGGATCCATTGTGCGGGTGGGCACTGACAAGCACCGACAAGCACCGACAGGCGTCAACAACGTTCGTGATCACAACACCTAGCGCCTGCGGCCCCGGCCGCCGCCGCGGCTGCCGCCGTCGTCGTCGTCGCCGTGCTCCTCGTCGTGCGGGCCCAGCAGTTCGTCGGCCAGCGTCGGCAGGTCGTCCAGGGGGGTCTCCTCGGCCCAGTCGGAACGCTTCCGGCGCCGGCGCGGCGCCGGCTCGGATCCGACCTGCGGCAGTTCGCGCGTGCGGTCGTCGCGGCCGTCGGAGGCATCGGATCCGCCGGGAGCACCGGGTCGGTCCGCCGGGTGCTCGTCCCGGAAGTAGCCGGGCGGAACCCGGTCCGCGGACCCCTGCTCGTCACCGCGCACGGGCGGCAACACCGCGGTCTCGTCCGCCGCACCCGGCGGAACGGGCGGCAGCACCGCCGTCTCATCCGCGGCACCCGGCGGAACCTGTGGCTGGGGCATCTCGGTCGTCACCTCGGCGTCGGACACCCCCGCACCGGACCGTCCGGACCGCTGTCCGCCGTCCTCGTCCGGAACCCGCGGCAGCACGGCCGTCTCGTCCACGGGTCCGCCCGACGCGTTCGTCGGCGTCACCACCGGCGTCGGCACGGTCACCGCGTCATCGGCTCCCGGCCCGGAGGTTCCAGGGCCGGAGGTCCCAGAGCCGGAGGTTCCAGGCCCGGACGGCCGTGCGGCGTCGGGGCCGCGCGTCGGCTTCGGCGGTCCCGCCTCGGCCGCGGCCGCCGCCTGTTCGGCCCTCCGCCGGGCCTCCTCCGCGCGCTGCAGCGCCTCCTCGGCCTTGCGCTGCTTCTCCAGGCGCAGGGCCTCAGCCTCGGCGCGCAGCCGCTCCTCCTCCTCGGCCTGCTTGCGGCGGCGCTCCTCCTCGGCCTTGCGGCGGGCCTCCTCCTCGGCCCGCGCCTTCTCCTCGGCGAGCAGGCGCTGACGCTCCTCCTCGGCACGTCGGCGCGCTTCCTCGGCGCGCTGCCGGGCCTCCTCCGCCTGCCGCTCGGCCTCGCGCCGCTGCGCCTCCTCCAGCTCGCGCTGCTTACGCTCCTCCTCCTCGGCGCGCAGCCGCGCCAACTGCTCCTGGCGCTCGCGCTCCAGACGCTCCTCCTCGGCCTTGCGGGCCGCCTCCTCCTCCGCCTTGCGGCGGGCCTCCTCCTCGGCCTTGCGGCGTGCTTCCTCGCGGGCCTCGATCTCGGCCTCGGACAGCGGCATCACCTGGTCGAGCCGGTGCCGGATCACCGTGGTGACCGACTCCGGCTCCTGACCGGCGTCGACCACCAGGTAGCGGCCGGGGTCGGCGGCGGCCAGGGTGAGGAAACCGGCCCGCACGCGCGCGTGGAACTCGGCCGGCTCCGACTCCAGCCGGTCCGGCGCTTCCGTGAAGCGTTCCCGCGCGGTCTCCGGGGCGACATCCAGCAGCACCGTCAGGTTCGGGACGAGCCCGTTGGTCGCCCAGCGGTTGATGCGGGCGATCTCGGTCGGGGACAGGTCGCGCCCCGCGCCCTGGTAGGCGACGGAGGAGTCGATGTACCGGTCGGTGATGACGACCGCGCCGCGCTCCAGGGCGGGCCGTACGACGGTGTCGACGTGCTCCGCGCGGTCCGCCGCGTACAGCAGGGCCTCCGCGCGGTGCGAGAGACCGGCGCTGGAGACGTCCAGCAGGATTGACCGCAGCCGCTTGCCGACGGGGGTCGCGCCGGGCTCGCGGGTGAGGACGACCTCGTGGCCCTTGGCCCGGATCCACTCGGCGAGGGCCTCGGCCTGGGTGGACTTGCCGGAGCCGTCGCCGCCCTCCAGGGCGATGAAGAAGCCGGCGCCGGCGGGCGCCTGGGCGGGGTCGTCACCGCCGAGCAGGGCGTCGCGCAGATCCTGCCGCAGCGGCACCCCGGAGCGGTCGTCCACCTTGGCCAGCACCAGCGCGGCCACCGGCAGCAGCAGCGCGCCGACCAGCATCAGCGTGAATGCCGCACCGCCGTGCGCGAAGACGAACCGGCCGTTCTCCAGCCGATGGGGGCCGATGACCGCGGCGACCAGCGGGGCGACGACCGCGCCGAGCGCCACCAGGACGCGTACGACCGCGTGCAGATGCTCGGTCGTCCTGACCCGGCGCTGGTCCTCGGTCTCCTGGTCGAGCAGGGTGTGGCCGGTGTTGGCGGCCATGCCCGCGCCGATGCCGGCCAGCGCCATGATCAGCAGCACGCTGGTGACGTCCGGCACGAGCCCGGCGGCCAGCAGCGCGACACCGGTGAAGGCGAGGGAGAGCGCGAGCAGCCGGCGCCGCGACAGGGCCGGGAGCAGGGCGGGCGCCGTACGGATGCCGATGACGACGCCGCCGGTCAGCGCGCCCACCATCAGGCCGTAGAGCACGGGGCCGCCGCCCAGGTCCCTGGCGTGCAGCACCGACACGGCGACGGCGGCCGACACGGCGGCGGCGACGGACGCGGAGGCCAGCACCAGCAGCGGCAGCGCCCCCGTGCGGCCCTTGTCGGGACCGGCGGCGCTCCTGGGGCGGCGCAGGCCTTCCAGCGGCGAGCGCGGGCGGGGGGTGCGGGTGTCGGGCAGTTCCAGGAAGGTGACGACGGACAGGGACGCGGCGAAGAGTCCGGCCGCCACATAGGAGGCCAGTGCGGCCTGGTGCTGGCCGAACCATGCGATGCCGGTGCCGAGCACGTTGTTGAGCAGGGCCGCGACGACGAGCGTGACGGCCGCGAGCGGTATCGCCACGAAGCTCGTGCGCAGCGACAGGCGGCGCAGCGCGTCCATGTGGTCGGGCAGCGGCCGCACGGTCGCGCCCTCGGGCGGTGGGGCGGGCAGCAGCGCGGGCGCGGCGCTCTCCCGGCACACCGTCCAGAACCGCTCGGCGACACCGGCCACGAAGGCGGTGACGAGGAGGACGGCCAGCGCGTTCTCGGGCGTCCAGTCGATCCACAGGGGCGCCACGATGAGCAGCGCGGCGCGCAGCCCGTCGGCGCCGACCATGGTCCAGCGGCGGTCCAGCGGCCCATCCTGCGAGGTCAGCGAGGTGAGCGGTCCGAGGAGTACGGCGCCGAACAGCAGCGTCGCCAGGATGCGCACCCCGAAAACGGTCGCCACTGCGAACGCCGCGCCCCGGTACCCCCCGCCGAACGCCCCTTCGGCGACCGCCGCCTGAAGGGCGAGGAGGATCAGCACCAAGAGGGCGAGGACATCGCCGACCCCGCCCACGAGCTGCGCGCTCCACAGCCGTTTCAGCTGCGGCCGGCGCAGCAGGGCGCGGACGGCACGCTCGCGGGAGTCCGCGACAAGGGTGTCGTCGGGGGCCGGTTGAGGGGCCGTTGGCTGCTCGGCTCGCGTCATGCGTTCAGCCTATCGGCCCGCGCCGACAACCCGGCGCGACGCGCCTGACATGCACACGCCCCGACACCAAAGTGTTGCCGGGGCGTTCGCATTCCGAACGCCGGGCGAAGACCGCCCGGCGTCACCGGAAGGGAGGTCAGTCGTCGGCGCCGTTCGAGGCGGTCGCCTTCTTGGCGGCGCTCTTCTTCGCCGTCGTCTTCTTGGCGGCCGTGGTCTTCTTCGCAGCCGTGGTCTTCTTGGCCGCCGTCTTCTTGGCCGCCGTCTTCTTGGTGGCCTTCTTCGCGGTCTTCTTGGCCGGACCCTTCGCCCGCTTCTCGGCAAGCAGCTCGTACGCGCGCTCCGGCGTGATCGTCTCGACGCTGTCACCGGAGCGCAGAGTCGCGTTGGTCCCCCCGTCGGTGACGTACGGGCCGAAGCGGCCGTCCTTCACCACGACCGGCTTCTCGCTGACCGGGTCGGTGCCCAGCTCCTTCAGCGGCGGCTTGGCCGCGGCCCGGCCACGCTGTTTGGGCTGCGCGAAGATCGCCTGCGCCTCCTCCAGCGTGATCGTGAAGAGCTGCTCCTCGGACTGCAGCGACCGCGAGTCCGTGCCCTTCTTGAGATACGGGCCGTAGCGGCCGTTCTGCGCGGTGATCTCCTGGCCGTCGGTGTCCACACCGACCACGCGCGGCAGCGACATGAGCTTCAGCGCGTCCTCAAGGGTCACCGTGTCCAGGGACATCGACTTGAAGAGGGAGGCGGTGCGCGGCTTGACCGCGTTCTTGCCGGTCTTCGGGGTGCCCTCGGGGAGCACCTCCGTGACGTACGGGCCGTAGCGGCCCTTCTTGGCGACGATCTCATGACCGGTCTCCGGGTCGGTGCCCAGCACGCGGTCGCCGCTCGGCTCGGCGAGCAGCTCCTCGGCGAGCTCGACGGTCAGCTCGTCGGGCGCCAGATCCTCCGGAATGTCGGCGCGCTGGTGATGCTCGGAGTCCTTCTCGCCGCGCTCGATGTACGGGCCGTAGCGCCCGACCCGCAGCACGATGCCGTTGCCCACCGGGAACGACGACACCTCGCGCGCGTCGATGGCGCCCAGGTCGGTCACCAGCTCCTTGAGCCCGCCGAGGTGGTCCCCGTCGCCGTTGCCCGCCTCGGCCGCGTCGCCGTTGCTGGTTCCCTCTCCGAAGTAGAACCGCTTCAGCCACGGCACGGCCTGCGCCTCGCCGCGCGCGATGCGGTCGAGGTCGTCCTCCATGCGGGCGGTGAAGTCGTAGTCGACGAGCCGGCCGAAGTGCTTCTCCAGCAGGTTGACCACGGCGAAGGAGAGGAAGGACGGCACCAGGGCCGTGCCCTTCTTGAACACATAGCCGCGGTCGAGGATCGTTCCGATGATCGACGCGTACGTCGACGGGCGGCCGATCTCCCGCTCCTCCAGCTCCTTGACCAGCGAGGCCTCGGTGTAGCGGGCCGGGGGCTTGGTGGCGTGCCCGTCGACCGTGATCTCCTCGACGGTGAGGGGGTCGCCCTCGTTCACCTGCGGCAGCCGGCGCTCGCGGTCGTCGAGCTCGGCGTTCGGGTCGTCGGCGCCCTCGACGTATGCCTTGAGGAAGCCGTGGAAGGTGATCGTCTTGCCGGAGGCGCTGAACTCGACGTCCCGGCCGTCGGCCGCCGTGCCGCCGATCTTCACGGTGACGGAGTTGCCGGTGGCGTCCTTCATCTGGGAGGCCACGGTCCGCTTCCAGATCAGCTCGTACAGCTTGAACTGGTCGCCGGTCAGACCGGTCTCCGCGGGCGTGCGGAAGCGGTCGCCCGAGGGACGGATCGCCTCGTGCGCCTCCTGCGCGTTCTTGACCTTGCCGGCGTAGGTGCGCGGCTGCGGGGGCAGGTAGTCGGCGCCGTACAGCTGCGTGGCCTGGGCGCGGGCGGCGGCGACCGCCGTATCGCTCAGGGTCGTCGAGTCCGTACGCATGTAGGTGATGTAGCCGTTCTCGTACAGCTTCTGCGCGATCTGCATGGTGGCCTTCGCGCCGAAGCCGAGCTTGCGGCTCGCCTCCTGCTGCAGCGTCGTCGTACGGAACGGGGCGTACGGCGAGCGGCGGTAGGGCTTGGACTCGACGGAACGCACGGCGAACCGCGTGTTCTCCAGTGCGGCCGCCAGTGCGCGGGCGTTCGCCTCGTCGAGGTGGAGGGTGTTCGCGCTCTTCAGCCGCCCCAGGGAGTCGAAGTCACGGCCCTGCGCGACCCGCCGCCCGTCCACGGACTGCAGGCGGGCGACCAGCGACGACGGGTCCGACGCGTCGCCCTTGCGGCCGGTCGCGAAGGTGCCCGTCAGGTCCCAGTACTCGGCCGAGCGGAACGCCATCCGCTCGCGTTCCCGCTCCACCACCAGCCTCGTGGCGACCGACTGGACCCGGCCGGCGGACAGCCGGGGCATGACCTTCTTCCACAGCACCGGCGAGACCTCGTAACCGTAAAGACGGTCGAGGATGCGGCGGGTCTCCTGGGCGTCGACCAGCTTCTGGTTGAGCTGGCGCGGGTTGGCCACCGCCGCGCGGATCGCGTCCTTGGTGATCTCGTGGAAGACCATCCGCTTGACCGGGATCTTCGGCTTCAGGACTTCCTGCAGGTGCCACGCGATGGCCTCGCCCTCGCGGTCCTCATCGGTGGCGAGGAAGAGTTCGTCGGACTCCTTGAGCAGGTCCTTGAGCTTCTTGACCTGGGCGCGCTTGTCCGCGTTGACCACATAGATCGGCTGGAAGTCGTGGTAGACGTCCACACCGAGCCGGCGCACCTCGCCGGTGTACTTCTCGGGCACCTCCGCGGCGCCGTTGGGAAGGTCGCGAATGTGCCCGACGCTCGCCTCGACGATGTAGCCAGGGCCGAGATAGCCCTTGATCGTCTTCGCCTTGGCAGGCGACTCGACGATGACGAGTCGGCGGCCGCCGTTCGCGGTCTCGCTGGTCGGGGACAACTTCGCTCTTCTCTCCGGTCGACGCTGGGGCCTCCCCAGGCGCTCTCCCCGGGGGTATCGGGTCATGGTGACGCTGCGGAGTGTGACGGTACATCCCGCCCTCGTGTCAAACGGGAAAAGCCCGCAACGGCCACTCGAACGGTAACCCGACTACCCCCGTTCCTGCCGCCCGGAGTGTCCATACTCCGCCCGCCCTTATGCGGAGCGCGACCTATCGGTTACTGCGGGCGGCCAGGGTTTCCCGCTTTTCAGAGGCGGGTGAAACACCATGCGCCGAGGGCCAGGGCGGTCACCGCGACGGCCCCGGCGACGGTGACGGATGCGACCGGGCTCACACCCTGGGCGACCGGGCGGTGCTGCCGCGCGCGGGTCACGGTCCAGGCCAGCAATGCGGCCCCGAACAGGCAGAACACCACTCCCGCGAAGATCGCCGGTCCGCTCTCCATGGTCTCCCGCGCCCCTCTTTCCCGTCCTGTGACACCGGCCCGTCCGTGACGCTGCCACGCCCGGGCGGCGCCCGGACGAACCGGAGGTGAACGTGGCTGCTACGGGGCGGAGCAACTCGGCCGGAACCGGTCGGGGAAGCCGTCGACGGAAATTTCGAATCGATGTGAAAGGGGCACGGCGGCGACCGGCACTGGCGTGAAAGGGGCGACTTCTGACAGCGACGTGACCCCAGGGACCGCGGGGGCGCGCCCTGGCCCGCGTGGCCCATGGGGCCGCGGGGGCCGCGCCCTGGCCCGCACTCAGCGGGCGGGCCCCAAGAAGCCCTGGTGTGGGGCCGCGGCCTCGCCCCCACTCAGCGGGCCGGCTCCAGGAAGCCCTGCTCCACCAGCAGCCGGATCTGCGTCGGTGTGCGGTCGCGCAGCACCACGGGGTCCTCCCCCAGGAGCTGGGCGATGGCGTCCAGGATCCGGCCCGCGCTCATGGTGCCGTCGCACACGCCGGCGAAACCCGCGCCGATCGTGTCCACCTTCGTGGCCCGGCGCATCCCGCGGGTCTGCCGCAGCACCACATGTTCCGGATCCTCGGCGCCGGGCATGCCGACCTGCTCCTGCACGACCTCGGCGGCCAGCTCGAAACGCGCCTCGAGGAGCGCCGCGTCGTCGTGCGCCCGCAGATAGTCGAGCCGGTCGAAGTGTGCCCGGACCGTCTCCCCGAGCGGCTGCTCGACCGGGTGCGGCCACTCCTCCACCGTGATCGACGGCACGGCGTGGCCCGACTTGCGCAGGGTGATCCAGCCGAAGCCGACCGCCTTCACCTTGCGCGCCTCGAACTCGTCGAGCCACCTGTCGTACCGCGCCTGGTACTCGGCCGGGTCGCCGCGGTGGTCGCCCGCGTCCCGCAGCCACAGCTCGGCGTACTGGGTGACGTCCTGCACCTCGCGCTGCACGATCCAGGCGTCGCACCCGCGGGGTACCCATGACCTGAGTCTGTCCTGCCAGTCCTCCCCCTCGACGTGCTGCCAATTGGCGAGGAACTGCGCGAACCCGCCCTCGTTCAGCCGTTCCCCTGCCTCCTGAACGATCGTGCGGCACAGATCGTCCCCGCCCATCCCGCCGTCGCGGTAGGTCAGCCGGGCTCCCGGCGAGATCACGAAGGGCGGATTGGACACGATCAGGTCGTACGTCTCGTCGTGGCGGATCGGCGTGAACAGCGACCCCTCGCGCAGATCGGCGGCCGGCGCCCCGGAGAGGGCGAGGGTGAGGGCGGTGATGTGCAGCGCGCGCGGGTTGACGTCGGTGGCGGTCACCCGGGTGGCGTGGCGGGAGGCGTGCAGCGCCTGGATGCCCGAGCCCGTACCGACGTCGAGCGCGGACATCACGGGCGTACGGACGGTGATGTTGGCCAGGGTGGTCGAGGCCCCGCCGACGCCGAGCACCACGCCCTCGTCCCGGCTGCCGATGCCCCCCGCGCCGCCGACCGCGCATCCGAGGTCGGACACGATGAACCAGTCCTCGCCGGACGGCCCGCCGTACGGCCGTACGTCCACGGTCGAGCCGAGGTCGTCCGCGCCGGCGGGGGTCAGCCACCCGGTCTCCAGACAGAGGCCGACGGGCAGCACGTCCGCCACGCGCGCCCGCGGCACCGGCTGCTGGAGCAGGAACAGCCGTACGAGCGTCTCCAGCGCGGTGTCCCCGCGCGTTGCCCGGAGCGCGGGCACGGTCTCGCCGCGGGCCAGCGCCGCGTACGCGGGGGCGCCGAGCAGTTCGAGCAGTCCATCGGCGGTGAAGGAGGCTTCGAGCAGTGCGTTCCGCAACCGCGCGGCGGCGTCGGGACGGTCGGACGGGGGCAGGGGCGGCAGGCTGGCGTCACTCACGCCCTCCATTGTGGCGGCCGCCCCCTTCCGCCGCGCCCGCGGCAGCAGCCACCGGGACACTTCGGCCGGCGGCGCGGCGTCAGCTCTTGGTGGCACCCGCCGGCGCGGTGGCGGTCCGGCAGCTCTCCTGACGGGACATTGCCTCGCCGACCTCGCCCTCCTCCAGCGCGCTGAGGGCGTCGTTGCCGCTCTTGCTCAGCTCGTCCAGCTCGGCGGCGATGTCCTTCAGGCCGTCGGCGAACTCCGCCTGGTCGTCGGTGTCGAGGCCGTCGACCTGCTTCTTCAGCGAGGCGTACGAGGCGGAGATGCTGTTGAGCTCCTTGACCGCGTCCGTCTGCTTCTTCTCGCCGTTCTCGACGTCCGGCGGCCCGGCCTTGCTCACGGCGGCACCGATCGCCCTGTAGGCGTCGGACATGTCCTGGAATGCCTTGGAGTCGGCCTTCTGGACCTCTTCCGGTGTGCTGTTGTCCGAGGTCTCCTTCTGGATCGCGGCGTTGGCCGACCTGATCTTCGCCGCCTGCGGCTGGACCGAGTCGCACACCTGCTTCGCCCAGGCGTCGAGCTTCTCGTTGTTGTCGTCGCCGCCGCATCCCGTCAGCGCCAGTACCAGTACCGCACCGCCGGACAGTGCGGCCGCGAGCTTCTTGTTCACCGGATTGGTCCCTTCCATGGCCTTCGGCCCCGGAAGATACACGCCGGATGGACTAAAGCCACCCGTCGAACGTCCGTTAAGACACTTTTAGAAGCCATTTGCACCAAGCGAGAGAAGGCTCACGGCAGAGGGGCGCCGGAACCACGGTGCGGGCGTGCGGCACGCCAATACGCGCCGTCCGCCCGCACCTTGACCCGGTGTCCGCCGTCCGCTCTAGGAAACCACCGCCGGATCGGGCGACTTGGGTTTCGGCTCGGAGTCGTCCTGGTCGTCCACGGCGATACCGCGACGCTTGGACACATACACCGCGCCGACGATGACGGCCAGCGACAGCAGCGCGATGAGCACTCTCATCCCGACGCTCTTGTCCACGCCGTAGGAGAACTTGATGACCGCGGGCGCGATGAGCAGCGCCACCAGGTTCATCACCTTCAGCAGGGGGTTGATCGCGGGCCCCGCGGTGTCCTTGAAGGGGTCGCCGACGGTGTCCCCGATCACGGTCGCCGCATGCGCCTCGCTGCCCTTGCCGCCGTGGTTGCCGTCCTCGACGAGCTTCTTCGCGTTGTCCCACGCACCACCGGAGTTGGCGAGGAACACCGCCATCAGCGTGCCCGCGCCGATCGCGCCGGCGAGGAAGGCGCCCAGGGCACCCACGCCGAGGGTGAACCCGATGAAGATGGGTGCCATCACGGCGAGCAGACCGGGCGTCGCGAGTTCGCGCAGGGCGTCCTTGGTGCAGATGTCGACGACCTTGCCGTACTCCGGTTTCTCGCTGTAGTCCATGATCCCGGGCTTCTCGCGGAACTGCCGCCGCACCTCGTAGACCACCGAACCCGCCGACCGTGACACCGCGTTGATCGCCAGCCCCGAGAAGAGGAAGACGACCGCGGCGCCCGCGATCAGACCGACGAGGTTGTTGGGCTGGGAGATGTCCATCATCAGGCTCATCGGCGCACCCTCACCGCTGAGCCGCTCGCCCACGTCTCTCGCGCCGGTGGTGATGGCGTCCCGGTAGGAGCCGAACAGCGCCGCCGCCGCCAGTACGGCCGTGGCGATCGCGATGCCCTTGGTGATGGCCTTGGTGGTGTTGCCGACGGCGTCCAGGTTGGTGAGCACCTGGGCGCCCGCGCCCTCGACGTCGCCGGACATCTCGGCGATGCCCTGCGCGTTGTCGGAGACCGGGCCGAAGGTGTCCATGGCGACGATCACACCGACCGTGGTCAGGAGTCCGGTTCCGGCCAGCGCCACCGCGAACAGCGCCAGCATGATCGACGTACCGCCGAGCAGGAACGCCCCGTACACGCCGAGACCGATCAACAGCGCGGTGTAGACCGCCGATTCGAGGCCGAGGGAGATACCGGACAGGACGACGGTGGCCGGGCCGGTGAGCGAGGTCTTGCCGATGTCCCGCACCGGACGCCGGGTGGTCTCGGTGAAGTAGCCGGTGAGCTGCTGGATGAGGGCGGCGAGCACGATGCCGATGGCCACCGCGACGAGCGCGAGGATCCGCGGGTCGCCGCCCTTGTCCTGGATCGCCGCGTCGGTCACGCCGTCGAGGTCCGCGTACGACGACGGCAGATAGACGAACACGGCGATCGCGACGAGGACGAGCGAGAACACCGCGGAGATGAAGAACCCACGGTTGATCGCGCTCATGCCGCTGCGGTCGGCGCGCCTCGGCGCCACGGCGAAGATGCCCAGCATGGCGGTGAGGACCCCGATCGCCGGCACCAGCAGCGGGAATGCCAGACCCGCGTCGCCGAACGCCGCCGAGCCCAGGATCAGCGCGGCCACCAGGGTCACGGCATACGACTCGAAGAGGTCGGCCGCCATGCCCGCGCAGTCGCCGACGTTGTCGCCCACGTTGTCGGCGATGGTCGCGGCATTGCGCGGATCGTCCTCCGGAATGCCCTGCTCGACCTTGCCGACCAGGTCGGCGCCGACGTCGGCGGCCTTGGTGAAGATGCCGCCGCCGACCCGCATGAACATCGCGATCAGCGCGGCCCCGAGGCCGAACCCCTCGAGCACCTTCGGCGCGTCCGCCGCGTACACCAGCACCACGCAGGAGGCGCCGAGCAGGCCGAGGCCCACGGTGAACATGCCGACGACGCCGCCCGTACGAAAAGCGATCTTCATCGCTTTGTGCGAGACGGCGGTGAGATCCTTTTCCGGTTCGCCTTCCGACGGAGTGGCTTCGCGTGCCGCCGCAGCGACCCGCACATTGGTGCGTACGGCGAGCCACATACCGATATATCCGGTGGCCGCCGAGAACGCCGCTCCGATCAAGAAGAACACCGACCGTCCGGCACGCTGATTCCAGTCGTCCGCGGGCAGCAGCATGAGCAGGAAGAACACCACGACGGCGAATACGCCGAGTGTGCGCAACTGACGGGCCAGATAGGCGTTCGCGCCCTCCTGGACCGCTGCCGCGATCTTCTTCATGCTGTCGGTGCCCTCGCCGGCCGCGAGTACCTGGCGCACCAGGACTCCCGCGACCACGAGCGCCGCCAGCGCGACGACCCCGATGACCACCACGAGCAGGCGGTTGTCGTCGGTCAGCACGGCGGCTGCGAGGGATGTGGGTTGGCCCGACTCGTGTGAGATGGAAAGCCCCGCCATTCGTCCTCCTTGACGCTTGGGCTGAGCTCAAGATGTGGACGGGATTGTAGGTACCGGAACCTGATCAAAACAGAGCGCGTGAAATGTAAATGGCCGGCACGCACTCTTCCCAATGATCGCCGGGTGGCCAGCTGCCCGAAATCGGTAATGCCCCTGAGGCATTCACATGATCGGTTTTCCAGGACGCGGGTCGATCGTGAATGAATTCACGCGATCAACCGCACGAGACCACTGTAAGGGCGGGCGCCGGCACTCGCACATGACGAAGGGCCCCACCAGGGGGCCCTTCGGAAAACAGTCGCCGTCCGGGTGAACCGATCAGGCGAGGACGGTGGCCGGCGGCACGGTGGGCCACCTCATGCGGATCGATCCGCCCTGCTCCCCCGCGCTGACCTCGACGTCGTCGACGAGGCCGCTGATGACCGCGAGGCCCATCTCGTCCTCCTCGGTCTCCCCGCCGGTGGCGCCCGACCCGTCACCGGAGCCGCGAGCGCCTCGGACCGCGTGGGGCGCCTCGTCGCCGACCTCGATGGAGAACTGCTTCTCCTCCTCGATCAGCAGCACCTTCACGGGCGCCGAGATGCCGCCGTGCTGATGCAGTCCCACGGCACGGGTGCACGCCTCACCGACGGCGAGCCGGACCTCGTCGAGGACGGCCTCGTCGACTCCAGCCCTGCGCGCCACCGCAGCCGCAACGAGACGGGCGGTCCTGACATGCTCGGGCAGCGCGCTGAAGCGGAGTTCAACGGTGGCCATGCATCCCCCTCGCAAGTACGGGCGTGCTGTGGAGAGGCCGGGCCGCCGGACGCCCGGCCCTCCTCGTGGTTCTCTCTTCCGCCGCGCCCGGGCACCGGGGCCCGGGCCACGGTGGTCAGTCGGTCGCCGCCACCGCTTCCTCAACCGAGCTGTAAATGGGGAACACCTTGGTGAGGCCGGTGATGCGGAAGATCTTCAGAATGCGCTCCTGGTTGCAGACCAGGCGCAGCGAGCCCTCATGGGCTCGGACACGCTTCAGGCCGCCGACCAGCACGCCGAGTCCGGTGGAGTCGAGGAAGTCCACACCTTCCATGTCGACGACAAGGTGGAAATTGCCGTCGTTCACCAGCTCGACCAGCTGCTCGCGCAGCTTGGGCGCGGTATATACGTCGATTTCGCCACCGACCCTGACGATCGTGCGATCGCCCACGGTCTCGGTCGACAGGGACAGGTCCACGGATCCTCCAGCACCTAGCTATCGAGCGGTCGCCCTTGGGGCATCTCGGCTCAGCCCCCGGGACGGTTCGCCAGCCGCGATGGCATTCAATCACTTACCGGCAGGCGTGCACGACGCCTTGGCCCCATTGTCCGTCACTCCAGTGACACACTCGGTGCCGATGGCCAAGAATCACCGATCCGATCGACCCCCGACGGACACGCCCTCCAGGACCGCGCCGGGCGTGGTCCTGGACCGGCTCGCGTCCGGACCGAGCCGGGCTTCGCGCATTACTCATACGGAGCACTTGCCCCCGCGTGCGGGTCGGCATGCCGTCTGGCCGGACCGGATCCGTGCGGAGGTCGTCGCCGCCGTGCAGGCCGCGGGCATCGATCATCCCTGGGTCCACCAGGCACGCGCCGCCGAGCACGCCCTGAACGGCCAGTCGGTCGTGGTCGCCACCGGCACGGCGTCCGGCAAGTCCCTGGCGTACCTCACGCCCGTCCTGTCCACGCTCCTGGACGGCGCGCAGGCCCCGAACGGCCGCGGGGCGACCGCCCTGTATCTCGCGCCCACGAAGGCCCTGGCAGCGGACCAGTGCCGATCCGTGAAGGAACTTTCACAACCACTGGGCCATTCGGTGCGTCCCGCGGTCTACGACGGGGACACGCCGTTCGAGGAACGCGAGTGGATCCGCCAGTACGCCAATTACGTCCTGACCAACCCGGACATGCTGCACCGGGGCATCCTGCCGTCCCATCCCCGCTGGTCCTCCTTCCTTAAGTCGCTGAAGTACGTCGTCATCGACGAGTGCCACACCTACCGCGGCGTGTTCGGCTCGCACGTCGCCCAGGTACTGCGCCGGCTGCGCCGCCTGTGCGCCCGCTACGGCGCCTCGCCCGTCTTCCTGCTGGCGTCCGCGACCGCCGCCGAGCCCGCGGTCGCCGCCCGCCGGCTCACGGGCCTGCCGGTGGTCGAGGTGGCCGACGACGCCTCCCCGCGCGGTGAACTGGTGTTCGCCCTCTGGGAGCCGCCGCTGACCGAGCTGCACGGCGAGAAGGGCGCCCCCGTCCGCCGCACGGCCACCGCCGAGGCCGCCGACCTGCTGACCGACCTCACCGTGCAGGGCATCCGCTCGGTCACCTTCGTACGCTCCCGGCGTGGCGCCGAGCTGATCTCGGTGATCGCCCAGGAACGCCTCGCCGAGGTCGACCGCTCGCTGGCCCGGCGTGTCGCGGCCTACCGGGGCGGCTATCTCCCCGAGGAGCGCCGTGCTCTCGAACGCGCCCTGTACTCCGGCGAACTCCTCGGCCTCGCGGCGACCAACGCGCTCGAGCTCGGGGTGGACATCTCCGGCCTGGACGCGGTGGTGATCGCCGGCTATCCGGGGACCCGGGCGTCCCTGTGGCAGCAGGCCGGCCGCGCGGGACGCTCCGGCCAGGGCGCCCTCGCCGTCCTGGTCGCCCGCGACGACCCCTTGGACACCTTTCTCGTCCACCACCCCGAGGCCCTCTTCGACCGTCCCGTGGAGTCCACCGTCCTCGATCCCGACAACCCCTACGTGCTGGCCCCGCACCTGTGCGCCGCGGCCGAGGAACTCCCGCTGACCGACGAGGACCTCGCCCTGTTCGGTCCGGCCACCGAAGACCTGCTGCCGCAGCTGGAGGCCGCGAAGCTGCTGCGCCGACGGACCAGGGCCTGGCACTGGACCCGCCGCGAGCGGGCCGCCGATCTGACCGACATCCGGGGCGCGGGCGGCCGACCGGTGCAGGTCGTCGAAATCGGTACGGGCAGGCTGCTGGGCACGGTCGACGCGGGTGCCGCGCACACCAGCGTCCACGAGGGCGCGGTCCATCTGCACCAGGGCCTCACCTATCTCGTACGCTCCCTCGACCTGGAGGACTCCGTCGCCCTGGTCGAGCAGGCGAGCCCGACCTACACGACGGTGGCCCGGGACACCACGTCGATCTCCGTGCTGGAGACGGACACCGAGATCCCGTGGGGCGACGGCCGCCTGTGCTACGGCTCCGTCGAGGTCACCAACCAGGTGGTCTCCTTCCTGCGGCGGCGTCAGATCACCGGTGAAGTGCTGGGCGAGACAAAACTCGACCTCCCTCCGCGTACTCTGCGCACCCGTGCGGTGTGGTGGACGGTCACCGAGGACCAGCTGGACCGGGCCAGGATCAACCCGGAGATCCTCGGCGGTGCCCTGCACGCCGCCGAACACGCGTCGATCGGCATGCTTCCGCTCTTCGCGACCTGCGACCGCTGGGACATCGGCGGCGTCTCGATCCCGCTCCACCCCGACACCCTGCTGCCCACGGTCTTCGTCTACGACGGCCACCCGGGCGGCGCGGGCTTCGCCGAACGCGCCTTCCACACCGCCCGTGACTGGCTCACGGCCACCCGCCAGGCCATCGCCTCCTGCGAGTGCGACGCCGGGTGCCCCTCCTGCATCCAGTCCCCCAAGTGCGGCAACGGCAACGACCCTCTGCACAAGCGGGGCGCGGTACGCCTCCTCACGGTGCTGCTGGAGGGCGCACCGGGGGAGAAACCGGAGGAGGCGGAGGGGTCCGAGGAGGCGGACGGTGCCGCCGGGACGGCTGGCGCAGCCAAGGCTGCGGGAGTCAGCGAGGCCGACGGTGCCGTCGGGGCTGCCGAAGTCAGCGAGGCGGACGGTGCCGGGGCGGCCGGAGCTACGGGGGCGGAGGCGTAGCCGGGGTAGGCGCCGGAACCCCTGCCGGGTCCGCCGGTGCCGGAGCCCCCGGTGGTGGTTCCACCGGGCCGGCAGGCCCCGCCCGTGCCCTGACCTCCACCGTGAACGGGCCCTGGCCCGACGTCACCGACACATCCGAGACCTCACCGGTGAGCACGCACCGCACAAGCCGTGTGCCCTGCTCACGGGCCACCCGGTCCGCCCGCGCACAGGCCGCCGTGCCGCCCCTCGTCCAGTGGTCGGCCGCAGCGAGCGCCGCCAGGTCGGCTCCGCCGGCAGCCCGGTGCCGGACCACAACGGCATGTCCGAGGGCGAGAACGATGCCGAACACCACACACAGCACGGCAATCGCCCCGACGCTCCAGACGGTCGCCGACCCCTCGTCGGAGTACTGCGCGCGCCTCCGACTGCCGCGAAGCCACCGCTTGCCGGACCGGGCCCTCACGCTCCCACCCCCACCGTCTCCTCCACCGCCGCCACGGCCTCCTCCCGCAGATCGAACGGCAGCCCGTGCAGCACCGGCGGCCTGGCCTCGACAACCACCCGGACCTGCCCGGCCTCCCGGTGCACCGTGATCCGAGCGCCGGGCGGCGCCGCCTCGCGGGTCACCTCCACGACCGCGCCGTGCGGATCCTGCCGGGCCGCCGCGCGAGCACCGGTGCGGGCCGCGTCCACGCACTGGATCTGCGCCGCCACCACCAGCAGGCCCCAGACCAGCGCCGTCGCGAACATCACCAGCACGGGGAGCACCATGGCCGCCTCCGCCGTCACGAACCCGCGGTCGGCGCGACGCTCACATCCGGCCATCGAGTGCCTGCTGCACGATGTTGCGCAGCGCCGTGCTGACCGGTCCGCTGTTGACGACCTTGTAGAGCACCACGGCGAACGCCACGGCCGCCACGATTCCCATCGCGTACTCCGAAGTCACCATTCCGGCGTCCCTTCGTGCCGCACGCGCCTTGCACACCAGGGCACGCAGCCGTGCCCGCACCGCCTGATACATCTCGACTCCCATGAGAAAAACTCGCATTGATCTTGTGAGTACCGCTCGTTCTGCCGGTTTCGCCGCTTCCGCCGGTTCCGCCGGTTCCGCTGGTCCTGCCGGTTCTGCCAGCTCTGCAGCCGCCCTGCCGGCCCCGCCTGGACCGCCCGTCACGCACCACCTCCTCCCAGCACCCCGCCCGCGAGTCCGATCACCACGGGCAGGACGCCGACCGCGATGAACGCGGGCAGGAAGCAGAGCCCCACCGGCGCGCTGACCATGACGGCCGCTCTCCGGGCCCGTGCGGTCGCGGCGCGGGTCCACTCCGCGCGGGCCTCGGCGGCGAGCCGGCCCACCGGGGTGGCGAGGGGAAGCCCGGACGCATCGGCCCGTTCCAGCAGCCGTGCCAACGGAAGGGCACCCGGCAGTGACGCCAACCGGTGCCACGCCGCGGCCGGTTCACCGCCGAGCCGCACCTCCGCCGCACCCCGCGCCAGCGCGTCCCCGACCGGCCCGCCCAAGGTCTCTCCGACGGCCTGTGCCGCCGGTACCGGGCCGGCGCCCGCCGCGACGCAGGCGGACAGCAGATCGGCCGCCAGGGGGAGTTGCCGTGCCGCTCCCGCGGTGTCCGGGCCGCGTGTGTGCGCTGCCGCTGCCGTCTGCCGGAGCCGCCACCGCCACAACCCGGCCGCGGCGACGAGCCCGAGCACAACGCCGACGGGGCCGCCCACCAGCGCCCAGCCGGCACCCACCACGCCCGTGTGGGTCAGCCACCTCCGCACGGCACTCGGCAGCCCGGGGCGTGAGGCGGGCGCCGTGCGTCCCGGCGCCCGCATCCCGGCCAGTCGCCGCCGCACTCCCCGTGCCCGCCGCGTGCGGTCCCACCAGGCCGCCAGCCAGAGGAGGGCCGGTACGGTCCCCACCGCCACCCCCAGCCTGTGGACAACTTCTCCGCTCACGCCGTCCCCTCCTCGGCACCTCGCATGATCCGCAGCGCCCACCACAGCCCCAACCCCTCCAGCACCCCGCCGACCGCCAGACAGACCAGTCCCGACGAGGTGTGCAGCAGGATGTGCAGCGGGTCGGCGCCGAGCGCCGCGCCAAGGGCCAGACCCACGACCGGGAGCCCGGCGAGCATCACCGCCGTGGCGCGGGCACCGGCCAACTGGGCACGCAGGTCGGCCCGCTGGTCCCGCTCCGCACGCAGCGCCGCCCCCAGCCGGTCCAGTCCGGCCGCGAGTCCGGCACCCTGGTCGACCGCCACCCGCCAGCACGCGGCAAGCCCCCGCAGCCCTTCGGCGCCCGGCTGCCGTGCCGCCGCCGCGAGCGCGTCGGGGACGTCCCCTCCGAACCGTGCCGCCGCCAGCACGGCGGCCTGCAGATCACCGAGCCCGCCGGAGTCCCGCGCGGCCGGCAGCAGTGCCTCACCCGGCTGCCGCCCGGCGCGCACCTCACCGGCGAGCGCCCCGCACAACGCGATCACCGCCTCTCGGCGCTTCTCCTGAGCCCGGCGCTCCTCGGCGGCGCGCCGCACCCGACGCAGCAGGGGCACTCCGGCCGCCCCCGCGGCGACCGGCAGCACCGACGCTCCCAGCACCGCCAGCACCAGCCCCGCGGCCAACGACCACCACTCGGCGCGCAGCCGCCCTCGGATCCGCGCCCACTCACGGAGCATCCGGGCCCATCCCGGCGGCCCGCTCCCCACCGCGCCCCCTCCGGCCAGCAGCAACCGGGTCCGCCTGGCCCCTGCACACCCGCCGCCCAGCAGCCACGCCGCGGCTCCCAGACAGGCCGCGGCCGCGCCCATCGACACTTCGGTCGTGCCGTTCATCCCCCGGTCCTCTCTCGCCGTCCGTCAGCGGCGTTCGCGGACCGGAGCAGCTCCCGCAGCCGCTCCCACCCCCGCTCGGGGACGAACGCCGCCGGCCCCCACCGCAGCGCCGGCACCGTCCGCACCAGCCCCGACGGGTCCCGCTCCAGTACATGCACCTCCGCGATCCGCCGCCCGCCGCTCCGGTCGCGTACGAGGTGGAGCACCACCGAGACGGCGGCCGCCAGCTGACTGTGCAGGGCGAAGCGGTCGAGTCCGGCGGCCGTGCCGAGTGCTTCCAGCCGGGCCGGCACATCACCCGCCGCATTGGCATGGAGCGTGCACGAGCCGCCCTCATGGCCGGTGTTGAGGGCGGCCAGCAGATGGACCACCTCCGGGCCGCGCACCTCCCCCACCACCAGCCGGTCCGGCCGCATCCGGAGCGCCTGCCGCACCAGGTCCTCGAGGGTGACCAGGCCCGCGCCCTCCTGGTTGGCGGGCCGCGTTTCCAGGCGGACGACGTGCGGATGCTCGGGCCGCAGTTCCGCCGAGTCCTCCGCCAGGACGACGCGTTCGTCCGGACCGACCAATCCCAGCAGCGCGCTGAGCAGGGTCGTCTTGCCGCTGCCGGTGCCCCCGCTGACCAGGAAGGACAACCGGGCGTCCAGCAGTGCCCGCAGTACGCGGTCCCCGCCCGGCGGCACGGTCCCGGCCGCCGTCAGCTCGTCGAGCGTGAAGGCGCGCGGCCGCACGACCCGTAGCGACAGACACGTCCCGCCGACCGCCACCGGGGGCAGTACCGCATGCAGCCGGGTCCCGTCGGGCAGTCGCGCGTCCACCCAGGGGCGGGCGTCGTCCAGGCGCCGGCCGGCCACGGCGGCGAGCCGCTGTGCCAGGCGCCGGACGGCCGTCTCCTCCGGGAAGGAGATCTCGGTGAGCTCCAGCCCGCCGCCCCGGTCCACCCAGACCCGGTCCGGCGCCGACACCAGGACGTCGGTCACCGAGGGGTCGGCCAGCAGCCGCTCCAGCGGCCCGCTGCCGACCAGCTCGGACCGCAACTGCTCGGCCGCTCCCAGCACCTCGGCATCCCCGAGCACCCGTCCCTGGTCCCGCAGCGCCTGCGCCACCCGGGCGGGCGTCGGTTCGGCCCCGCTCTCGGCCAGCCACCGCCGCACCCCGTCGAGCAGGCCCGGAGGCATTCCCCCGCCGCTCGTCACCGCACTGCTCATGCCGCCCTCGCCTCCACCAGTGCGCGCTCCCAGAACTCCTTGCAGAAGCGGGCCAGCGGCCCCCTGCCCGAGGCACCGGGTGGTCGTCCCGCGTCGTACGGACGCTGCAGGGCGGGCTCGACGGGCAGGTCTCCGGCGAGCGGCAGTCCGAGCAGCCGGGCCACTTCCCGGTCGTCCAGGCCGGGCGCGTACGGACCCCGTACCGCCACCCGCAGATCGCGCAGGACCATGCCCACGGCGGAGGCGACGCGGCCCGCCGCGGCGACGGCGCGCAGTTCCGCGGGGACCACGAGGAGTCCGAGGTCGAGCTGGGCGAGGACCTCGGCGACGCCGTCGTCGACGCGGCGCGGCAGGTCGACCACGACGGTGCCGCCCCCGCGCCGGGCGGCGGCGAGCACCGCGCGTACGGCCCGGGGCGGTACGGCGAGGCAGTCGCTGCGGTCCCAGCTGAGCACCCGCAACGAGTGCAGTTCCGGCAGTGATTCCTCCAGGGCCGTGCCGCCCACCCGCCCGTGTGACGCGGCGAACGCGGGCCAGCGCAGCCCTTTGGCCGTTTCTCCGCCGAGAGCCACGTCGAGGCCGCCGCCCAGGGGGTCGGCGTCCACGAGGAGCGTGCGCAGGCCCTCCCGTGCGGAGGTGACGGCGAGCGCGCACGCGAGTGTGGACGCTCCGGCACCGCCCCGGCCACCGATGACTCCTACGGTCAGGGCGGGCCGTCCGACGCCTTCGGCCACGTCGGCGATGCGGTCGACCAGCCACTGCTCGCCGTCGGGCAGCATCAGCACGTGGTCGGCGCCGATCTCGACGGCCCGCCGCCAGACTCCGGAGTCGTCCTGGTCACGGCCGACCAGGACCACACCCGGCCGGCGTGCCGCCCCGCGCACCCGCCGGGCGGCGTCGTCGCCGACCAGGACGAGCGGCGCCGCCTCCCAGGTGCCCCTCGGCTCGGGCAGCCCGTGATGGACCTCCGGTGTGGCGCCGGCCGCCGCGCACAGACGCAACAGGTCGTCGAGGAGTCCGGCGTCCTCGGTGACGATCAGAGGTGCGCCCTGCCGGCCTCCTCCGGAGGCGGGCGGCGGGTCGTGTGTGATGGTTCCGTTCATGTTCGTCCCCCTTTGCTGCTTCTCTCGCGCAGCCCCTGCGGCCCCGCGATTCCCAGACGTGGGAAGAACCGGCCAAGCGGTCTTCCTGTGAGCGGCCAGCGGAAACCGGCCAAACGCGACCCGGGCATTCGGAACCGGGACGGAACTCGCGGCGAGCGGGTCGCGCAGGAATCACGGTGCAGCGATCCGGAAAAAGATGTGGATCTTGGTGGAAAACTGTGGACGAGACGACAGCTGTGAATATCGCGGTCACCCATACCGGTGAGCCCTGGGCGCCTTGTGCGCACGTTCCACAGGGCAGCCTTCCGACTACCAACGGTAACTAGTCATGCATATGACAAGAGCACGGACAATCCTCACCACGGCACTTCACGCCTGGGGCAGAGCGGAGAAAATGCGTCCGGACATGCGACGACCCCCGCCGGGGGGGAGAGCGGGGGTCGTCCCCACGGCCGACTCGGGGGGGGAGGAGTCGGACCGGGTTAGACACGGTCGCGAACGATCCGTGACTTCCATGGTGTACCCGAGAGCCCTCTCAGGCAAACCCACACGCCCCACCTTACGCCGAATGGGGTGCGCCTATGCTCAAGGATGTGGAAAACCACTCCTTGCCGCGCACAGCCGCCTTCTTTGACCTGGACAAGACGGTCATTGCGAAGTCGAGCACACTCACGTTCAGCAAGTCGTTCTACCAAGGCGGTCTGATCAACCGCAGGGCGGTCCTGCGTACCGCATACGCCCAGTTCGTGTTCCTCGCCGGCGGCGCGGATCACGACCAGATGGAGCGGATGCGCAAGTATCTCTCCGCCCTGTGCCGAGGCTGGAACGTCCAGCAGGTCAAGGAGATCGTCGCCGAGACGCTGCACGACCTCATCGACCCGATCATCTACGACGAGGCCGCCACCCTCATCGAGCAGCACCACACCGCGGGACGCGACGTCGTGATCGTCTCCACGTCGGGTGCCGAGGTGGTCGAACCGATCGGCGAGCTCCTGGGCGCCGACCGGGTCGTGGCCACCCGTATGGTCGTCGGGGACGACGGGTGCTTCACCGGCGAGGTGGAGTACTACGCGTACGGCCCGACCAAGGCCGAGGCGATCCGGGAACTGGCCGCGTCCGAGGGCTACGACCTGGCCCGTTGTTACGCCTACAGCGATTCGGCGACCGATGTGCCGATGCTGGAGTCCGTGGGTCATCCGCATGCCGTGAACCCGGACCGCGCCCTGCGCCGCGAGGCCCTGGCACGCGAGTGGCCGATCCTCGACTTCCACCGGCCGGTACGGCTAAAACAGCGCATCCCCGCGCTCTCCGTGCCGCCGCGCCCCGCCCTGGTCGCGGCGGCCGCCATAGGAGCCGCGGCGGCCACCGCGGGCCTCGTCTGGTACGCCAGCCGGCGCCGCGCTTCGGTGGCCTGACCGCCCGCCTCCGCGGTCCGGGCGGCGACACATCTACCGTGTTCGTCGCACCGACGCCCGTTTTGCATGTCTTTGAACGCAAAAGTAAAGAAGCAGACCCATGCCTTCCGCTTACTGCGAAGCCGGAGTACAAAGGACTTAACGGCCCGCGAGACCAAGGACATCCGAGAGGATGACCTTTACAACGCATTTGGCCCCACGGACCGAGCATGAATACCGGGCACCCACGCGACGTCGACCCGTCGATTACGGGCCAGCCGCACCAGGTGACGGGCAAAGTTCCCGACCTGATGGGCATATACCGAGGACGCTTGGTAACCCGGTGGACATGCCAGCGGCGGTACGAGTAGTCGTACCGCCGCATCTCTGTGCGACCCTTGGCCGCGCCCTTTCACACCGTCCCGTTCACGCCGCTCCGCGCTGCAGGGCCTCGCACACCGCCGTCGACTCGCGGGCCCCGAGCTCGACCGCCCGCCCGCAGTGGGCGATCCAGGCGGCCACTCCCTCAGGCGTTCCGGAGACATAGCCCTCCAGCGCCGCCAGATACGCCTCGCGCCCCAGCTCGGCGTGTCCGACCTCGGCGGGGCAGACGGACTTGGGGTCGAGTCCGCTGCCGACCAGCACGATGCGTTCGGCCGCGCGGGCGACCAGCCCGTTGTGGGAGGTGAAGGGACGCAGCGCGAGGAGCTCACCGTGCACAACGGCAGCCGTCACCAGCGCAGGTGCGGAGCCGCCCGCGATGATGAGCCCGGACAGCCCGTCCAGCCGGCCGTGCGCCTCCGCCGCGCCCGGCAGGGGAAGCCCGATCAGGGGCTCGTCGACCGGATCGCCCTCCTGCCGGGGCCGCCCCACCTGCTCGGCCTTGTCAGCGGCCGCGACCAGGTGCAGCCGGGCCAGCACGCGCAGCGGCGACTGCCGCCAGATGGACAGCAGCTGCCCCGCCTCGGCCGTCAGGCGCAGGGCCGCGCCCACCGTGCGCGCCTGGTCGTCGCCGCTGAAGTCAGTGCGCCGGCGCACCTCCTCGAGGGCCCAGTCCGCGCCCGCCAGCGCCGCCGAGCCACGGGCACCGCGCAGCGCCGCCTCGGAGGTGATCTCGTTGCTGCGCCGTCGCATGACCCGGTGGCCGTAGACCCGGTCCACGGCCTTGCGCACGGTCTCCACGGAATCGGCCACACCGGGCAAGGCACCCAGGGCCGCGAGCGGATCGGCGGTCGCGCCTGTCGTACTCATGAGTACGACCCTACGCACCCAGGGCGCCCGCCCCACGTTGGAGTGGTCTTCTTCACGCCCGACTGTCACCGACCGCCATGGAGCCATTACTGTTGGTGAACATGAAAACTGCTTTCGTGGGCAAGGGCGGCAGCGGAAAGACGACCCTGTCCTCCCTGTTCATCCGTCATCTCGCGGCCTGCGGTGCTCCGGTGATCGCGGTCGACGCCGACATCAACCAGCATCTCGGGGCCGCGCTGGGCCTCGACGAGACAGTGGCGGCCGGTCTGCCGGCGATGGGCGACCATCTTCCGCTGATCAAGGAATACCTGCGCGGCAGCAACCCGCGCATCGCGTCCGCGGAGACGATGATCAAAACGACACCTCCGGGCGAGGGTTCCCGGCTGCTCCGGGTATGTGAGGAGAACCCGGTCTACGACGCCTGCGCACGTCCGGTGGAACTCGACGGCGGAGCCGTCCGTTTGATGGTCACCGGCCCCTTCACCGACGCCGACCTGGGGGTCGCCTGCTACCACTCCAAGACCGGAGCGGTGGAGCTGTGCCTGAACCACCTCGTCGACGGCCCCGACGAGTACGTCGTGGTCGACATGACCGCCGGCTCCGACTCGTTCGCCTCCGGCATGTTCACCCGCTTCGACATCACGTTCCTCGTGGCCGAGCCGACCCGGAAGGGGATCTCCGTCTACCGCCAGTACAAGGAGTACGCCCGGGACTTCGACGTCGTCCTGAAGGTCATCGGCAACAAGGTGCAGGGGCCTGACGATCTCGACTTCCTCCGCGCGGAGGTCGGGGACGACCTGCTGGTGACCGTGGGGCACTCGGACTGGGTGCGGTCCCTGGAGAAGGGCCGGCCGCCCCGGTTCGGCCTCCTGGAGGAAGCCAACCGGCACGCCCTGCACCTCATGCGGTCGGCGGCAGACGCGACGTACGAACTGCGCGACTGGGACCGCTACACCCGCCAGATGGTGCACTTCCATCTGAAGAACGCCCGGTCGTGGGGGAACGAGCGGACGGGGGCCGACCTGGCCGCCCAGGTCGACCCCGATTTCGTGCTGGGCGACACCGTCACGACGTCCGCCTGACGTTCACCCGTTCGCCGCCGGGGACCCGGGCGCCCCCTTGGGCGCCGGGGCGGGGCCGCCGCCCAGGAAGGACTTCCAGCCCTTCTCCGGGGCCTCGCCGACGCCCAGCGAGCGCAGCTTCTTCAAGGTGGCCGGGTCCTGGGCGTCGAGCCAGTCCACCAGTTGCCGGAAGGAGACACAGCGGACGCCGGCCTTGGGGCACACCGTCTCGATGACCTCCTCGACGGCACGCATGTACGTGCCGCCGTTCCAGGACTCGAAGTGGTTGCCGATGATCAGGGGCGCCCGGTTGCCCTTGTAGGCCCGTGCGAAGCCCCGGAGCAGGCCGTCGCGCATCTGGTCGCCCCAGAGTTCATGCTTGGCCGGGTCGCCCTGGGTGGTGGTGCCGGACTGGCTGGCCATGAAGTTGTAGTCCATGGTGAGCTGTTCGAAGGAGTGCCCGGGGAAGGGCACGAGCTGCATCGACAGGTCCCACAGTCCTCGCTTCTTCTTCGGCCACACCTGTTTGTTGATACCGCTGGTGTCGTAACGGAAGCCCAGATCGCGAGCGGCCTTCACGAAGTTCTTCCGCCCCTCGAGACAGGGGGTGCGGGCGCCGATGAGCTCCTTGTCGTAGTCGAAGGGCAGCGGGGCCGCGTCCTTCATGCCGGCGTTGGTCTTCCAGGTCTGCACGAAGCGCTTGGCCTGGGCGATCTCGTCCTTCCAGTCCGCCACCGACCATTCGCCCACCCCACCGTCGCTGCCGCAGAAGTGCCCGTTGAAGTGGGTGCCGATCTCGTTGCCCTCGAGCCAGGCCAGCCGCAGTTGCTTCACGGTGTCGGCGATGCCCTGCCGGTCGTTGAAGCCGATGTCGGAGCGCCCTGGGGAGTGCTTCGGCGGCTCGTACAGATCGCGCTTCTCCTCCGGGAGCAGATAGACGCCGCTCAGGAAGTACGTCATGGTCGCGTCGTTCCTCTTGGCGACCTTGCGGAAACGGGAGAAGAGCTTCTGGCCGTCCTCGCCCGCACCGTCCCAGGAGAAGACGACGAACTGCGGAGGCTTTTTACCGGGCTTCAGCCGCTCGGGCCGCGGCAGGTGCGGCTGGGCCCCGGTATAGGCGGTGGAGCCGTCCCCGATCAGCCGCAGGCCGCTCTTGGGTGCCGGGGCCGGCTGGACCTTCCCCTGCTCGCCGGTGGTGTCGGCGCCTGCCCCGCAGGCGGTGAGGGAGGCGGCGCAGACAGCGGCGATCACCATGCCCGCGGCGATTCTGTGCGTGGCGGCCATCCGCCCACCTTCTTCCTTCTCTCGGGCTGAGCTCGACGAGGGCGATGTCGGTGCCGTGCCGGTCCTTTCCGACGGCGGCGCCAACGTCGCACGGAAGAGAGAAGGAATTAATACGACGAGCCGATGAAACAGCTGCTTCACTCGCCAGAGTGATAACTTCCCCCATTTGCCCGGAAAGTCTATGCCAGCCCTTTACTCCGAATTACGATCCGTTTACTGATTGTGCTCACATCCCGCCGTTCTGGGGCCGTGCGCCCACGGCCGCGACCGCCCTGCCGCCGACGGGCCACCAGTTACGCGACCGCGCAGACTCGAAGGAGACGGGACCCCATGTCAGCCTGCGTTCCAGCCCGCGCCGCCGACTCGGACCACACCGAGCGCGCCCACCCACCCCACAGCCCGCCGCGGCGCGGCCCCCGGAGTTTCCGCATCGCGGGCGCCGATGTGTCGGCCGCGGTCGCGGTCTTCCTGATCGCCCTCCCCTTGTCCCTGGGCATCGCCCTCGCCACCGGCGCTCCGCTCCAGGCCGGTCTGGTCGCCGCCGCCGTGGGCGGAGTCGTCGCCGGGCGGATCGGCGGCTGCCCACTCCAGGTCAGCGGTCCGGCCGCGGGACTCACCGTCGTCACCGCCGACCTCATCCAGCAGTACGGATGGCGGACGACCTGCGCCATCACCGTCCTCGCCGGCCTCTCCCAGCTCGGCCTCGGCTGTCTGCGCGTGGCCCGCGGAGCGCTCGCCGTGAGCCCCGCGATCGTTCACGGAATGCTGGCCGGCATCGGCGTCACCATCGCCGTCGCCCAGCTGCACATCGTCCTCGGCGGCACCCCGCAGAGCTCCGTCCCCGACAACCTCCGTGCGCTCCCCGCCCAGTTGGCGGACCTGGACCCCGCGGCCCTCTCGGTGAGCGTGCTGACCCTGACCCTGCTGCTGCTCTGGCCGCGGCTCCCCGGCCGGACCGGACGCCTGCTGCGTGCGGTTCCGGCCGCGCTCGTCGCCGTCGCCGGAGCCACCGCGATCGCCGCCTCGGCCGGCCTCGTCCTGCCCAAGGTGGACCTGCCGTCCTGGCGCAACCACGCCCTGGCCGGACTGCCCGAGGGCCCGGTGCTCGGCCTGGCGGCCGCCGTGCTCACCACCACACTGGTCTGCAGCGTTCAGTCACTGCTCGGCGCGGTGGCCGTGGACAAGCTGGTGTCCGGCCGCCCCGGCCCGGGCCACGTCGGGCGGTCCGACCTGGACCGCGAACTGCTCGGACAGGGCGCGGCCAACATCGTCTCCGGCTCGCTCGGCGGGCTGCCCGTGGCCGGGGTCGCGGTGCGCAGTTCAGCGAATGTCCATGCGGGTGCGGTGAGCCGGAACTCCACGATGCTGCACGGCGTTCTGGTAGTAGTCGCCGCGCTGCTGATGGTTCCGCTCCTGGAGTTCATCCCCCTCGCCTCACTCGCCGCCCTGGTGATGGCCGTCGGCATCCAGATGGTGTCCCTGCACCACATCCGCACGGTGACCCGCCACCGGGAAGTGCTCGTCTACGCCGTGACCACCCTCGGCGTCGTGTCCCTGGGCGTTCTGGAAGGTGTGGCCTGTGGGATCGCCGTGGCCGTCGGCGTGGCCCTGCACCGCCTCACCCGCACCCGCATCACCCACCAGGAACAGGAAGGAGTCCATCACGTACATGTCAGAGGGCAGTTGACGTTCCTCGCGGTGCCACGGCTCAGCCGCGCGCTGCATCTCGTACCCCAAGGGGCCGACGTCGTGGTGGCGCTGGACGGCTCCTTCATGGACCACGCGGCGTACGAGACGCTGCAGGACTGGCAGAGCACCCACACCGCGCGGGGCGGCACCGTCAAGATCACCGGCCGCCGCGCCGGCGTCCGGATCGCCGAACCCGCCGCCCTCACCTCGGAGCATCCCGCCGAGGGCCCCGAGGAGGCCGAGCCATCCCACTCCGACTGCCGTTGCCGGCCCTGGACCGCCTGGCGCAACCACCAGTGCGAACGCCCGCGCCCCGTGCCGGACGTCGACCGGCCGCCGGGCACGGCCGACAGCAGGGAAGGGAGAGACACGAAGGAACGAGCAGACCGTACGAACGGGACCGTCGAGGGCGAGCCGGAGCGGGACGGCACCGGGGGCAGCCAACTGGTGCGCGGCATCAGCGCGTTCCAGCGCAACACCGCCCCGCTGGTACGCGGTGAGCTGGCCCGGCTGGCACGCGAGGGGCAGCGGCCGGCGCAACTGTTCCTTACCTGCGCCGACTCACGGGTGGTCACCTCCATGATCACGTCGAGTGGTCCGGGGGACCTGTTCGTGGTGCGCAACGTCGGCAATCTCGTGCCGCCGCCGGGCGCGGAGAGCGGCGACGACTCGGTGGCGGCCGCCATCGAGTACGCCGTGGACGTACTGGCGGTGCGCTCGATCACGGTGTGCGGGCACTCGGGCTGTGGCGCGATGCAGGCACTGCTGGCCTCGGAACCGGGCGGCGACCGTACGTCGCTGAGACGCTGGCTGCGGCACGGGCGGCCGAGCCTGGAGCATCTGGGCGACGCGAGCGGGCCCGCGCCGCGGCTGACCGGCAGGGCGGTCGCCGACGCGGTGGAGGAGCTCTGCCTGGCGAACGTGGTGCAGCAGCTGGAGCATCTGCGTGCCCATGAATCGGTGGCCCGGGCCCTGAAGGACAAGGCCCTGGAGCTGCACGGGCTGTACTTCCATGTGGGTGAGGCCCAGGCGTATCTGCTCACCGAGCGGGGCAGGGAGAGGGTGTTCGAACGGGTCCGGGCCGTGGACCTGGCGACGTGAGGTGGCGCGTCCCGATGTGAGAGGCGTTACACCCCTTGAACCGGCATGCTCCCGGCCCCGTGGGAAGGGGTGTCGCACAGCGCACCACACCACCCGACAGGTCTAAACCAATTTTCCGTCGGCCCTTGTCAGCGCACCCCCGGGTCTGATGAGCTGTGGCCTGGGACACAACGGACACCCTGGGAAAGGCAGATGCCGTGAGCAATGAAAGCCTGGCCAACCTCATGAAGGAGGAGCGTCGCTTCACGCCCCCCGCCGACCTGGCCGCGAACGCCAACGTCACGGCGGAGGCGTATGAACAGGCCAAGGCTGACAGGCTCGGCTTCTGGGCCGAGCAGGCCCGCCGGCTGACCTGGGCCACCGAGCCCACCGAGACCCTGGACTGGTCGAACCCGCCGTTCGCCAAGTGGTTCCAGGACGGCGAGCTCAACGTCGCCTACAACTGCGTGGACCGTCATGTGGAGGCCGGGCACGGCGACCGGGTCGCGATCCACTTCGAGGGCGAGCCGGGCGACAGCCGCGCCATCACCTACGCCCAGCTCCAGGACGAGGTCTCCAAGGCCGCCAATGCCCTGCTGGAGCTGGGGGTCCAGAAGGGCGATCGGGTCGCCGTCTACATGCCGATGATCCCCGAGACGGCCGTCGCGATGCTGGCCTGCGCCCGCATCGGCGCCGCGCACTCCGTGGTCTTCGGCGGCTTCTCGGCGGACGCGCTGGCGACCCGTATCCAGGACGCCGACGCGCGTGTCGTCATCACCGCCGACGGCGGCTACCGGCGCGGCAAGCCCTCCGCGCTGAAGCCGGCCGTGGACGAGGCCGTCAGCCGCGTGGACAGCGCCGAGCACGTCCTCGTCGTCCGCCGCACCGGCCAGGACGTCGCCTGGACCGAGGGCCGGGACGTGTGGTGGCACGACCTCATGGAGCGCCAGAGCGCCGACCACACCCCGCAGGCGTTCGGGGCGGAGCACCCGCTGTTCATCCTCTACACCTCGGGCACCACGGGTAAGCCGAAGGGCATCCTGCACACCTCCGGCGGCTACCTGACCCAGGTCGCCTCCACGCACTGGTCGGTCTTCGACCTCAAGCCCGAGACCGACGTGTACTGGTGCACGGCCGACGTCGGCTGGGTCACCGGCCACTCGTACATCGTCTACGGACCGCTCGCCAACGGCGCCACCCAGGTCATGTACGAGGGCACCCCGGACACCCCGCACCAGGGCCGCTTCTGGGAGATCGTGCAGAAGTACGGCGTGACGATCCTCTACACGGCACCCACCGCGATCCGGACGTTCATGAAGTGGGGCGACGACATCCCCGCGAAGTTCGACCTGTCGTCCCTGCGGGTGCTGGGCTCCGTCGGTGAGCCGATCAACCCCGAGGCGTGGATCTGGTACCGCAAGAACATCGGCGGGGACCGCACCCCGGTGGTGGACACCTGGTGGCAGACCGAGACCGGCGGCATCATGATCTCCCCGCTGCCGGGCGTGACCAACGCCAAGCCGGGCTCCGCCCAGACCCCGCTGCCCGGAATCGCCGCGACCGTCGTCGACGACGAGGCGAACGAGGTGCCCGACGGCGGCGGCGGCTATCTGGTCCTCACCGAGCCGTGGCCGTCGATGCTGCGCACCATCTGGGGCGACGACCAGCGGTTCATCGATACCTACTGGTCGCGCTTCGAGGGCAAGTACTTCGCCGGCGACGGCGCCAAGAAGGACCACGACGGCGACATCTGGCTGCTCGGCCGGGTCGACGACGTGATGCTGGTGTCCGGGCACAACATCTCCACCACCGAGGTCGAGTCCGCGCTGGTCTCCCACCCCTCGGTCGCCGAGGCGGCCGTGGTCGGCGCGACGGACGAGACGACCGGCCAGGCGATCGTCGCCTTCGTGATCCTGCGCGGCACGGCGGCGGAGACCGAGGACCTCGTCGGCGAGCTGCGCAACCACGTGGGCGCCACCCTCGGCCCGATCGCCAAGCCCAAGCGGATCCTGCCGGTGGCCGAGCTGCCGAAGACCCGCTCCGGCAAGATCATGCGGCGCCTCCTCCGCGACGTCGCGGAGAACCGCCAGCTGGGAGACGTCACCACCCTGACGGACTCCACGGTCATGGACCTCATCCAGGTCAAGCTGCCCCAGGCGCCCAGCGAAGACTGAGCCGGCACCGGTGCGAGCACGTCCGGGGCGCCCCACCGCTGCGTGGGGCGCCCCGAGGCGCGCCTGTGCGCCCCGAGCGCACGCTGGCTAGACTAAGTAAAAAAGCTGTCTCATGGGGCGCCGGGAAGTCTGGTCGGCACACGATTCGTGCTGCCCGTCGATCAGAGGAACACCCGTGACCGCGCCCCGCACCCCCCGCAAGGCCTTCGGATATCTCTCGCTGCCCGAGCGCTCCTACGTCGCGGACGCGCTGCGCACCGAGACGGTCGGCGGCGTACTCCTGCTGCTGGCCGCCGTCGCCTCGCTGATCTGGGCCAACGTACCCGCGCTGCAGGACAGCTACGAGAGCGTCAGCCACTTCCACTTCGGCCCCGAGGCGCTCGGGCTGAACCTGTCCGTGGAGCACTGGGCCGCCGACGGGCTGCTCGCGATCTTCTTCTTCGTCGCGGGCGTCGAGCTCAAACGCGAACTCGTCGCCGGCGACCTGCGCGACCCCAGAGCCGCCGCACTCCCGGTCGTCGCCGCCCTCTGCGGCATGGCGGCACCAGCTCTCGTCTACACGTTCACCAGCGGCGTGGGCGGCGGCTCCCTCGCCGGCTGGGCCGTGCCCACCGCCACCGACATCGCCTTCGCGCTCGCCGTGCTCGCCGTCATCGGCACCTCCCTGCCGAGCGCGCTGCGCGCCTTCCTGCTCACCCTCGCCGTCGTCGACGACCTGTTCGCCATCCTGATCATCGCAATCTTCTTCACCGACCAGTTGAACTTCGCGGCGCTCGGCGGCGCCGCCGCGGGCCTGGCCGTCTTCTGGCTGCTGCTGCGCAAGGGCGTACGCGGCTGGTACGTGTACGTGCCGCTGGCGCTGATCGTGTGGGCGCTGATGTACAACAGCGGCATCCACGCCACCATCGCCGGTGTCGCCATGGGCCTGATGCTGCGCTGCCACCGCCGCGAGGGCGAGGAGCACTCGCCGGGTGAGCACATCGAGCATCTCGTGCGGCCGCTCTCCGCGGGCCTCGCGGTCCCGCTGTTCGCTCTGTTCAGCGCGGGCGTTGCGGTCTCCGGCAGCGCCCTCGCGGAGGTCTTCACCCAGCCCGAGACGCTCGGCGTCGTCCTCGGGCTCGTCGTCGGCAAGACGCTCGGCATCTTCGGCGGCACATGGCTGACGGCCCGTTTCACCAGGGCGTCGCTCAGCGACGAGCTCGCCTGGGCGGACGTGTTCGCGGTGGCGACCCTGGCCGGGATCGGCTTCACCGTCTCGCTGCTCATCGGGGAACTCGCCTTCGAGGGCGACGCGGCGATGACGGACAGCGTGAAGGCGGCCGTGCTGACCGGCTCGCTGATCGCCACCGCCGTCGCCGGCGTCCTGCTGAAAATGCGGAACGCCACGTACCGCAGGCTGACCGAGGAGGAGGAGCGCGACGAGGACCTGAGCGGCGTCCCGGACGTCTACGAACAGGACGACCCGGCGTACCACCTGCGCATGGCGGAGATCCACGAACGGAAGGCCGCCGACCACCGGCGACTCGCCCGGGAAAAGGCCGCCGAGCGAGACGCGCTTGCCGAAGTGACGAGCGGGGCAAGCGATGAGGACCACGGTCCGGCATGATCTGACGAGACGGTACAAAAGACTGACAGCGTACGCGCAGGCACGAGGAACGTACGCAGGACGTACGCAGGAGAGGGAGACCGCGATGAGCGCACCCGACGGCAGCCCGGTCGGCGCCGAACGCAGCATCGGCCAGTTGTTCGCCTCGGCGACGGCTGACATGTCGGCGCTGGTGCACGACGAGATCGCGCTGGCGAAGGCGCAGCTCAAGCAGGACGTCAAGCGGGGCGCCACCAGCGGCGGCGCGTTCACGGCGGCCGGAGTGCTGCTGCTGTTCTCCCTGCCGATGCTGAACTTCGCCCTCGCCTACGGCATCCGCACCTGGAGCGAGTGGAACCTCGCGCTCTGCTTCCTGCTGTCCTTCGCCGCGAACGTACTGATCGCCCTCGTCCTCGCGCTGATCGGCATCACCTTCGCCAAGAAGGCGAAGAAGAGCCGCGGTCCGCAGAAGGTCGCCGCCTCGATGAAGGAGACGGCCGGCGTGCTGCAGAAGGCCAAGCCGCACCCGCGTCCCGCCCTGCCGGAGGACCGGGTCCCCCAGGCCATCGAGGGTGTGGCACGCTCGTCCTCATGACGGGCTCCTTCGTCCCTTTGGGGCAATCTCCATCGGCGCAACCCCCTTCGGTCGTACGCCTCGACATCCCCGGCGGCTCAGGGCTCATCCACCGGGACGTCGCCGCCAACGGCGCCCGCTTCCACATCGCGGAGCTGGGCGACGGCCCCCTGGTGCTGCTGCTGCACGGTTTCCCGCAGTTCTGGTGGACCTGGCGGCACCAGCTGACGGCGCTCGCCGACGCCGGCTTCCGGGCCGTCGCCATGGACCTGCGGGGGGTCGGCGGCAGCGACCGCACGCCCCGCGGTTACGACCCGGCCAATCTCGCGCTGGACATCACCGGGGTGATCCGCTCCCTCGGCGAGCCGGACGCCGCGCTGGTCGGCCACGACCTGGGCGGATACCTGGCCTGGACGGCGGCGGCGATGCGCCCCAAGCTCGTACGGCGGCTGGCGGTGGCGTCCATGCCGCATCCCCGGCGCTGGAGGTCGGCGATGGTCTCCGACGCCAGGCAGTCGGCCGCGATGTCCCACATCTGGGGGTTCCAGCGGCCATGGATCCCGGAGCGGCAGCTCACCGCGGACGACGGTGCGCTGGTGGCGAAGCTCATCCAGGACTGGTCGGGCCCGCACCTGCCGGACGAGAAGGCGCTGGAGAACTACCGGCGGGCCATGTGCATTCCCTCCACGGCGCACTGCTCGATCGAGCCGTATCGCTGGATGGTGCGTTCACTGGCCCGTCCGGACGGCATCCAGTTCAACCGGCGGATGAAGCGGCCGGTGCGGGTGCCGACGCTGCATCTGCACGGCTCACTGGACCCGGTGGTGCGCACGCGCAGCGCCGCCGGCTCCGGGCAGTACGTCGAAGCGCCCTACCGCTGGCGGCTGTTCGACGGGCTGGGGCACTTCCCGCACGAAGAGGACCCGGTCAGTTTCTCGACCGAACTGATCAACTGGCTGAAGGATCCGGAGCCGGATCGGTAACCGGACGACCGCTGTCGGTGCCGCTCCCGGCACCCACCCCCTGAACGCTTGTCCGACGAACGCCAATTGCCCGGCGCATACGCCAATTGGCCGCCCACAAAGCGGTTATCGACCATGAGCCGGGGGCACACGTCGGGGTATGGGCTGGACGCACGACTACAGTGACGCAAGCCGCAATCGCCGCTCGGCGGGCGGTGTGGGTTCCCACCAGCGAGGTGGTGCACCACAGATGGCGACTACGGACCTCAGGGTGGGAATCCCGCGCATCCTCCGCCGCCGGGCCCGCTGGGTCTCGGTCCGGCTGCGTCACCCGCGCGGCTGACGATCCGTACGCCCGTTCGCGACTCCTAGAGCGCGCAGCTGTCGCTGTCCACCTCCTGGTTGGCGCTGCGGCCCTTGGCGATGTCCTCCCGGATCTCGTCCACGGTGAGCGCGTAACCCGTCTCCGCGTCGTCGAGGGACTTCGCGAACACCACGCCGGAGACCTTGCCGTCCGGGGTGAGCAGCGGGCCGCCCGAGTTCCCCTGACGGACCGTCGCGAACAGCGAGTACACATCACGGCGGACCGTGCCGCGGTGGTAGATGTCGGGGCCGTTCGCCGTGATGCGTCCGCGCAGGCGCGCGGCGCGGACGTCGTATGCCCCGTTCTCCGGGAAACCGGCGACGATGGCGCTGTCGCCGCTGCTCGCGTCCTCGGTCGTGAAGCGCAGCGCGGGCGCCTTCAGGTCGGGTACGTCGAGGACGGCGATGTCGCGCTTCCAGTCGTAGAGGACGACGGTGGCGTCGTACTTCCTGCCCTCGCCGCCTATCTGCACGGTCGGCTCGTCGACGCCGCCCACGACATGCGCGTTGGTCATGATGCGGCGCTCGTCGAAGACGAAGCCGGTGCCCTCCAGGACCTTGCCGCAACTCGGGGCGGTTCCCATCACCTTGACGATGGAGCGCTGCGCACGAAGGGCGACGGGGCTGCCCGCCAGGGCCGGGTCCGGGGGCCGGACGTCGGTGATCGGCTCGTTGGCGAAGGGGCTGAAGACCTGCGGAAAACCGTTCTGCGCGAGGACCGAGGAGAAGTCGGCGAACCAGGTGTCGGCCTGGTCGGGCAGCGCCCGCGAGACCCCGAGCAGCACCTTGGAGTTGCGGACCTCCTTGCCCAGCGTCGGCAGCGTCGTGCCGGCCAGGGCGGAACCGATCAGCCAGGCGACCAGGAGCATCGCGACGACGTTGACCAGGGCACCGCCCGTCGCGTCCAGCGCACGGGCCGGCGACCAGGTGATGAAGCGGCGCAGTCTGTTGCCGAGATGGGTGGTCAGGGCCTGGCCGACGGAGGCGCAGACTATGACCACGACGACGGCGACGACGGCCGCCGTCGTACCGACTTCGGAGCCGTCCGTCATGGCGTCCCAGATGACGGGCAGCAGATAGACGGCGACGAGACCGCCGCCCAGGAATCCGATCACCGACAGGATGCCGACGACGAAGCCCTGCCGGTAGCCGACGACGGCGAACCACACGGCGGCGACCAGCAACAGGATGTCCAGCACGTTCACCGCTTCAAGCCTCGCCTCGTCGTACCCAGCACGGCGCCCACCCTGTCATGACCGCCAGTCCAGCGGGACCTGCTTGTTCCGATCCCACGGGCGCTCCCACCCGGCGAAATGCAGCAACCGGTCGATGACACCCGCGGTGAAACCCCAGACGAGGGCGGATTCGACCAGAAATGCCGGACCCTGGTAGCCACTGGGGTGAACCGTGGTCGCCCGGTTGTCGGGATGGGTGAGGTCCGCCACGGGGACGGTGAACACCCGGGCGGTCTCGTTCGGGTCGACGACCCCCACCGGCGTGGGTATGCGCCACCAGCCCAGTACGGGGGTGACGACGAAACCGCTGACTGGGATGTAGAGCTTCGGCAGTACGCCGAAGAGCTGCACGCCCGACGGGTCGAGTCCGGTCTCCTCCTCGGCCTCGCGGAGGGCGGCGCGCAGCGGCCCGTCGCCCTGCGGGTCGCCGTCCTCGGGGTCGAGCGCGCCGCCGGGGAAGGACGGCTGCCCGGCGTGCGAGCGCAGCGAACTCGCCCGCTCCATGAGCAGCAGCTCCGGGCCGCGTTCGCCGTCGCCGAAGAGGATGAGGACGGCGGACTGGCGCCCCGTGCCGTTCTCCGGCGGCAGGAAGCGGCTCAGCTGGCGCGGCGCGACCGTCTCCACCGCGTGGACCACCGGATCCAGCCAGGAGGGCAGCCCCTCCCGGCTGAGCGTCACCGGCCCGCCCTGGGTACCGCTCGTGCGCGTCATCGCCACCCCCGTCGTCCGGCCGCGTCCCACGGATCCAACGCCCGGCGGCCCCGAGATCGTTCCGCGGGCCGCCTCGGCGTGTTCCGCTCCGTCATCCGGCCCCCAGCGGCGGGGCGGGCTTGCCGCCGGCGTCCAAGTAGGCCTGCGGGGGCTTCAGACGCTGGCCCGGGAGGCCGGCCTTTTCGTACTTGAGCAGCTTGCGCGCCTTCTCCGGGTCCGTCTCGCCCTCTCCGTACGCCGGACAGAGGTGCGCGATGGGGCAGGCGCCGCAGGCCGGCTTGCGGGCGTGGCAGATACGGCGGCCGTGCCAGATCACGCGGTGGGACAGGTCGGTCCACTCACTCTTCGGGAACAGCGCGCCGACGGCCGCCTCGATCTTGTCGGGGTCGGTCTCCGCGGTCCACTGCCAGCGGTGCACCAGCCGCTTGAAGTGCGTGTCCACGGTGATGCCGGGCTGGCCGAAGGCGTTACCGAGGACGACGAAGGCGGTCTTACGGCCCACACCGGGCAACTTGACGAGATCCTCGAGCCGGTCGGGCACCTCGCCGCCGAAGTCCTCGACGAGCGCCTTCGAAAGCCCCATCACCGCCTTGGTCTTGGCCCGGAAGAAACCGGTGGGGCGCAGGATCTCCTCCACCTCCTCCGGGTTGGCCGCGGCCAGGTCCTCGGGGGTGGGGTACCTGGCGAAGAGGGCGGGGGTCGTCTGGTTGACGCGCAGGTCGGTGGTCTGAGCCGACAGCACGGTGGCGACCAGGAGCTGGAAGGGGTTCTCGAAGTCGAGCTCCGTGTGGGCGTAGGGGTACACCTTGGCCAGCTCACGGTTGATCCGGCGCGCCCGCCGGACCAGCGCGGTACACGACTCCTCCCGGGCGGGCCGGAAGACGGGCTTCGCGGGAGCGGCCGGCACGGCCGCGGTCGCCTTCTTGGGGGCGACGAGCGGCTTCGTGGGGGCGGGGGCCTTCTTGATGAGGGCGGTGGCCTTTTTGGCGGAAGCGGGCTTCTTGGCGGATTCGGGCTTCTTGCCGGAAGCGGGTTTCATGGCGGGGGTGGTGGCTTTCTTGGCGGGGGTGGTGGCTTTCTTGGCGGAACCGGCCTTCTTCGCAGGGGCAGCGGCCTTCTTGCCGGAACCGGACTTCTTGGCAGAGGTGGTGGCCTTCTTGGCGGAAGCGGCCTTCTTGGCAGAGGCGGTGGCCTTCTTGCCGCGACCGGCGCCCTTGTCGGTGGAGCCGCCCTTGCCCGCGGGCGCGGCATCGCGCCCGGACGCCGTCCCGGCCGCCGAGGCCTTCCGCGCGGGCGTGGCCTTCTTGGCGGCGGCCCTCTCCCCCGCGGTCTCCTCGCCGCCGGGCACATGCTTGCCCGAGCCCTCCGCCCTTCCGGCGGCGGCCCTCTTCCTCGGCGCGCTCTTCTCCCCGGCCGCGTCACCCGAGGGAGCCGTCGGCCCCTCGTCCGGCCTCTTCGACGGCGAGCCCTTTGTCGCTTTCGCCGTTTCCCTACCGTCGCCGGAGCCCTGTTCGCCCACAGCGGAATCGCGACGTACTGCCACCCGTGCAGCTCCCTCGGCCTGCTCTCACCGGCGATTTGGACACTCGGCCAGCCTACGACCCGGCACCGACATCCGCCCCGGGCCTCGAAGACCGGCGTCCAATTGGACCCCTGCCGCTTACCCCGACCGGGCTGTACGGCATCCTTGTGACAGATCACACTGTTTGGACCGTCCGGCAAAATGGGCACCACGGTCCCCTGGTACGTGGGGAGCAAGATCCCCTGAGCAGGTCGACAAGGAGAGAACTCGTGGACGACGTTCTGCGGCGGAACCCGCTTTTCGCGGCGCTCGATGACGAGCAGGCCGCGGAGCTTCGCGCTTCCATGAGCGAGGTGACCCTGGCACGGGGCGACTCCCTGTTCCATGAGGGCGACCCCGGTGACCGCCTGTACGTGGTCACGGAGGGCAAGGTGAAGCTGCACCGCACGTCCCCCGACGGCCGGGAGAACATGCTCGCCGTGGTCGGTCCCGGCGAGCTGATCGGTGAGCTGTCGCTCTTCGACCCGGGCCCGCGCACCGCGACGGCCACGGCGCTGACCGAGGTCAAGCTGCTCGCCCTCGGCCACGGCGATCTGACGCCCTGGCTGAGCGCCCGCCCCGAGGTCGCCACCGCGCTGCTGCGGGCCGTGGCCCGTCGGCTGCGCAAGACCAACGACGCCATGTCGGACCTGGTCTTCTCGGACGTCCCGGGCCGTGTCGCCCGCGCCCTGCTGGACCTCTCCCGCCGCTTCGGCGTGCAGTCCGAGGAGGGCATCCACGTGGTGCACGACCTCACGCAGGAAGAGCTGGCCCAGCTGGTCGGCGCCTCCCGCGAGACGGTCAACAAGGCCCTGGCGGACTTCGCCCAGCGCGGCTGGCTCCGCCTGGAGGCCCGCGCGGTGATCCTCCTGGACGTCGAGCGCCTCGCGAAGCGCTCCCGCTGACACCCGGCAACGCCGCCGACGGAGCCCCGCTTCCCCGCCGGAAGCGGGGCTCCGTCGCGTCCGGACGTCCCCCTGCTTCCGCCGCTCCCGGAAAACCGCCTGCACGGGGCGTCCCCCGCGCGGCAGAGTGATCCGCATGGCCGACACAGCCGTACACCGCCCTGGACTGGACGCGCACGGGTACATGGCGCGCGAGGGCTCCCTCGCGCGGGTGCCGCACGCCTTCCGCCCCGTCGTCGCCGCCGCGCGGGAGCGGCTGACCGCCGCCTTCGGGTCCCGCCTGAGCGGCGCGTACCTCTACGGGTCCGTACCGCGCGGCACCGCGCGCGTGGCCCGCAGCGACCTCGACCTGCTGGTCGCGCTGCACGGCGAGCCGACCACCGGCGACCGCGACGCCGTCCGCACGCTGGAGGAGCGGCTGGACCGCGAGTTCCGCGAGGTCGACGGTGTCGGCACGCTGCTGTACAGCCGCGAGCGGTTGCTGAGCGAGCGGGAGCGGTACGACCTGGGATGGTTCGTCTCCTGCCTGTGCACGCCCCTGTCCGGCGAGGACCTCGCCACCGCCCTGCCGCGCTACCGGCCCGACTCCCTGCTCGCCCGCCAGACCAACGGGGACCTGGCCATGCTGCTCCCCCGCTGGCGCGAGCGGATCGCCGGGGCCGACGACACGGAGGAGGCCCGGCGGCCCCTGGTGCGCTTCATGTCCCGTCACCTCGTCCGGACCGGCTTCACCCTCGTCATGCCCCGCTGGAACGGCTGGACCAGCGATCTGACGGAGATGGCCGAGGCGTTCGGCGCGTACTACCCGCGGCGGGCGGCCGGGATGCGGACCGCCGCCGTCCTCGGACGCGAGCCGACCGGCGATCGCGTGGTCCTCGCCTCGTACGTCGACGACCTCAGCCCCTGGCTCGCCGAGGAGTACGCGCGCGTGCACGGCGTAAAAGGCCCCGCGCCCCGCGTGACCGATGTTTAGATGAGGCCGTGCTCCCGCAGATACTCCAGTTGGGCGCGCACGGACAGCTCCGCGGCCGGCCACAGGGAGCGGTCGACGTCGGCGTAGACGTGGGCGACGATCTCGGACGGGGTGCGGTGGCCGTCCTCCACGGCCGTCTCGACCTGGGCCAGGCGGTGGGCGCGGTGAGCGAGGTAGTACTCAATGGCGCCCTGGGCGTCGTCCAGGACGGGTCCGTGGCCGGGCAGGACCGTGTGGACGCCGTCGTCGACCGTAAGCGACCTGAGTCGGCGCAGCGTGTCCAGGTAGTCGCCAAGGCGGCCGTCTGGGTGGGCCACGACGGTCGTACCGCGGCCCAGGATGGTGTCGCCGGTGAGGACCGCCTGGTCCGCCGGGAGGTGGAAGCAGAGGGAGTCGGCGGTGTGGCCGGGTGTCGGTACGACCCTGAGCTCCAGGCCGCCGACGGTGACGACGTTCCCGGCGGCCAGCCCCTCGTCCCCGAGCCGCAGTGCCGGGTCCAGTGCCCGCACCTTCGTGCCGGTCAGCTCGGCGAACCGGGCCGCGCCTTCGGCGTGATCGGGGTGACCGTGCGTCAGGAGAGTGAGCGCGACGCGCTTGCCGGCCTGTTCCGCCGTGCCGATGACATGCCGCAGATGTCCGTCGTCCAGCGGGCCGGGGTCGACCACGACCGCCAGATCGGAGTCCGGTTCCGACAGGATCCAGGTGTTCGTGCCGTCCAGGGTCATCGCCGAGGGGTTGGGGGCGAGCACGTTCACGGCGCGCGCGGTGGCGGGTCCGGAGAGGACGCCGCCCCGTGGCTGGCCGGGCAGGGTGCTTGCGTCCGTCATGCGGGGGCTCCCCCGGTCGGGATGTGCTTGGTGAACTCGTCGTGTCCCGGCCAGGAGAGCACGATCTCGCCCTCCACCAGACGTGCGGTGGCCAGCACCGGCGTGAGGTCCCGCGCGGGAGCGGCGTCGAGCGCCTCCGCGGGCGTGGCGTACGCCGCGAGCTGACGGAGGGTCGCGATGGTCGGGGGCATCATCAGCAGTTCGCCCCGGTCGTACGCATCGGCCGCCGCGCGGGGAGTGATCCACACCGTGCGGTCGGCCTCCGTTGAGGCGTTGCGGGTGCGCTGGCCCTGCGGGAGCCTGGCGACGAAGAACCACGTGTCATAGCGGCGGGACTCGAACTCGGGGGTGATCCACCTGGTCCAGGCGCCGAGCAGGTCGGAGCGCAGGACCAGTCCGCGGCGGTCCAGGAACTCCGCGAAGGACGTCTCCCGCGCGACGAGCGCGGCACGGTCCGCCTCCCAGTCGTCGCCGGTGGTGTCACCGACCACTCCGTCCGGGGTCGGCCCGGCGAGCAGCACCCCGGCCTCCTCGTACGTCTCCCGTACGGCCGCGCAGACGATGGCCTGCGCCCCCGCCTCGTCCACACCGAGCCGGTCCGCCCACCACGCGCGCGTGGGGCCCGCCCAGCGGACGTGCCGGTCGTCGTCGCGCGGGTCGACGCCGCCGCCGGGGTAGGCGTACGCGCCGCCCGCGAAGGCCATGGACGTACGACGGCGCAGCATGTGCACGGCGGGTCCGTCGCCGGTGTCCTTGAGCAGCATGACGGTGGCCGCACGCTTCGGCGTGACCGGCGTGAGGCGACCGCCCGCGAGCGCCCGGATCCGCTCCGGCCACTCCGGGGGGTACCACTGACCGCCTGCCTGCGCATTCGCCATGGCCGGAGGCTATCCCGTGACGCCCGGATGTTCGAGTGCCCCCTGGAACGGCGGAGCAACGCCCCGCCTGGGCCCTCAGGCTGACCGCGTCCCGACCAACGTCGGCAGGGGCGGGCCACCGCCGCCTGCGCGCAACCGCCGCAGGCAACGATGCGCGCCAAACGCCACGGGGCGCACACCCGAAGGGCCGCCGAGGCCGCAACGCACCACCAATGCCAGCCCGCAGCCGACTCCACGCCCGCGACGCCACCGCTCCCGCAGCAAACCCACGGCGCCCGATCACCGACCGCCCTACGCGGTCCCGCCCGGGCCGGTGCCCGCTCGGCGCGAACCGCAGCCGCCGAAGCCACCGCCGCCCGCGCGCGGCCACCGCAGAAAACGACCCGCGCCAAACGCCACGGGGCGCACACCGAAGGCCCGCCGAGGCCGCCACGCACCACCAATGCCAGCCCGCAGCCGACTCCACGCCCGCGACGCCACCGCTCCCGCAGCAAACCCACGGCGCCCGATCACCGACCGTCCCGCCCGGGCCCGTGCCCGCTCGGCGCCGAACCACAGCCGCCGAAGCCACCGCCGCCCGCGCGCGGCAGCCGCAGAAAACTACCCGCGCCAAGCACCACGCGGCGCACACCCGAAGGCCCGCCGGAAGCCGCAACGCACCACCGATGCCGCCCCGCAGCCGACACCCGGCCGACTCCGCGCCCACAACACCGCCGACCCGGCAGCAAACCCACGGCGACCGATCACCGACCGTCCTACGCCCGTCCCGCCGGGCCCGTGCCCGCTCGGCGCCGTACCACAGCCGCCGAAGCCACCGCCGCCTGCGCACGTCCGCCGCAGGAACGACGCGCCAAGCGCCACGCGGCGCGCACCCGTAGGGCCGCCGAAGCCGGAACGCACCACCGATGTCGGCCTGCAGCCCACACCGGGCCGACTCCGCGCCCACAACACCGCCGACCCGGCAGCAAGCTCCCCTGCCCGCGTGCCCGCGTGGCCGCCGAGCCCTACGCCTCCGTCAGTTCCACCTGGATCTCGACCTCCACCGGCGCGTCCAGTGGCAGCACCGCGACGCCCACCGCGCTGCGGGCGTGGACGCCCTTGTCGCCGAGGACCTCGCCGAGCAGCTCGCTCGCGCCGTTGACGACACCCGGCTGGCCCGTGAAGTCCGCGGCCGAGGCGACGAAGCCCACGACCTTCACCACGCGCGCCACCCGGTCCAGGTCCCCGGTGACGGACTTGACCGCGGCGAGGGCGTTCAGCGCACAGGTGCGCGCCAGTTCCTTCGCCTCCTCCGCGGTGATCTCCGCGCCGACCTTGCCCGTCGTCGACAGCTTGCCGTCCACGATGGGCAGCTGCCCGGACGTATAGACGTACTGTCCCGACCGCACGGCGGGCTGGTACGCGGCCAGCGGCGGCACGACCTCCGGCAGCCGCAGACCCAGCTCGGCCAGCTTCGCCTCGACGGCGCTCATGCCTGCTTCTCGCGCTTCAGGTAGGCCACCAGCTGCTCGGGGTTGTTCGGCCCGGGCACGACCTGGACGAGCTCCCAGCCGTCGTCGCCCCAGGTGTCCAGAATCTGCTTCGTCGCGTGAACGAGCAGCGGCACAGTCGCGTATTCCCACTTGGTCATGCGGCCGACTCTAGCCGCTGTCGCAGCCGGTCCCGCGGCCCCCGCCCGCCCGTGTGCCCGCCCGCCGCGCGGGGCGCGACGGCTGCCAACCGCCACCCGGAGCCGCCGGGCCGCGCGGCGAGCCTTTAGGCTCGAAGACGTGAGCAGGCTCCAGGTCGTCAGTGGCAAGGGCGGAACCGGCAAGACCACGGTGGCCGCGGCCCTCGCGCTGGCCCTGGCCAGGGAGGGGAAGCGGACGCTTCTCGTCGAGGTCGAGGGCCGGCAGGGCATCGCACAGCTCTTCGAGACGGAGGCGCTGCCGTACGAAGAACGGAAGATCGCCGTCGCGCCGGGGGGCGGCGAGGTGTTCGCCCTCGCCATCGACCCCGAACTGGCGCTTCTGGACTACCTCCAGATGTTCTACAAACTGGGCAGCGCCGGCCGGGCCCTGAGAAAGCTCGGCGCGATCGACTTCGCCACCACCATCGCCCCCGGCGTCCGGGACGTCCTGCTGACCGGCAAGGCGTGCGAGGCGGTGCGGCGCAAGGACCGCAGCGGCCGGTTCGTCTACGACTACGTCGTCATGGACGCCCCGCCGACCGGCCGCATCGCCCGCTTCCTCAACGTCAACGACGAGGTCGCCGGCCTCGCCAAAATCGGCCCGATACACAATCAGGCGCAGGCGGTCATGCGCGTGCTGAAATCGCCGGAGACGGCCGTGCACCTGGTGACGCTGCTGGAGGAGATGCCGGTCCAGGAGACCGCGGACGGCATTGCGGAACTGCGCGCGGCGCGGCTGCCGGTGGGCAGGGTCATCGTCAACATGGTGCGGCCGCAGGTGCTGGACGCGGACGCCCTGGAACTCGTGGCGGCGGTCCCTCGTTCCTCTGTTGCGCGGGCGCTGTCGTCCGCCGGCCTCGGCGGCGCGCGGCGCGGCGGACACGCCGAGCGGCTGGTGGAGCCACTCCTCGCGCAGGCGGAGGAGTACGCGGAGCGGTACGCGCTGGAGACGGAGCAGCGTGCCGTGCTGGCGGACCTGGGCGTGCCGTTGCACGAACTTCCGCTGCTCGCGGAGGGCATGGACCTGGCAGGACTGTACGCGCTGGCCAGGCAGCTGCGCGAGCAGGACGTGTCATGACCGCGCGCGCCGACGCGTCCGGGCCGCCCAGCGACGGCCGTCACCTCCGTCACCGCAACCGCCGTACCGGCCCCGTCGCGAGCCGGAGAGACCGGAATCGGAAGCACCGGAAGCAGGGGATGCCATGAGCCGTCATACGGAACCGGCGGGGACCCACGACCCGGCCCGTCGCCACCTCTCCCCCACCCGCACGCTCGACATCGACCCGCTGATCGAGGACCCGGATACCCGGATCGTGGTGTGCTGCGGCTCGGGCGGCGTCGGCAAGACGACCACCGCGGCGGCGCTGGGCCTGCGCGCGGCCGAGCGGGGACGCAAGGTGGTCGTGCTCACCATCGACCCGGCCCGTCGGCTCGCCCAGTCCATGGGGATCGACTCGCTCGACAACACCCCGCGCCGCGTGAAGGGCATCGACGACTCCGCGGGCGGCGAACTGCACGCGATGATGCTCGACATGAAGCGCACCTTCGACGAGATCGTCGAGGCGCACGCGGACGCCGACCGGGCCGCCGCGATCCTGGGAAACCCCTTCTACCAGTCGCTCTCGGCGGGCTTCGCGGGCACGCAGGAGTACATGGCGATGGAGAAGCTGGGGCAGCTGCGCTCCCGGGACGAGTGGGACCTCATCGTGGTCGACACCCCGCCCTCGCGCTCCGCGCTGGACTTCCTGGACGCGCCCAAGCGGCTCGGGTCCTTCCTCGACGGCAAGCTCATCCGCGTGCTGCTGGCCCCGGCGAAGGTCGGCGGCCGCGCGGGGATGAAGTTCCTGAACGTCGGGATGTCGATGATGACCGGCGCGCTGGGCAAGGTGCTCGGCGGTCAGCTGCTGAAGGACGTACAGACCTTCGTGGCCGCTATGGACTCGATGTTCGGCGGGTTCCGTACGCGCGCGGACGCCACGTACAAGCTGCTTCAGGCGCCAGGAACGGCGTTCCTGGTGGTGGCGGCCCCGGAGCGGGACGCGCTGCGCGAGGCCGCGTACTTCGTGGAGCGGCTGGCCGCGGAGGACATGCCGCTGGCCGGTCTGGTGCTCAACCGGGTGCATGGCAGCGGCGCGGACCGGCTCTCGGCGGAACGGGCGCTCGCCGCCGCCGAAAATCTTGAGGACCTCCGCATTGTGGATCAGGAGGACGGGAAAGCTGGACTTCGTAACTCTCCCGACCCGTACGACAGTTCAGAATCGCCCGCTTCACCGGACGTTCCCGACGGAGGCTCCCCCGCCCCCACGGACGTCGACCCCACGCACGCGGACGCGGATACGAACGTGGACACGAATCCGGATCGTGGCTCGGAGCGGCCCGTCGACCGTCTCACCGCGGGCCTGTTGAGGCTGCACGCCGAGCGGATGCAGCTGCTCTCACGCGAACAGCGCACACGCGACCGCTTCATCGCGCTCCACCCCGAGGTGGCGGTGACCGAGGTGGCCGCACTGCCCGGCGATGTGCACGACCTCACAGGACTGCGGGACATCGGAGACCGGCTCGCGGCCGACCGGCCGGAGCTGCCCGCCACACCCTAGGCCCGACGGGGCGGAGGGCAGACGGCAGACGGCAGACGGCGGGACCAAGGCCCCCCGAGGGTCTCAGCCCACCGCGGCGAAGTTCTCGTACACCTCGTCCTCGTTGAGGGATACGACACCCGTCCCCCGCTCGTACTCCGAGCGCGCGGTCTCCAGCAGCCTGCGCCAGGAGGTCACGGTGGGCCGCCGGCGCAGCAGTGCGCGGCGCTCTCGTTCCGTCATGCCTCCCCACACGCCGAACTCGACGCGGTTGTCGAGCGCGTCGGCCAGGCACTCCGTACGCACCGGGCATCCGGTGCACACCGCCTTGGCCCTGTTCTGCGCTGCTCCTTGAACGAACAGTTCATCCGGATCGGTAGTGCGACAGGCAGCCTGCGCACTCCAGTCGGTCACCCAGCCCATACCGGCGCCGTCCTCTCCCGAATCGAGGCTCCCCCACGGCGGCAGCGGCATATTCACCGCCGCCAGTTGAGGACGTTACGGAAGGTGGGCACAGTGCAACACCCCCAGCGGGCCCAATCTTGAATGGTCCGAACGGACTATGGGTAAGCGGCAGATCACCCGGGGGAGTGAGGGGTCGACATGTGGGGCAAAGGGGGCGTTCAGGGTCAGTTCAGTTACGTCACAACGGACACCGCATGACACACGAGGCGGATCCGGACACGGACTCAACACGGACTCAACACGGACTCAACACCCCTCGACAGAACTCATATGAAGAAAGCCGAAGAGATCCGGAACGATTCGGGTTCGCCGGACGTATTGATACGTGGCCTCACTGCTGTGACAGTTGAGTGCAGCTTAGGCCAAGGCCTATACGCTTGTCCGGCGAATGAGAACGTAGGCTGCTCCCATGCCAAAGAAGCGCTCGGGCGGTGGTCTGTCTCCCACGCAGCAGGCCGCGAAGTTCCTCGGTGTCAGTGTCCTCGCGGGGGCCGTCATGGCCGGCATCGCCCTGCCCGCCGTGGGCGCGCTGGGCCTCGCGGCCAAGGGATCGGTCGAGAGCTTCGACGAGCTCCCGGCCAACCTGAAGACCCCGCCGCTGAGCCAGCGCACCACCATCCTGGATTCCCAGGGCGGCCAGATCGCCACGGTCTACTCGCGCGACCGTACGGTGGTCGACCTCAAGGACATCTCGCCGTACATGCAGAAGGCGATCGTCGCGATCGAGGACTCACGCTTCTACGAGCACGGCGCGGTCGACCTGAAGGGCATCCTGCGCGCGCTCAACAGCAACGCGCGCAGCGGCGAGGTCTCCGAGGGCGCCTCCACGCTCACGCAGCAGTACGTCAAGAACGTCTTCGTCGAGGAGGCCGGCGACGACCCGACCAAGGTCGCGCAGGCCACCCAGCAGACCATCGGCCGCAAGATCCGCGAACTGAAGTACGCGATCCAGGTCGAGGAGGAGCTGGGCAAGAAGAAGATCCTCGAGAACTATCTGAACATCACCTTCTTCGGCCAGCAGGCCTACGGCATCGAGGCGGCCGCCCAGCGCTACTTCTCCAAGTCCGCCAAGGACCTCAACCTCCAGGAGTCCGCCCTCCTCGCCGGTCTCGTCCAGTCCCCGAGCCGCTACGACCCGGTCAACGACGAGACGGAGGCGAAGAAGCGGCGCAATGTCGTCCTGCAGCGGATGGCTCAGATCGGCGACGTCTCTCAGGAGCAGGCCGACGAGGCGGCGAAGAGCCCCCTGGGCCTGAAGGTGAGCAAGCCGAAGAACGGCTGCATCACGGCGGTCAAGGGAGCGGGCTTCTTCTGTGACTACGTGCACGAGGTGTTCCTGAACGACCCGGTCTTCGGCAAGACCAGGGAGGACCGGGCGAAGATCTGGAACCAGGGCGGCCTGACCATCCGTACGACGCTCGACCCGCAGGCACAGGAGTCGGTGCAGCAGTCGCTGAAGAACCACGTCTACCAGTCCGACCCGGTGGCCGCCGCGAGCACGCTGGTCGAGCCCGGCACCGGCAAGATCGTCGCGATGGGCCAGTCGAAGCCGTACGGGTACGGCAAGAACGAGATCGAGATCAACTTCTCGGTCGACAAGGCCTGGGGCGGCTCGAACTTCGGGTTCCCGACGGGCTCGACGTTCAAGCCGTTCGTGGCCGCCGCCGCCCTGGAGGAGGGCAGGCCGCCGACCCAGACGCACCCCGCCCCGTACTCGATGCCGTACCCGTCGACCGTGCGCGGGTGCGAGAAGCCGTGGGTGAACGACGGGGGCTACAAGGTCGAGAACGAGAACGAGTCCGAGGTGGGCCCGTACGCGCTCAAGGAAGCGATGGCGAAGTCGGTCAACACCTACTTCGTACAGATGATCGAGGACATCGGTATGTGCCCGGTGGTGACCATGACCGACAAGCTCGGTGTGGTCCAGGGCAACGGGGAGAAGATCCCCGAGGTGCCCTCCTCGATGACGCTCGGTTCCACGGGCATCTCGCCGCTCACGATGGCGAGCGCGTACGCCGCCTTCGCCTCCCGCGGCATGTACTGCACACCGGTCGCCATCGAATCGATCACACAGAAGATCGGCAACAAGCAGAAGTCGCTCGAGGTGCCGAAGTCGACGTGCTCCCGCGCGATGAGCGAGAAGACCGCGGACACGGTGAACACCCTGCTGCAGGGCGTGATCGACTCCGGTACGGGTACCGCGGCCGGCCTCAGCGACCGCGCCAACGCCGGTAAGACGGGTACGACGGACGAGCGGCGGAACGCCTGGTTCGTCGGCTACACGCCGAACCTGTCGGGCGCCGTCTGGGTGGGCAGCGCCACCCAGGAGGTCCAGATGAAGAACATCACGATCGGCGGCCAGTACCACCCGCTCGTCTTCGGTGGCGCGGTCCCGGGCCCCATCTGGAAGGACGCCATGACCGGCGCCCTGGCGGGCAAGGACTCTCCCCCCTTCAACCTGGTGCACATCCCGGACGCCAAGGACCGCGACAAGGACCGCGACCGCGACAAGGGCGACCGCGACGACGGCAACAACGGCGACGGCGGTTTCATCGGCGGCCTGATCGGCGGCGGCAACGGCAACGGCAACGGGGGCGGCAACGGCGGAGGCGGCGCCGAGCCGGACCCGACCTTCTCCGTCCCGGAGGGCTTCATCCAGGGCCCGGGGAACGGCCCCGGGGGACGCGACTGACCGGCGGCTACTGCACGGACATGACGAACGGCCCCTTCCCCCGCGTGGGGGAAGGGGCCGTTCGCCGTCGTACTCGCCGGACGCGGGACCGGGCGTACCGCCGGACCCGAAACCCGGGCCTACCGCCGGCCCCGAAGCCCGGGCCTACCGCCGGCCCCGAAGCCCGGGCCTACCGCCGGCCCCGAAGCCCGGGCCTACCGCCGGCCCCGAGGCCCCCGGCCCTCATCCGGCCAGCTGCTTCTTCACCGCGGCGGCCACCCGGCCGCCCTCCGCCCGCCCGGCCACCTTCGGGTTCACGATCTTCATCACGGCGCCCATGGCCCGCGGCCCTTCCGCACCCGCCGCCTTCGCCTCCTCCACGGCCTGGGAGACGATCGCGTTCAGCTCCTCGTCGGACAGCTGCTTGGGCAGGTACGCGGCCAGGACCTCGCCCTCCGCCTTCTCCCGCTCGGACTGCTCGGGGCGGCCGCCCTCGGCGAACGCCTCCGCCGCCTCTCGGCGCTTCTTCGCCTCGCGGGTGATCACCTTCTGCACCTCGTCGTCGGAGAGCTCACGCTTCTCCTTCCCCGCGACCTCCTCCTTGGTGATCGCGGCGAGCGTCAGCCGGAGCGTCGAGGAGCGGAGCTCGTCGCGCTCCTTGATCGCGGCGTTGAGGTCATCCTGCAGCTTCGACTTGAGCGTGGTCATGGCTTGATTGTCGCAGGTGCGGGGACCAGGACGCTTGCATTTAAGGCGCCCTGGTTACAGGCGCGTTCGGCCGGCCGTGCAAGGTCTGACACGATGGACGTATGCGCGCGCGATACGGAATCCCCCTGGGAATCACGGCGGCCGGTGCCGCCGGACTGCTGTACGCGGCGGGCTTCGAGGCCCGCTCCTTCCGACTGCGGCGGGTGACGGTGCCCGTACTGCCCTCCGGGATGCGCCCCCTGCGCGTGCTCCAGGTCTCCGACATCCACATGGTCGGCGGGCAGCGCAAGAAGCAGCGCTGGCTGCGCTCCCTGGCGGGCCTGCGCCCCGACTTCGTGATCAACACGGGGGACAACCTCTCCGACCCCGAGGGCGTCCCCGAGGTTCTCGACGCGCTCGGCCCCCTGATGGAGTTCCCCGGCGCGTACGTCTTCGGCTCCAACGACTACTACGGCCCCCAGCCGCGCAACCCCGCCCGCTATCTGCTCGAGAAGGTCCAGGGCCGCCACGGCCTGAACGGCAACCCCCCGGTCGTCGGCGCGATCCACAACCCGTGGGAGGACCTGCGGGACGGATTCGACTCGGCCGGCTGGCTGAACCTGACCAACACCAGGGGCACCCTGAAGATCGAGGGCACGTCTGTCGAGCTGACCGGCCTGGACGACCCGCACATCAAGCGCGACCGCTACCCGGAGGTGGCCGGCGGCCCCTCGGACGCCGCGGACTTCTCCATGGCCGTCGTCCACGCCCCCTACCTGCGCGTCCTGGACGCCTTCACCGCCGACGGCTACCCGCTGGTCCTGGCCGGCCACACCCACGGCGGCCAGCTCTGCATCCCCTTCTACGGCGCCCTGGTCACCAACTGCGACCTGGACACGGACCGCGTGAAGGGCCTGTCCACGCACACGGCGGACGGACGTACGTCCTACCTCCACGTCTCGGCGGGCTGCGGCACCAGCCGCTACACACCGGTGCGCTTCGCCTGCCCCCCGGAGGCGACCCTGCTGACCCTCGTCGACCGCGACCAGGGCATCGTCCGGTAACCCGTCCGGTCCACCCATATCGCCCCGTACGGGACATCCGCTCACGCTGGGGTGCATGACCGCCCCGATACGTAGGTACATCCCGGACCTCCCCGCCCTGCCGCGCACGAGGCTCGGGATTTCCGCCCCCGCCAGAGCCGTCGTACCGCTGATACGGCGGCCCGTGGCAGCGGCGTACCGTCTCGCACTGGCGCTGCTGGCCACCGGCGCGGTGCTCGTCGAAACCCTCCTCGGCAGCCCCTCCCGGGTCCTGAGCTACTTCGCGATCCAGAGCGCGGTCCTGCTGGCCGTGGTCATGCTGACGTCGGCCCGCCGCGCGTGGCTCGCCCGCCATCCGCTGCCGGGCGCCGTCACCGGGGCGACGCTTCTCTACGTGACCATGGCGGCCCTGGTCCACCACGTACTCCTGGCGGACACCTCCCCGCGCCTCGCCATGGCGGACGGCCCCGCCGGCCCCGCCTGGCTGGAGCCCCTCGCGGCCCACACCCTGCACACGGTGCTCCCGGTGGCGGCGCTCCTGGACTGGCTCCTCCTCTCCCCACCCGCCCGCACGCACCTCCGCCAGGCCGCGACCTGGCTGCTCTACCCCCTGGCCTACGTGGCCTTCACTCTGACCCGGGGCGAACTCCTCCCGGGCTCCCCCATCCGCTACCTCTACCCCTTCCTGGACGTCGTCCGGCACGGCTACAAGAACGTCCTCGCCAACGCCCTCTTCCTCGGCCTCGCCTGCTACGCCCTAGCCGTTCTCCTCGTGGCCCTGGACCACGCCCGCCCGAACCCGGTCCGCCGACGCCCCTCGAAAACCGGATTTCGTCTCTAGCCACCGGTGGGCTAAAGTAAACGTCGTCGCCGCGACAGCGGCGATGATCGGGGTGTAGCGCAGCTTGGCAGCGCGCTTCGTTCGGGACGAAGAGGTCGTGGGTTCAAATCCCGCCACCCCGACAGTGAAGTACCAGGTCAGGGGCCTGATCCGCGCGAGCGGGTCGGGCCCCTGACTCATTTCCCGGGCCTCTTGGGAGCCATACGGGAGCCGCCCACGGAACCCGAGCTCCAGAGCGAGCTCCCTCTGCCTCCCTACGGAGGCAGCGCCTGGCAGGTCACGGGATGCCGTGGAGTACGGGCGAGGCCCCAATCCCCTTGGTTCGGACAGCCGTGAAGCTGGAGATGCTCGGACTCCGACAGGTTCGACGCCCCGAGCACGATCGCGACCGCAGGTGCACCAGCACCCCTGCCCGGTCCCGCCAACCGGCCACCGAACTGGACGGCAGCACCTTCTCCAGCGCCCCCGTCAGCCCGTCCGGTCCACACACCGGCGCAGCAGCACCGCCCCGGCATGACCGATCAGCCTCTTCCTGTCGGCCGCCACGGACAGCCGACGCTCCTACCCTGTACGCTCAACCACCAGAAAGGTGCCCTGACTCCTGCAGCGGATATGACTTCGACACTCACATCCTTGCAGGTCAGCGGAACCTTTCTGCTACCGGGGCGTCAGATCCTCTAATTCCGGTACGGCTGCGCTACTTCGTTCCCCACACCCAATTCAGCCCGAAGCCGTAAGCCCGGTCGATCTGCTGTTGATTCCCGTCCCAGAGCTTCGGGCTGAACCACCGTACTTCCCGCGTCAGTTCAAGCCCCTCCCGCCCCGGCACGAGACGCGCGATGGCGCAGGCGGTCGCCCCGGCGGGGGAGTCGTCGAGGTGGATGCGCCATGTGCCGCTCGGCGCGGTCATGGTGACCACGCCACCCAGCGTGCGGAAGTCCACAGACCCCTCGTAGACGTAGACGTAGACGACGAGTTGTTGGAACTCCCGCCAGCGTTCGAGGTTGACCCGCAGCGTCTCCCCGTCCGAGGCCTGACCGGTGCGGTCGTCCTGATCGAGTTCCAGATAGGGCCAGTGATCGAAGGAGCCGAAGTTGGCTCCCAGCGGCTGGATCGCGTCGCCTCGACCGTCCCGCGTACGTACCATGCACCCGAGGTCGAGGTCCGCCTTGGCTGCGGCCGACCAGTTGAGGTTGACCTGCAACCGTCCGTGCCCCGCGATCCGGGCCTGCGGCGACCAATTGCTCAGCTCGACCGGAGACCCGGTCACCCTCGATGTCTGTTGCGGCTCCCGCCGCGATTCCGGCACCGGCTCCGGCTCTGGTTCGGTGATCGCCCCCCTCGGACGCCCCTTCGTCGGCTTCAGTTGGACGACCCCTCGCTTACGACCGTCCCCGCTCATCCGCCTCACGCCCCCTCAACTGCGTATCGGGTCAGCCCGACCGGATTCACAGTTCATCACACTTTCACTACAACCCTGCACTACTCTCGACCGTCTCTTGTGCAGGATGTGAAGATCCGTCCGATCGACGCCCATATGGCATGAGGGCCATGCGCGATCCGACCAGACGCACCGGTGCCGCCAGTGCATCGAACCGTCAAACGACCTGGCGACAGCCATGGGCGGGATAGGGGAGCCCTGTGGGGGTTTTGCACGACAAATCGGTGACCGCCCGTCATCTCGAGGACCAGGCGCAGGATCCTGCTCTTGCCCCACGAGCTGAGGAACTACGCGCGCTCGCCCGCGCGATGGACTCTCCCGAACATGACGCGCTGGACGCCTGGGCCGACCTCGACCTGATGGCCAACTTCGCCCGCCCCGAGAGCATGGCATGCGACGTGACGCCGGCGACTGGCCGTCGTGCCGCCCTGGTGTCGAAGACCGTCGACGGGCTGGACTGGGTCCTCGGCGCACTCGTCTTCATGCCGCTCATCTTCACCTGGTCCGGTCTCGCGATGGCGACCAGCGCCTATGGCGACCTCACGACCGCGGACCCGAAGGCGGCCACGCGCCCCTTCCTCCAGCTGTGGCAGACCGGCTTCGAAGGGCACCTCAGCGGCTGGTTCGAGTTCGGCCACGTCGCCGAGGCCGGCAGCGTCGCTCTCCTTGCCCTACTCGCGCTCACGCTGCTCCACGGCAATCGTCGTGCCGCCGCGGACCGCGCGGAGCAGAGGGCGGAGCAGGAGACCCGTGCCGCAATGGCCCGCCTGGTACCCGTACTGACCGAGGCCCAGCTGATCCTCAACGCGCACCGCTTCGCTTCGCCGGGAAGGTTCGCGGAGGAGCTCAACAAGGCCGGCGGGAAGATCCAGCGCATGCACTCCAAGGCGCTCGCCACACAGAAGCAGCTCGTCAACGCCGCCGAGGCGGTCCGCGAGGCGTTGGACAAGGCGGAAGAACGCCTCGCCAAGGCCGACGATTCGGTTCGCCCCCTCGAGACGGCGGTCGCGCGGATGGCTGACACCGTCCGGGACAGCAGCACCGCAATCCGTACGGCCGTACGCGACCTGGACCAGCCGCTCACGCAGCTCGGCGACGAGCTCCGGGATGCCGTCAACGGCCACCGCGAGGCCCTTGATCGCAGCCGCGACAGCCTGATCACCGCCACCGACGATCTGCGGAACCTCCTCTCCCGCACCACAGACAGGCTGGAGGCCACCGTCTCCGGCAACGGTGACGACGTCCGTACCGCGCTCACGGACGCAGCTCAGCGCGTCGAGGACTCCGTCACGCTACTGGCCGCCACGCAGCGCTCTTTCACCACCAGCGTCGAAGTGGTCGGCGACCTGCACAGCCAGCTCATCGACGGCCTCAAGGCCATGGCCGAACACACCGAACAGGCGGCCGGGGACTCCCGGCACGCCGTCTCCGGCATCGCCGACCGCACGAAGGCTCTCGACGAGGCCGCGAAGCGGTTCGCTGCCCTGATCGACGTCGTCGAGCGTGCCGCTAAGGACGGCGACGCGGCACGTGCGGCCGCCGAAGCCGAGCGCCGCATGGCGGAGGACGCCAGGACGCAGGCGCAGGAAGCGCTCGCACGGGCCGAGGAGATCTTGGGCCAGGCCTCCGCGTCGACGCCGCCGGTGCCTCCCGTGTCGTCCACGTCGCCGGGTAACCCGTTCCCCGCGCAGCCGCAGCAGCGTGAGCGCTCGGATGCCAGGCCGCATCCGTCCTCCGAACCGGCCTATCCCCAGCGGCCGTCGGCAAGCCTGGACAAGGCCTCATGACCACCTCGTCCGGATCCGTGAGCAAGAGGCGCCGGTTGAGCCGGTTCAACCCGTTGCACCTCGCCGGCTGGCTCTTCGCTGACATGCTGCTCGTCCTGGCCCTGGTCTCCCTCGGGGACCGGGCCGACCCGCTCGCAGCCCAGTCGGCGGCGAAGCCGAAGCCGTCGCCGTCCGCCTCGGCGTCTGCGTCCCCTTCGCCGTCACCGACGCCCACCGGGCCCCGGTCGCTTGAGCTGAAGCCGGTAAAGATCCGGGTGCAGGCGGCCGCAGGCGACCGGTCCGCCATGGTCTCGCAGGTGCGCAAGGCCACCAAGCGGTATGAGGGCCGCCAGGCCGCTCTGGTCCTCACCTTCGGCGAATCTCCGGAGACCAGTCAGGGTCAGGCGTACGCCGGTGAGATCAACAAGGCGCTGAAGAAGGCCCGTCCGGACATGTTCGGCGGGTCCGTGAAGCGCCCGTTCTGGCAGAGCAGCCCGACCTCCGGCAGCGCCGCGATCGAAATCTATTTCTACACCCGCTGACGGCCAGGCCGTCGTCCCCACGTTCCATCGATTCAGGAGCAAGCAATGCAGCTTCTTCCCTTCTACCTGGTCTGCGACGAGTCCGGCTCCATGGCCGCCGGCGGCGTGGACGCCATCAACGACGCCCTGCCGGACCTGCACGACGAGATCAGCTCCAACCCGGCCGTCGCCGACAAGGCCCGCTTCGCGATGATCGGCTTCTCCACCAGCGCCACCCTGCTCCAGCCGCTGGTCGACCTCAGCGAGATCGACTCTCTGCCGTCGCTGTCGGCGGGTGGCGTGACGTCGTTTGCCTCGGCGTTTCAGCTGCTCAAGGACACCATCCAGAAGGATATCGACCGGCTGAAGGGCGAGGGCCACTCCGTTTTCCGCCCGGTCGTCTTCTTCCTGTCCGACGGTGCTCCGACTGACATGCCGGACACCGTCTGGCGCGATGCGCTCAAGGAACTCAAGGAGTTCTCCTACGCCCCGAAGATCATCGCCTTCGGCATTGGCACGGCCGATCGGATGACGATCGCCGAGGTCGCCAACTTCAAGGCGTTCATCCAGGAGAGCGACAATGTGTCTCCCGCTGTCGCCCTGCGCGAGTTCGCGTCGAGCTTGACAAACTCGATCGTCAACTCGACCACTAGCATCTCGTCCAAGGGGGGCGAAGGCTTCGACCTTAAGGTCGACGACCACGTGGACGGCTACACCAGCCTTTCCCTGGACAAGATGTGAGCGCGCCGATGAACCATGACGACCCGCGCGTGCCAATCAGCCCGGCCGAGCAGATGGACCAAGCCGTCGCGCTGGTCAGTACGGTGCTGCCTGCGCCCCATACCCCTCAGGAACCGCAAGTCGAGCGGGATGCTTCAGGTCCCCACGAGACCTCGCAAACGCAGGTCCAGCCGCAGCCGCAGCCGCAGCCGCAGCCGCAACTGACCCTGGATCCCACCCAGGTACCGGCCCCGCAGCCGATCCCCGATCCGTCGGCGGTGAACCCCGGCTGCGCGTGCGGCGGCACTGCGCGCACGTTTCCCGAGCACATTGGCAAGCGTCCCCCCGCCTATCCACCGTTCCCGAAGAACAAGCCGGCCGTCGGTGAGGACGATTTCGCCGCCTTCATCCCGGATACCGTCGTCGATGGTCTCACCCTGCCCGGACTGTCCGTGCTGGGCGCGTCCATGCGGGGCGACTCCCATCGGTGGGAGGGGACCTGCCGCCAGGACGCGATGGTGTTGGCTCGGATTGGTGAGGGCAACGAACAGTTGCTGGTGCTCGCGGTCGCGGATGGTGTTGGTTCGTCGAAGCGGTCCCACGTCGCTTCGCAGGAATTGGCTCACGCCGTAATCAAGGCTTTGGACACGAAGGCCCCGGACCTCCACAGCCTGCTGGTGGGCCAGGACCATCAGATGCTCATCGCTGCCGTCAACAGCGCCATCGGCGAGGCCGTGCCTGACTGCCTCAAGAAGTGGGCGGCACAGACCGAGGTGTTCGACGAGCGGGACTACGCCACTACTCTGCACCTCCTTCTGGTGCCCACGGACACCAAGATCCGGTACAGGGCGTGGGTCAGCATCGGTGACGGCGGTTTGCTACGTCTCGTCGATGGCGAGTGGCACGGGTTGGAAGGCCAGGACGGTGGCATCGCCAGCACGCGGACGACCGCCCTGCCTTCGACCCGTTATGCCGCGGTCGACCTCTTTCGATCCGACCCGGGCGGACTGCTGCTCCTCGGAACCGACGGAATCACCAATCCGATCAACCAGGAACCCGAGTTCCGTGCGCGTCTGGCCGCCTACTGGGGTACCGGCGAGATCCCGAGCATGTCTCACTTCCTCAGGCAGGCGCAGCTCCGCGCCAAGACGTACGACGACGACCGCACGGTCATCTGTGTGTGGGAGGGGGCGGCGGGCCGATGACGGCCGAGGACGGTCAGGATGTTGCGAAGTCGTCGCTCACCCTCGGCGCCAAGATGGGCAGCGGCGGTCAGGGCGACGTGTACCTAGCCAGCGATGACCTGCTCTTCAAGGAGTACAAGAACCCCGCCACCGTGAACGAGAGCGCCCTGGCGACTCTCCCCGCGCTCCGCCAGGCACTGTCTGCCCCGGAGCGCGCCCATCTGGACCGGATTGCTGCTTGGCCGCTGTGCCGCGTGACGGACGGAGGCCGTTCGGTCGGCTTCCTCATGCGCAGTGCACCGGACGTGTACAGATGGCAGACGCCGAACGGCAAGAGCAAGCTCCTAGAGCTGCAGCACCTGCTCTACTCGGAGAGGCCCGCGACGAAGAACGTTCGCCGCCCGTCTCTGGAGCAGCGGCGCGCACTGGCCATGGCCTGTGCAAAGGCCGTCGATTGGTTCCACAGCACCAGCATGGTCATCGGGGACATCTCCCACGCCAACATCCTTTGGTCCCTGCAGCCGGAGCCGATGGTTCACTTCATCGATTGCGATGGCTTCCGTCGTATTGGAGGAGCGTCGGTGCAGATCCAGGCCGACACCCCGGAGTGGGGTGACCCGCACACCCCGTCGGCGCGGGCGAGCGTCGACAGTGACGCCTTCAAGACCGCCCTGGCTGTCGTACGAATCCTCGCCGAGGACCCGTACGTGGTCCCGGGTGACCCGCTCAAATTGGTCGCCGGCTGCCTCAACGACCGCCAAGAGTCGGCCGTCCGCAGCCTCTTCGAGCAGGCGGGCGGCCCGGCCGGCACTAGGCCAAAGCCGAGCGAGTGGTGCAACGCCTTGAGCGACCGCGGCACCATCCGGCTCCGCGCGGCGAAGCCCAGACAGCGGCCCGTCGTCGACACATCCGTCCTGGACGGCGTCCGCGATCGCAGGCCGATTCAACTGCGCCGCGGGTAGCGACCGGCAGCTCAGGCGGGGCCTCGACGAGATCCGGTTCCGACGTAAGTCGCGTACAAGTAGTCCCGACAGTTCTGCGCGTTACCCGCTGCTGCGGCGGTGGGTCCTCACGTTCCGCCGAGCCGCTGGCAGGTAGGGGACGCTGGATGGCCGCTGGTGTCATCGAGGCCAGCCGCTGCTGTAGTGGCGGGGCAATGCGGGACGGCAGCGCATTGTCATCCGGTGAGTGGACTCATTTTCAGCGGGGGCAACGCGTTGACGAGATCGGCGGAACGGCGAAGAGGGCCTCGGGCGTTGACGCACGGAGCATGACTCCGCGACCCTGGCAGCCGATGTACCCTCCGCCCGGCCCCCCTGTTGTGGGCCCGCCTCCCGGGGCCCTCGGCAACCAAGGCGCAAGGTCCGTGTCGCCTGCGACGCCAGGCGCGGGCGGCTGCGCCGCTCCGGGCGACACCACGGGTGACTGGCGTGGTACGACGGGATTCGTCCGGTCTCCCGAGCCGCCGGTTTCAACGGCCCGCGTGCAGCGCCCACATCGTCGGCGAAATCCAGGTGGTCCACGAGTTCCGCCTAGGCGGGGAGGGCTGCCGGCGGGGCACCCTGAGGCGTTCCCTGTCTCAGCCCTTGAGGTCGATCATGCGAGCCGGCTGCCCGGTGGTGCGGGCGATGGTTTCGAAGTCGCGGTCGTAGTGCAGCAGCGTGAGTCCCGCTTCTTCCGCGGCCGCGGCCACTAGCAGGTCGACGGCTCCGGCACTGCGGTGCTCACCCTTGGCGGTGAGCTCACGCTGGACGACACGGGCACGCCGGTAGATACCGTCCGGCATGGGGCACCAGGTGAACTGGTTCAGCCGTTCCTGGATGGCCTCGCGGTCCTTCTCGGAACGGGCAGAGTAGAGGACTTCCAGTTCGGTGAGGTCGCACAGGGCGACCAGACCGGCGCCGATCCTCTGCTCCCATCCTTCGGTGGCCTGACGCAGCAGGACGCGAGCCAGTGCCGACGTATCGATGAGGTAGTCGGCCACGCTCACCGGGCAGAACCACCTCGGTAGTTGCGCTTGTCCAAGAGGAGTTCGACGGCGAGGGCGCCTTCATCCGCGAGATCCTGCAGCTCATGCAAGGCCCGCAAGCGACGGTTACGCGCGACGATTTCACGCAGGGCGGTGTTGATGGTGTCCCGTTTCGTGGAAGTGCCCAGCTCCTTCGCTGCGGCTTCCAACGCGTCGTCGTCGAGATCGATGACGGTTCTGCTCATGAGCCCACCTCCGCATATATTGGCAAGTATATCACTGTACATAATCGACTATATCGCAGGGCGATCCCCGAGGTGATCAGGACTCGCTTCGGGCGGGCCCGGGTCGTCGCGCGGCAGGGGGATGTCGAGAGCGCCGCCGCACTGCTGCGCGAGGTTCGGGACGACCGCGCGCGGGTTCTCGGTGAGGATCACCCGGACACGCTGGCCGCACAGGCCGAGTTGGAGGGGTTGTAGTCGGTCACGGATGGGTGAGGCGGTGGGACCCTGCCCGGGGTGCGGGGCGGATGCCGTGGGGGTTCGGGGGTGTCGTAGGGTGCCTCGATTGTGGGCCGTGGGAACGCTTGCGTGGGGTAGGGGGGCGGTTGTGGGCGGTGCTTCGCGCATGGGGCGTACGCCATTGCCGGGTGGCGGTGTGCGGTATGACATGGCTACGCGGGAGCGACGGCGGTTGTCGGTGGTGGCCCATCTCGACGGGTCCCGGACGTTGAACGTGTACGGCACGGACGCCGACGTGCTGTCCGTGCGGCTGGCCGCCGACGAGGCGGCGGTGGTTATTGACGCCGTGATGCCTGCCCGGCACAGTCCTAGCCTGCTGGCGACGGCCGAGCTGGGGTTGGTCGCCGAGCGGATCGAGTTGCCGGAGGGCTCGCGTTGGCAGGGGCGGCCGCTGGGCGACACCCGGATGCGTACGGAGACCGGGGTCTCGGTCGTGGCGGTACTGCGCCGGGCCGAGGCCATCCCGTCGCCTGGGCCGGAGTTCCGGCTGGCCGGCGGTGACACCCTCATCGTGATCGGCACGCGTGAGGGCGTCGGGGGCGCCGGCGAGATCCTCGGCCGGTAGCGGTTCCGGGCCGCCCTGAGCGATCAGGCGTGTGCGGGCTCCGGATGTTCCGTGGTGGCCGGGGGGACGGGCGGGCCGGGGCGGCGGGTGAAGCGCCGGGCCAGGGGCTCGGTCCAGCGGGCGGTGAGCGGGCCGATCACGACCAGGATCAGGACGTACGCCGTGGCCAGGGGGCCGATGCGGGGTTCGACGCCGACGGCGAGGCCCGCGATGACGATGGAGAACTCGCCCCGCGCGACCAGCGTGCCGCCCGCGCGCCACCGGCCCCCGCCCCGGATGCCCGCCCGGCGTGCGGCGTACCAGCCGGTGGCGATCTTCGTCAGCGCGGTGGCCACGGCGAGGAGCAGCGCCGGCACCAGCACGGGCGGAATGTCGGCCGGGTCGGTGGAGAGGCCGAAGAAGACGAAGAAGACGGCGGCGAACAGGTCCCGCAGGGGGGTGAGCAGGGTGCTCGCGCCCTCGGCGACCTCACCGGACAGGGCGATGCCGACCAGGAAGGCGCCGACGGCGGCGGACACCTGCAGTTCCTGGGCGAGGCCGGCGACCAGGAGGGTCAGACCGAGGACGACCAGCAGCAGCATCTCCGCGTTGTCAGACGACACCGCGCGGCTGATCAGCCGCCCGTGGCGCAGGGCGACGTAGAGGACGGCACCGACGGTGCCCAGGGAGATCAGCAGGGTGACGGAGCCGCCGGCCAGGCCGGCGCCGGCCAACAGGGCGGTGAGGATCGGCAGATATACGGCCATGGCGAGGTCCTCGATGACCAGGACGCCGAGCACCACCGGGGTTTCGCGGTTGCCGAGCCGGCGCAGGTCGCCGAGGACCTTGGCGATGACGCCGGAGGAGGAGATCCAGGTGACGCCGGCCAGTGCCACGGCGGCCACCGCGCCCCAGCCCAGCAGCAGTGCCGCCACGGCGCCGGGTATCGCGTTGAGGACGAAGTCGACCGCGCCAGAGGGGTATTGGGTTTTCAGGTTGGTGACCAACTCCGAGGCGCTGTACTCCAGTCCCAGCAGGAGCAGCAGCAGGATGACGCCGATCTCGGCGCCGGTGGCGGTGAACTCCTCGCTGGCCTGCAGGGGGAGGATGCCGCCGTGGCCGAAGGCGAGTCCGGCCAGCAGGTAGAGGGGGATGGGCGAGAAGCCCACCCGGCCGGCAAAGCGGCCCAGCAGGCCCAGCGCGAGAATGATCGCGCCGAGTTCGATGAGCATGGCGGTGGTGTTGTGCACGGGCGTCGGTCCTCCGGTTCGGTGACGGCGGCGTCAGTGCCTGGGGTCGGCTGGGGCTGGCTGCACAGTGGCGGCAGGGGCAGGCGGGCGGTTCTCGGCGGGCAGGCCTGTCGGCGGTGAGCAGGCGTGACCGGTGCGGGGGGGCGGTGAGGGGTGTGGTCGGCGTCCGGGCGGGGCGGGCGCGTAGCGGCCGGGCGGTGGGTCTTCGGCCGGGCGGGGACGCTGCGTCGGGGCCGGTCCGGGGGTCAGACGCCGGAGAGGGCGGTACCCGGTTCGGGAACGCTGTCACGGGCGGCGTTGTCGATGCGTACGGGCCGGTTCATGTCACGTCGACGCATGTCATGTTCCCCCTGTCGGCATCGAGAGCCATCTCACGGAATGAGCATGTGGTCGCTCAATGGAGCGCCAAGACTCGGTAAAGAAGTTTACCGTACGACTAATCTCTTATTCTTCGCATTCGACTATTTATCCACCGGTAATGAATGCGGCTATCCGTCGGAAATGCGCGGAGATCCTTGCTCGTCCAGCCAGCGGGCCAGTTTGCCGCGGCGCCCGATGGCACGCAGTCGGCGCTCCGTCGCCTCGCGGGTCAGCGGTGTGGTGATGAGCAGGAGTTCGTCGCCGGCGCGCAGCACGGTGTCCGGGTCGGGGACGAGGGTGGTGCCCTCGCGGACGATCAGGGTGACGACCGTCGGGGGCGGCAGGCGCAGTTCGAAGACGGCGACACCCTGCAGCCGGGAGCCGTCCGGAACGGTCACGGTGAGGAGGTCGGCGTCCAGGACGTCGAGGGGGGCCGTCTCCACCTGGAGCTCGCGCAGCGCGCCGCTGCGGACCAGCCCCAGGCGCCGGGCGACGATGGGCAGGGCGGGGCCCTGGACGAGGGTGAAGAGGACCACGAGCACGAACACGATGTTGAGCACGTCGCGTGCCCCGTCGATCCCCGCGACGATCGGGAACGTGGTGAGCACGATCGGCACCGCGCCACGTAGGCCGGCCCAGGAGATGAACGCCTGCTTACGCCAGGGGATCCGGAAGGGCAGCAGACAGAGCACGACCGAGAGCGGGCGCGCGGCCAGCAGCAGCACCGATCCGACGACGAGCGCCGGGAGGATCGCGGAGGGCAGCTCGCTGGGGTCGACCAGCAGACCGAGCATGACGAACAGGCCGATCTGGGCGAGCCATCCGACGCCCTCGGCGAAGGAACGGGTGGCGGCCCGGTGCGGCAGCTTGGAGTTGCCCAGCACCAGGCCGGACAGATAGGCGGCGATGATGCCGCTGGCGTGGACCGCTCCGGCGGCGGCGAACGCGATGATGCCGAAGCCGACCGTCGCCAGCGGGTACAGCCCCGTGGCGGGCAGGGCGATGTGCCGCAGCGCGGCTGCCCCGAGCCAGCCGGCCAGCACGCCGAGCGCGCCGCCCACCCCGAGCTGGTACAGCAGATTGAGCACGAGAAACCCGGGACCGGGCAGGTCGGCGGTGGCGGTGGAGAACACCGTGACCAGGATGATCGTCGGGGCGTCGTTGAAGCCGGACTCCGCCTCCACCAGCCCGCGCAGCTTCTTGGGCATCGGCAGTGCGCGCAGGACGGCGAACACGGCGGCGGCGTCGGTGGAGGAGACGATCGCCCCCAGCAGCAGCGCCAGCTGCCAGTCCATGCCCAGCAGGAAGTGCGCTCCGGCGGCGGTCACCACGACCGACAGGGCCACGCCCACGGTGGCGAGCACACTCGCGGGGGCCAGCTGGCGCCGGACGTCTTCCCACCGGGTGCTCAGACCTCCCTCGACGAGGATCAGCCCCAACGCCGCGGTCCCCAGCGCCTGGGCGAGCTGGGCGTCGTCGAACTCCAGGCCCAGCCCGTCCTCACCGGCGACGACACCGACGGCCAGGAACAGCAGCAGGCTCGGCAGGCCCACGCGGTGGGCGGTGCGGGCGGCGACGATGCTGGCCAGCAGGACGGCGCCGCCGATCAGCAGCGTGACGTACAGCTCGGACAGGGTCATCGACCAGTTCCCGTTCGGTTCGCGGTTCTGCTCGCACAATCCGGGCGGTGTCCGTTCCCGGTCCCGCGGTTCAGGGTTCGGGCGGTCTCCGTTCCCGGTGCCGCGTTCAGGATCCGGGCGGTTGTCGATGATCGCGGACGGCACGACGGAGCCGAACACAGTGCCATTGCCGTCCCGAGGAGATTGCCGCCGGTCGCCTCGGCAGCCATCTCCCCGAGGTCACCGATCACCCCGGTCCGCACCATAGGTCGCTACGGCGTTACCGTTCCCGCCTCCGGGACGGGTGCGGCCGGGGTTCGCGGGAGGTGCAGTGCGCGCAGGATCCGGGTCAGGTCGGCGGGAGCAGCGGCGAGGCGTACCGGGGTGCCGGCGTCGTCCAGTTCGGCCACGTGCCAGTTGCCCGGGATCGTGTCGGCGTCGCCTTCGCGGATCGGGCGGACCCGGGTGAGGGTGAGGCGGGAGACCGGGAGGGGGCGGGCCGCGAAGCGGCCGGGGCCGGGGTGCGGAACCACGGCGGGCGGGCCGTCGCCGCCCACGACGACGTGGGTGCCGAAGTGGTGAGGGTTGTAGTCGGTGGCGTCCAGGAAGCGGGCCGGCAGGAAGACCTCCTGGTCCGCCGGCACCCCGGGCTCCCCATCCTCCCCGGGCGGGCGGATGCGGGTGGCGCGCCAGGCCCACACCAGCAGGGTGAGCGTGGTCAGGGTGCCCAGCGACGTCCAGACGGTCGTCGTGGGTGAGGCGAACGGTGCCGCAGGGTGCAGGTAGCACAGAGGCAGGAGCCACAGCGCCGTGACGACGAGGGACGCCCCGAAGGGGAGCGCGGACGGCAGGACCTCGCCGTCGGGGCGGCGCCGCCCGCGTACCCGGAGCAGGACCCGGGCGGCCGGGTAGCCCGCGGCGAGGACCAGTGCGGCCGCGAGCATGGCGAAGTCCCCGGCGCCGGGAGTGTGCTCGCGCCACACATGCCGGTCCCCCGCGACTTCCTTCACCACGCCGCGCCACACCGTCAGCCGGACACGGTCGCCGGCGCGGAACTGCTCGGCCGCCTCCGAGGACACCGCCAGCCGCTCCATCGGGCGGTCGTCGGTGAAGTACAGCCAGCTGGTCTTCTTCGGAAGGTCCGGTTCCGTGCGTGCGATCACGGCGCGGACGGTGCGGAGACAGTCACCGCGCACCGCCGCCGGCGTTCCGGGCGCGCAGGGGGTGGCCGACTCCCACTCCCGTTCGTACGCGCCGGCGTCCGGGACCGTCCGCGCGGCGAGGGCCGCGCCCGCCAGCAGCAGGACGCACGCGACGACGGAGCCGAGCCGACCACTGCCCGTGGTGCGGCCCGAGATGACCGTGAGAGGGCCCGGTTCCGCGGTCGTCGCGCCGGAGCCGTGCCGGCGGTGCAGTGCGCGGAGCCGGTCCAGCGTCGCGTCGAACTCGCCGGTGCGCGGGGTCCAGGCCCGCGGCAGGGGAAGCTCCCACCGGCGCCCGTCCCGGAGCCGCACGCTGACCCGGCGGCTCTCCTGGCCGCGGGCCAGGTGCGCGTACCTGACCCGGATGCGCAGCTCCGCCACCTCGCTCCAGGGCACGCTCCGGCGGCGCAGCAGGGTGCGGGAGTGCAGTCCGCCGCCGTCGGCGCCGACCCGGACGGTGACCCGGTGCAGGGCGGCGAACCCCGCGAGCGCGCACAGCAGGCCGGGGACCAGCCAGACGCCCTTGCCCGTGGAGGCGGCCGGCGCCACCGCCGCCACCGCTCCGGCCCAGCCAAGGCCGACGAAGGCCCACAGGGTGCGCTTCCTGCGGGGACGGCAGCTCACTTCCCAGGAGTCGGTCATACGAGAAGACTGGCAACCGGGGGCCGGTGTGCGCTTGTGCAGGGTGCGGCAGTGTTGCGCCCGGTGACGTTGCCGACCGCGGTCACCATCTGGTGGGGTGGTTCCGGGGGCCGCGGCCCGGGAAGGATCGACGACATGATCATTTTCGGTACCAAGGGGTATCTGTATCAGCTGGCGATACTGACGCTGGTGTGCGCCCAGTGCGGGAATCCCGCCGCGCACACGCTCAGAAAGCGGGTCACGAAGTTCACCCTGTTCTTCGTGCCGCTGTTCCCGGTCTCCACGAAGTACACGACGCAGTGCACGTTCTGCGGTGCCGAGCACAAGGTGACCGCGGAACAGGCCGAACAGCTCCAGGGGCAGGCCCTCGGCGGCGGGCAGGGGTACGGTCAGCCCCACTCCCAGCAGCCGTACCAGTCGTAGCCCCGCGAGCGGCGTCCGCGGGGGGGGTCAGCCGTCCCAGGCCGCGTCGTACGGGTCGCGCGGGGCGGGGACCGGCTTGGCGCGGGTGACCTCGAAGTACGGGACCGGGCCGTCGTTGACCGGGTCCTTGGTGCGGCGCGGGGTGTAGGTGCCGGTGACCTCCAGCCAGGTGTCCGGTCGCAGGACCGGGGGAAGTTCTCCGGTCAGCGCGATCTTGACGGGCTGGGCGTCGGCGGCACAGCAGTTGAGGCCCATGCGGACCAGGTACGGGGCGCCCGTGCCGCTCATCGCCACAAAACCGGTGATGCGTATGGGGCGGTCCCGCAGGTGCCGTCCGTTGTCGTAGACGGCGCGGGCCGCGTACTCGCCGACGCCCAGACGCAGCGGGCCGCTGGCAGGGAGTTCGGGGAAACCAAGGGGCTTCTGCAGGGCCGTACCGGTGTGGGTGGCGCTGTAGGAACCGAGGGCCGGCGGGGCGACCAGGATCAGGGCGAAGAGGGGGACGGCGAGGAGCCAGGCGACCCGGGGTTCCCGGTGCGACTCCCCCGGGTGCGGAGGGCGCCGCCACTCGTACCAGACCGTGGCCGCTGCCGCCGCGATCAGTACCGCGCCGGACAGTAGCAGCAGCGGACGCAGTCCCGCCTTGACGTACCGCAGGTGGAGGTCGGTCAGGCCGGCGTGCAGCACCGTCGCGCCGAGCAGGAAGAGGAGGGCGGCCTGGGCCTGGCCGTTGAGCCGGGTTCTCACAGCAGCACCGCTCCCGTCAGCACCGACATGGCCACCGCCAGCACGAAGGTCGCGGGCGCGAAGCGCAGGGCGAAGGAGCGGCCGAACGTGCCCGCCTGCATCGCGAAGAGCTTCAGATCGACCATCGGCCCCACGACCAGGAAGGCGAGCCGCGCCGTCAGCGAGAACTGAGTGAGCGACGCCGCCACGAACGCGTCCGCCTCCGAGCAGATCGACAGCAGCACGGCCAGGACCGCCAGCACCAGCACGGACAGCACCGGGTGCCCGGCCGCCGCGCGGAGCCACTCCGCCGGGACCACCGCCTTCAGGGTCGCCGCCGCCATCGCGCCGACCACCAGGAAGCCGCCCGCGTGCATCACGTCGTGCCGCACCGAGCCCCAGAACGCCGCACCCCTGCTCTGCCCCTCGTACGACGAACGGGAGGGCGGGCGCAGCCAGTCGGTGCGGCCGAGGCGCTGCCACAGCCAGCCCATCGCGCACGCCACCACCAGGCTCGCCACGAAACGGGCCAGGACCATTTCCGGGTTGTCCGGGAAGGCGACCGCCGTCGCCGTCAGCACGATCGGGTTGATCGCGGGGGCGGACAGCAGGAAGGCCAGGGCCGCCGCCGGGGCCACTCCCCTGCGCACCAGCGCGCCCGCCACCGGCACGGACGCGCACTCACAGCCGGGGAGCACCGCGCCCGCCGCGCCGGCGACCGGTACGGCCAGCGCCGGGCGCTTCGGCAGGGCGCGGGCGAAGAAGGACGGCGGGACGAACACCGCGATCGCCGCCGACAGCAGGACACCGAGCACCAGGAAGGGGAGGGCCTGGACGACCACGGCCACGAACACCGTCATCCAGCTCTGCATCACTTGGGCGGCCAGGGCGCCGCGGACCGGCCCCTGGAACATCACGGCCGTGAGCAGGACGAGGATGAGGAGGAGGGGGGAGCTGAGGTGGTGGGACTGCTCGGGGGGTGTATCGGGGGAGGAGGGTTCGGGTTCGGGCACGGGGGAGGACGGTTCGGGTTGGGGCCCGCTTGGTTCGCGCGGGGGTGATGTGGTGGTGGCCACGGGCGGGTGCACCTCCGGAGATGGGCGCGCGAGAGAGCGGGGCCGCTCGGGTCCCGCCCCTAGGTACGGAGGACCGGGCGCGGGCGTTCAGGTCCCCCTGGAACCACCCGTCGTGATGAGGCAGTCTCTTCCCCTGTGGTGAGCCTCCTTCCCAACCCCGCCCTGCCCAACGACGCTTCCGCGCACATGGTGGTGTGCGGCGACGACGGACTGGCGCACCGGCTCGCCGCCGAACTCCGGGGCGTGTACCGCGAGCAGGTGACCCTCGTCGTGCCTCCGGCCGGGCGCAGCGTACGGCAGCCGATGGTGGGGCGGGCCCGTGCGGTCTCCGCGGCCCTCCTCGACCGGGTCGTGACCGCCGTCAACAACCGGGGCGGCGGCTCCGACGACACTCTGGCTCCCGGTGAGCGGGTGCTCGAGGCCGCCGAGCCGACCGAGGCCGTGCTCGCCGAGGCGGGCGTCGAACGCGCCGCCGCGCTGGCGCTGGTGTACGACGACGACGAGACCAACATCCGCGCCGCGCTGAACGCCCGCCGGCTCAACCCCCGGCTGCGGCTCGTGCTGCGGCTCTACAACCGGCGGCTCGGGCAGCACATCGAGGAACTGCTCGACCAGGCCGCTGAGTTGGCGGGCGGTACGGCTGCGGGGCGGGCGGATGATGGTGATGGCGGGGGCGCAGGCGGGGGCGCGGACGGGGGCCGGGACGGGGGCTCGGGGGCCGACATCGGTACTACCGTGCTGTCCGACGCCGACACGGCCGCGCCCGCGCTGGTCGCCACCGCGCTCGTCGGCACCAGCAAGGTCGTCGACGCGGAAGGGCTGCTGCTGCGCGCCGTGGAACGTCGGCCGCCGGGGCCGGGAGAGGTGGCCGACCCGGGGCTGTGCACGCTGGCGCTGCTGTCCGCGACGAGCAACGACCCGGCGGGGGACGAGGGCGCGGAGGACAGCGGCGAGCAGGGGCCCCAACTGCTGCCCGACGCGGCGGCGGTGGCGGCGGCGACCGGGCGCGGAGCGGTGGTGCTGGAGCAACTCTCCTACTCCGGGCCGCCCTTGCCGGCGGGGCGGGGCGGGCCGCCGCTCACCTCGCTGTTCTCGCGGCGGCTGCGGTGGTCGCTGGCGGGGCTGGTCGCCGCGGTGCTCGCGCTCGCCGTCGCACTCACCGTGGTGACCCGGGACAACCCGCTGCACGCCACCTACGTGACGCTGCTGGACCTCTTCGCCATCAACGAACCCGCGCACAACAAGTCCACCGGGCGGCAGGTGCTGCAACTGCTGTCCATGGTGGTCGGGTTGCTGCTGCTGCCGGTGCTGCTGGCGGCGGTCCTTGAGGCGCTGGGGATGTTCCGCACGGCGTCTGCGCTGCGGAAGCCGCCGCGGGGGCTGAGCGGGCATGTGGTGCTGCTCGGGCTGGGCAAGATCGGGACGCGGGTGCTGACGCGGCTGCGGGAGCTGCATATTCCGGTGGTGTGCGTGGAGGCGGATCCGGAGGCGCGCGGGGTGGCTGTGGCGCGGCGGCTGCGGGTGCCGGTGGTGGTCGGGGACGTGACGCAGGAAGGCGTACTGGAGTCCGCGAAGATCCATCGTGCGGATGCGTTGCTCGCGCTGACCAGTGTGGATACGACGAATCTGGAGGCGGTGCTGTATGCGCGGTCCGTGCGGCAGGATCTGCGGGCCGTGCTGCGGCTGTACGACGACGACTTCGCGAAGGCGGTGTACCGGACGTTGCGGACGGCGCATCCTGGTGCGCTGACGCGGAGCCGGAGTGTGTCACACCTGGCGGCGCCGGCGTTCGCCGGGGCGATGATGGGGCGGCAGATCCTCGGGGCGATTCCGGTGGAGCGGCGGGTGCTGTTGTTCGCGGCGGTGGTGGTGGGTGGGCATCCGCAGTTGGAGGGGCGGACTGTGGGGGAGGCGTTTCGGGCGGGGGCGTGGCGGGTGTTGGCGCTGGATACTGCCGTGCGGGGGGATGTGGGGGCGGGAGCGGGGGCGGGGGCTGGGCTGGTTGAGGCGCCGGGGGGTGGGCTGGTGTGGGATCTGCCGGACACGTATGTGCTGCGGGCGGGGGATCGGGTGGTGCTGGCGGCTACGCGGCGGGGGTTGGCGGAGCTGTTGGGGCGGCGGGCGCGGAGCGTGACGTAGCGCTTGCCGCTGGGCGGGCGGGCTGCGGGTGCCGTGCGCTGGGCTGGGCGGGGGTGGGTTTTGCTTGCCCGCGCGTGCGGGGTGCCGCTGCGCCCACCCGTGCCGCCCCAGCGGCACGACTGCCCGCAGCTACGGCGGTGCGGCTGCCCGCGGCTGCGGCGGCAGTCCGGCGGTCTGCGGCTGCGGCGGTGCGGCTGCCCGCGGCTGCGGCGGCAGTCCGGCGGTCTGCGGCTGCGGCGGTGCGGCTGCCCGCAGCTACGGCGGTGCGGCTGCCCGCAGCTGCGGCGGCACGACTGCCCGCAGCTACGGCGGTGCGGCTGCCCGCGGCTGCGGCGGCAGTCCGGCGGTCTGCGGCTGCGGCGGTGCGGCTGGGCGGGGGTGGGGTTCGCTTACCCGCGCGTGCGGGGTGCCGCTGCGCCCACCCGTGCCGCCCCGGCGGCACGACTGGCCGCAGCTACGGAGGGGTCAGGTGGGGAGGTGTCTGGTTGCGAAGTCCAGTTCCAGGCGGACTTGTTTGATGCGTTCGTCTACGACCAGGGAGCCGTGGCCCGCGTCGTAGCGGTAGACCTCGTGGACGGCGTTGCGGGACTCGAGGCGCTTGACGTAGTTCTCGATCTGCTGGATGGGGCAGCGCGGGTCGTTGACGCCGGCCGAGATGTAGACCGGGGCCTTCACGCGGTCCACGTAGGTGAGGGGGGACGACGCCTCGAAGCGGTCGGGGACCTCCTCAGGGGTGCCGCCCAGCAGCGTGCGGTCCATCGCCTTCAGCGCTTCCATCTCGTCGTGGTACGCCGTGACGTAGTCGGCGACCGGAACCGCCGCGATGCCCATCGCCCAGGCGTCCGGCTGTGTGCCGAGGCCCAGCAGGGTCAGGTAGCCGCCCCAGGAGCCGCCGGTGAGGATCAGCCGGGCGGGGTCCGCGAGGCCGGAGCTGATCGCCCACTCGCGGACCGCCGCGATGTCCTCGAGCTCGATCAGGCCCACCCGGTGCTTCAGCGCGTCGGTCCAGGCGCGCCCATAGCCGGTGGAGCCCCGGTAGTTGACGCGGACCACCGCGTAGCCGTGGTCGACCCAGGCGGCCGGGCCCGCCGCGAAGGCGTCGCTGTCGTGCCAGGTGGGGCCGCCGTGGATGTCGAAGACGGTCGGGAGCGGGCCGGTCGTGCCGGCCGGCTTCTGGACCAGCGCGTGGATGCGGCCGCCGGGGCCCTCCACCCACACGTCCTGCACGGGCACCGACCCGGGCGACTTCATCCCCGGCGGGTCGAGGACCACTCCGCCCGCCGTGGAACGCACCGCCGGCGGCTCGGCAGCCGACGACCACAGGTACTCCACGCTGCCGTCCGGGCGGACAGTCGCACCGGAGACGGCGCCGCGCGGGGTGGGGATCTTCACCAGCCGGCGCTCGGTCAGGTCGTAGCGGAACAGCTCGCCGCGTGCCTCGAAGCCGTGCGCGATGAGCAGGCCGGAGCCGTCCGGGTACCACTCGGCGCTCACGTCGCCGGGCAGATCCAGCGCGAGGTCCGTCTCCTCCCCCGTCGCCACGTCCCAGACCAGCGGCTCCCAGCGTCCGCGCCGCTGGTGACCGATCAGCAGCCGGGTGTCGCCCCCGACCGGAGCGAAGCCCAGCACCTCCAGACCGAGTTCCTCGGTACCGCCCCGGGTGTCGTCGAGCTCCGCCACCGTCGTGCCGTCGGGGCGCATCACCCTGAGCGCGGAGTGCATCGCGTCACCGTGCTCGGTGTGCTCCACGGCGATCAGCGAACCGTCGTAGGAGAGGTCGCCGACGCCCGCCGACTCCCGGTGCCGGTACAGCTCCACCGGGGCCTCACCGGTGCGGACCAGGTGGATCGTCGTACCGTCCTCGTCCGTGGAGCGGCCCACGACCGCCGTACGGCCGTCCCTGCCCAGCGCGAGTCCGGCAGGGTAGGAGGGGTCCAGGCCCGGGGCCGCGAGCTCGTCCTCTCCGCCCGAGAAGCGCTGACGCCGCCAGACGCCGAACTCGTCGCCGTCCTTGTCGTCGAACCACCAGATCCAGTCGCCGTCCGGCGAGAGCACACCGTCCGTCGTGCCGTTGGGCCGGTTCGTCACCTGGCGCTGCTCACCGGTCGCCCGGTCCCAGGCGTACAGCTCGTACGTCCCCGTCGCGTTCGACACGAACAGGGAGCGGTCCGGGGCGTCCTCGGCCCAGTCGGGCAGGGACACCCGGGGCGCGCGGAAGCGCTTCTCCCAGTCGGGCATGTCCGCGGCGCCCTGCTGCATTCGATCGGTCTGGTGGTCCGCCCGGTCCGGCGCGTCGGACCCGTTGCTCTCAGTCATGACCCCATACTGCCTGCCCTGGGGACATCGTGCGTCCGAGGTCCCCAGCCTGTGGACAACTTCTCCCGATCTTTCACCGGCCCCCCGGGCTCGGCCCGATCCGGGCACCTCGGCTCGGCCCGATCCGGGCACTCGGCTCCGCCCGGTCCGGCCACCCGCTCGGCCCGCTCCGGCCCGCCGGACACGACGCCTCCGCGAGCCGACCCCGCGACACGGGAACCGCCCGCGGGCCCGTACCGTTGAGGGCGTGTACCGGTTTCTGCTGACGCCCCGCTGGTGGGGGATCAACGTCTTCCTGCTGCTCTCCATCCCCTTCTGCATCTTCATGGGGTCCTGGCAGCTGGGCAGGTTCGAGGACCGGGTGGACAGCCACCGCGACGCCGAGGCCCGGATCGCCACGGACAAGCGGGAGGCGGCCAGGCCGCTGGACGACCTGCTGCCGGTGACCAAGGCCACCTCGGGCAAGCAGACCACCGCCAGCGGCCGGTACGACACCCAGCTGCTGGTGCCCGACCGCAAGCTGGACGACAAGGACGGCTACTACGTCCTGGCCCTGCTGCGCACCGACACCGGCCGCGCACTGCCCGTCGTACGGGGCTGGCTGCCCGGCACCCCCGACCCGGCCGAGGTGCCCCCGGCACCGACCGGTGAGGTCACCGTCACCGGTGCGCTCCAGGCGTCCGAGACACCGGGCAGCAACGGCGTCAGCGCCCGCGGCGGCCTGCCGCAGGGCCAGACGTCCGCGATCAGCGCGGCCTCGCTGGTCAACCTGGTGCCGTACGACGTGTACGACGCCTGGGTCACGCTCAACCGCGGGGACGCGGGGATGAAGGCGGTACCGGCGTCCGCGCCGGACGGCACGGGACTCGACCTGAAGGCGTTCCAGAACCTGGGCTACACCGCCGAGTGGTTCGCCTTCGTCGGCTTCGTGATCTTCATGTGGTTCCGTCTGCTGCGCCGCGAGGTGGAGCTCGCCCGCGACGCGGAACTTGGCCTGACCCCGGACAAGGACGCGCCGGGCGGGGACGGTGGCAACGGCACGCCCCGTCAGCCGACGGGCGTCAGCAGCCCCGTCCAGTAGACCGTGCCCGCGCAGGCGTTGCTCACCGTCGTGGTGGCCGTGCTGGAACCCGTCGACGCCGTGTACGTCACCGCCACGCTGCCGTCTGCGGCGCCCCCGTCCTCCGTAATCAGCTGAGTGCCCGTGCCGCTGTCGGCGGTGCCGGCGGAGGCACCGTCCGTGGTCGTCGGGTCACTGCTGGGCGTCGGGTCGGCCGAGGGCCCGCCGGTGCCGCCGCCCACGGTGTCGCCCGGGGTGGGGCAGGTCTCGGAGGGCACCCAGGCGAACTGCACCTCGTACGCCGCGCCCGGCTCGAGCACCTGCTGCGGGGCCTCGAGGGAGGGGTCGGGCAGTCCGGCCGCCGCGTCACCCGCGACATGCCGCGTGGAGCTCACCTTGCCGGCGGAGGCCGCGCCCTGCGGGGTCACGTTGAGGACGCCGGGGCCGTCGACGGTGCAGCTCGCGGTGGAGACGTTGGTGACCCGGAAGGAGCCGTAGACGGCGCCCGTGGTCTCGGGAGCGCCGCTGCTCGCGACCGCCGGTCCGAGCTGGGCGGCGGTGCAGACGGGCGCCTGGGCCGAGGTGCCCGCGCTGGGGTCGGCGCCCTCGGTCGTGCCCGCGCTGGAGCCGGTGCTCTCGCCGCCCTTGTCCTCGTCCTTCTGGTCGCCCTTGCCGGTGCCCTCGACCCGGTCCGAGGGCCCGCCCGCGGTGCTCTGGCCACCGCCGTGGTCCTCGCCCCGGCCGGTGCTGCCCTGCGTCTGGGAGGCGTGGCCGACGGCGGACGGGTTGGCGTCGGAGCCGGTGACACCGGAGACGTGGACGAGGGCGGGGACCGCGGTGCCGACGAAGAGGGCGGCGGCGGCCATGCCGACGAGGGCCTGGCGCTTACGTGCCCGGCGGGCCGGGACCGCCCGGCGCAGATACTCCAGGGTGCCGTCGCCCGGCTCCACATCGCGCACCGCCTGGTGCAGCAGGCTGCGCAGTTCCAGCTCGTCCGAGCCGAGCCCCTCGGGGCCCTGTTCGTCCCGGCCGTCGTTCACAGTTCCGTTCCCAGCGTGCGTCTGCTTCGGCTCTTGCTCGTACGGCGTCCCGGGCCCGGGCCGGTCCTCACCGGACCGCGCACCATCCTCGGACGCCGGCGCGCTCTCGGACGCCGACGCGCCCTCAGACACAGACGCCCCCTCGGACACCGCCGCCGCGTCGGAGGCGTGCGAGCCCTCCGGCTCACGCTCCCCCGGCCGCGCGTCCCTGCCGTCGCTCATGCCGCGGCCCCCATGGCCAGCCGCAGGGCCGCGATACCGCGCGAGCCGTACGCCTTCACCGAGCCCAGCGAGATGCCGAGCGTCGCGGCGACCTGCGCCTCGGTCATGTCCGCGAAGTAACGCAGCACCAGCACCTCGCGCTGACGGCGCTGGAGCCCCTTCATCGCCTTGATCAGGGAGTCGCGCTCCAACTGGTCGTAGGCGCCCTCCTCCGCGCTGGCCATGTTGGGCATGGGCTTGGAAAGCAGCTTCAGGCCGAGGATGCGGCGGCGCAGCGCGGAACGGGACAGGTTCACGACCGTCTGGCGCAGATAGGCCAGGGTCTTCTCCGGGTCACGGACGCGTTTGCGGGCGGAGTGGACGCGGATGAACGCCTCCTGGACGACGTCCTCGCAGGAGGCGGTGTCGTCGAGGAGGAGCGCCGCCAGTCCCAGCAGCGAGCGGTAGTGCGCGCGGTAGGTCTCGGTGAGGTGGTCGACGGTGGTGCCGGCAGCGACAGCGTCGTCCGCGCCGTCACGCTGACCGGGTATGCGGGCGGGGCGCGCTGCGGGCATGGGGGCGATCACCGGCATGCCGCCGCCGGACGCGCCGGGCATGCGGGGTCGGAGTGCCTGGCGTGGCGGCCGGAGGGCCGTGCCACGCGGCGCTGTGAAGTCGAGTACCTCAGCCACGTCAGTTGGACACGCTTCCCCCCGTAACGGTTGTACGTGCCGGGCGTCACTTTTGCGGCGACCGGTGCCGCCCGCCGCCCGCCCGCGTCAGGCAGCACCACCGACAGCACTTCCCATGCCCTCATGCGTCCCGCTCTTCCCCTGTGTCCCATATGAACGGGCGTCCCCACGCCCGGTTTCAGACGTCCCCACGTCCGAAAGGCAGCGTCCCCACGCACCGGAAAGGGTGACCGCAAAGACGCTCCCCGCCCTCCGTTTGGTTGCGGAGGGCGGGGAGGTGAATCCTCGTGCAGTCCTCGTGCAGTCCTCGTGCAATCCCCGGCGCGCAAGACTTACACAGATCCTACAAACGAATCCTGTGTGATCCAGAACTTTTTACTGTTCAACGACCACGAGTTCGGCGATCTGCGCGGTGTTGAGCGCGGCCCCCTTGCGCAGGTTGTCCCCGCACACGAAGAGCTCCAGCGCCGTGGGGTCGTCCAGGGCCCGCCGTACCCGTCCGACCCAGGTCGGATCGGTGCCGACGACATCGGCGGGGGTGGGGAACTCCCCGGCGGCCGGGTTGTCGAACAGGACCACGCCGGGGGCGGTGGCGAGGATCTCGCGCGCCTTGTCGACGGTGACCTCGCCCTCGAAGCGGGCGTGCACGGTGAGGGAGTGCGTGGTGACGACGGGGACGCGGACACAGGTGACCGCCACGGGCAGCGTGGGCAGGCCCAGGATCTTGCGGGACTCGTCCCGGACCTTCATCTCCTCGGACGACCAGCCGTCCTCGCGCAGCGACCCGGCCCACGGTACGACGTTCAGCGCGACCGGCTCCGGGAACGGCCCGGTGTTGTCCCCCACGGCCCGCCGCACGTCGCCAGGGTTCGTCCCCAGCTCCGTGCCGGCGACCAGGGACAGCTGCTCGCGCAGCGTGCGCACGCCCGCGTGGCCTGCGCCACTGACCGCCTGGTACGACGAGACGACCAGCTCGCGCAGCCCGAACTCGGCGTGCAGCGCGCCCAGCGCGACGATCATCGACAGGGTGGTGCAGTTCGGGTTGGCGACGATCCCGCGCGGACGACGCCGTACCGCGTGCGGGTTGACCTCGGGGACGACGAGCGGCACGTCCGGGTCCATGCGGAACGCCCCGGAGTTGTCCACCACCACCGCGCCCCGCGCGGCGGCGACCGGCGCCCACCGCTCGGCGACCTCGTCGGGCACGTCGAACATCGCGACGTCCACCCCGTCGAAGGCCTCCTCGGTGAGCGCGACGACCTCCACCTCCTCGCCGCGCACGGCCAGCTTGCGGCCGGCCGAGCGCGGGGAGGCGATGAGTCTGATCTCGCCCCAGACGTCCGCCCGCTGGGACAGGATCTGGAGCATGACCGTGCCGACGGCCCCGGTCGCTCCCACGACCGCGAGCGTCGGCCGACCGGAACGTCCGCAACGTCCGGGTTGCGCTGTCTCGGCCATCAGCGGCCGGTGCCTCCGTAGACCACGGCCTCGTCGCTGTCGGAGTCCAGGCCGAAGGCGGAGTGCACGGCACGGACGGCCTCGGGCACGTCGTCCTTGCGCGTGACGACCGAGATGCGGATCTCGGAGGTCGAGATCAGCTCGATGTTCACGCCGGCGTCGCTGAGCGCGGTGAAGAAGTCGGCGGTGACGCCGGGGTTGGTCTTCATGCCCGCGCCGACCAGGGAGATCTTGCCGATCTGGTCGTCGTAGCGCAGGGAGTCGAAGCCGATGGCGCCCTTGTTCTTCTCCAGCGCGTCGATGGCCTTGCGGCCCTCGGTCTTGGGCAGCGTGAAGGAGATGTCCGTCAGACCCGTGGAGGCGGCGGACACGTTCTGCACGACCATGTCGATGTTGATCTCGGCGTCGGCGATCGTGCGGAAGATCGAGGCCGCCTCGCCGGGCTTGTCCGGCACACCGACGACCGTGACCTTGGCCTCGGAGGTGTCGTGCGCGACACCGGAGATGAGAGCCTGCTCCACCTGCTTGTCCCCTTGCTTCATCGGCTCGCTGCTGACCCACGTGCCCCGCAGTCCGCTGAAGGACGAGCGGACGTGGATCGGGATGTTGTACCGGCGGGCGTACTCCACACAGCGGTGGAGCAGCACCTTGGACCCGGAGGCCGCGAGCTCGAGCATGTCCTCGAACGCGATCCAGTCGATCTTCCGGGCCTTGCTCACCACGCGCGGGTCGGCGGTGAACACACCGTCGACGTCCGTGTAGATCTCGCACACCTCGGCCTCGAGCGCGGCGGCGAGGGCGACGGCGGTGGTGTCGGAGCCGCCGCGGCCGAGCGTGGTGATGTCCTTGGTGTCCTGGCTGACGCCCTGGAAACCGGCGACGATGGCGATGTTGCCCTCGTCCACCGAGGCCTTGATCCGGCCCGGCGTGACATCGATGATGCGGGCTTTGTTGTGGACCGAGTCGGTGATGACACCTGCCTGGCTGCCGGTGAAGCTCTGGGCGTTGTGGCCCAGGTTTTTGATCGCCATGGCCAGCAGGGCCATGGAGATCCGCTCTCCGGCGGTCAGCAGCATGTCGAGCTCGCGCCCGGCAGGGATGGGGGAAACCTGCTCGGCGAGATCGATCAGCTCGTCCGTCGTGTCGCCCATCGCGGAAACCACGGCGACCACCTGGTGGCCGTTCTTCTTGGCTTCCACGATCCTCTTGGCGACGCGCTTGATGCCCTCGGCATCGGCTACGGAGGAGCCTCCGTACTTCTGCACGACAAGGCCCACGTGCGCTCCTCGCTCAGTCCGTCGTTTTCCACAGTCTGCACACATATGTGTCTGCTGCGGTCGGCTCAGTCTATCGAGCGTCCGAAAAACCCCTCCGCGATATCGCATGGTGAGACTCCCCGGCGCTCTTGCAGGGAGGCTCATGCCCATCCCACCCCGACCCACTCGGAAAAGTGCCCCGCGTCACAGTGAACTCACGTGGCGAGGTCCTCGAGGGGCTCGGTGTCGAGGGTGATGTTCACAGGGTCGGGAAGGTCGATCACGGCGCCGAACGGCTTGTTCACCTGCAAACGGTAACGGCCGTCCTCAGGATCGGAGAAGACGGTGACGGTGCGGTCCTCCCGGTCGACGAGGAGACAAACGGGGATGCCGGCAGCCGCGTACCCACCGGGCTTCTCCACGCGGTCACGCTGGTGGGTGTCGGCGTCATGAGAGGTGACCTCCACGGTCATGAGCACGCCCTCCGCCTCCGACCAGTCCCCGTGTCCCTTGGCGAAGCCGAAGGGAGCCAGTACGCCGTCGGGGCGAGCCCTCCCCCTCCGGTAGGCCTCCACCTTCATGCCACGCTCGGCGTAGAGCCACAGTTCTGGACGGTGCTGCATGCACAGCCTCTGCAACCAGGCCACGATCTGGTCGTGGTTGCCGTCGGTCACTGCCTTGACCTGGACCTTCCCGTTGATGAACTCCAGCCGCACGGTCTCCGGGGCATGGCGTTCGAGCTCCTCGAACTCCTCGACGGACATCTGCGGCCGGTGTTCGGTGGTGGGGGTCATGGCGTCGCCTCCTCGACACCATGGTGCCCCGACCGGCATCTCCTGCACGCTCACTTCCAGCGCCTCGGCGGAATGCCGTTCGCGATGCGGTCGCGGTTGTCGCGGTAGTGGTAGAAGACGCGGTCCTCGATGGGCACGGGGCGGAACGTGTCGGGCACGGGGCCACCCGTGCTCCGCTCCAGCTTCTTCCTCAGGAAGTACGCCGACGCGGTGCCGAGGTGGGCGATCTCCTCGAAGCCCTTGATGATGTCCTCGTCCGACATGGGATTGGCCTCGTCCTCCCTGCGGCAGTCCACGCAGATGCCGCGGTCGATCTCCACCGTGCGTTCGTCCTGGTCACAGGTGGCACAGGCCATGATCGCGCGGGTGACCTTCGCGCGCGGTTCCCTCTTCTGCGGAGGCATCTTCGACTCCAGTCGTCGACGGGCGAGACCGCCCGGGTTGCTGACAGTGGGTGGCAGCCCTTCGGTGAGGGCCCGGATGAGGTCCTTGGGGGTCGCCCCGCGCGACAGCCACTCGTCGGCAAGCGGCGCGAGTGAACGGCAGTCACTGTCGCTGAGCGGCATACGGGGATCGGCGGCACGCAGGCCGGTGAGGATGCGGTACGCGGCGCTCTCCGGCTCGGACTCGGGCGCGTCCGGCTCGGGCTCGGGCGCGTCCGGTACGGCGGGTTGCTGGGCGGACGGCTCCACGGCGGCCGGCTGCTCCTCGACCCGGGCCAGGCCCGACTGGTGGTCCCGGGTCACGTCCTTGCCGTGGCGCTCCCGCGCGAACCGCGCCCACCACTCCGCCGACCGCCGGGTACGCGACCAGTAGGTGCGCGTGACCCACCGCATGGTGCCGTCCTCGACGGTGATGTGCTCCTTGATCCAGCGCAGGTGGCCGGCCTCGGTGATCCGGTTCAGCGAGGTACGCATCGCCTGCTGGCCGTAGCGCGGGTGCTCGGCCGCAAGCACTTTGTGGCCCATTGCGTGGCCGGTGTCGAGGTGGTCGATGAAGACGGCGACCTCGGCGTCCCGCGGGAGCAGATGTGCGAAGTCCGCGTCCGCGTGCGGGTCTTCGTCACCTACGGGGCGCTTTCCGTACCCCGAATTGGCCATCGGGTGGGACGGAGACGGCAGGGCGGGACTAGGGTGGGCGTAAGCCACGGTCGAAGCCTCGATTCGATCCGTAGGTCAGGCCCCGGAGTGGTGTTGGCGCACCGCCGGGGCCGACTCATGTGCTGGTCGTTTGCCGCGAACCTAAAGCCGCTTTACACAGCGAAGCAAGCCGATCACGGAACGTCACCCATTCGAGGTACGCCAACTCAACTCACGTTCAGACTTGGTTGGTTGGGTATTTCAACCAAACCAGACAACCCAGGGGAAGAGCTCGGGTCCCGGGGCTCAAGCTCCGGGCTGAACTGCGGAAACGAACGCCGCCCAGGCGGACGGCGCGATGCGGAGCTCGGCTCCCGAGGGGACGGTCTTGGAGTCACGGACGTGGACGGCACCGTCCACAGCGACCTCGACACAGTCGCCGCCCTCGTCGTCGCTGTAGCTCGACTTGAACCACGCCACAGCGACCTCGACGCAGTCGCCGCCCTCGTTGTCGCTGTAGCTGGACTTGAACCACTTCAGCTGATCGCTCACGGCTGATTCACCATCCGCTCGATGAGACGGGCCGACTCGTCGGGGTCGAGGGCCTGCGTACGGATCATGCTAAGCCGCTCGGTCACGCGGCTCACAACCCCAGGATCGGCCGAAAGCTCGCTGGCGAACGCGCCTTCCATGAAGGCAAATCGTTCATGATCAGGACCCTCGACCAGGACCATGGGCCCCATCAGCGCGTCACTGAACGCCCGATCGAACGGCAGCACCTGCAACGCGACATGGCGCAGCCGAGAAACCTCCAGCAACCGCCGCAGTTGCTCCCTGTCCGCCAACGGGCTGCGCAGTGCGGCCTCATAGAGAACGAAGCTCAACCCGACGGGCGGCTTGCGGTCCGTGAGGATGGCCTGCCGCTCCATCCGAGCTGCCACCCGCTCCCCCACCGTTTCCTCGTCCAGCGGCGGAATGCGGTTGTCAATGAGCGCCCGAGGGTACGCCCGGGTCTGCAACAGACCCGGCACCAACGCGACCCCCTACGACCAGAGACTCGTCGCCTCCCGCTCCCGCTCAATGAAGTCCACCGCCCGCGCGGAGTACCGCTCCCTGCTCACATACTCCTTCGCCGCGCTCAACAACGCCTCGGCACGGCACAGCTCATCGGCCACATCGAGGACGCGCGGCGTCGGCATCCGTACCCCCTGCTCCATCGACTTGATGGTGTCCGGGGAGTAGTTGGCGGCTTCGGCGAGCTGCTCGCGGCTGATGTTCGCCTTCGTGCGCCGGCGCTTCATCTGGTTGCCGCTGTAGCGCCAGGCGACGGGCGGCTGGGAGTTGTTGTTTCCGGACACGGGCAGGCACCTCCACTGATACACCACGGCGTGTATCCACACGGTCACTACTGAACGTAGTGACACGGGCGCCATCGTGTGACCATGACGAGCGCAAATCACCGACCCGGGTGGGTGCCCCTCTCCGGCCACCAACTCCACGTCACCGGGGTGCACTTCGACGCCGTACGGATCGAGGGCCTGCACGGCGAGCTGGTGGCCGACCATCTGATCGGGGCGACGGACGAGGACGCGGGGCCGATCGTGTGCGAGGCGTCGCGTGCCCGGGGCCGCTGGGTGTACTTCCTGCTCCCGACGGGAGCCGCACGGCGGTACGACTGGCCACCTGGGGTGCAGCAACTCGCCGGCCGGGGCGACCGCACGGTCACCTACATCGGCATCCCCGCGCTGGACGGCAACACCTGGCCCCTGCGCTGGTACAGCGCGCCCACGCTAACCGCACCGCACGTGGATGCGGTGGCGCTGCACACGGCCGTAGTGCGGGATTGATCCTCGTCGGTCTCAGTTGCCCTCATCGACCGGGTCGTGCCCCCAGCGATTCCCCCAGCTCCTCCGCCATGACCTTGCCCGCCTCGACTTCCAGGGTGTCGTCGCCCATGTCCTGGTCGGTGTCGAGGCCGTCGAGTTCGGCGAGGGGCTGGTTGAGGCGGACGTGGGCGACCACCGACTGCAGTGCGCGCAGGGTCGCGGACGCGGTGGAGCCCCAGTTGGAGAAGTAGGAGAACTGCCACCACCACAGGGCCTCCGACGTGCGGCCGGCGCGGTAGTGGGCCATGCCGTGGCGGAGGTCGGTGATCACATCGGTGAGGTCGTCGGAGATGCGGGCCGGGACGGGCGCCTTGCGGGGCTCGTACGGGTCGAAGACCTCGGAGTAGACGTCGATCGGCTCCAGCAGGCGGGCGAGGTTCTCGCGGAGCTGGTCCACGTCGGGCTCGGGGCCCGGGTCGGGCTCGTAGCGCTCGTCGGGAACCATGTCCTCGTGCGCGCCCAGGCGGCCGCCGGCCAGAAGGAGCTGCGAGACCTCCAGGAGCAGGAAGGGGATCGCCGAGTCCGGCTCGTCGCCCTTCGCGACCTCCGTGACGGCGACCAGGAAGCTCTCGATCTGGTCGGCGATCTGGACCGCGAAGTCGTCCGGGTTCTGGTGCGTCGCGTGCAGCGTGGCGTCAGACATCTAGGAGTCGTCTCCCCTCGAAGGCGCGACCGAGGGTCACCTCGTCCGCGTATTCCAGGTCGCCGCCCACCGGGAGGCCGCTGGCCAGGCGGGTGACCTTCAGGCCCATGGGCTTGATCATGCGGGCGAGGTACGTCGCCGTGGCCTCGCCCTCGAGATTCGGGTCCGTGGCCAGGATGAGCTCCGTGACCGTGCCGTCGGCCAGGCGGGCCAGGAGTTCCCGTATGCGCAGATCGTCGGGGCCCACCCCGTCGATCGGGCTGATCGCGCCGCCGAGGACGTGGTAGCGGCCGCGGAACTCACGGGTGCGCTCGATGGCCACGACGTCCTTCGGTTCCTCCACGACGCAGATGAGGGCCGGGTCGCGGCGGGTGTCGCGGCAGATGTTGCACTGCTCCTCCTGCGCGACGTTCCCGCAGGTCGCGCAGAAGCGGACCTTCGCCTTGACCTCCATCAGCGCGTGCGCGAGGCGCCGCACGTCCGTCGGTTCCGCCTGCAGGATGTGGAAGGCGATCCGCTGCGCGCTCTTGGGCCCGACGCCGGGCAGCCGCCCCAGCTCGTCGATGAGGTCCTGGACCACGCCTTCGTACAACGGACTGCCGTCCTTCCTGATGTGTCTTCAGTACGTACCGTAGAGGCCCGCGGGCCGTCTTAGAAAGGTCAGAAGGGGAGACCGGGGATACCGCCACCGCCCAGCCCCTGGGCCAGCGGGCCGAGCTTCTGCTGCTGCAGCGCCTGGGCGTTCTCGTTCGCCGCCTGGACCGCCGCGACGACCAGGTCCGCGAGGGTGTCGGTGTCCTCCGGGTCCACCGCCTTCGGGTCGATCTTCAGCGCCCGCAGTTCGCCGGAGCCGGTGACGGTGGCCTTCACCAGACCGCCGCCCGCCTGGCCGTCGACCTCCGTGCGCGCCAGTTCCTCCTGCGCCTTGGCCAGGTCCTGCTGCATCTTCTGGGCCTGCTGGAGCAGCTGCTGCATATTGGGCTGACCACCACCGGGGATCACGATTGAGCTCCTTGTCGGTCCGTCGGTCCGTGCTTCGGGGATTCTCATGGTTTTGCCGTTCGGCACGAGCCTACGTGGTCCGGACAGCCGTCGCCCCAGCACTCTTTCGGGTGAGTCCGGCTGGGGGCCCTATACCTGATCACGGCCTTCTTCCGGGGGAAAGAAGACCCGAACCCCCGACGCGGCCACCCATTGGGCGGTAGGAAGGGTCGACGCGGCGGACACGATGTGTCACAGCATAGGCACGGAGCGTAGTGGTCAGGGTCGGCAGGGGTCAGCAGGGGTCAGCTCAGTAGGGAGATGCCGGGTGGGTCAGCCGGAGATGCAGCCCGAGGGTCGGCCTCAGGACCGGCGGGGCGAGGGGGCGGCCGCACTGCGGCCGGGCGATCCGACCGGGCGGGAGTTCCCGCTCGGGGACTGGGGCGAACCGGCGGCCCGGCTGGACGAGCTGTACCGGTGGGTGGAGCGCGGCGCGCTGGAGACCGCCGCCTGGTATCTCGAGGACCGCGCGTGGAAACGGCGGTGCGCGTGGGCGCTGCGGGCCGGGACCGCGGCGGGCGCGCTGACCGGGGCCGCGCTGCCGCTGCTCGATCTGACCGGGGCGGCCGACGGTGCCGCGCCCTGGGGGTATCTGGCGCTGCTGCTCGCGGTGGCGTGCGTCGCCGGGGACCGGTTCTTCGGAATGACGTCCGGCTGGATGCGGGACGTGGCGACAGCGCAGGCCGTGCACCGGCGGTTGCGGACGTTCCAGTTCGACTGGGCGTCGGAGTGCATCCGCGAGGTGCTGGGCCCCACGGAGGGCACGGCGAGTGAGGCGGCCGAGCGGTGTCTGTCGGTGCTGCGGCGCTTCTCGGACGACGTGACGGAGCTGGTGCGCGTCGAGACGGCGGACTGGATGGTGGAGTTCCGCAGCGGCGGTGCGCCGCTGGGCGTCCAGACGGCGCTGACGGGCGCGGGGCGCCCGGAGAGCTCCGTACCGCACGGCCGCTTCCAGTCCCCGCCGGCACCGGCACGCCCGAACATGCCGAGGCAGCGCCCGCCCGAGCCCCGGTAGGGCCTGTCCGGCGGATCGAGTCGGGGAAAAGGGGGGACGCCGTGCAACCCAGGTGCGCGGGGTCTGGTGCGTCCGGCTGCAAGGCGGAGAGGGAGTGCAGCGTCGGCGACCGACGACAACGCCACGGATGATCCGCCGGACAGGCCCCGGCCATACCGGACGCTACTCAGGTCCCGTCAGTCGCGGGTGTAGGTGAGCTGTTCGCCGTTGCCGGTGTTCACGCGGTTCAGGGAGCCGTCGGGGAGCAGGGTGATCTGGCTCGCGGAACCCGGGGTGCAGGCGCTGCGCGGCTGGCCGACCGTGACAGAGGACGGGCCGATGTCCAGCCGGCCGCCGGAGCTGCCGGTGAGCCGGGCCTCGAAGACGCAGTGGTAGGTGCCGTTTCCGGTGGGCCCGTCGGCGACGAGGGACAGCACCGTGTCGCCGACCTCGCCCTGCTGGAGGGTCAGCCGGCGGCTGTGCTGCCCGCTCGCGTTGTCGATCGTGGTGGACCAGCTGCCCAGGAACTCCGTGGGGACGGTCCCGTCCGCCGGTGCGGAGGTGCTCGGTGGCCGGGTGTCGTCCGGCTGCCCGGTGTCGGGCATGCTCGGCCCCGTGTTCTGGGGCGCGCCGCTCTGCGAGGAGGAGGACGAGGGGTCGCCGCTGGCCCGCCGGTCGCCGTCGTCGCCGCTCATCAGCGCGTACACGGTGCCGCCCGCGGCGAGGGCGACGACCAGCGCGATCACGACGAGCAGCGCGGTGGACCGGCCATCCCTGCGCGGCTCGGACGCCGGTCCGAACGGCGGTGGGCCGTACGGCGGGGTCTGGCCCGCGCCGTAGCCGTGGTACGGGTAGCCGTACGCGGGGGGCTGGGGGTGCTGCTGGGCATGGCCGTACCCGCCGCCGGGGGTGGGGCCGGGGGGCGGGGTGGGGAGGTTCTGGCCGGCGACCAGGGTGGGGAGGTGGTTCACGCCCGGCTGTCCCGGCGGCGGTGGGGCGTGGGCGGGTGTGGGAGGCGTGGCAGAGTCGTCGGCGGCGCGGGCGTGCTCCGGGGTGCCGCCCGGCAACTCCGCTCCGGGTTCCCCGGTGCGGTCCGCTCCGGCGCCGGGACCGTCCCCGGACGGCCTGGGCACACCGGGCTGCCCCGCGGGCACGCCACCTGGCTGCCCCGCAGGCGGTGCCCCGGGTGGTGCTGCCGGCTGCCCGGCATCGGACTTCTCCGGCACCGGCGGCCCCTCATGCCGCGCAACGGGCGCCGCCGGCTGCCCGGCGCCGGGGCCAGAACCGGACGGCCCAGCCGCGCCCGACTGCCCGTCGGCGGGCGCCGCAGAACCACCGCCTGGCTGCCCGTCGGCAGGCGGGGCAGAATCACCGCCCGGCTGCCATCCCGCCGGCAGACCCGGAACAGCCGCACCCGGCTGCCCGGCCGCCGGTCCGGCAGGAACACCCGGCTGCCCCGCACCCGGTCCGGCAGGAACACCCCGCTGCCCGGCGCCGGGCGCCGCAGCAGCACCGCCCGGCCCGTACGCCCCCGGTGCGCCAACCGCCCCTTGCTGCCCGCTCGCCCCCGGCTCCGGCATCTCCGGGTCCTCCGCGTCCAGCAGGCGTACGGCATGGCGGCCGAGCTGGGCTACCAGGGCGCTTGGGAGCCAGGGATCGCGGGAGCGGCCGTCGGCGACGGTGTCCTCCGCGCCGGTGCGTTGCAGCACCTGGTCCAGGGTCGGCCGCGCGGCCGGGTCCTTGCGCAGACAGTCGCGGACGAGCTCGGCGAGTCCCTCGGGCACCCGCTCCAGGTCGGGTTCCTCCTGGGCGATGCGGAACATCAGGGCGTGCACCCCGCTGTTGGCGGTGCCGAACGGAAGCGCGCCGGTCGCGGCGTACGCGAGCACCGAGCCGAGGCAGAACACGTCGCAGGCGGGTGTGATGCGGTCACCGCGCACCTGCTCCGGGGCCATGAAGCCGGGCGAACCGACGAGCGCACCGGTGCGGGTGAGCCCGCCGTCGGTCACCGTCTCCAGCGCCCGCGCGATCCCGAAGTCGATGACCCGCGGACCGTCGATGGTGACGAGCACGTTGGACGGCTTGAGGTCGCGGTGGACCATCCCGGCGGCGTGGATGTCCTTCAGGGCGTGCGCGAGACCGGCGCCGAGGATGCGCACCGAACGCTCGGGCAGTGCCCCGTGATCGTGCCCGACCACCTGCTGGAGGCTGGGCCCGGCGACATACCCGGTGGCCACCCAGGGCACGGGCGCCTCGGTGTCCGCGTCCAGCACGGGCGCCGTCCAGTCGCCGCCGACCTGCCGGGCCGCCCGCACCTCCTGGCGGAAGCGTGCCCGGAACTCCTCCTGCCGGGCCAGCTCCGCGCGGACCAGTTTCACGGCGACCGTGCGCCCCCGGTCGGACCGCGCGAGGTAGACCTGCCCCATGCCGCCGCCACCGAGCCGCGCCAGCAGCCGGTACGCCCCGACGCTCCCCGAGAGCTGAACGCCTGGGGGGACCTCCATCGGATCCCCGGCCCCGAGCTTGTCCATCGCTGCGCCGCCTCCCCCATGCAGTGAGCAACAGATCGAGGATAGTGGCGGGCCGGTGCCCGGGAGCAGGGGCGTTGTCTACGGTTCCGTAACAGGCGGGCCGAGGGCGTCCAGCACCTGGGACAGCCGTTCCAGCGCCGTCACCGCGTGGGCGAGTTCCTCCTCCCCGTACGTCGTCTCGTACGCCTGGGCGAGCCGTTCCGCGAAGGCCGCGTGACCGGGGTCGATACGGCGGATCGCGGCGCGGCCCTCCTCGGTGGGCGCGAGGAGTTTGGCGCGGCGGTGGGCGGGGTTGGGCCGGTACTCGGCGAGTCCGCGCCGCACCAGCAGGTCGGCGACGCGCTGCACGCTCTGCCGGGTGATGCCCATCGCCCTGGCGATCCCGGAGACCGGCAGCGGCTCGTCGAGGACCGCGCCGAGCACCTGCCACCAGGCGGCGGTGATCCCGGCGGGGCGGGCCAGCTGCTCGGCGACCGCGAGGAACTGGCCGTTCAGCCGGAAGGCGCCGAGCGCGCCCCGGCTGAGCAGGTCCTGCCGTTCACGGCTCACCGGCTCAGCGCCTCCTCGTACACGGCGTACGCCTCCGGGTCCGAGTCGTGGAACAGCCGGTACCAGGCGTCGGCCACAGTGTCGTCGTAGGCGCCGAGCAGCCGGAAGACCTCACGGGCGAAGGCGACGGGCTCGGTGGGTCCCGCGGTGACGAGTCCGCCGTCGGTGACGGCGTCGGCCTCGACGTACCGCCCGGCGCCCGCGTATCCGGTCATGGCGAGGTAGGGGGCGGCGCCGCTGGTGTGCGCCCGGTCGTCGAGCAGTCCTTCCCGGGCGAGCCCGGCGGTGGCCCCGCAGATCGCGGCGACGGGCACACCGGCGTCGAGGAAGGCGCGGGCGGTGCGGGCGAAGGGGGCGAGGTCGTCGCCCTCGTCCCAGCGGGCGGCGCCGGTGAGGATCAGCAGCGAGCTGTCCTCGGGGCGCAGCTCGCCGAGCGCCAGGTCGGACAGCACCCGCAGTCCGCCGGCGCTGGTGACGGGCTCTCCGGACGGGGTGACGGTGCGCACCTGGTAGCCGGCGCGCGCGAGGTGTGCGGTGGTGTGACCGGTCTCCCAGTCGGCGTAGGTGTCGTAGAGGGCGAGGTGCACGGGTTTGCGGGTCATGACCGCTCCCTTGTCGGTGGCGAGTGCCGGGTGCCGGGCCTCTGAATATGACAGCAGTCTGTCATTACGACAGCGAGCTGTCCATCGCCTCCCCGCGGCCGTCGACAACATGTCGCGGAAACCCCCCGACCACAGACAGGCCGCCGATGTCGCGGACCCGCCGCCCCCGCCTACCCTCTGCGGCATGACCCCTCAGCCGAACCCCGAGGCCGGCGCCGCCGTCAAGGCCGCCGACCGTGCGCATGTGTTCCACTCCTGGTCCGCGCAGGAGCTCATCGACCCGCTCGCCGTCGCCGGGGCGGAGGGGTCGTACTTCTGGGACTACGACGGCAGACGCTATCTCGACTTCGCCAGCGGACTCGTCTACACGAACATCGGCTACCAGCACCCGAAGGTCGTCGCCGCGATCCAGGAGCAGGCGGCCCGGATGACGACGTTCGCGCCCGCGTTCGCCGTCGAGGCGCGCTCGGAGGCGGCCCGGCTGATCGCCGAGCGGACCCCGGGCGACCTGGACAAGATCTTCTTCACCAACGGCGGCGCCGACGCCGTCGAGCACGCCCTGCGCATGGCGCGGCTGCACACCGGGCGCCCCAAGGTGCTCTCCGCCTACCGCTCGTACCACGGCGGCACCCAGCAGGCCGTGAACGTCACCGGCGACCCCCGCCGCTGGGCCTCCGACAGCGGCACGGCCGGGGTCGTGCACTTCTGGGCGCCCTTCCTGTACCGCTCGCGCTTCTACGCCGAGACCGAGGAGCAGGAGTGCGCGCGGGCGCTGGAGCACCTGGAGACGACGATCGCCTTCGAGGGGCCCTCGACGATCGCCGCGATCATCCTGGAGACCATCCCGGGAACGGCCGGCATCATGCTGCCGCCCGCCGGCTACCTGGCCGGTGTCCGCGAGCTGTGCGACAAGTACGGCATCGTCCTGGTGCTCGACGAGGTCATGGCCGGGTTCGGGCGGACCGGGAAGTGGTTCGCGGCGGACCTGTACGACGTCGTGCCGGACCTGATGACCTTCGCGAAGGGCGTGAACTCCGGCTATGTGCCGCTGGGCGGCGTCGCCATCAACGGAGCCATCGCCGAGACCTTCGCCAAGCGGCCCTACCCGGGCGGGCTGACCTACTCGGGACACCCACTGGCCTGCGCCGCCGCCGTGGCGACCATCAACGTCATGGCGGAGGAGGGCGTCGTGGAGAACGCGGCCTCCCTCGGCGCCTCGGTCGTCGGACCCGGACTGCGGGAGCTGGCCGAGCGGCACCCCTGCGTGGGCGAGGTCCGCGGCGTCGGCATGTTCTGGGCGCTGGAGCTGGTGCGGAACCGGGAGACCCGGGAGCCGCTGGTGCCGTACAACGCGGCCGGTGAGGCGAACGCCCCGATGGCCGCCTTCGCCGCCGCCGCGAAGGAGGGCGGCATCTGGCCGTTCGTGAACATGAACCGCACCCATGTGGTGCCGCCGTGCAACGCGAGCGAGTCGGAGCTGAAGGAAGGGCTGGCGGTGCTGGACGCGGCCCTCACGGTGGCGGACGGCTACGTGGAGTAACCGTGTGGGCGGGTCGGCGTGACCCGGCCGGAACGGGCGCGAGGCGGCCTTCTCCTCGCGCCCGTTCGAACGTCCCGCCTCTCCACCCGACCGCGTAAGGTGGCGTGCCGCAGACATACGTGCACGGCACTCGAACGCGCAGAGGGAGACGCCCCGAACATGCCCGGCAGCAGCGGCACTGGTGCCGTGACCCGCAGCACCTTGCGGCAGCAGATCGCGGACGCGCTCCGTGACGAGGTGCTGGGCGGGCGGCTCCAGCCCGGGCAGGAGTTCACCGTCAAGGAGATCGCCGATCAGTACGGCGTCTCCGCGACCCCTGTGCGGGAGGCCCTGGTCGACCTGTCGGCGCAAGGGCTGCTCGACGCCGATCAGCACCGGGGCTTCCGCGTGCACGAGTACTCCGCCGACGACTTCCGCGGCATCGTCGAGGCCCGCAGTCTGGTGATCGACGGCATGTTCCAGGCGCTGACCGAGGGCCGCCTTCCCCAGCTCCGGCCGGACGAGCCCCGGGTCGCCGCCGCCCTCGCGGGGGTGCGCAGACGCGGCGAGGAGGCCCAGCGTGCCGCCCTCGCCGGCGAGGTCACCGTGCTCATCGGCTACGACCTGCGCTTCTGGCGCGAACTGGCGTCCGTGTTCGGCAACCCCTATCTCACCGACTTTCTGCACCGGCTCCGCGTCCAGGGGTGGGTGTACGCGGTGCAGCAGCTGCGGGGGCTTCCCGATCTGCGGGGGCGGCTATGGTCCCAACACACCGATCTGGTCGATGCGCTGGTGCGCCGTGACACCGATTCCGCCCGCGCGATCGTCGAGGCGTACAACGCGCACTCGCTCTCCCTCGTCGAGGCCTCGTCGAGGGCCTGACGGCCGGTGGGATGGGTAAGGGACCTGCACAACGCTCCGCACCGGGGGAGCCGCCCCGGACGGGCGCGGATACGCTTCCCTGACCAGGACGACCATCCCGACGACCGCGCGATGCGAGGAGCCCTCTTTTGGCCTGTGACCTGTGGCTGGTACCGCTCGTCGATGTGTTGTGCCATACGCCCGACAATCCGTTCGCCGAGGAACTCGCGCAGTACAACGCGGTGCTGGCCGACGCGGGGCTGCCACCGGTACCGGTGTACCAGTACATGCCGGGACTGAACGGCGAGGTGGCTCCGGTCGCGGGGTTCGACTACGACGCGCTGCACTTCCTGCGCCGGGTGTATCTGCTCCAGGTGTGCGGGCTGCCGGTCACGCCGGTGGACGAACTGGGCGGTGACTACGAGCAGTTGCTGGAGATGTTCGAGACGACGGCCCAGCAGTCCCACCTGGTCTGGCACTACGACCACGCGGGCGCATACGTCCCGCTCGACTTCCCGGACCCCCTCTCCAGCGACGAACTCCTCGCCGGCGGGGGCCCGTTGGGCTCCTCCCACGCACTGCTGCGCGAACTGGAGCTGGTCGCCCCGTCCCTCGGCATCGACCCGGCGAACCCCCCGGCGGCTCCCGAGCCTCCGCTCGGCCCGACGGAACTGGAGGAGCCGGCGGTCGCGGCCCCGTACGACCCCAGCCCCTTCGCCCGCGAACGCCATGTGTGGCTGGGGCTGCACGCGGCGGCGACACGGAGCCTGGCGCAGGGATCGATGATCGTCTTCAGCTGAGGCTCAGGCTCAGGCTCACTGCAGTGCGGCAAGCCCCTTCTCCATGTCCTCCGCGTTCATGACGGGGCACATCTCGACTTCCGCGTTCATGTGGACGAAGAACGGCTCACCCACCGGAGGCACCTCCGAGCTGTCCTGCATGTGCAGGACCAGCACCATCGTCCGCCGCCCTCCGAGCGGACCGAAATAGGCGGCTTCCGGCTGCAGCCGGTCGAGGATCCCCTTGACCTCCTCGGCCATCTTCCCGCTGCGGAGCAGCTCGTTGGACTTCTCGGTGTCCAGGGTCGCCTTGATCATCACGCGCATCGCACTCACCTTCTCGTGGTCGACGCACGCGGCCGCGTACACCCTCAGGCTATGCCTGTGCCCCGTCGCCCGCGCGGGCGACGGGGCACAGCGGCAGGGCTCTACAGGAACGAGTTGATCTCGATCGTCTCGTCACGCCCCGGGCCCACGCCGATCGCGGAGATCGGGGCGCCGGACATCTCCTCCAGCGCCTTGACGTACGCCTGGGCGTTCTTCGGCAGGTCGGAGAAGGACTTCGCCTTGCTGATGTCCTCGCTCCAGCCCGGCAGCATCTCGTAGACCGGCTTCGCGTGGTGGAAGTCCGTCTGCGAGTACGGCAGCTCCTCGACGCGCTTGCCGTCGATCTCGTACGCCACGCAGACCGGGATCTGCTCCCAGCCGGTGAGGACGTCCAGCTTGGTGAGGAAGAAGTCCGTGAGGCCGTTGACCCGGGTCGCGTACCGCGCGATGACCGCGTCGAACCAGCCGCAGCGGCGGTCACGGCCGGTGGTGACACCGCGCTCGCCGCCGATGCGGCGCAGGGCCTCGCCGTCCTCGTCGAAGAGCTCGGTCGGGAACGGGCCGGCGCCGACGCGGGTCGTGTACGCCTTCAGAATGCCGATGACCCGGCTGATCTTCGTCGGGCCCACGCCGGAGCCCGTGCAGGCGCCGCCCGCGGTCGGGTTGGAGGAGGTGACGAAGGGGTACGTGCCGTGGTCGATGTCGAGCAGGGTGCCCTGGCCGCCCTCGAAGAGGACCACCTTGTCCTCCTCCAGCGCCTGGTTCAGCACCAGCACGGTGTCGGCGACGTACGGGGCGAGCTTGTCCGCGTAGCCCAGCAGCTCCTCGACCACCTGGTCCACGGCGATCGCGCGCCGGTTGTAGAGCTTGGTGAGCATCTGGTTCTTCACGTAGAGGGCCGCTTCGACCTTCTGGGTGAGGATCGACTCGTCGTACAGGTCCTGGACGCGGATGCCGACGCGGTTGATCTTGTCGGCGTAGGTGGGGCCGATGCCCCGGCCGGTGGTGCCGATCTTGCGCTTGCCGAGGAAGCGTTCCGTCACCTTGTCGACGGTGACGTTGTACGGCGTGATGATGTGAGCGTTTCCGCTGATCAGGAGCTTCGACGTGTCGACGCCGCGCTCGTTCAGACCGCTCAGCTCGGAGAGCAGGACCGACGGGTCGACGACGACGCCGTTGCCGATGACCGGCGTGCAGCCGGGAGACAGGATTCCGGAAGGGAGCAGGTGAAGGGCGTACTTCTGGTCGCCCACGACTACCGTGTGGCCGGCGTTGTTGCCGCCCTGGTAGCGCACCACATAGTCGACGGAACCACCCAGCAGGTCCGTCGCCTTTCCCTTGCCTTCGTCACCCCACTGAGCACCGAGCAGCACAAGTGCGGGCACGCGCGTACACCCCTTCCGGGCGGGGCATGTCCAAGGTCAGGGGCGCACACGGAGGATCACCGCCGCGTGCACCGCGACCACCGTTGGCCGCCAACCGTCGGACCGGATGCCCCGGAATAGACGAAGCCCCTGGCGCAATAGCGCAAGGGGCTCTTGCACAAAGATGCTACCCGAGGAAGCGAGGCATGGCCGAGGTGGCGACTTCCAGGACCTTCTCCGCGACGTCCGATCAGCTCCTGGTGGTCATCGATCCGGTCGCCCGGCGGACGGACGGCGAGTCCGTCCGGATCGCGAAGGACGTGCTCAGCGCGGGTGCGGCGGGCGCGAAGGTGTGTCTGCCGGACGATCCGGAGGAGTTCGCGCGGGCGCTGGCACGGCGCGGGTCGCGACGGCCGGTGGTGGTCGGCGACGACCGGGCCCTGGTGCGGGCGGTGACGCTGCTGCACCGGCGGCGGGAGCTGGCCGGATGTGCGCTGTCCCTGGTGCCGGTGGGCGGCGCGGTCTCCCTCGCCCGGTCCCTCGGGGTCCCCGCGGGGGCGGTGGCGGCGGCGCGGGCGGTGCTGGACGGGGCGGAGCGGCGGATGGACCTCCTCGTCGACGACAGCGACGGGGTGGTGCTCGGCACGCTGCGGATCCCGCCGGTCGGGGGTGTGACGCCGGTGCGGGAGGCTGCCGACGGGACGGGGCGCCCCTGGCTGCGGACATACCGGTCACTGGTGCGGACCCTGGTGCCGGCGCGGCCGTCCGGGACCGTGTCCGTGCCGGAAGGCGGGCCGGCGCGGCTGCGGGTGGAGGTGGACGGGGAGACGCTGGTCGATCTCGGGCAGCCGGTGGAGGGCGTCTCGGTCATGCCGGGCGCGCCCGGCCGGGCCCAGGTGGAGGTGCGTCCGGCGTCGGTGGGGGCGGAGGCGTCCCCCTTGTCGGCGGAGGGACACACGGTGACCGTGTCGGGCGCGCACTTCCGCTACCGCGCGGACGCGGTGGTGTCGGGCCCGGTGCGAACACGGACGTGGGAGGTGCGGGAGGGGGCCTGGGGGCTGGTACTGCCTACGCGCTAGGGGTAGGGGCGCGTCGGTTCAGGGGGCCGTGAAGTCGGTCGTGTCCAGCGCACAGTCGAACGGGGCGGGGATGGCCAGTTTCTCGCCGAAGGGCTTGGTGTCGCTGGACTTGTAGCCCTTGGCCGAGGGCATCGAGAAGACCGTGGCGCACTCCTCCTGCATGTCGAGCAGCAGATAGACGGGGACGCCCGCCCTTCCGTAGACCTCGACCTTGTCCGTCATGTCGTCGTCGCGGGTGGACGAGGAGGTCAGTTCGGCGACGAAGGACAGGGCCTCGCCGTCCAAGTGCGTGCTGCTGATCCGGCTGGCGCGACGGTGGGCGACGTGGATGTCAGGGCCGTACGCACGCTCGGAGCCCGGGAACACGTACAGGAACGGGCCATAGCTGATCCGGTGCTCTGCGGGAAGGTACGGCCGCAGCTGTTCGCACACCAGCTCCATGACGTCGAGGTAGTAGCCCTTGGACCACGGCGACACGACGATGTTCCCCCTAATGATCTCGGCTTTGTAGCCGTCGGGCACGTCCAGCTCGTCGAGGGTCCTCAGCAGGTCCTCGAAGCTGTCGGACTCGGTGCCGCTTGTCATCGGTCGCTCTGCCATGACTGTCATGATGCGCCCTCCCCGTGATGCGGACCAGTCACCACTCAGTGTAACCGATCAGTCACTCACCCGTACCCTGTCACCCCTCACCCCCGCCCGAACCGCTCCTCGCGATACACCCGCCAGCGCCCCATCATCGCCTCGACCTCCTTCTCCACGAACTCGAAGAAGGCCAGCGTCTCCGCCAGCCGGCGGCCCGCCGGGGTGTCCTCGCCCAGGCTGGTGACGCCCTCGCGGAGGGCGTCCTCCCAGCGCCTGATGACGGCCTCGCGGTTGGTGAGGGCCTCGTACCACTGGTCGCCGTGGACCCGGTACCGCTCCCGCCGGGAGCCGGGTTCGCGCTCGCGGGAGACCATGTGCTGCTGCGCGAGATAGCGCACCGCCCCGGACACGGCGGCCGGTGAGATCCTGAGGCGTTCGCCCAGTTCGGCGGAGGTCAGCACCCCGGTGTCGGAGGCCAGCAGGGCCGCGAAGACACGGGCGGGCATCCGCGGCAGCCCGGCCTCCACCAGCTGCGCCGCGAAGCTCTCGACGAACCGCGAGACCGCCTCGGGATCCCGGGCCGCCCCGCTCGGCTCCGTCATGATCCGATCATCTCCCCTGCTCAAGCGCCATGGGTCCGGCGGATCAAGTCTAACCAGCGTTTTATACGCTTCCTTAACTTCACAAATTTCTGAAGTTAGCGTACGTTCCGAAGCATGACGAAGGCCATCACCGTGTCCGGACTGCACAAGGCGTTCGGCCGGACCCACGCACTGGACGGGCTCGATCTGAGTGTCGAGTCCGGAGAGGTCCACGGCTTCCTCGGCCCCAACGGCTCCGGCAAGTCCACCACCATCCGGGTCCTGCTCGGCCTGCTGCGCGCCGACTCCGGTGCCGCCCAGGTGCTCGGCCGGGACCCCTGGACGGACGCCGTGGAGATCCATCGCCGTATCGCCTACGTCCCCGGTGACGTGACGCTGTGGCGGAACCTCTCCGGCGGCGAGGTCATCGACCTGTACGGGAGGCTGCGCGGGGGCCTGGACCGGCACCGCCGCGCCGAGCTGACCGAGCGGTTCGAGCTGGACCCGACGAAGAAGGGGCGCACGTACTCCAAGGGCAACCGGCAGAAGGTCGCCCTGGTCGCCGCGTTCGCCTCCGACGTCGACCTGCTGATCCTCGACGAGCCGACGTCCGGCCTCGACCCGCTGATGGAGGAGGTCTTCCGGCGCTGTGTCGCCGAGGAGCGGGAGCGCGGGCGGACCGTGCTGCTGTCGTCGCACATCCTCAGCGAGGTGGAGGAGCTGTGCGACCGGGTCAGCATCATCCGCAAGGGACGGACCGTGGAGACCGGCTCGCTCGCCGAGCTCCGCCATCTGACCCGGACCAGCGTGAGCGCCGAACTCGCCGGCCCGCCGAACGGACTCGCCGCACTACCCGGCGTGCACGACCTCGACATACGGGGCCACCGGGTGCGGCTCCAGGTCGACACCGACGGGCTCGACGCGGTGCTGCGCTCGCTGAGCGCGTCGGGCGTGCGCTCGCTGACGTCCACTCCGCCGACGCTGGAGGAGCTGTTCCTGCGGCACTACCAGGACGAGGTGACCGTCCGATGAGCGCCGCCGCCTACGCCGTACGGCCCGCGAGCGCACGCCAGTTCGCCGGCACCGGCGTCCTGCTGCGTTTCGCGCTGCGCCGGGACCGGGTGATGATCCCTATCTGGGTCGGGGTGAACGCCCTGATGGTGCTGTCCATGCCGAGCACGCTGGAGGGGCTGTACGGCACTCCCGCCGAGCGCGCCGACCTGGTCGCGCAGATGGCCGCCAACTCCTCCCTGCGGGCCATGATCGGCCCCGTCCTCGGCGACTCCCTCGGCGCACTGACCGCATGGCGGGTCGGGCTGTACGCGGGCGCGCTGGCCGCCGTGGCCGGTCTGCTGGTGGTCGTACGGCACACCCGGGACGAGGAGGAGAGCGGGCGTCAGGAGCTGGTGGCGTCCGGGATGGTGGGCCGCAGGGCCGCGTTGACGGCGGCGCTGCTCGCGGCGGCCGTCGCCAACGGGGCGCTGGCGCTGCTGGTGACGGCCGGCCTTGCCGGGCAGGGCGCTGCGGGCGCGCTGGCGTTCGGGCTGGGGCTCGCCGGTACGGGGATGCTCTTCGCGACGACGGCGGCGATCCTGGCGCAGCTGACGGAGAGCGCGCGGCTCGCGCGGGGGCTGACGGCGGCCGTGCTGGGGGCCGCGTTCGTGCTGCGGGCGGCGGGCGACTCCGCGACGGTCGACGGCTCGTCCCCGCTGACCTGGGCGTCACCGCTCGGATGGCTGACCAACCTGCGGGCCTTCGCCGACGAACGGTGGTGGGTGCTGGGCCTGTTCGCCGGCGCGGTGCTGCTCCAGGCGGCGGTGGCGTACGCGCTCGCCGGGCGCCGGGACCTCGGCATGAGCTTCCTGCCCAGCCGTCCGGGGCCGGCCGCCGGGCGGCTGGGCAGCGCCGGCGCGCTGGCCTGGCGGCTGCAGCGGGGCGGTGTGCTCGGCTGGGGCATCGGGTTCCTGCTGGCGGGGCTGGTGTACGGCGGGATGGCCGAGGGGGCGGCCGATCTCGTCGCCGACAACGAGAGCGCGCGGGAGATCTTCCGGCGGATGGGCGGGCAGTCGGGGCTGACGGACGCGTTCCTCGCCGCGATGGTCGGCATCCTCGGGCTGGTGGCCGCCCTGTACGTCGTGGCGTCGGTACTGCGGCTGCACGGAGAGGAGACCTCGGGCCGCGCCGAACCGGTGCTCGCGGGGGCGGTCGGGCAGATGCGCTGGGCCGCCGGGCACCTGGCGGTGGCGTTCGGCGGGGCGGTGCTGCTGATGCTGCTCGGGGGAGTGGGGCTCGCCCTCGGCCACGGCGAGCAGGCGGGCCCGATCCTGGGCGCGTGTCTGGTGCAGGTCCCGGCGGTCTGGGCGGTCGGCGGGGTCGCGGTGCTGCTGTACGGGCTGGTGCCCGGGGCGGCGAGAGGCGCGTGGGGTGTGGCCGGCGCGGTGCTGCTGATCGGCTGGATCGGCCCGGCCCTCGACGCCCCCCGGGCGGTGCTGAATCTGTCGCCCTTCGGCCATCTGCCGAAGCTGCCGGGCGGGGACATGGAATGGCCCCCGGCACTGATCCTCACGGCGCTCGCGACGGCGCTGGTAGCAGCGGGGCTGGCCGGGTTGCGGCGCAGGGACATGGTGGCGTGACAGGGGCCGGCTGGGTGGTCAGTCCATGTACGGCTTGAGGTCGTCGGTGTCGAACGTGATGCCGACGGGGGGCGGAAGCACGACCTTCTGGCCCAGCCGGCGCTTCTGGACATTCCGGTAGCCGACCACCGGGTCCGGGTCGCTGTGCACGAGGACGGAGCGATGGTCGCGGTCGATCAGCAGGTAGACGGGGATCCCGGACTCGGCGTAGGCCTGGGGCTTCTCCACACGGTCGCGATCGTGCGTGTCCGAGTCGAAGGAGGTGACCTCCACCGTCATCAGCACGCCTTCGGGCTCCGCCCAGTCCCCCTGCCCGGCAAAGTGGGCGACGGGCGCGAGCACCGCGTCCGGCCGGGCCCGGCCCTTGCAGTAGGACTCCACCTTCAGCCCCTGTACCGGGCTGAGATCGAGTTCGGGCCTGGACTGCATGCACTGACGGACCAGCCACATGATGATCGCGCCGTGATTGCCGTTGGTCCCTTTCCTGAGCGCGATCCGTCCGTTGATGAACTCGCACCTGACGGTCTCGTCCTCACGCTCGGCGAACTCGACGATCCTCTCGAACATGTCCACGGACAACTGGGATGACGCGCGCCGCCGCTCCGCCATAACCGTCGTGACTCCTCCCCTTCATGAACGAGGGGCTTCTCGCTATGCCGGTGTGGCTTCGCGGCGGACCAGCCCGGCCCGTAGAACGTTCAGGGCGCCTACTGTGTCCGCGTGCGCGTGGTGGCCGCAGGCGACGCAGTGGAACTTCTCCTGTGTGGGCCGGTTCTCTTCGGCGGTGTGCCCACATTCGGGGCACCGCCGGGAGGTGTTGCGGGGGTCCACCGCCATCACTTGCCGTCCGGCTCCTTCCGCCTTGACGGCCAGGATCGCGAGGAACACCCCCCATCCGGCATCGGCGATCGAGCGGTTGAGTCCTGCTTTCGCGCCGGCCCCGTTGGGCAGGAAGCTGCCTGGCTGTTCGGGGTCCGGCTTCGGCTCGGGGGCCTTGCTCATGTTGCGGATCTTGAGGTCTTCGTGCGCGATGAAGTCGTGCTCACGGACAAGATCGAGCGCGGTCTTGTGCGCGTGGTCCAGACGCTGACGGCGGACCTTGCGGTACAGCCGGGCCACGGCTTCCACGGCCTTGCGGCGTCGCTTGCTGCCGCGCTTGCACCGGCTGAGCGCCTGCTGTGCGGCTTCCAGCTTCGCGGCGGCCTTGTGTCCATAACGTGGGTTGGGTACGAATCCGCCGCCCGAGTCGGCGAGGAAGTTGGCCAAGCCCATGTCGATGCCGACCACCGAACCGGTCGCCGGGAGCGCTTCGGGCGCGGTCTGCTCGGCGGTGAGGATGATGTACCAGCGGTGCCCCTCCCTCTTCACCGAGATCGTCTTGACCTTGCCGGCCACGGGCCGGTGCTGGTGCGCCTTGACGTGCCCGACGCCTTGAAGGCGGACGCGGGTGACGGGGTCGTGCGGGGTGGAGTCCCATCGGCAGCCGTCGCCGTCCTTCGGGAACTCCACGGTGTCGAACCGCTTGCCTGACCGGAACCGCGGATAGCCCGGCTTCTCGCCAGCCTGCACACGCCGGAAGAACGAGGCGAACGCCTTGTCCAGACGCCGGAGGGTCGCTTGTTGGCTGGAGAACGACCAGCGGCCCTGGCGCTCGGGGTCGAATGCCCGGATGTCCTTGAGTTGGGCAGACTGGCCACCGTATCGGACGGTGGTCTTCGAGGCGTGCCGGTAGGCATCGCGGCGTTCCTGGAGTGCGCCGTTGTACAGGGAGCAGTGGTCGGCCAGCATCTCGCGCAGTGCGATCGTCTGACGGACCGTGGGCCGCATGAGGAACTTGTACGTCCGAATCATCCGGCCCTCCCCCTTCTTTTTTGGTTTCAGCTCGCAGGTCTTCCGCAGGCGGGCACCAGTTTGACGAGCCCTTCACGTCCCTCGCCCGGAATCGACCAGTGATCAGCCGAACGGGTGATCAGCCCAGTTCCACGGGCAGTCCCTCCAGTCCCCTGATCACGAAGTTCGGTTTGCGTCGGGGTTCCGCCGCGAGGCGTAGGGTCGGGGCCTTCTGCAGGAGGGCCGTCATCGAGGCCGCCAGTTCGATGCGGGCCAGGGGGGCGCCGATGCAGTAGTGGATGCCGGCGCTGAAGGAGATGTGGGGGTTGTCGCGGCGGGTGAGGTCCAGGCGCTCCGGGTCGGTGAAGACGGCCGGGTCGTGGTTGGCGGAGCCGAAGAGCATCGCGATCTCCGCGCCCCTCGGGATCACCTGGCCGTCGATCTCGATCTCGTCGAGCACCCAGCGCTCGAAGAGCTGGAGCGGGGTGTCGTAGCGCATCAGCTCCTCGACCGCGGAGGGGACCAGGGAGTGGTCCGCGCGCAGGGCGGCGAGCTGGTCGGGGTGGCGGAACAGCGCCCACCAGCCGTTCACCGTGGAGTTCACGGTGGCCTCGTGGCCCGCGTTCAGCAGCAGCACGCAGGTGGAGATCATCTCCTGCTCGGTGAGCCGGTCGTCGTCCTCGTCGTGGGCGGCGATCAGGCCGGAGATCAGGTCGTCGCCCGGGTTCTTGCGGCGCTCGGCGATCAGCTCGCGCAGGTAGTCGGAGAACTCGACGGACGCCTGTACGGCCTTCGCTGCCGTCTCCTCCGGCGGGTTCAGCTCGTACATCCCGCAGATGTCCGCCGACCAGGGGCGCAGCGGGGCGCGGTCCGCCTCCGGGATGCCCAGCATCTCGGCGATCACCGCGACCGGCAGCGGCTCGGCCACGTCCCTGAGCAGGTCACCGCCGCCCGCCGCCACCAGGGCGTCGACCAGCTCACCGGCCAGCCGCTCGACGTACGGCCGCAGCTGCTGGACCGTGCGCGGGGTGAAGGCCTTCGACACCAGGCGGCGGATGCGGGTGTGGTCCGGCGGTTCGAGGTCCAGCATCCCGTGGTCGTTGAGGGTGTGGAACGGCTCGTGCTCCGGCGGCGGGGCGGTGCGGCCGAACTCCTCGTGGGTGAAGCGGTGCTGGTAGGTCCGTCCCAGACGGCGGTCGCGCAGCAGCGCGGAGACGTCCGCATGATGGGCGACCAGCCACTGGTCCGTCGGCTCGAAGTACCGCACCCGGCCCTGTTGCCGCAGCTCGGCGTAGGCGGGGTACGGGTCGGCGAGGAACGCGGGGTCCCAGGGGTTGAACGTGAGGCGGTCAAGCGCTGTCATGAACGGACGGTAGCCCGGCACCCGGCCCTCTGACCAGGGGGTCAGCCCGGCGTGACCAGCCGCGCCTCGTACGCGAACACCGCCGCCTGCGTGCGGTCCCGCAGACCGAGTTTCACCAGGATGCGGCTGACGTGTGTCTTGATCGTCGACTCGGCGACCACCAGCCGCCCGGCGATCTCCGCGTTCGACAGGCCCTGCGCGATCAGCACCAGCACCTCCGTCTCCCGCTCGGTCAGGTCGCCGTACGCCTCCTGCGCGGACGGCATCAGCCGCGGCGCCTCGGAGAGCTTCGAGAACTCGGTGATCAGGCGCCGGGTGACGGTGGGGGCGAGCAGCGCCTCGCCGGACGCGACGACCCTGACGCCGTCGGCGAGTTGGCGGGCGGAGGCGTCCTTGAGCAGGAAGCCGGAGGCGCCCGCGCGCAGCGCCTGGTAGACGTACTCGTCGAGGTCGAAGGTGGTCAGGACGAGGACCTTCGCGCCGCCGTCGGCGGCGACGATCTCCCGGGTCGCCTCGATGCCGTTCAGCTCGGGCATGCGGATGTCCATCAGGACGACGTCGGGGGCGAGCTCGCGGACCCGTTCGACCGCCTCCCGGCCGTTGACGGCCTCGCCGACGACCTCGATGTCGGGCATCGCGCCCAGCAGGACCGAGAAGCCCTCGCGCACCATCATCTGGTCGTCCGCGATCAGCACACGGATCGTCATGCGTCACCCTCGTCCGCCGTGGCGACCGGCAGGAACACCGCGACCTCGTAGCCGCCGTCGCCGGTGGGGCCGGCCGTCATCTCGCCGTTCAGCATGGTGACCCGCTCGCGCATGCCGGTGATGCCGTGACCGGCGCCCATCGAAGGGTGCGGGCGAAGCCCTCCTTCAGGGGTGGTGGCCGGGTGACGGGCGGGCTTGACGAGGTTCGGCTCGGGCGCGGGGCCGTTGACGACGCGCAGACCGAGCCCGCCGAGGACGTACCCGATCTCCACGCGGGCGCTCGCGCCGGGCGCGTGCCGCAGGCTGTTGCTCAGCGCCTCCTGCACGATCCGGTACGCCGACAGCTCCACGCCCTGCGGCAGCTCCCGCACCGCCCCGGTCACCGCCTTCTCCACGTCCAGACCGGCGCCGCGCACATTGACCAGCAGGGCGTCCAGGTCGGCCAGGGTGGGCTGGGGGGCGTCCGGGGCCTCGTAGTCCTCGGCGCGGACCACGCCGAGGATGCGGCGCAGCTCGGTGAGGGCGGCCACCGCGTTCTCCCGGATGGTGGCGAAGGCGCGCTCCAGCTCGGGCGGCGGGTTCTCCACCCGGTAGGGCGCGGCCTCGGCCTGGATGGCGACGACCGACATGTGGTGGGCCACCACGTCGTGCAGCTCGCGGGCGATGGTGGTGCGCTCCTCCAGCGCCGTGCGCCGGGACCGCTCGTGCGCCGTCACCGTCTGCTGGGCAGTCACCTCCTGCTGGGCGGTGTGCCGGACGTGCCACAGGGAGACCACGAGCAGGGCGAAGGCAGACGTCACCATCATGGGGCCGCTGTTGGTGTAGTAGTACGACCCGCCGAAGAAAACGTCCGAGAGGAAGGCGTACGCGGCGGTCAGCACCCACATCCAGGCGGCGGTGCGGGGCCGGGTGCGCAGTGCCACGACGACCAGCACCGTCAGGTGGCAGATGAACGCGCCGGGCATCCACGGCCAGTCCCATCCGCTGCCGTTGATCACCGCGATCACCGGGGTCACGGCGAGCGACAGCCAGAACGCGCCGATCGGCCGCACCAGCGTGGCCACGATCGGCAGCGCGCACAGGAGGCCCGAGAGCAGGGCCGGCACGTCACCGCCGGGCAGGCCACCGCTCACCGCGCCCACGCACAGCGCGAGCAGCGCGGCCCCCGCCACCACCGCGTGCGGAAGGTGCTGCGCGGCCTGCCGCAGCGGGCCGGGCAGCCGACGGACGAACGGGCCGTCCGTGCGCCGGGGCGGCAGCGGGCGGTAGGCGAAGGGGTCCTGGAACAGGTCCTGGCGCAGTCCCCGCAGGGCGTTCTGGGCCAGCCGGTACTCCGGGCTGCGCGTCCCGGCCCCGTCGCCGTGCGGGGCGGCGGGGGTCTGCTGGTGAGTTGTCTCGGTCACGCTCACACGGTAGGCCGACCGGGTGGTGGCGGTCGTCCCCGCCGAGACGGGTTCCCGGGCGTCCCTCTCAGGTACTACGCAGGCCACACACGGGTTACCGGTCAGTACGGAGTTGGTCAGTACCCGGACGGCCGTACCAGCCCCGACTCGTAGGCGAACACCGCGGCCTGGGTGCGGTCCCGCAGCGGGACGTTCTCGACCCAGTCTTCGGCGCCCCGGGCGGGCCAGATCCTGGCCCGGGTGTGCAGATCGGCGGCGGTGTCGGCGCTGGTGCCGGGGCTGCCGAGGAGGGCGATGTCGTCGACGTCGAGGCCGTCGGCGGCGCGGGCGCAGACGACGGAGCCGTAGGAGTGGCACAGGAGGGAGACACGGGCCCGCTGTCCGGCGACGGCACGCACGTCGTCCACCAGCGCCCGGAGTCCGGGCGCGGCCTCCTCCGCGCGGCCGGTGGTGGCGACGGCGGTGCTGAAGGTGCCGGGCGTCTCGTAGCCGAGCCAGGCCACGACCGCGGCACGCTCACCGAGCCGCTCGTTCAGGGTGAGGGCGGCGGCACGGAACCGGCCGTAGGTGTCGATCGAGGTGTCGGATCCGGGCGCCAGGACGGCGACACGGCCGGCGCCCGCGAGATCACCGAGCACCTCGGTGACCAGCCCGGCCCCACGCCCGTCGAAGTACAGCAACTGCCGCCCGGCCAGCGCCCGCTCGGCACCGGCCCGCCGTCGATCCCCATACGCGGCAGCCATCCGCGCGGCTTCCTCAGCACCCGCCCGGTGAGCGGCGTAGGTCGCCTGAAGGGTGTCCACGGAGGGCGCCGCAACCACAACGGGCACCGGCGCAGGCACCTGCCCCCGCCCGGCCCCACCCAACGGCAGTACAACCGCCCCCGCCACCCCCAACGCCAACACCCCCCGCCGCAACCGCCCACCCCCGCGGCCAGCCGTGCCGCGGCCCCTGCCGCTCCCGCGGCAAGCCGCCCCACCGCGCCCGCCGCTCCCCCCGTTCCCGCGGCCACCCGCGCGACCGTCCCCGCCGCTCCCCCCGCTCCCGCAGGCAGCCGCCCCACCGCTCCCCCGGCCAGCCGCCCCACCGTCCCCACCGCTCCCGTTCCCGCGGCCAGCCGCCCCACCGTCCCCACCGCTCCCCCCGTTTCCGCGGGCAGTCGTGCCGCTGGGGCGGCACGGGTGGGCGCGACGGCACCCCGCAAGCGCCGGGCTGCGCAACCACCCCCCGGCCCACCCCCACGCACCCGTGCTCCCCGTCCCACCCCGGCGCGCCATCGCCACCCTCCCCGTCGGCCCGCCCATCGGGCCGTTCAGGAAGGGAAGTTACGGATCACCGCAGGTAACGCGCGTCCCGCCGAGGGACTCACTCACGGGGTAACTCTCAGGTACCAGGGGTATGACACCGCTCCTAATCAGTGAGCAGGAGTGAGTCTTGGACCCATTCCTGGTCACTGCGGACACCCCGAACGGTTTTGGATGTCCTGGTTGCCCGCGTACTCGCCGCGTCCGGCGGCACGGATCGTGTCCGTGGTCCGGGGATGCGGGGGCGGGGTCCCTCACGCCCAGGGGCATGCCGGTCGGCCTGGACGGTCCGATGCCCGTGCACATCGCTCTGGTGTGCACGGGGCGGTGTCGTCCGTCGCCGGATCGGGTGTCCCTGGGCGCGTCGTCCGATCGCGATGCTCGCCGCATCGTGCCGGGTGGTCCTACGGGTGGGGCCGGCCATCGGCTTTTGCCAGTGCTGGGCGCCCCACTTGCTGGTGTAGGCCGGGTCCACAGCGATGATCGTGATACCTGTGGCGTCGGCCATGGAGGTCAGCCGGGCGCGGAGCTTGCCGGTGGGCATGCCGGAGATGAGTTGTCGGAATCGGCGCTTGCGCCCGTGCTTCTCTCTGGTCTTCTCGGTCTGGAAGTCGAGGTCTTCGACCGCGATGGCCTTGACGCCGCAGGTCTTGGCCCAGTTCAGCAGCCGCGTGAGGGCGTGCCGTACCTGGGCGTCGCGGTGCTGGGCGCCTGCGGACAGGTCGTAGAAGAACCGGCGCGGCCGGCCAGTCGGGTTGCCGTGCGTATCGAGGCGCCATGCGGCGAGGTGGTCGGCGTTGGTGTCCACGCCGATCACGCCATCGGCGAGGGCGGCTTTGAGTGAGATGGTCTGGGTGGGTGGGATCTGCCAGGAGGCGTCCACGTACCAGCGCCCGCGTCCCGTGTCGTAGTGGATACGGTAGGCCACGGCCCGGTTCGCCTCCACGCGGTCGGCCCACTCCTGCCCCCGGTGGGGGAAGCGTACCTTTGCGGCGAGTACGTACCGGCCGTGCTTGGCGTTCGCCAGGTGGGCGAGCGGGGCCGGGAGCCTGATCGACACTTCGCCCTGGGGGGTGATGCGGATCGTCTCGTTGCCGAACCTTTTCCCCGACTCGCCGTCCGCCTGGAGGAACCAGCGCCCCGCTTCCCACCGCTCACGCCACTCGGCCTCGGTGAGCTGCGCGGTGTCGAGGTTGTCACGGGTGGCCAGCAGACGTTTACCGCCACGCACGACGTGCACCCGGCCCGCTTCCCGGTCAGCCCGGACCTGGTCGAGCCGGTCCTCCAGCACATGCAGGCGGCGTGCTTTGTTAAACCACTCGTGCGCGCAGCGGTAGCCGCCCGGAGTCCGCTTGGTGCCCTTCTGGCCGACCGGCAGCGACAGCCGGTGGCGGATCGTCGTGATACCGGCTTCGAGGGACTGGACGTGCGCGGCCTGGCCGCGCCGGGCGAGCGCCCACTGGTCGTGCGTGGCCCGTGTGATCGACCCGGCCCACCTGGACGACGACTCAGCCGTCAGGTCCCGCTTACGGGCTGCCCATGACTCGGTGGAGTGCTCCAGGCCGTGCGCGCAACGCGCTTTGAGGTCCTTCGAGGCGAGCGAGCCCAGGTGTGCACCCACCACGCGCAGAGCCTTCTCATCCGCGGGCGTGAGGTCCCTCAGCCGGGTACGTACCGCCACACCGGACGGGCCGAGAGCGACGAACGGCGCGGCGATCGGGCGGAGGTCAGCCATGTTCGGCCGCTTCCAGTGCCTTGCGGGCGCGGTTCTTCGCCGACCTGCGCCCGTACAGACGGGCGCAGAACGACGTCAGTACCTCCACCATGTCCCGCACCAGGTCGTCTTCGACCTCGCCGTCGTCCACCACCACCAGGCGACGGCCCGTCGCGGACAAGGCGGCCTCGACAAGTTCGACGTTCGTCCGGCCGAGCCGGTCCTTGTGCTCCACCACCACGGTGGTCACGTTCGGGTCGGCCAGCAGACGCCGGGCCTTGGACCGGCAGCCGTTCATCCCGGAAGCGATCTCCGCCTCGACACGAACGACTCGGTGACCGGCCTGCGCCGCCCACGCCGACAGCCGGGCGACCTGGCGTTCCAGATCGGTCTTCTGATCGTGCGAGGACACCCGGGCATACAGGCCCAGACCGCCGATGGCCTCGGGCGTGATGTTCGCGTCGATGTTCACCAGGATCGTGCGCGGCCCGACCCGCTGAGCCGGTACCGGCAGCGTCCCCTCACGGAACCAGCGATACGCGGTCTGCGGATGCACGCCCTGCGTCTTCGCCCATTCCGTCAGATTCATACCCTGACAACGACACTCACCTACACATGGTTACGCTCACTTACCCGACTTCGCGGACCAGCAGGTGGAGACCCCTCGACCGCACCGGCGCTTCACCACGCCAGCTGGGTGATCTCCTCCGCCACCACAGCACACGCATCCGCCGCCGGATCGATCAGCGGAAAGTGCCCCACGTCCTCCAGCAACGTCACCCCCACCACCTCCCCCGCCTTCGCCGCCGCCTCCGCATACGCCTCAGCAACCGCCTGCGGCACGTCCACGTCGGCGCGCCCCTGCACCAGGGTCGTGGCGATACCAGTGGGAAGCAGCAGCGCAGGATCCGCACTGACCCGCCGCTCGGCGAATTGATCGTCACCACCAAGGAGTTGACGCACCGCATCACCGCACACACCAAGCTTGTCGGCAACCGCAAGGTCGGCAATCGGCGCGAGCGCGACAACACCCCGCAGCGGCGGAGGAGCATCCGTGCGCCAGGGGCAGTCGGCAGGCAGCAGATGCCGCGCGGCAGCCCACAGCGCCAGATGACCACCGGCCGAGTGACCGGTCAGGACGACCCGCCGCGGATCAGCCCCCGGCAGCTGCGCCCGGATCAACGCCGGCAGGGCATCCATCGCGGCGGCGACATCGTCGAACGTGTCAGGCCACCGCCCGGCGACCGCGGAACCGCCCGCCTCCCCCGCACCGCGCCGGTACTCGACACTGGCCACGGCGAAACCCCGCCCGGCCAGGAAGGCCGCGAACGGGCTGATGTGACGCCGGTCGTACGGCGCCCGCCAGGCACCGCCGTGCAGCACCACGACGACGGGCGCGGGCCCGTCCGCCCCGCGCGGCGCGTAGAGGTCTATCAGCTGGTCGGGATCGTCGCCGTACGTCACCGTGGCGTCGGGTTCGACGGGCGGATGGGAGAGCGCCGACTGCTCCTCGGCGGCGGCCCGGGCGGCTGCGACGTCGTCCGTCATGCTCCAACCTCTCAGCGATACAACGTGGGTGACGGACCGGGCGGGAACGCGGCCGTTCGGCCGGACGGTATCAGGGCGGCCACGTGCCCCGACATGGGGATGTCACGCTCGGTCAGCGGGCCGGGAGGCGACCCCGTACGACGTCACCCCCCGGCCCCCGATCACGCCAGCACCTCCGCCAACACCTCCGCCAGCACCCCCGCCGCCCGCTCCACCTCCGCGAACCCGACGTACAGCGGAGTGAACCCGAACCGCAGCACATCCGGATGACGGAAGTCGCCGACCACGCCCCGCTCGATCAACCGCTTCATCACCTCACCCGCGTCCTCGCACCGCAACGCGACCTGGCTCCCCCGCTCCCCGTGCGCCCGCGGCGTCACGCACTCGACCCGGCCCTCGGCCACGTACTCCCCGACGCACTCCAGGAAGAAGTCCGTCAGCGCGAGCGACTTGGCCCGCACCGCGTCGACCGTCACGCCGTCCCAGACCTCCAGGGCCGCCTCCAGGGCGAGCATGGAGAGGATGTCGGGCGTGCCGACGCGCCCGCGCAGCGCGCCCGCCGCCGGCTGGTAGTCCGCACGCATCCCGAAGGGCTCCGCGTGGGAGTTCCAGCCGGGCAGCGGGGAGTCGAAACGGTCCTGCAGATCGGCGCGCACGTACAGGAACGCCGGTGAACCGGGGCCACCGTTCAGGTACTTGTAGGTGCAGCCGACCGCCAGGTCCACGCCGTGCTCGTCCAGCCCGACCGGCAGCGCGCCCGCGCTGTGGCACAGGTCCCAGACGACCCGCGCCCCCGCCGCGTGCACGGTGGCCGTCAGCGACGGCAGATCGTGCAGCCGTCCGGTGCGGTAGTCGACGTGGTTGAGCAGCACCGCCGCCGTGCGGTCGCCCAGCGCGTCCGGGACCTCGGACGGCGCGACCGGACGCAGCGTGCAGCCGGTCATCCGGGCCGCCGAAGCGGCGATGTAGCCGTCCGTGGGGAACGTGGTCGCGTCGACCAGGATCTCGTCCCGCCCGGGACCGGCCGACCGCGCCGACCGCGCCAGCCGCACCGCGCCCACGAGTGCCTTGAAGACATTCACACTGGTGGAGTCGCCGACCACGATCTGCCCGGCCGCCGCGCCGACCAGCGGCGCGATCCGGTCACCGATCCGCTCCGGCGCCGTCCACCAGCCGCCTTCGGTCCAGGACCGGATCCGCAGCTCGCCCCACTGCCGGCGTACGACGTCCTCGACCCGTCCGGGGACGGCCACGGGGAGCGCGCCCAGTGAGTTGCCGTCAAGGTAGACCACGTCGTCGAGGGTGAACTCCTGCCGCTTGGCGGCCAGTTCATCGGCGGCGTCCAGCTTCTCCGCCCTCAGCGCCAGCTCAGACATAGGACCTCGCCGTCCACAGCTCGGGGAACACGCTCTTCTGCGCCCGCTTCTCCAGCCAGGCCACCCCGGCGGACCCGCCGGTACCGGTCTTGGCGCCCATCGCGCGACGTGTGGCGACCAGGTGGTCGTTGCGCCAGCGCCACACCAGCTCGGCGACATCGGTCAGGGCCTCGCCCAGGCGGGCGACCTCGTCCCGCTCGTCGCCCGCGTAGACGGCCGTCCACACCGCCTCCACCTGCGCCGACGGCTCGTACTTCTGCGACACGTCGCGCCGCAGCACCTCGTCCGGGATCGCGTGCCCGCGCCGCGCCAGGAACCGCAGCACCTCGTCGTAGAGGCTCGGTTCGTGCAGCGCCTTCTCCAGCTCGGCGTGCACGCGCGGCGCGCCCCGGTGCGGGACCAGCATGGACGCGGACTTGTCGCCGAGCAGGAACTCCATGCGCCGGTACATCGCCGACTGGAAGCCGGACCCCTCGCCGAGGGCGCCGCGGTAGGAGTTGAACTGGGCGGGGGTCAGGCCGCTCAGCGGCCGCCAGGAGGCGTTCAGCGCCTCCAGCTCCCGCCGCGACCGCCGCAGCGCGTCGACCGCGGTCGGTACGTCGTCCTCGCGCAGCGCCTTCGCCGCGGTCTCCCACTCGTGGACGATGACGGTGAACCACAGCTCCATCACCTGGGTGGTGACCAGGAAGACCATCTCTCCGGGATCGTCGGAGAGGGTGTGCTGGAGGTGGGTGAGGACGTCGGCCTTGACGTAGTCCTCGTACGGGGTGGTCCCGTTGAAGTCGAGATGCGGGGTCTCGGGCTCGTGAGCCTCGTGGGACATCGCTGTCTCCTGAAATGTACTCCGGGTAGCGGTCCGCCCCTGCCGTTACCGGCACGGGGGCCCCGGTCCCCACGGGGCATCCTGCGTATCGTCCCCCGAAACCGCAAGGCCCGCCTGCTCACAGGCGGGCCTCGGGCAAACAACGGCTCAGCCCAGGACCTGGGCCGCCGTCGGGGAGGAGTCCTTCAGGAACTGCGAGCAGCGCTCGTACTCCTCCTGCTCGCCGATCGCCTGCGCGGCGCGGGCCAGGGCGTGCAGGGCGCGCAGGAAGCCCCTGTTGGGCTCGTGCTCCCACGGCACCGGGCCGTGGCCCTTCCAGCCGTTGCGGCGCAGCGCGTCCAGTCCGCGGTGGTAGCCCGTCCGGGCGTACGCGTACGACTCCACGACGCTGCTCCGCTCGAACGCCTCGTCGGCCAGCCGCGCCCAGGCCAGCGAGGAGGTGGGGTGCTGGGCGGCGACGTCGGCGGGCGAGGTGCCGGACGCGAGCAGCTCGCGCGGGCCGGGGTCGTCGGGGAGGTGGGTCGGGGGCGGGCCCCCGAGGAGGTTTTCGTGAATGGACATGGGTCCAGTCTCGTACATCAGCGTGCCTCGCCGCCGCGCTCCCTCCCCGCCTCCAGCGGGGGCACCGCCACGCTGCCATGAGTACGGCACTCCGGCCTGCTGCAGTCCGGGGCCGGGCGGCGTACCGTCGCGAGGGCGATGGCGGACCCGGCGACCAGGACGCCCGCGCACAGGACCATCGCCCGGCCGAACGCGTCGTCGAAGGCGTCCGGCAGCCGGTACGCCTCGGGCCCCATGCCGGCGAGCAGCGGCAGCGCGGCCACCGCCACGAGACCGGCCGCACGGGCGGCGGCGTTGTTGATGCCGCTGGCCAGGCCCGCCCGGGAGGTGTCCACGGAGGCGAGGACCGTCGCGGTGAGCGGCGCCACCAGGGTGACCATGCCGAGGCCGAGCACCAGCAGCGCGGGCAGCACCTCGGTGGCGTACGAGGCGCCGGGCCCCACCCGGAGCATCAGCAGCATCCCGGCCGCGCACAGCAGCGGCCCGACGGTGAGCGGGATGCGCGGGCCGATCCGGTCGCCCAGTGCGCCGGAGCGGGCGGAGAGCAGCAGCATCAGCGCGGTCGTGGGCAGCAGGGCCGTGCCGGCGGCCAGCGCGGACCAGCCGACGACGACCTGGAGCTGGAGCGTGGCGAGGAAGAAGAAGCCGCCGAAGGCCGCGTACACACACAGGGTGACCACGTTGACCGCCGAGAACTGGCGGGAGGCGAAGATGCCGAGCGGCATCATCGGGGCCGGGCGGCGCTTCTCGACAAGGACGAAGGCGACCGCGGCGGCCAGACCCGCGACCGCGGAGACGGCGACGAGGAGGGAGCCCTCGTCGGCCTCGATCAGCGCGTACGTCACCAGCGCGAGGGCGACCGCGCCGAGCGCCGCGCCGAGGACGTCGAACCGGCCCTCGGCCTCCCCGCCCGCCGACTCCGGCACATGGCGTACGGCGACGGGGGCGCAGAGCAGCGCGAGCGGCACGTTGAGGAGGAATACCCATCGCCAGCCGGGTCCGTCCACCAGCCAGCCGCCGACGAAGGGGCCGACGGCCGCGCCGATCCCGCCGAAGCCGGACCACAGACCCACCGCGCGGCCCCGGTCGTCGGGGTGGAAGGACGCCTGGATGAGCGCGAGCGAGCCCGGCGTGAGCAGCGCGCCCCCGACCCCCTGGAGCGCCCGGGCGGCGACGAGGATGCCGGCGTTCGGGGCGAGGCCGCACAGTAGGGACGCCACGGCGAACCACAGCACCCCGATGACGAACACCCTGCGCCGCCCGAACCGGTCGCCCAGCGCCCCGCCCAGCAGGATCAGTCCGGCCAGCGTGACCATGTAGGCGTTGACGGTCCACTGCAGTGCGGCGAGGTCGGCGTCGAGGTCGCGGCCGATGCGCGGGAGGGCGACGTTGACCACGGTCGAGTCGAGCAGGGCCATGCTGGAGCCGAGGACCGTGGTGAACAGAATCCACTTGCCCTGCGGGGAGGACAGCCGGACGTCGGGCATGCGGCGAGCATACGGAAGAGCCCGGCACCGTGGCGGGTGCCGGGCTCGCACTCCCGCAGGTGTTACTTGAGGCGGGTGCCCGCGGAGCGCAGGTTCCGGCAGGCCTCCACGACACGGGCGGCCATGGACGCCTCGGCGAGCTTGCCCCAGGTGCGCGGGTCGTAGGCCTTCTTGTTGCCGACCTCGCCGTCGACCTTCAGCACGCCGTCGTAGTTGCGGAACATGTGGTCGGCGACCGGACGGGTGAACGCGTACTGGGTGTCGGTGTCGATGTTCATCTTCACGACGCCGTTCTCCAGCGCGGTGAGGATCTCCTCCCGGGTGGAGCCGGAGCCGCCGTGGAAGACGAAGTCGAACGGCTTGGAGCCGGCCGGCTTGCCGAACTTGGCGGCGACGCCCTCGTTGAGCTCCTTCAGCAGCTCGGGACGGAGGACGACGTTGCCCGGCTTGTACACGCCGTGCACGTTGCCGAAGGACGCGGCGAGCAGGTAGCGGCCCTTCTCGCCGAGGCCGAGGGCCTCCGCCGTACGGACGGCGTCGTCGACCGTGGTGTAGAGCGAGTCGTTGATCTCGTGCGAGACACCGTCCTCCTCGCCGCCGGTCGGGGTGATCTCGACCTCGAGGATGATCTTCGCGGCGCGGGCGCGCTCGAGCAGCTCCTGCGCGATGGAGAGGTTGTCGGCGAGGGTCTCCGCGGAGCCGTCCCACATGTGGGACTGGAACAGCGGGTTGCGGCCGGCCTTGACGCGCTCCTCGGAGATCGCCAGCAGCGGACGCACATACCCGTCGAGCTTGTCCTTCGGGCAGTGGTCGGTGTGCAGGGCGACGTTGACGTCGTACTTCTCGGCGACGATGTGCGCGAACTCGGCCAGCGCGACGGCGCCGGTCACCATGTCCTTGCGGTACTGGCCGCCGAGGAACTCGGCACCGCCCGTGGAGATCTGGACGATGCCGTCGCTCTCCGCCTCGGCGAAGCCGCGCAGTGCCGCGTGCAGGGTCTGGGACGAGGTGACGTTGATGGCCGGGTAGGCGAACTTCTCCGCCTTCGCCCGGTCGAGCATCTCGTTGTAGACCTCGGGGGTTGCGATGGGCATCTGTCCGCTCCTTATGCGTGCGGTGTGGCGTACTGCGTACGGTCGGCCCTGACCTGGAACCTTGGATGCGACGTCATTGTCGGGCCCATCTTCCCAGACTTGCCCGGCTGGTCGACGGTGCAGGTCGAGTCGTTATGTCGGGCGATGTCCGGCACGGGGTGCCCTGTCGCGCCCGTGGGGCTCAGTCGAGGCCGAGTTCGTCCTTGGAGTAGGCGAACAGGTACGGCACTCCGGCGCCCTCCTGGATTTTCTCGGCGGCACCGGTCGCCCGGTCGACGATGGTCGCCACGGCCACGACCTCCGCGCCGGCCTCGCGCGCGGCCTCCACGGCGGTCAGCGGGGAGCCGCCCGTGGTGGAGGTGTCCTCGACGACGAGCACGCGCCGGCCCTTGATCTCCGGGCCCTCGACGCGCCGCTGCAGCCCGTGCGCCTTGGCGGCCTTGCGCACGACGAAGGCGTCCAGCTTCCGTCCGCGTGCGGCGGCGGCGTGCAGCATGGCGGCCGCGACCGGGTCGGCGCCCATGGTCAGCCCGCCCACCGCGTCGAACTCCAGCTCCGCGGTCAGGTCCAGCAGCACCTGCCCGACCAGCGGGGCGGCCTCGCCGTCGAGGGTGACGCGGCGCAGGTCGACGTAGTAGTCGGCCTCCAGACCGGAGGAGAGGGTCACCTTGCCGTGCACCACGGCCTTGTCCTTGATCTGCTGCAGCAGCGCGCCGCGTGTGTCCGTCATGCCAGCCAGCTTAAAGCCGGGTCCAGCTCCAGGTCGTCGAGGCCTCGAGCGGCTCCAGGGGGGTGACCAGGCGCGGGTGGGTGTTCAGCCCGTCGGGCGGCCCGGTCTGCGGCTCCACGCAGACGGCCTCGCGCTGCTCGTCGTACACCACGACCCACTCCTCGCGGCTGGTCACCCTCAGCTCCAGCTGCCCCGGCCAGGTGAGGGTGACGTCCACGCCTCCGGGCATGCCGAAGCAGTCGTCCCAGGGGCCCGGCTTCGGGTCGGTCCGCCGCCCGGTCGGCAGATGGTCCTCCCCGCGTTCCTCCTGCCAGGCGGGCGTGAAGCCGATCGTCACGTCGTCGCCGCCGAGGGTGCGGTTGAACCACGGGTGCCAGCCGATCTGAGCGGGGAAGGACGATCCGTACGTCTCCACGCTCATCGTCAGCGTCAGGGCGCCCTCGGTCAGCGCGACCTGCTGGGTGACCCGCCCGGGGTACGGCCACGGCTCGGCGAGGTCGTACGTCAGCACGGCCTCGTCGGTGCTCTTGCGGGCGGTGCGCCAGGCGGCGTTGCGGGCGGTGCCGTGGATGGCGTGCGGCGGGGCGTTGAGCGGCATCTGCCGGACGGCGGCGCCGTCCCGGAACCGTCCCTCACGGATCCGTCCGCACCAGGGCACCATCGGGAAGCACCCGTACCGCTGCCCCTGCCGGAGCAACTCGACGCCCGCGACCCGCAGCCCACCGATCCGCCCGCCGTTCCCCGGCAGTACGTCCACTTCCGCGTCCGCCGCGGTCAGCGTGATCTGTTCGTTACTCACGTAACGACCCTACTGGGACGATCAAGAGGGCGTCGCGTGGCGGCGGGGCTGGGCGGGCCAGGGGGGCGACCACGCGTGGGGCACCCGCGGGGACTCGCAGGACACCGGGGACCCGGCCGTAACAACGGCGTCCGCCGAAGGCGCGATCGCCACGACCACCCCTGGGCGCCGACGCCCGGCCGACGCCTCGAGGAACACGGGAACCCCTCACAGGACACAAGGCGCCCGCATCCTAGGCCAACCGGAGGCGGCTCCCGGGGCACTGCGGATCGCCCGGCCTTACTCAGCGGCGTCCGCCCAGGGACCGGTCGCCACCACCACCCCGGGCGCCGACACCTCGCGGAACACGGGAATCCCTCCCGGACACAGGGCGCCCGCATCCCGGGCACCCGGAGGCGGCTCGCGGGGCACCGCGGATGCCGTGCTCAGCGGCGTCTGCGGAGGGCTCGGATTGCCACGACCGCCGAGGCCACGGCGAGGGCCGCCGCGGGTGCGGCCCAGCGCAGGGAGGGGGAGGACGAGATCGTCTGCGGGGCGGGGACGGGGGCGTAGCGGCCGCGGGGCGGGGCGTGGTCCACCTCTTCGGCGCTGCGGCCGATCATCGTCCGCCGGGCGTGGGCCGCCTCGGCGACGGAGTCCTCGTCGGCCTCTTCGTCATCCTCGTCGTGCGGGATCTCCGAGTCGAAGACGGACCGGCTTTCGTCGTCTGCGTCCGGTGTGGGCGGGGGCGGCGGGGCATCGTCCGCGTCCGGGGTGGTCTCGAAGTCGGTGGTGGCCGGGGGCTCGAAGTCCCCCGTGGAGAGGAGCTCCGGGGACTCGGGCTCCTGGTCTTCGGCCGGTCCGGGCGACTCGGCCGCGACGCTCCCCAGGTTCTCCGCGAACCGGTTCAGCAGGCGGGTCACCGCCACTGTCACCGCGTCGGGCGGCAGCTCCTTGACGCGCCCGTCGGCCGTCGCCGTACCGGTGATCCGCACGGTGGTGCCGGCGTCGGCGGGCCGCAGGCGCAGCCGGAGCGCGAGCTTCACCGTGCCGCTGCCCCGGGCCTCGGTCGCGTCACCGTCGAGGGCGTAGGAGCCGTCGTTCCGCGAGGACACCCGTACCGCGCCGCGGTAAGTGACGGAATGGCTGCCGACGCGGACCTTCAGGCGGCCGGCGACGGGGTCCGCGCCGGCGTCGTGCTGGAGCCCGGGGACCGCCCGGGCGACCCGCGCGGGGTCGTCCAGCACCTCCCTGAGCCGCTCCTCCTCGACCGGAACGAACACCTCGTGCTCCATGAATGCGGAGCCTACCCAGCCGGCGCCGGGCTGCACCCCCGTCCGCGAGAAGTCGCGGCGCGTCGGTGCGGAACGCGGCAGGGGGCTCAGCCGGTGTAGCGGGGGTGGACCAGCGTGGACGGCGGCAGACCGCGCACCCGGGTGTCCTCGGCGGCAAGGACGTCCGCCGCGAGGGAGGCGCCGGTGAGCGTGCGCGGGCGGGGCCCGGCCGGGTCCAGGCGCGCTTCGGGGGCGTGTCGGGCGGCGGCCAGCACGAACCCCCAGTCGCGATGGACATGGGCGCTGTCCGCGGAACTGCGGTCGGGTCCGGCGGCGAAACCAGCCAGCCGCCCGCGCACGCGGTAGGCGGCGGTGCCGAAACCCGCCGCGCGGAGCGTCGAGTCGACGGTCCAGAAGTCACGCGTGCGGGATGCCACCGCACCCCCGTGCACCACCAGCCGCCCGCCGGGCGCCAGCACCCGCCGGGCCAGCCCGTAGAACTCCTGCGAGTACAGCTTGGTACTCGCGGCGATCCCGGGATGCGGCAGATCGGAGACCACCACGTCGTACCCGGCCCGGGGCGCCCGCCGCAGCCAGTCGAAGGCGTCGGCGGTGGTCACGCGCACGCGCGGGTCACCGAGGGAGCGTCCGTTGAGCGCGGACAGCGCCGGGTCGCGGCGGGCCAGCCGCACCACGCCCGCGTCGAGCTCGACGACGTCGATCCGGCGCACACCGCCGTGGCGCAGCACCTCCCGCACGGCCAGCCCGTCGCCGCCGCCGAGGACGAGCACGCGCGCGTGGGGCCCGTTCATCGCGGGGTGCACCAGCGCCTCGTGGTACCGCCGTTCGTCCTGGCCGCTGACCCGCAGCCGCCCGTCCAGGAACAGGTTCAGCGGCCGCCCGTCGCTCCCGCCGGTGAGCAGCACCTCCTGTACGTCCGTCTGCAGGGCCACGCGTACGTCCGAGCCGTACATGGCGTGCCGGGCGGCCCGTTCGAAGTCGTCGACCAGGACGGCGGCGGTGCCCAGGACCGCGAGCACGCACACGTTGGCGGTCACCAGCATCCGGCGGGCGCGGGGGGTGAGGTCCCGCCGGAACAGCCCGAGCACCAGCGCGCCGCCGACCACCGCGTTGACGGCACCCGTGATCAGCGCACCGGTCAACTGGCCGAGCAGCGGCAGGAGAAGGAAGGGAAAGGCGAGCCCGCCGACGAGGGCGCCGACGTAGTCCGCGGCGGACAGATCGGCCACCGCGCCACCCGCGTCCTGCCGGCGGATCCGCTGGATCAGCTCCATCAGCAGCGGCACCTCGGCCCCGATCAGCAGCCCGGTGGCGAGGGAGAACGCCACCAGCAGCGCACGGGGGCCGTCCGCCCACATCCCGCCCCAGTCGCCCGTCCAGGCGAACACGGCGTACAGCACCATCGCGCTGCACCCGCCGACCAGGGCCAGGGCCGCCTCCACGGCGCCGAAACCGGCCGCCGCGTGCCGCCGCAGCCGCTTGGCGGCCAGGGAGCCGATGCCCATCGCGAAGACCATCACGGACAGCACGACGGACGCCTGGGTGACCGAATCCCCCATCAAGTACGTGGCCAGCGCGACCAGTTCCAGCTCGTACACCAGACCGCAGGCCGCGCAGACGAACACTCCCGCGAGGACCAGGAACCGCCCAGTGCCCGGCCGGACGGGCAGCCGCACCGCGCTCCCCGCGTCGCCGCCCGGCCCGTCCCCGGACTGCGCGGAGCCGGGCGGTGCGGGGGCCTGCGGTTCGATCACCTCAGCGACGTTACGTCACGCCTTCACCGCGCAGCGTCACCCACACGCGTGATTCTTGTTTACACCCGGCCGCCGTTGACATGCGCCAACTCCCGCACCCCCACCTTCGTCCGCGTCGCCACCAACTGCCCGTCCTGCGGGTAGGCGTGCCAGGTCCGCCAGTGCACCTGGCCCTCGTGCCGCTGGGCGAGCATCGCCGTGAACGCGTGCGGATTGCCGGGGAAGACACCGGCCAGGCCCTGCGGATGGTCGGAGACCAGGGCGAGCAGCTCCTGGGCGCGCCCGGCGAAGGACCCCGGGGGAAGCACCTCGACCCGGGCGGCGAACTCGTACTCCCAGTCCCCCACCCGCTTGGCCACGCCGAGCGGAAGCGGCGTGCTGCTGTCCGGAATGCATGCCACCGTCTCGGAACACAGGCCCCGCTCCTCCTCCACCAGCACCTGGTGGGACGCGCCCAGCAGCCGCAACTGGAGCTTGGCGCCGCTCAGTTCGAGGTCGAGCGTGGCCAGCGCGGGAAGCGGCTCACGCCCCAGCGCCCAGGCGAGGTCGGCCGCGCGGGTGTCGGAATAGGCGGTGTTCAGGGTCGTGAGCATGGATCGGCTCCGCAAGCACACAAGGAGAGGGAGATAAGGGTCCGCGCACCCCGGCCGCACCGGAGAACTCGGCCCGTCAGCCCGGTCGCCCGGCCGGAAGAAGGGTCCGCGGGGGGTCCGAGGGCTGCACTGGTGATTTATAGGGAATCATGAACTGTGGCGCCACCACAGCGTTTTTACCCAACTTCGTGGGCTTTCCATCCCCTCGGGGGCTCCCCAGCTCAACTGTTCAACCCGTGAATACGCCCCCGAGTGACGGCGTACGCCCCACCCCGCACCACCCCCCGATGCCAACCGGAACCGGACTGCGCGCCACCGCTCCACGCCGGAGCGGGGCCCGCCCCAGGTGCGGGCCCCGCCGTCGCGGATGCGTCATCTCCCGAAGTGGAGCCGCGCTGCCCCGTGTCAGCCGCCTCCACCGCCGCATCCGCCCCCTCCGCAGGACGACCCGCCTCCGCAGGACGAGCCTCCACCGGAGGACGATCCACAGCCGGCACCCCCGCCGCCCCCGAGTGCGCCGGCCCACCAGCCCTCGCCGCCGCCCCCGTGCCCACCGGCCGACAAGCCCTCGCCGCCGTTCCTGCCGCGGCGGCGTCCGGACCTGCCGGCCGGCTTCCGCTCCGCCCTGCGGGCCGAGTTGCGTACGCCGAACCAGCCGACCCCGAAAAACAGCACAGCGAGCCCGATCGAGATGACGCCGATGCCCATGGCCCCACTCCCCTTCCGTCCCCCGTGATCCCCCGAAGCACCCCCCGTGGGCACCTCGCTCACGTGCGTGACCGGGAGATGCCCCCCGCCCGCGCGGCCCAAAGCAGAGTTGAGGAACTTCTGAGGGTGGACCGTCCTGGTCTCACCGGGCCGGTCCGGGACTCCGCTGTTGGGGTGGGGTGTGTGGCCTGCCCGGCACCGCGGGGTTATCCATCTACGGGTGTCCCCTGATGCCCGCGTGCCGAAGAGAACGGATAACCCCTCATGCGCGTCCCCCTGCGCCTGATCGCCCCGGTCCTGCTCGCCGTCGCCGGTGCGATGGCCTCGACGGCTCCCGCCACCGCGGTGCCCGACCCCATCGCGACGATCACCTGCCTGACCGATGCCGCCGGGGTTGAGCCCGCCGACCCGGCGACTCTCCTCGATCCGGCGGACCTCTTCCATGCCGAAGGGCCCGTGACGACGTGCCTCGCCCCCTGACCCACCCTCCCGGCGGGCGCCCGTACACGAAGGCGAGTTGAGGAACCCCGGGGCTCCGGCGCAGGATGGCCGCCATGACCTCCAGCGCGCGCCCTCTCCTGAACCGCCGGCTCGCCGAGTTCGGGACGACGATCTTCGCCGAGATGTCCGCCCTGGCCCTGCGGACCGGCTCCATCAACCTGGGCCAGGGCTTCCCCGACACCGACGGCCCCGAGGAGGTCAGGGAGGCCGCCGTACGGGCCCTGCGCGACGGCCGCGGCAACCAGTACCCGCCGGGCCCCGGCATCCCCGAGCTGCGCACCGCTGTCGCCGCGCACCAGCAGCGCCGCTACGGCCTGTCCGTCGACCCCGACACCGAGGTCCTGGTCACCGCCGGCGCCACCGAGGCGATCGCCGCCTCCCTGCTGGCGCTCGTCGAGCCCGGCGACGAGGTGATCGCCCTGGAGCCGTACTACGACTCCTACGCCGCCTGCATCGCCATGGCGGGCGGCACCCGCGTCCCCGTCACGCTCCGTCCCAGCAAAGGCCGCTTCCGCCTCGACCTCGACGAGCTGCGCGACGCGGTCACCGACCGCACCCGCCTGCTGCTGATCAACACCCCGCACAACCCGACCGGCACGGTCCTCACCCGTGAGGAACTGACCGCGATCGCCGAGCTGGCCGTGGAGCGGAACCTTCTCGTCGTGACCGACGAGGTCTACGAGCACCTAGTGTTCGACGACGCCGAGCACATCCCCCTGGCGTCCTTCCCCGGCATGCGGGACCGCACGGTCACCATCTCCAGCGCGGGCAAGACCTTCTCCTTCACCGGCTGGAAGGTCGGCTGGGTCACCGCCGCCCCGGAACTGGTCACAGCGGTCCGCTCCGCCAAGCAGTACCTGACCTACGTCTCGGCCGGCCCCTTCCAGTACGCGGTCGCGGAGGCCCTCGCCCTGCCCGAGTCGTACTTCGAGGACTTCCGCGCGGACATGCACGCCAAGCGCGACGTCCTTGCGGCGGGCCTGGAGGAAGCCGGCCTCACCGTCTACCGCCCCTCCGGCACCTACTTCATCACCGCCGACATCCGCCCCCTCGGCGAGTCCGACGGCATCGCCTTCTGCCGCGCCCTCCCGGAACGCGCGGGCGTCGTCGCCATCCCCACGGCCGTCTTCTACGACCACCAGAACATGGGCGCACCCTTCGTCCGCTTCGCCTTCTGCAAGCAGCGACACGTGTTGGAGGAGGCCGCCGCCCGTCTCAAGAGCGCGGGGCGCTGACGTCAGCCCGCTGCCAGAAGGAGTTCCCCGGCCCGGTGGTGGTCGCGGCAGTCGCGGCAGCGGCCTGGTTGCGGTGCGCGGAAGGCGCGGTCGCAGCCGTCGCAGGTCTGGAAGGGCGGTACGGCCGGGCGGCCGACGGGCTCCGGGGGCGGCGGGGCGGGCAGTGGGGTCTCGCGGAGGCGGAAGGCGAGGAGGCCCGCCGGGCGGGTCAGGAAGCGGTCGGGGAGCCCCGCTGTGAGCGTTCTGGTGATCTGGGCGGGGGCGACACCGGCCGCCAGCCACGCCGTGACGGCGGGCGCCAGCCTCACGGCCTCCCGTTGGGACAGCACGAGGCGTGCATCGACGTGCCGGAGGGACGCCAGGACGGCGACCGCCTGCGGGTCCGCTTCGGCGAGTGCCACCGGCGACTCCTCTCGCGCGACCACGGCAGGGGTCTGCTCGGCTGCGGGCGGCTTACGAGGGCGGGGCGGGTCCGGCGGACCGTCCGGGTCCGGCTGCGGGGTCCCACCGGGAACGTCGTAGAAGTAGGTCCGCGTACGGATCTGCCCCGACGGCATGCGCTCGCGGCGGCGCTCCAGGTACCCGGCGGCCTCCAGCTCCCTCAGCGCCCGCGAGATCAGGATCTCGCCCTCGGTGAAGTGCGCGCACAGGGCGGCGATGGTCACGGGAGTGCCGCTGGGCAGGGACAGGATGTACACCGCGACGCCGACGGTGACCGCGCTGCCGCGCCGCTGCGCGAGGGCGTTGGCGACGACGGTGAAGTCGGCCGTGAGACGGGTGCGGACGTGGATCACGCCGGTGGTCGGAGCCCCGGCGTCGGCGCGCAGGCGCGCGTTAGACTGCGAGTCAGCCATTGGGAAGGTGTAGCTTCCTGATCGGTCAGGCCCTCGTTCGGGATGCCAGTCCCGGCCGGGGGCCGTATCTGTTTGCGGTTGTCGCGGCGAACGTAACGGCCCGTGTCCCGCACCTGCAAGCCGGTCACTCGCACGAGTGAAGCGCGCCGTCCGGCGGGGAGGGTGGGCGGGTGGGTAGTTCTTTCTCCCGGTTCTTTAGGGAGGTCAGCGGCCCACCGCACCCTCGCGGACGAGGAAGCGGTGGGCTCGGCCGATCAGGGACGACGGGACTTAAGCCGGTCCAATTGCCCGTGCATCACCGAACGGCCGCCGACCGGGCGCCGGAGCACCGCCTCGTTGAGGGCCAGACCCCGCCTTCTCCCAAGCGATCGAGAAAGCGGGCATGAGAGAGCCCGGCACCGTGACCGGCCGGGTGGGCCGGTCTGCGGGCCGGGCTGGGGGGCTGGGGGTCCCCTACGGCGTGCGCCTGGCCGGCGCCGCCGCTCGCGCGGGAGGGCGCTTACGCGTCGTCGTCGGGCTTGTCCGCGTCGTTGATCTCCTGCTCCAGGCCGAGCTGCTCGACGAGCCACTTGTCGAACTCGATCGCGGCGCGCACCCAGCTCACCGTCGACGAGACGAAGTGCTCCAGGCTGACGCCCATGCCGACCAGCATCTGCGCCTCACCGATGAGACGAACCGTGCCGTCGTCATGGGTGTGGGTGTAGACCTTGGGCCACAGCGTGCGCCGGTTCCAGTCGTCGATCGACTCGAGCAGCTGCGGCTTCTCGTCGATCTTGTGCGGCCGGTCGTAGAACGTCCGGACGGAGAAGATCTGCTGGTCGCCCTCCCCGCGGAACATGAAGTAGGTGCGGAACTGCTCCCACGGCGCCGCGAGGTCACCCTCTTCGTCAACGACGTACTTCAGCTCCATCTGGTCGAGGAGCTGCTTCACGAGGTCCTGATCCGGGACGACGGGGCCCGCCGGCCCTTGGGGCTGCGGCTCGGGCTGCTGGCCCCCGAAATTCGGAATCGAGGACGGGTCGATGGTCACCGTGAATTTCCCTTCGTACGGATCCCGCCATCCTCCCCCATGCGGGGAGGGGGGTGGCAAGCCCCGACGGGCCTGTCAGCCGAGGGCTGACTCGATCCGGTCAATCCCGAAGTACCCGGTGCGGCCCGGGCCCAACGCCCCGGAGGGACATCGGGCCCGGAAAACGGAATCCTCGCTCACAGTGACTGGCCGGTCGCCGGACCCACCAGCAGCTCGTCCTCGAAGCGGTCCACCCGAACCGTGTCGCCGTCCTTGACCTCTCCGGCCAGGATCTCCTTGGCGAGGCGGTCGCCGATGGCCGTCTGGACGAGACGGCGCAGCGGGCGGGCGCCGTAGGCCGGGTCCATGCCCTCCTCGGCCAGCCAGGCCAGCGCCTCCGGGGTGATGTCCAGACTGAGCCGGCGTTCGGCGAGGCGGCGGGCCAGGCTCTCGATCTGGAGCCGCGCAATGCGTTCCAGCTCGGGCTTGGTCAGGGCCGAGAAGACGACCAGGTCGTCGAGGCGGTTGAGGAACTCGGGCTTGAAGGAGGCCCGGACCACCTCCAGCACCTGCTCCCGCTTCTCCGCCTCGGTGCTGACCGGGTCGACCAGGTACTGGCTGCCCAGGTTGGACGTCAGCACCAGAATGGTGTTGCGGAAGTCCACGGTGCGGCCCTGGCCGTCGGTGAGCCGGCCGTCGTCGAGCACCTGGAGCAGGATGTCGAAGACCTCCGGGTGGGCCTTCTCCACCTCGTCGAGCAGGACGACGCTGTACGGGCGGCGGCGCACCGCCTCGGTGAGCTGGCCGCCCTCCTCGTAGCCGACGTAGCCGGGGGGCGCGCCGACGAGACGGGCGACGGAGTGCTTCTCGCCGTACTCCGACATGTCGATACGGACCATGGCCCGCTCGTCGTCGAAGAGGAAGTCGGCGAGCGCCTTGGCGAGCTCGGTCTTGCCGACACCGGTGGGTCCGAGGAAGAGAAAGGAACCGGTGGGGCGGTCGGGGTCGGCGATCCCGGCCCGGGAGCGCCGTACGGCGTCGCTCACCGCGCGGACGGCCTCGGTCTGGCCGATGAGGCGCTTGCCGAGCTCGTCCTCCATGCGCAGCAGCTTCTGCGTCTCGCCCTCCATCAGGCGCCCGGCCGGAATACCGGTCCAGGAGGCGACTACGTCGGCGATGTCGTCGGCGCCGACCTCCTCCTTGACCATGGTGTCCTTCGCGACCTCCTCCTCGGCCTCGGAGGCGGCCTCCAGGTCGCGTTCGAGGGTGGGGATCTCGCCGTAGAGCAGCTTGGAGGCGGTGTCGAAGTCGCCGTCGCGCTGGGCGCGTTCGGCCTGGCCGCGCAGTTCGTCGAGCTTCTCCTTCAGCTCACCGACCCGGTTGAGGGACTGCTTCTCCTTCTCCCAGCGGGCGGTGAGCCCGCGCAGCTCCTCCTCCTTGTCGGCGAGGTCGCGGCGGAGCTTGTCGAGACGTTCGCGGGAGGCGGCGTCGGTCTCCTTGCCGATCGCCAGCTCCTCCATCCGCAACCGGTCGACGGCGCGCTGCAGTTCGTCGATCTCCACCGGAGAGGAGTCGATCTCCATGCGCAGCCGCGAGGCGGCCTCGTCGACGAGGTCGATGGCCTTGTCGGGCAGGAAGCGGGAGGTGATGTAGCGGTCGGAGAGGGTCGCGGCGGCCACCAGGGCGCTGTCGGCGATCTGGACCTTGTGGTGGGCCTCGTAGCGGCCCTTGAGGCCGCGCAGGATGGCGATGGAGTCCTCGACGGACGGTTCGGCGACGAGGACCTGCTGGAAGCGGCGCTCCAGCGCCGGGTCCTTCTCGATCCGCTCGCGGTACTCGTCGAGGGTGGTGGCGCCGACCATGCGCAGTTCGCCGCGCGCGAGCATGGGCTTGAGCATGTTGCCGGCGTCCATGGCGGAGTCGCCGCCGGCGCCCGCGCCGACGACGGTGTGCAGCTCGTCGATGAAGGTGATGATCTGCCCGTCCGAGTCCTTGATCTCGGCCAGCACGGTCTTCAGCCGCTCCTCGAACTCGCCCCGGTACTTGGCGCCCGCGACCATGGCGCCCAGGTCCAGGGCGACCAGCCGCTTGTTCTTCAGCGACTCGGGGACGTCGCCCTTGACGACGCGCTGGGCGAGGCCCTCGACGACGGCGGTCTTGCCTACGCCCGGCTCACCGATCAGCACGGGGTTGTTCTTGGTGCGGCGGGACAGCACCTGCACCACGCGCCGGATCTCCTGGTCCCGTCCGATGACGGGGTCGAGCCTGCCCTCGCGGGCGGCGGCGGTCAGGTCGGTGCCGAACTTCTCCAGGGCCTTGTACTGGCCCTCGGGGTCGGGGGTGGTCACCCGGCGGCCTCCCCTCGTCTTCTGGAAGGCGTCCTGCAGCTTGATCGCGGTGGCGCCCTGCTGGGAGAGCACCTCGCCGGCGGCTCCGCCCTTGGCGGCGATACCGATGAGGAGGTGCTCGGTGGACAGGTACTCGTCGCCGAGGTCGCGGGCGCGCGCCTGGGCGTCCGCGATGACGGCGAGCAGTTCCCGGTTGGGCTGGGGCGGCGCCACCGTGGACCCGGTGACGCTCGGGAGGCCGGCGAGGACGCGTTCGGCCCCGGAGCGTACGGCCGCCTGGTCGGCGTCGACCGCGGCGAGCAGGTCCGTGATGTTCTCGTTCTCCTGCCCGGCGAGCAGGGCGAGCAGCAGATGGGCCGGGGTGAGGTCGGGGTGGCCCTCGGTCACGGCCCGATTGCCGGCGGCGGCCAGTGCGTCCCGGCTCCGGTTGGTCAGCTCGGCGTCCACGTGTCCGTTCTCCTTCTCGATGACCCTTCAGTGACCCTCAGCGGTCTTCGTGGCTGACTCGGTCAGGCTGCCTCGAACAGCGTACACAAACTTGAGTCCATTTCACTCAAGTTAGTGCCCGGGGTGGCGGCGGGGCTAGGTTCCGGTCCATGGCCACCACGTATGCGGTAGATCCGGGTGATCCGGACGCGTCGTACCTCAGCTTCTGGCGCGAAAAGCACCTGTGCACACTGACCACCCTCCGACCGGACGGCACCCCGCACCTGGTACCCGTCGGAGTGACATACGACCCCGAGGCGCGGCTTGCTCGGGTGATCGCGAACAAGGCGAGCGCGAAGGTGCGCCACGTACTGGCGGCGGGGGCGGAGGGCGCGCCCGTCGCGGCCTGCCAGGTGGACGGGCGGCGGTGGGCCACGCTGGAGGGACGCGCGGTGGTCCGCACGGAGCGGGAACACGTGGCGGAGGCGGAGCGGCGCTATGCGGAACGCTACGGACGGACGCCGTCGCCGAACCCCTCCCGGGTGGTCATCGAGATCGCGCTCACACGGGCGATGGGACGCGGATGAGAGGGGCGGCGCCGTACGCACCGCCGAGCGACGGCTTCCGGCCATCGCCCGATCCGTCCGATACCCGGAAATGTCCCCCAAAACTGCAGCGGCGTCACCGTGTTCAGGTCACGGTGACGCCGCTGCGGGGGGAAGCACCTGCGCGATCTGTTACGACGGGGGAATCGCGTCAGGCACTGCGGGGGGTGGCTGAGATGGTCCGGGAGGCGGGGGAGTCGGACTCCACCTGCCGATGGTCCCGCTGGTCCAGGTTCACAAAGATCATTCCGTACCGGATGGCACACCGGACGGGCTTCGGCGCCCCCCTGGGCCGGCGCAGGCACCGGTACGCCCGCACGTCGCCGTCCTCGTCCCGGGTGACGACCACGGGCTCACCGAAGACGGTCACCATCAACGAGTCACCGCTGTGGGGGATGGCGGTGACCAGGTCGATGAAGTGCCATCCGGACCGGTAGGCGGTCGCCATCTCGCGCCGGAAGGAACGGTCGTCAGGTGGGGTGGTCACGTCAGCTCCAGACGGTGTCTGCCGGGAGGTAGACCACGTCCTCGCCGTCACCCACGTCCTCGCCGTCACCCGCGCCCACGGCCCCACTCGACCATATGGTGTCGCCCTCCACGTCGCTCTGCGCGCCGGAAAGGCCACTCAGCGCACCGAAGGCCACAACGGCGGAGAAGGCGGCGACAAGCACCGAGCGAAGCATTCTCTTACGCATAGTCGGCTTCGTCCTCACTCGAAGGTCCCCTTTTCCCCCGTCAAGTAAGACGATGGCTCATTCCGGCACGTCATGGCCACACGATCGGTGCATCATGTTCCTGCATGTTCAGGAGCCTGGGGGGTGGAGATTTGTCAACGAATCAGACCAAAGCCGTACATCCCCATCCCATGACGGAGCTGTGTGCGGAAGGAAGTCGTCTGTACGCGAACGCTCTGCGCACGGGACGTATCCCCCGGGCGGAGGCCGAAGCCGCACCCTGCCTGGTCGACTTCTCCCTGCTCCACCCCGACCCTGACGACCCCGACTGGCTGCGCCCCGTCCCGCCCTCCGTCGTCCTGGCCCAGCGTCTCGACCCGATCGAGCGTGAGATCACCGAACGCAGGCGGCTGACCATGGAGTTGGCGGAGACGTTCGAGCCCTTCATAGGGCTCGGCGCGCCCCTGACGGAACCGGTCCACTCCATCACTGTGCTCGAAGGACTCGACCGCATCAACGAGGCGCTCGACCTCGCGACCTCCCAGTGCCGGCACGAAGTCCTCACCGTCCAGCCGAAGAACCGTCACCCGCAGCAGCGCCTGATCGAGGCGCTGGAGCGCGACCGGCCCCTCATCGAACGCGGGGTGCGCATCAGGACGCTCTACCAGCACACCGCACGGTACAACCCCGAACGCATCGCCTGGACCGAGCAGTTCGCCGACGGCAAGGTGGAGTACCGCACCATCGACGAGCTCGTGGAACGCCTCATCATCTGCGACGACACCGTCGCCTTCATCCCCGTCCGGGACGACCGCCAGGTCGCCCTCGAACTGCGCCACCCCGGCCTGGTCCGCTACCTCATCAAGGTCTTCGAGTTCATGTGGGGCCGGGCGGTCCCGCTCACCGCCGGCACCCCGTACGAGACCGCCCCGGACGGCCTCACCGACATCCAGCACTCGATAGCCAAACTGCTCGTCGAGGGACACGTCGACGAGGCCATCGCGCGCCGCCTCGGCATGAACGTCCGCACGTGCCGGGCGCACATAGCGAAACTGGCCACCGCGCTCGGCAGCGGCAGCCGTGCCCAACTGGGGTATCTGATCGCACAGTCGGGCATTCTCGAGCAGGACCACTGACCGGCGGCGACCAGCATGAGCGGCGACGCGCCACACGAGGCCACCGAGGCGGTGCGGGCGGAGGCACTGGACCTGTACGCCCGCGCCCTGGACGAGGGCCACCTGCCCGCCGCGACGGACGCGCAGGCGCCCCTCCTGCTCCCCCTCGGCCTCCTCCCGCGCGGGAGCACATCGCCAAGCTCGCCACGGTGCTGGCAGCTCGGCTACCTCATCCGGCGGTCGGGGATCCTCGACCAGGGGGAATGACCACCGGCGGCCGTGCGCCGTCCAGCCCCGCCTGTGCGATCCGCACCCCCAGCTGCGTACGGCTGGCCGCCCCCAGCGTCTCCGAGAGGCGGGCGATGTGCGCCCGGCACGTCCGCACGCTGATGCCCAGGCGTTCCGCGATCACCGCGTCCTGGTGGCCCTCCGCGAGCAGCGCCGCGATGGACTGCTCCCGGTGCGAGATGCCCTCGATGCCGGTGTCGGGCAGCGGGGCGGTCAGCGGGATGGCGAGCCGCCACAGCCGCTCGAAGACCGTGCCCAGGTACTCCACCAGCGCCGGGTGGCGCAGCTCCAGCGCCATCGTGCGCTCGGCGTTGGCGGGGATGAAGGCGACCGTGCGGTCGAAGAGGATCAGCCGCTCGATCACCTCGTCCAGCGTGCGCGCCTCCACCGCGTCGCCCATCAGCTCCAGGTAGGAGAGCAGCCCGTGCCCGTGCCGGGCGACATGGGTGTACAGGTCCCGCATCCGCACGCCCCGCCCGCGCAGCGCCATCGCCCGGTGCAGGCCCTCCGACAGCTCCGCCTCCCGCCGGATGCCGCCGGGCTGGACGGTGAGCACCTCGCTCGTGCACGCCTGGGTCGCCTCGTCCATGGCGGCCTGGATCCGTGCGAGCCCGTCCAGCACCCGGATCGCCGGCCCCTCCGCCGCCGACGGCGCCGCGGGCAGCTGGCGGCCCAGACCGGCGTACCACTCGAACGCCTCCACGGCGGACCCGACCCGGCGCTGGCTCGCGCTCACCTCGTCGTACATCCCACGCAACAGCCGGGTCATGACCTCCTGCGGTGCGGTCGGCACGAGCCAGTCCATGTCGTCCGGGTCCGGGTGCAGCAGGGCCAGCTCCAGCAGGCACGGCACCGGTTCCGCCTCCCGGCGCGGCAGCCGTCCGCGCCGTACGGCCCGGGAGTACACGCGATCCCCGGCCTCGCACAGTCGGTCAGCACCGTGTGGATGCCCGTCCATCCCACCCCCGGTTCCAGCTCCTCGGTCGGTCGGCCCGCCTCAAGTGCCAGCGCTTTCCGCAGGCGCAACTATGCGCGGACCGTCCCCGCTCCCGCAACGTGACCGCACCCGCCCCACGCCCCGGAATACCACGGCTGGATGTGTGCGGTGAGGTGCTGATGGCGTGAAAAAGCCACCCGCCGGTCCGGGGACCGGGGGTGGCTGGAAGGCGATGGGCGGGGCTAGTTCAGCTTGAGTTCCGCGCAGGCCGCCTTCAGCTCTGCCGTGCAGATGTCGGACACCTCGTAGATGTTGTCCGCGATGACGGTGTCCTTGATGTTGTCCTTCGTCAGGGCGACCACGGGGACGAGCTGCGCGGGGATGTCCTTGTCGGTGGGGCTGTCCACCCGTTCGCGGGTCAGCGCGTCGAACTGGATGTCCCGGCCCTGGACCTTCGCCACGGCCATCTCCGCGGCACTCTCGGCCTCGTCCGGGTAGGACTTGTACACGCTCATGTACTGGTCGCCGGTGATGATGCGCTGCACCGCCGCGAGTTCGGCGTCCTGGCCGGTGATCGGGGGCAGGTCGGTCACGCCGGCCGCCTCAAGGGCCTTGACGATGCCGCCCGCCATGCCGTCGTTGGCGGAGTAGACCGCCTCGATGTTCTCCGCGCCGATCGCGTTGATCGCCTCGGTCATGTTGGCCTGGGCGTTCTCCGGCTTCCAGTCCTTGGTGTCGTAGGACTTGGCGATCGTCACCTTGCCCTTGAGCTCGGAGAGCGCGCCCGCCTTGAACTGCTTGGCGTTGGGGTCGGTCGACGAGCCGTTCATCATCACGATCTTGTCGCTGATGCTGAGCTCGTCGCCGAACACCTCCAGCAGGGAACGGGCCTGCACCTCGCCGACCAGCTCGTTGTCGAAGGAGATGTACGCGTCGATCGGGCCCTCGGCCAGCCGGTCGTAGGCGATGACCGGGATGCCCGCGTCCTTGGCCTTCTGCACACCGTCCGCGATGGCGTGGGAGTCGACCGCGTCCAGCACGATGACGTCGACCTTGTCGTCGATCATCCGCTGCAGCTGGTTCGCCTGCTTGCCGGCGTCCGCCTCCGCGTTGGCGTACTCGACCTTGCCCTTGCTGTTGGTGAGGGACTCCACCTTCGCCTTGAAGATGGGGTAGTCGAACTCCTCGTACCGCGTGTTGGCCTTCTCCGGGAGCAGCAGTCCGAGGGTGATGTCGTTGCCCTTGGCCGGGCTTGCGTCGTCGCTGCTCTCCGTCGCGTTGAGCATGCCGCAGCCGGCGAGCATGACGGACATCGAGGTGGCGGCCACGGATATGGCGATACGACGCATGCGAGGGCTCACTTCAGGTGCGTTTTGGACGTGGGCACAGCTTTGCGACCCATGTGACCTGAAAAGCCAACGCTTCCGCCCCCATCGGAGTCAAGGGCGGCCACTTAACGAGAGGGACACGGCACGGTGCGCTAACTCGTGCAGGCCCTGCGAAGGCACAGCAAGGATCATCTGGATGCGCAGTCATACCATAGTCACAGATGTGGCCGGGCAGAAGAGAAGGGCCCCGGTGGACCAACGAGTTCGTCGGTCCACCGGAGCCCCATGCTCAAGATCGGCCGCCCGGTCAGTCGGTCTGCTGCCGCTTGGGCCGCCAGACCACCAGCGCGCTGGTCTGCTGCACATCCTGGTACGGCACCAGGTCGCGTCGGTACGAGGCGTGCACCGCGGCCTCGCGCTGACGCATCATCGCCGCGGCACCGTCCAGCGCGTCCTCCAGCTCGGCCACCCGGGCCTGAAGGGCGGCGACCTGGTTCTCCAGTTCGATGATGCGCTTGATTCCGGCCAGATTGATGCCCTCGGTCTGCGACAACTGCTGCACCTGACGGAGCAGTTCGATGTCACGGGCCGAGTAGCGGCGCCCCCGGCCGGCCGTACGGTCCGGGGACACCAGTCCCAGACGGTCGTACTGGCGCAGGGTCTGCGGGTGCAGGCCGGAGAGCTGGGCCGCCACCGAGATGACGTAGACCGGGGTGTCCTGGGTCAGTTCATACGGATTGCGTCGACGGCCTTCCATCTGAAATCAAGCTCCCTTCGCGGCCTGGAACAGCTCCGCCCGCGGATCCTCGTCCGCGGTCGCCTCGCGATACGCCTCCAGCGCGTCACGAGCCTTCCCCGACAGATCCTTGGGAACACTCACCTCGACGGTGACCAGCAAATCGCCACGGGTGCCGTCCTTGCGGACCGCGCCCTTGCCCCGCGCCCGCATGGTGCGGCCGTTGGGCGTGCCCGGCGGCAGCTTCAGCGTGACCGGCGGGCCGCCGAGCGTCGGGACCCGGACCTCGCCGCCGAGAGCCGCCTCCGCGAACGTCACCGGGACCGTGACGGTCAGATTGTCGTCCTTGCGGCCGAACACCGGGTGCGCGCCGACATGCACGACGACATACAGGTCGCCGGCCGGTCCGCCGCGCTCGCCCGGGGCGCCCTTGCCGCGCAGCCGGATCCGCTGCCCGTCGCTCACGCCCGCGGGGATGCGCACCTGCATCGTCCGCGAGGACTTGGCCCGGCCGCTGCCCTTGCAGACCTCGCAGGGGTCCTCCGCGATCAGACCGCGGCCCTTGCAGTCGGGGCACGGGTCGGTGAGCGAGAAGCCGCCGCCGGAGCCCCGCGCCACCTGCCCGGTGCCGACGCAGGTCGGGCACACGCGCGGTGTGCCGTTCTTGTCGCCCGTGCCCGAACAGGCCTTGCAGGCCGCCTGCGAGGACATCCGCAGCGGGACGGTCGCGCCCTCGATCGCCTCGGTGAAGCTGAGCGTCACCTCGGACTCGATGTCCTGACCGCGCCGCGGCTGGGTGCGCGTGGCCCCCGTGCCACCGCGGTTGAACAGGCCCCCGAAGACGTCACCCAGGCCGCCGCCGAAGCCGCCGCCCCCCTGGCCGCCGGGCTGACCCCCGAAGAGGTCACCCAGGTCGAAGTTGAAGGAGCCGCCGCCCGCGCCCGGCCCCGGACGGAACCCGCCGTTGCCGAACAACGCGCGCGCCTCGTCGTACTCCTTGCGCTTCTTGGGGTCACCGAGGACGTCGTTCGCCTCGGAGATCTCCTTGAACCGCTCCTCCGCCTTGGTGTTGCCCTTGTTGGCGTCCGGGTGGAACTCGCGGGCGAGCTTCCGGTACGCCTTCTTGATCTCGGCCTCGGTGGCGTCCTTGGGGACGCCGAGGACCTTGTAGTAGTCCTTCTCGATGAAGTCCTTGGTGCTCATCCCCGACGTCCCTCCTTCCCTGCGTCAGGTCCCGCGTCAGCCCTCGTCCGGGCCACCGCTCTCCTTGTTCTCCGATCCGTCCTGCGCCTCGGCGGGCTCCTCGGCCGGCTTGACCGTCTGCGCGCCCGGCTGCGGCTCGGCGACGGCCACCCGCGCGGGGCGGATGGTGCGCTCGCCGATGCGATACCCGGGCTGCAGGATCGCCACGCACGTCGTCTCGGTGACGTCCGGCGCGTAACTGTGCATCAGCGCCTCGTGGATCGTCGGGTCGAAGGGCTCGCCCTCCTTGCCGAACTGCTGGAGGCCCAGCTTGGCCACCGTGGTCTCCAGCGACTCCGCTACGGACTTGAAACCGCCGACCAGCTCGCCGTGTTCGCGAGCGCGGCCGACGTCGTCGAGCACGGGAAGCAGCTCGGTCAGGAGGTTCGCGACGGCGACCTCCTTGACCGCGACGCGGTCCCGCTCGACGCGGCGGCGGTAGTTCTGGAACTCGGCCTGGAGACGCTGGAGGTCCGCCGTGCGCTCGCTGAGCGCCGTGCGTGCCTGGTCGAGCTGCGCCACCAGGGCCGCTTCACGGCCCGGGTCCCCGGCCGGGGCCGCCGCGCCCTCCGCGGAGGGCGTGTCGGCGGCCTTCGGCTCGGCGTCGTCGGTGGGTGCGCCGGAGGGGACGTCGGGCTGCTGCGACTGCTCGTCGAAGCCCGGGGTCTCCTCGGTCACGCCGCACCGTCCTTCCGGTCCTCGTCGACGATCTCGGCGTCGACGACGTCGTCGTCGGCCTTGGCCTCCCCGGCACCCGCACCGGCGGACGCGCCGCCGGCCGCCTGGGCGGCCTGGGCGTCGGCGTACATCGCCTGGCCCAGCTTCTGGGAGACGGCCGCGACCTTCTCCGTGGCGGTGCGGATCTCGGCGGTGTCGTCGCCCTTGAGCTTCTCCTTCAGCTCGGCGACGGCGCCCTCGACCTCCGTCTTGATCTCACCGGGGACCTTGTCCTCGTTGTCCGCGAGGAACTTCTCGGTCTGGTAGACGAGCTGCTCGCCCTGGTTGCGGGACTCGGCGGCCTCGCGGCGGGCGTGGTCCTCCTCGGCGTACTTCTCGGCCTCCTGGCGCATCCGGTCGACCTCGTCCTTCGGCAGCGAGGAGCCGCCGGTGACGGTCATCTTCTGCTCCTTGCCGGTGCCGAGGTCCTTCGCCGTGACATGCATGATGCCGTTGGCGTCGATGTCGAAGGAGACCTCGATCTGCGGGACGCCACGCGGCGCCGGCGGCAGACCGGTCAGCTCGAACATGCCGAGCTTCTTGTTGTACGCGGCGATCTCGCGCTCGCCCTGGTAGACCTGGATCTGCACGGACGGCTGGTTGTCCTCGGCCGTGGTGAAGATCTCGGAGCGCTTCGTGGGGATCGTGGTGTTGCGCTCGATCAGCTTGGTCATGATGCCGCCCTTGGTCTCGATGCCGAGGGACAGCGGGGTGACGTCGAGCAGCAGGACGTCCTTGACCTCGCCCTTGAGCACACCGGCCTGGAGCGCGGCGCCGATGGAGACGACCTCGTCCGGGTTCACACCCTTGTTGGCCTCCTTGCCGCCGGTCAGCTCCTTGACGAGCTCGGCGACGGCGGGCATACGGGTGGAACCGCCGACGAGAACGACGTGGTCGATCTCGTTGACCGAGATGCCGGCGTCCTTGATGACGTTGTGGAACGGCGTCTTGCAGCGCTCGAGCAGGTCCGCGGTGAGCTGCTGGAACTGGGCGCGGGTCAGCTTCTCGTCGAGGTGCAGGGGGCCCTCGGCGGAGGCGGTGATGTAGGGCAGGTTGATCGTGGTCTCGGTGGACGAGGACAGCTCGATCTTCGCCTTCTCGGCGGCCTCGCGCAGACGCTGGAGCGCCATCTTGTCCTTGCCGAGGTCCACGCCGTGGCCCGACTGGAACTGCTTGACCAGGTAGTCGACGACGCGCTGGTCCCAGTCGTCACCACCGAGGTTGTTGTCACCGTTGGTGGCCTTCACCTCGACGACACCGTCGCCGATCTCCAGCAGCGAGACGTCGAACGTACCGCCACCGAGGTCGAAGACCAGGATGACCTGCTCGTCCTTGTCGAGGCCGTACGCCAGGGCGGCGGCCGTCGGCTCGTTGACGATGCGCAGCACGTTCAGACCGGCGATCTCGCCGGCCTCCTTGGTCGCCTGGCGCTCGGCGTCGTTGAAGTACGCCGGGACCGTGATGACCGCGTCCGTGACCTTCTCGCCCAGGTACGACTCGGCGTCGCGCTTCAGCTTCTGCAGCACGAAGGCGCTGATCTGCTGCGGGTTGAAGGGCTTCCCGTCGAGCTCGATCTTCCAGTCGGTGCCCATGTGACGCTTGACCGACCGGATGGTCCTGTCGACGTTCGTGACCGCCTGGCGCTTGGCCACCTCGCCGACGAGCACCTCACCATTCTTGGCGAAGGCGACGACGGACGGCGTGGTCCTGGCGCCCTCGGCGTTGGTGATGACGGTGGGCTCGCCGCCCTCCAGAACGCTGACGACGGAGTTAGTCGTGCCCAGGTCGATGCCGACCGCACGTGCCATTTCAATTCCTCCAGCTGACTTGAGTGGAACGGACTCAAGCATGCATGACGCCCGCCGCACGGTCAACGGAGCTGAGTCGGGCGGACTCAAGTCTTATCCGTTCCTTACGCGCAACTGCCCCGTGACCTGCGACGACGCGCTGGAAGATCGTTGACGGGGACGGAATACGGGGGTGACGGGAAGGCGTACGAACGCCAGGACGACCACCGCGGCGACCGCCGCCACCCACAGCACCGCACCCCCGGACAGCCGTCCGGTGTGCACGCCCACTCCCACCAGTACCCCGCCCAGCGAGGCCACACCGAGCAGGACGGCCACCGCGCGGGAGGCGACCCCCAGCCGTCGCAGCCGGTGCCCGAGATGGTCCGGCCGGCCACGCGTCACCGGCCACCGGGCCAGCCGCCGCGCGAGCACCACCAGCATGGCGTCCGCGCACGCCACCGCGGTCAGCGCGTACAACACGCCCGCACCGGCCCCGATCCCCTGCCCGGCCCGTACGAACACCGCCGCCGAGGCGATCACGAACCCCGCGAACAGCGAGCCGCCCGCCCCGAGCGCCACCCGCGCGGGATGCCAGTTGTGCAGCAGGAACCCGGCGAGCGCGGCGGCCAGCACGCTCAGCAGCACCGCGACCCCGTCCATCAGCTCGGACGCCGCACAGGCCGCCACGCCGAACGCGGTCACCGTCCCCACCGTGCCCGCCACCCCGTCGGCATGATCCAGCCCCCGGAAGGCGGCGGTGACGGCGACGACCCACCCCGCGGCGAGAAGCCCGCCCGGCACCCCGGTCCACTCGTACGGCACGACGAGCGCCGCCGCCACGGCCGTACCGGCCAGGGGGACCCACCAGCGCAGCCGCCACAGGTCGACCGCGAGCCCGAGCGCGCCGACGCACGCCCCCGCGGCCAGCAGCCGCCCCACCCCCGTTCCGAGCGGCGCGAGACCGGCCGCGTCCCCGGCGGCCGCGAGCAGGCCGGTGACCAGGCCGACGGCCAGTCCCCCGGACAGCGGCACCGGGCGCCGCCGTCTGCGGTCCAGGATCCCCAGGCGCAGGAGGGGGACCCGCAGCAGTCCCGTGAGAAAGGCGGACAGCAGCAGGGCGGTGGTGGCGGCGGCGATCCCGTAGAGCACGGATATAAGTTAGGGGCGTATGGACCGATTTCGCGCGAATAACACGATCGGATCCCGGACGCCATCCGGGACACCCCCGAAGGGCCGCCCGGGCCGCCTCGGTAGGCAACCCTCAGCGATTCAGATCACCCCGTGCCCGGCTACAGTGCGGCCGGGGATCGGGGTAGTCTCAGACGGACCGCATAAGTTACCGCTTAGTAATCTCGGGTAAACCGTAGTGGAGCCCCCGAGAACATCCGGAAAATCCCTCTCCAAACCCCTCGCAGGCCCGAGGAGCCCCCATGCAACTCGCCGCGATCATCGTGTCGCTGGTCCTGACCGTGGTCGGCGTTGCGCTGCTCGCACGCGCGATCGGCCAGTTCGTCCGGTACTTCAAGCTGGGCCAGCCGGTCCCGGCCGGCGCCCGGACCGACAATCCCTACCAGCGCAGTGTGACCCTGGTGCGGGAGTTCCTCGGCCACACCCGCATGAACCGGTGGGGCATCGTCGGGATCGCCCACTGGTTCGTCGCCGTCGGCTTCCTGACACTGCCGCCGACCCTCGCCCAGGCCTTCGGCCAGCTCTTCCAGGCCGACTGGGTGCTGCCGGTCATCGGCGGCTTCCTGCCGTTCGAGATGTACATCGAGTTCATCGGCGTGATGACCGTGCTCGGCATCGCCGTGCTCATCGTCATCCGGCTGCTGAGCCTGCCGTCCCGCCCGGGCCGCAAGTCCCGCTTCGCCGGCTCCAAGGCGGGCCAGGCGTACTTCGTCGAGTACGTCATCCTCACCATCGGCCTGGCCATCTACGTGCTGCGCGGCCTGGAGGGTGCCCTGCACCACGTCGACGGCTACGAGGCGTCGTACTTCGCCTCCTACCCGCTGGTGCTCGCCTTCGACAACCTGTCCGTCGGCACGCTGCAGAACCTGGTCTACCTGGTCGCCATGATCAAGATCGGGACCTCGTTCATCTGGATGATCGTGGTCTCCCTCACTCCCAACATGGGTGTGGCCTGGCACCGCTTCCTCGCCTTCCCCAACATCTGGTTCAAGCGCGAGGCCGACGGCGGCACCGCCCTGGGCGCGCTCCAGCCCATGACGTCCGGCGGCAAGCCCATCGACTTCACCGACCCCGGTGACGACGACGTCTTCGGCGTCTCCCAGGTCGAGCAGTTCTCCTGGAAGGGCCTGCTGGACTTCTCCACCTGCACGGAGTGCGGCCGCTGCCAGTCGCAGTGCCCCGCCTGGAACACCGGCAAGCCCCTCTCCCCCAAGCTCCTGATCATGTCCCTGCGCGACCACGCGCACGCCAAGGCCCCCTACCTGCTGGCCGGCGGCGGCAAGACCATGGAGGGCGAGGAGAAGGCCTCCGAGGAGCAACTGGCCGGCGTCCCCGCCGCCGCCCTCGCCGAGGCCGAACGCCCGCTGATCGGCACCGCCGAGGAGAACGGCGTCATCGACCCCGACGTCCTGTGGTCCTGCACCACCTGCGGCGCCTGCGTCGAGCAGTGCCCCGTCGACATCGAGCACGTCGACCACATCGTCGACATGCGCCGCTACCAGGTCATGATCGAGTCCGCGTTCCCCTCCGAGGCGGGCACGATGCTCAAGAACCTGGAGAAGAAGGGCAACCCCTGGGGCCTGGCGAAGAAGCAGCGCCTGGAGTGGACCAAGGAGGTCGACTTCGAGGTCCCGGTCGTCGGCAAGGACATCGAGGACCTGTCCGAGGTCGAGTACCTGTACTGGGTCGGCTGCGCCGGCGCCCTGGAGGACCGCGCGAAGAAGACCACCAAGGCCTTCGCGGAGCTCCTCCACATCGCGGGCGTCAAGTTCGCGATCATGGGCGGCGACGAGAAGTGCACCGGTGACTCCGCCCGCCGCCTCGGCAACGAGCCCCTGTTCCAGGAGCTCGGCATGGAGAACGTCTCCGCGCTGAACATGGCCTTCGGCGAGGAGACGGACGACGACGGCAACGTCACGGAGGAGTCGAGGAAGCCCAAGTCGGCGAAGAAGATCGTCGCCACCTGCCCGCACTGCCTCAACACCCTCGGCAACGAGTACCCGCAGCTCGGCGGCGACTACGAGGTCATCCACCACACCCAGCTGCTCCAGCACCTGGTGGACGAGGGCAAGCTGATCCCGGTCACCCCGGTCGAGGGCCTCATCACCTACCACGACCCGTGCTACCTGGGCCGCCACAACAAGATCTACACGCCCCCGCGCGAGATCATCGGCAAGGTCCCGGGCCTGCGCAACGAGGAGATGCACCGCCACAAGGAGCGCGGCTTCTGCTGCGGCGCCGGCGGCGCCCGGATGTGGATGGAGGAGCGGATCGGCAAGCGCATCAACAACGAGCGCGTCGACGAGGCGCTGGCGCTGAACCCCGACATCGTCTCCACCGCCTGCCCGTTCTGCCTGGTCATGCTGACCGACTCGGTCAACGGCAAGAAGAACGACGGCGAGGCCAAGGAATCCGTTCAGGTCGTCGACGTGGCCCAACTGCTGCTGGAATCCGTCAAGACCCCGGTCGACCCGGCCGGCGAGGAGGAGAACGAAAACGCTCCGGAGCCGGAGCCGGTGAAGTAACCGGCCACGCGTCGAGGAAGGGGCCACCCGGCAGGGCGGCCCCTTCGCCGTACCCGGACGCCGCCTCCGCCGTCCGCGATCCGCGGGCAGTCGTGCCGCTGGGGCGGCACGGGTGGGCGCGACGGCACCCCGCGAGCGCCGGGCTGCGCAACCCACCCCCGGCCGGCACCCACACGGGCGCCGGTACCCACCCGGGGTTGCGAACCCACATATCCGCGCGGCCCCTCCGCGTGCGCGCCCGGGCCACCCATCACCGCGTCCGGGCGGCCCCTTCACCATGACCGGGGTGCCCCATCGCCGAGAGCCTGCCTCCGCGGCCCACTGCCGCTCCCGCGATCCGCGGGCAGTCGTGCCTCCCCCAGTGCCTTAAGGGCCTGGGAGGTACCCCCAGGGCGATGGGGGTCCCCCCGCTCGAGCGAAGTCGAGAGTGGGGGAGGGTGGGCGCGACGGCACCCCGCGAGCGCCGGGCTGCGCAACCCACCCCCGGCCGGCACCCACGCGGGCGCCCGTACCCACCCGAGGTTGCGAACCCACGTATCCGCGCGGCCCTTCCCCGTGGCCGACGGCCCGCCCCCGGCACCGTCAACCGAAATTGACCGAACAGACGTACAACCCTCCCGACCCCCTGCCAGTCTCATGATCGCCGAGCCTCCACTGACCCGCGGGACAACTCCCGGCGAACCCGGACGCCCCGGCACCTCATCGACTCCGGATGCCCGCCAGGCATCCCTCGCATGCCGCAGGGAGAACCCGCATGCACCGACGCACGAGACTCGCCCTCGCCTCGGCCACCGCCGTCGCGCTCACGGGCGGTCTGCTCACCTTCGTCGCCTCGCCCGCGACGGCCGCCGACTCCACGCACGTCGCGATGGCCGACTTCAACGGCGACGGCCGGGGCGACGTGGCCACCTCGGTCCTGGGCGCCCAGGTCGCCGGCAAGCCCGCGGCCGGACAGTTCGCCGTCCTCTACGGCACCTCCACCGGAGTGTCGTCCGCCAAGCGCCACACCATCAGCCAGAACACCAGCGGCGTCCCCGGCGGCGCCGAGACCGGGGACAACTTCGGCTACGACCACGCCTACGCCGACTTCAACGGAGACGGCTACGACGACGTCGCCGTCTCCGCCCCGTACGAGGACCTCGGCAGCGACAAGGACGGCGGCCTCCTCACCATCCTGTGGGGCTCGGCCTCCGGCATCACCGGCAAGAGCATCACCGTCAACGACCCGGCCCCCTCCTCCCACGACCTGTGGGGCAAGAACCTCGCCGCCGGCGACTTCGACGGCGACGGCAAGGCCGACCTCGCCGTCGGCACCGACCACGCCACCCTCCACATCTTCAAGGGCGGCTTCACCACCACGGGCAAGTTCGGCGGCCGCTACACCGTCACGCCGCCCATCCAGAGCGCCGAGGCCGACGGCCCGCTCAACCTGACCGCCGGTGACGTCGACGGCGGCGCCACCGACCTGGTCGTCGACGGCTTCGAGACCACCTCCGAGTACGGCTGGAACCGCAACTTCTTCCTCCCCGGTTCCCCCACCGGCCTGAAGGCGTCCGCGGCCAAGTCCCTGAAGCCCGGCGTCATCACCGCGATCGGCGACATCGACAAGGACGGCTTCGGCGACATCGTCAGCGGCGCCTACTGGAACACCACCACCGAGGACGGCACGCCGATCCCCGACTCCGCCAAGGGCGGCAAGGTCTGGGTCACCTCCGGCTCGGCCTCCGGCCCGCTCACCTCCTCCGCCACCGGCATCACCCAGGACACCGGCAACGTGCCCGGCGGGTCCGAGGGCAACGACTACTTCGGCTACGAGCTCGACCTCGGCGACATCAACGCCGACGGCTTCCTCGACCTCGCCATCGGTGTCGCCGGCGAGAACATCGGCTCCGAGGCCGACACCGGCATGGTCATCATCCTCTACGGCACCGCCAACGGCCTGAACACCGCCTCCGGCGGCCAGTCCTTCCACCAGGACAACACCGGCGTCCCGGGCGGCAACGAGGACGACGACGCCTTCGGCCTGGACGTCAAGCTCGACGACGTCACCGGCGACGGCAAGGCCGACCTGATCGTCGGCTCCGCCGAGGACAAGGGCGACGGCGCGATGGTCTACATGCCGTCCAACGGCACGAAGATCACCACGAGCGGTTCCCGCTTCATCTCCCCGAGCGACTCGGGCATTTCCAGGACGGGCACCCCGTACTTCGGCTCCAACTTCGCCGACTGACCAAGCCCCGCGCCTCCGTCCTCCGTAGGACCCGACCGACCCGGTCCCCTACGGAGGACGGACAACGGGCCTGACGACCCCTTAGGGGATGTCACAGCTCGGCCGCAAAGCCCTGCCCGAAAGCCGGGGTCCGGCCCGCGACCGCCGGGGACCAGGTACGTTCGATGACGTGGCTGGATTCAGGATGGGACGCGGCCGGAACAACAACGGCGCTCCGCACGCGCGACCGCAACACCCCCCGCACGGGCAGCAGACGCCGCCGGGACCGTCGTACGGCTACCCGCAGGCGCCGCAGCCGCCGTCGTCGTACGGCAGCGGCAACGGGGGCGGCAGCCCCTGGCCGCAGGCGCACGGTGGACCCGGTGGCTACGGCGGTCACGGCGAGCCCGAGTACTTCGGCGACGGCGCCCACGGCGGCGCCCCGCACGACCCGTACGCGGCGAACAACCCGGGCCACACCCAGGCCTTCTCGATCAACGACGACCCCTACAACCAGGGCGACACGTACGCCGGCTCGGCCCCGCCGCCCGGACCGGTCGGCCCACGGCTGCACTGGAAGGACCTGCTGAAGGGCATCGTCCTGTCCCCGAGGCAGACGTTCCTCCAGATGCGCGACTACGCGATGTGGGGCCCCGCCCTCATCGTCACCTTCCTCTACGGCCTGCTCGCCGTCTTCGGCTTCGACGGCGCCCGCGAGGACGCCATTAACGCCACGCTCTCCAACGCGGTCCCGATCGTCCTGACGACGGCCGTCGCGATGGCGCTCAGCGCCTTCATCCTCGGCGTGGTCACCCACACCCTGGCCCGCCAGCTCGGCGGCGACGGCGCCTGGCAGCCCACGGTCGGCCTCTCCATGCTGATCATGTCCATCACGGACGCGCCCCGCCTGGTCTTCGCCATGTTCGCGGGCGGCGACGCCCCCTTCGTCCAGATGCTCGGCTGGGCCACCTGGGTCGCGGCCGGCGCCCTGCTCACTGTCATGGTCAGCCGCTCCCACGACCTGCCCTGGCCAAAGGCCCTGGGCGCGTCGGCGATCCAGCTGGTCGCGCTGCTGTCGATCGTAAAGCTGGGCACGTTCTGACCGACGTGGTGATGTGACGAAGGGGCTCCCTGCGGGAGCCCCTTCCTTCGTTGGGTGCCCACTCCCGCGGACGACGGCACTCCAGCGGCGGATGACGGGTGTGGGCGATGACGGCGTCCAGGCGTTCGCGCGCCGCGGTCAGCGGCAGGCCACGGTCAAGGCGGTGCCTCCGGCGGGGGATCGGTCGGCACCGGGATGGAGAGGCGCCTTTCCCGACTGCGGGACCGTAGTGGCGTGCGCGGAGAGCTCCCCTCACCCGGACGTCGGCCTGGAGGGGCGAGAAATGCTGGAAAGCGGGCGCTGCCGCGTCGGTCGTTCCTCACAGCTGACAACGCGCGGACCTGCCCGGATGGACATGACGTGCCTGTCCGGGAGCGAGACATGCAGCGTGGGTGCGATGCCCGCGGTCACGGAGGGTCCGATTACGGCGTGCACACGTTGGGCCACAGCCCTACGTTGGGAAAGCCGAGGTCGCAAAACCACCGAAATGACACCGGCACTTCCACGGCCGAGTCGCCGTGGACCAACAGAGGAGAGGGTCATGGCAAGTGGCAACCGCGCCGTCGTCTTCCACAACACGAGAGACATGCGCGTCGAGTCCCTGGACTTCCCGAAGCTCCAGATGCCGAACGGGAAAAAGGCCCCGCACGGCGTCATCCTCAGAATCGTCGCCACCAACATCTGCGGGAGCGACCTGCACATCTACCGCGGGTCCTTCCCGGTGCCCCAGGGCATGGTGATGGGGCACGAGATGACCGGGGAGGTCATCGAGGTCGGTCCCGACGTCGAGTTCCTCAGTGAGGGCGACCTCGTCTCCGTCCCGTTCAACGTCGCCTGCGGCCGATGCCGCAACTGCAGGGCACGCCGGACCGACGTCTGCGAGACCACGAACCCCAAGGTGGCCTGCGGAGCGTACGGCTTCAACCTGGGCGACTGGGCCGGCGGCCAGGCCGAGTACCTGTTCGTCCCGTACGCCGACTTCCAGCTCCTGCGCTTCCCGGACAGGGACCAGGCCATGGAGAAGATCCGTGACCTGGCGCTGCTCTCGGACATCCTGCCCACCGCGTTCCACGGTCTCATGGAGGCCGGCGCCAAGCCGGGCTCGACCGTGTACATCGCCGGCGCCGGCCCGGTCGGCCGCTGCGGCGCAGCAGCGGCGCGCCTCCTCGGGGCGTCCTGCATCATCGTCGGCGACCACAACAAGGAGCGCCTGGAGCTGGTGAAGAACAACGGCTGCGAGACGATCGACCTGAGCCAGGACGCAGCGCTCACCGACCAGATCGAGGCCATCCTGGGCGAACCCATGGTCGACTGCGCAATCGACTACGTCGGCACCGAGGCACACGGCATCGGCAGCGCGGCCGAGGACATGGACCCGGCCTACGCCATCAACCAGGTGATCGACGCGACCCGCGCCGGCGGAGCCACCGGAGTCATCGGCGTCTACGGCCCCGACCCGCTCGCGAAGTCGAAGCCCGAGCAAGAGGGAACGTACCCGATCGACTTCGGCAAGGCCTGGATCAAGTCGCCGCGGATCGCCGCCGGGCAGGCACCGATCATGCACTACAACCGCGAGCTGATGATGGCGATCCTGTGGGACCGCATGCCCTACCTGAGCGCCATGCTCAACACGAAGGTGATCAGCCTCGACGACGCCCCTGACGCCTACGCGACCTTCGACACGGGGGTGCCCGAGAAGTTCATCATCAACCCCCACGGCCTCATTCCCGCCTGAGGTCCGCCCGCCCGGCCGCAGTCCCCGTTCGGGGAGGCCACGGGCCGTACGGGGCTGCTCAGCAACGCCGACGAACGTCGACTCCTCCGCCGCTTGTCAGAAGGTTGACCAACGGACTGAGGGCAGCCCGTGCGGCACAAGCGCCGCAGCGACGTCACCAGGTCAGAGCGCTTCCTTGTTCTCCTTCGACGCCTCTCCCGACTTGTGCACCGGAGGCAGAACACTCCACGGGAAGTTGATCCACTCATCGGTCCGCTTCCACACGTACTCGCACTTCACCAGCGACTGCGTCTTCTCGTAGATGACGGCGCTGCGCACCTCGGCGACGGCGTCGAGGCAGAAGTCGCGCACCAGCTTGAGCGTCTTGCCGGTGTCGGCGACGTCGTCCGCGATCAGCACCTTCTTGTCGGTGAAGTCGATGGCGTTGGGTACGGGCGCGAGCATGACGGGCATCTCGAGGGTCGTCCCTACGCCCGTGTAGAACTCGACGTTCACCAGGTGGAGGTTCTTGCAGTCGAGCGCGTAGGCGAGCCCGCCGGCGACGAAGACTCCGCCGCGCGCGATGCTGAGCACCACGTCGGGCCGGTAGCCGTCGTCGGCGATGGTCTGGGCGAGCTCGCGGACGGCGACGCCGAACTGCTCGTAGCTGAGGTTCTCGCGCACGCCGCTCACACCTGCGTCCGGTGGAAGTTCAGGAACGACCGCGAGGCCGTCGGCCCCCGCTGCCCCTGGTAGCGCGACCCGTAGCGCTCACTGCCGTAGGGGTGCTCGGCCGGCGAGCTGAGCCGGAACATGCAGAGCTGCCCGATCTTCATGCCGGGCCACAGCTTGATCGGGAGCGTCGCGAGGTTGCTCAGCTCCAGGGTCACGTGCCCGGAGAACCCGGGGTCGATGAACCCGGCGGTGGAGTGGGTGACCAGCCCCAGCCGCCCGAGCGAACTCTTCCCCTCGAGCCGCGAGGCGAGGTCGTCGGGCAGCGTGATGACCTCGTACGTGCTGGCCAGCACGAACTCACCGGGGTGCAGGATGAACGGCTCGTCACCCTCCGGCTCCACGAGCCGGGTCAGATCCACCTGCTCGACCGAGGGATCGATGTGGGGGTACCGGTGATTCTCGAACACCCGGAAGTAACGATCGAGGCGTACGTCGATGCTGGACGGCTGCACCATGGATTCGTCGTAGGGATCGATCCGCACCCGCCCGGCGTCGATCTCGGCCCGGATGTCCTTGTCTGAGAGAAGCACGCCCCGAGAATACGCAAGGCGCGCGGGGCGGCCACAACCGGCCGCCCCGCGCGCCCACGCCCTCTGTCGGTCTCCCCGCGCTACCGCTTCTGCAGGCTGACCGGCACGACACTGCGAAGCCGCGCACAGCGCGGACACCGCAGCAGCCGGCCGGGGCCGAGGCGCTCGGCCTGCTGCATCGGGAACGAGGTGGCGGTGAACACGTGCCCATCGGCACAGCGGACGACGGTGCGCTCCATCAAGTCCAAGAGTCCCTTCCCCAAGAGCCGCGTCTGGCTTGTTGCCCTGACGACAAAAGCCACGTTACGGGATCAAAGGAACGACCCTCCAGGCGGCACCCCGGACGCGCGCCACGGCTTCACGGTACGCCCCGACGACTGCCCTCCGCAGCCGCATCCACGCCTGAAACTCCGTCAGGCCCCCGGGTGTTGAACACCGGGGGCCTGGCATGAGGTACAGTGAGCGAGCGTCCGGACACCGTTGATTCGATACGGGGTCTGGATCTTACGCGGGTGTAGTTTAATGGTAGAACATCAGCTTCCCAAGCTGAGAGCGCGAGTTCGATTCTCGTCACCCGCTCCACGCGAAACCCCCAGGTCATCGACCCGGGGGTTCTTTGTTGTCCAGACCGGTGGGCGAGGCTCGCACCACAACCGCACCATTGGCTCTCGGCTAGCTCCCGGTGGCTTCCTCCCTGTCGTGCGCGGAGCTGTCCTTGTGGCTCTTCGCACGCTCGGTGCGCACCATCTCGTCGAGCCCGGCCGCCAGCTCGCGCTGCCGCTCGTCGTCGGAGTGCTGATAGATCAGTGCGGCCTTCTCCGAGGACTGCCCGGCCCGGACCATGGTGTCCTTGAGCGTCGCGCCGGAACGCGTCGACAGCGTGTGTCCGGTGTGACGAAGGTCGTAGAAGCGGAAGCCGTCCGGCAGACCCGCTGCGACCCGGGCGCGACGCCATTTCCGCCCGAAGGACGTACGACGGAAGGCCCCGCCCTTCTCGCCGACGAAGACGAGGCCGTCAGGCCCCTTCTCCGCGTACCAGGCGAGGTGACGCTTCAGTTTCAAAGTTGCGTAGGCCGGTGGCCCGGGCGGCCCGGATGCGGTCCTCGGCCCTCGCGCGCCGGCGGTGCCGCAGTTCGAGCGCGGCAATCGGATCGCCGGTGGTGTTGGTGGCGAACGCGGTGAGCCGCAGGCCGTCGGCGTCGGTGAAGCGCAACTGGGCGGCGGGGTGCGGCCGTTCCTTGCGGACGATCAGCCGCATCCCCTTCGGCCAGCCGGTGAGGACATCGCCGGCGAGTTCGGCGACCCAGGCGCCGTCGCGGATCTCGCCGACCGGCCCGACAGCCACTGTCCATGCGGCGGGCGGGATCTTGAGGACGGCGTGGTGGATGGCGTCGGTGATGGTCACGCCGACCGAATACGACAGCCACCGGCCGCGCTGGGCGAGCCAGGCGACGAACTCGTGGGTTCCGCCTCGGGAGTCGGTGCGGATCAGGGTATGACGTCCGCGCCGGTACTTCTTCGGCAGTTGGGCCAGGGCGAGTTGGGTGGTGGTGATGTGGTCGGCGGCGGTGTTGCTGCCCGCGTTGCCCGGCCTGAGCCGGCCGGCCACCGGCTCCCCGCTCCCGCCGCTTCCGTGATCGACGAAGCCCGTCAGCGGGTGGTGTCCGAAGGTCTTCTTCCAGGTCGCGGTGGCGTCCTGCTTCTCGGAGTGGGCCAGCACCAGCACCCCGTCCAGGTCCACGATCACCTGCCCGGTGGTGTCCGGCGACGAGGCTCCGGCCAGGCTCCAGACGCGCTCGCGCGTTTCGGCTCGTGCTGACCGGATCGCGGTCAGGGCCCTCGGGCCCGCCGCGGCCAGAGTGTCGATGAGGCGGGAGACGGTCGGGTCGGAGGCTACCGGGCCGAACACGGCCGGCTCGGCCCGCAGCATCCCGACATCGGCCAACCAGTCCCCGCCCAGCGCGACTGCGAGGGCCACATCCAGCACGGTCTTGCCCGGATCGTGCACCGCCCGAGGGGCGATTCAGTCAGCCCCTATTCCACCCGTTGACGGTTGATGTTGTGGCCGGTTGGTCGAGCGTAGGCTGGAATTATGGTCACAGCAGCAGGCGAGTACACGATTGGCAAGCAGGTCGGTCGGTTGCTGGTGCGCACCGCTCGCCAGGGCATGGCCGCAAGGGTTGGACATGACCTGCTCATCGAGGCCACCGAGTGGGAAGGCCACGTCACAGTGCCGGCAGACCCCGCAACCCAGCCGACGGCGGTGTCTGTACGCGTGGACCTGGGCACGCTGAAGGTCCTGGAAGGCACCGGCGGGGTCAAGCCGCTCAGCGACGGTGACAGGCAACAGATCCAGCAGACGATGCACAAGCTGCTGCGTGTCGATCAGCATCGATATGCGACCTTCACTTCCACAAGCGTGGAGATCCACGACGACAGCGCAACCGTTGAGGGAGATCTGACTCTGGTAGGGCAGACCCGTCCGCTCCGCTTGGAGGTGCGACAGCGGGACGACGGCAGCGTCGAGGGTGTCGGTAGCGTGGTGCAGTCCCGATGGGGCATTAAGCCATACTCGGGCTTCTTCGGCGCTCTCAAACTTCGCGACGCCGTCGACATCGAGATCACCACCGGTCTTCAGAAGCTCGATGCACCAGGCTGACGGCAACGACAGCGTGGCTGTGGCCCCAGGGCTCTTTCCGCGCTTCGGCCGCTCAGCGCAACTGTCGGCGTGTTCGGAGAGTCGTATTCGCCGTGACCGAAGCATGTACACAGCACAGCGTGAGGTTGTCGCCGGCCGTCTCAACGGCAGCTGGCATCGGGAGCCTGGCACTCGCCGCCGTGGCAAGTTGGAGCAGCCTCCTGCTGGTCGTGCAGGGGCGGGTGATCCCCGGCTGGGGCATGAGTGCAGTTCTCCTTGTCGTTTCGCTCGTTCTCCGATGTGCCCTCACCCGGGTGGGCCGCCCGACGGATGCTTCACAGCTCCTGAGGAAGCGAGCCAAGTGGGCACGGTTGGGGAGCAGTCTGCTGATCGTGACGGCAGCACTCGGCACTACATGGGGAGCGGTAGACGACCTGATCTCGAACGTGGAATACCGCGTGCTGCGCCCTGCGGGGCCGGGGGGCTGCACGGCCGTGGTGCGGGAGACATCCTTTCTCGTGACCGGCGATGGCGAGGTGTACGCGGTGGGGCGCACCGGCCTGGCCCTGGGCGAGTCGGGATCCTGGACGGTCGACGATGGTTACCGTCCCATCGATGCAGGCACATACGAACTGTCCTGGGGACGGGAGGGCGGTCATTTGCGGATCAGCGGTACAAGCACCGATCCGGTCCTCCGTGGGGGATCGACCGACATCGACTGCGGGTGACCGGTCTCTTCAGAGCTACGAATCAGAGGGCTTCTGACATCCGCGGCTGACATCAACGACGCCGGACGGGGGCATACACCAGCGCACCTGCCTGGCAGTCGCTCCAGTCGACAGCAGCAGTCGAAATGGGCCCGGGTCGAACTCCTGAAGAGGTGCTCACTCGCCAGCCAGCTCAGGGCAAGGGAGAGAAGCCGGCGGACTGGTCGAGGTGAAAAACGGCGAGCCCACGCGAGTGGGCACCCAACCCCGTCGTACGGCGGCTGCAATGGCATTGGCGCAGCCGAGGAGAGCGGCGAGGAGTAACGGACCGGGCAATCCTCCTCCCTCATGAGGCGCCACCGCCCGAGGTCGGCTGCGGAAGAGTGGGTTCCGCCCCCAACTTCCCCTGTTTAGCCTTATGTTCGCAGCGGTATCGGCTCTCGTCCTTGCAGGAGGCCCCGCATGCGCCACGCTCTCCGTACCGCCGTAACAGGGGTGGTGACCTCTGCCGCCGTCCTGGTCTGCGGCACCGCCCAGGCCACGCCTCCGGGACCGGGGGTCACCGCCCGCTTAATCCATCAGACCACCGTGAACGGCACCGACTACACCCTGCGGGAGATCACCGTTCCGCCCGGGCAGAGCACAGGCTGGCACTACCACGACGGTCCGCTGTACGGCATCGTCAAGCAGGGCACCCTCAGCCACTTCGATTCCACCTGCGCCTCCGACGGCGTGTACCCCACAGGCAGCGCCATTCAGGAACCGGCCGGAGCCGGCAACGTCCACATCGGCCGCAACATGGGTGACACGCCCGTCGTCTTGGACGTGCTCTACGTCCTGCCGCACGGCGCCCCGTTCTCGGAGGATGCGCCGAACCCCGGCTGCCCCTTCCAGTGATCACTGCGGCGGCGGTGCTGGGGGCACCCGCGGCCGGTTTGCGGGATGGGACTGGCTACCGCAAGGCGCAGAACGCTCTAACCAGCCGAATCTCGCACCATCCAAGGTCCTCCGGAGCCGTGAGGACACCGTGCACACAGGCGGTCCCCGGAAATTTCCGATCAACCCACTACTCGTATCTCGGAAGTCGCCGGGGACCTGGCCGGTGCCACGACAGGTACTCCGCGAGGAGCCCTGTCGTGGTTGACCGGTCCTATTTGCAATGATTACTCCGGTTATGCGAGGTAGTCAAAGGATCCGGCGGACTATTCCGCGCCGGCCTACTGCGGGGGAAGTTCGAAGCGCAGCAGTGCCCCGGCATGGTGTGCGCGAAGTTCCGTGTTCGGCTCGATGTGCCGGACCTCGCCGCCGTCGTCAATGACGGTCTCGGTCAGTTCGTCGATGATGTCGGGGACCTCGCGCAGCGGCTCCCCGCAGAGCGGGCAGGTCTTTCCCGAGAGCGCGAGCAGCCCGTCCCGGTCGCAGATGACACCTGGGGCAGCCGCCTCCTCGTCCACCGCCAGCGTCCGGATCGCGGCCAGCGAGGCCGCCCACAGCGTCTCGTCGAGGCCGACGGCGCAGGGCCGCCGGGCCGCCCTGGCTTCGAGGATCTCGCCGACGAGCTGTCGCTGCTCCTGGTGTGCGTGGTCGGAGACGAGCTCCTGCACCTTCTGCTTGATGTCCGCGGGCGTGGCGGTCTCGCGGTCGACGGTGAAGCTGCCGATGAGCCGGTCCCGCAGTTGGCGCGGGAGAAATTCGATGAAGACCGGTACCTCATAAGAGTGGCCGCCGACGACGAGCAGATCGAAGCGCCCGGTCCCGAACAGCTGCTTCAGCTCGCCGATGAGCCGCCGGTAGTGCCGTTTGCTGAGCTCGTCGGCCTTGTTGCGGACCCGGTCCTCGGCGAGCCCCGCGGCGTAGTTGGGCTTGCGCAGCGTACGGTCGCGGATCGTCTCCAGCTCCCGGGCCTCGTCGATGTAGTGCTCCCAGACCTGACCGGTCCCCTTGTCCACAATGACCGCGCAGGTGCGGTAGTACTCGTCGAGCACGCCCAGCATCGGACGGACGTACGGATCGGCGTCCACCACGATGCGTTCGCGGGTGCTTCGCGGCAGCCACACCTGCTCGTAGAGGCCGTTGCCGCTGCAGGAGAAGACGGCGGCAGCGCCCGGCCTGTGGGGCTCGTCCTCGAGCGATTTCCCGATCTTCGCGATGTCGTCACGGAGCGAGAGCCGCGCGGCGTGCTCAAGTGAGCGATCCTCCGCGAGGGGCCGGATGCGGTCCAGCAGGCTCGCCACCCGGGTCAGGAACGCGCGGCGGCCCATCCTGTCCGGTTCCGCGGGGATGTAGAGCGAGACCAACGGAAGCCCGTTCCCGTCCAGCCGGAGAATTCGATCGACCTGGTCTTGCGTGATCATCACCGCTCCTCGCGCTCCGTATGCCTCGCTCCGCTCCGTTCCAGGTAACGCGGTGGGCGCAGGAGCAGCAACCGCGGCGTGACTCCGTTCAGTCACTCGGGGCTGCCCGTGCCGGGCGGGTCAGGCGCCACCAGGCCCGGGCGGGGGATTCCCCGGGTCTGGTGACGCGCGGCCGTCCTGCACTCCGGGCGCAGTACACCCGATCCACACTGGACGTTCTTCGCTCGAGCTCTGCAAGCGGCGACCGTGTACAAGTAGGCCGAGCCGTGTCGAATGCGTGTCGAAGGTCAGTCGATGACGCGCGCGGGACGGAAAGACAAGCAGGTCAGCAAGGGGGCTACCCAAGATCCAGCAAGCGCCTTCCAAGCGCCGGGGCGCGTCCCTGGTGAGTGTCTACAGTAACTGCGTGACAACGCCGACAGACAGCGGCGGACAAGCGCGGACGGCTGTGGACGCTCACAGCAGGTGAGAGGTTTACCAGCCCAAGGGCAGCCACCCGCCCAAGTTGCTTAGGGACGAAGAGGTCATCACGCTGGGGCGACCCATCGCATCCGCCGTCGAGACGTGCTCTGGTTGACGCCGGACAGCGCGGCTTAGGACGGGCGCGCCAATCTGAAGCGTTGTCATCCAGGTCCTCAACCGGTACGCAAACGTCGCAGATGGCAGTCGCCTCAAGCGACGGTGTACTCCGCGTCCCCGAAATCTGCGACCACGCGCAGCCGACCACCCAGCGCTTCCACATAGGCCCGGAGCGTCGCCACCTCGGCCCGGTCCAGTTCGCCGTGCTCGATCGCGGAGACGCGAGGTGCCGAGACACCCATCGACGCCGCGACCTGGCGCTGGGTCAGCGCCTGCTCATGCCGGACCTCGGCAAGCTTGTGCGCGCGCACCTCCGCGGTCAGCCGGTCCATGGCCGCCTGCTTCTCCTGAGCCGAACGCACCGGCAGCCCAGCGGCCTCGCGCCGCTCGCGCGCCCTGCGCTTGGTCTCCTCCCAGCCGATCGTGCTCATTCGTACTCCCTGGTCTCAAGATCGGTCACATGCGCCCGGTAGCGCTCCTCGGCGATCGGGACGTTGACGTCGTACCAACGCTGCCAGTTTCCGGCCTTGTGACCGGCCACCAGCAACACTGCCCGGCGCACCGGATCGAAAGCGAAGAGGATCCGGATCTCGCTGCTCCCGGACGATCCCGGTCTCAGCTCCTTCAAGTGGTGGTTGCCGGCACCCTTGATCCGGTCGACCAGCGGACGACCGAGCGTCGGGCCCGTGGCCGCCAGCATGTCGATGGCGTCTTCCACCTGCTCGGCGCTGTCCCAGTCCTCCTCGGCCAGCGCCTCGAACCACGCCGCGACCTCCGCGACGAGGACCACTTCCCATTGAGCCACGAGCCCCATGTTAATGCAAGCGTTAACACGTGCCGTGCTGAAGAGGCCAGTGCCCTGGGCGGCGCGGCACGAGGAGAGACTGTCTCGCCGCGCCCATCACGCCCTCGTGAACGGCGATCCGGACGGCTGGCAGCACCTTCCCGGGGCAGCTCCGGGCCGACCGCGCCGTCGTTACCCCCTTGGCGGCCGACCGGATCCTCCTCGGCCACACGGACGCCGAACCTCCATACCGCCCCTTCGACCAGGACCGTCTCGACCGGATCACACCGTCCCGCTGACAGTGGCACCGGCCGCACCCTGACGCCCGGCTGCTCATCAGGCGGCACGGCGTTGTCCCCCGGAGAGCAGCCACGGCGGTGTCCCCGCGGGTGCGCTCCTCACGGTGGCTGCACTCGTTGTGCCAATCTGCGGCCCCACGTCTGGGTCGGCGCTTCGATGTAGCGGTGGGTCAGGATGCACAGAGGCAGCAGTGCGGTGAAGAACGCCGTTTCGAGCGCGAGGTTGTCCTGCTGGCGTCGGCCGGTCGTGTTGTCGATCACGGCCAGCAGCACGGGATGCACCATGTAGACCGAGTAGCTGATCGTGCCCAGTCCGGTCAGCATCCGTGGGAGGCGTCGGCGGCGTGAGGCCAGGCCGGCGGCGAAGGTCAGTACGGCGAGCAGGAACGCGGTGATCCAGCCGCGCCGTGTGGAGTGGTCGCCGTCGCCGTGCCCGTAGGCACTGCCCACGGCGCAGGCGACCACCATGACGGCCGCGCCGGTTGTGCAGCGCCAGGTGCTCTGACCGTTCTCGGCGCGGTGGACGGCGGTGCCGAGGAACATCGCGGCGAGAATCACGAGGCCCTCCCACAGCGGGACGGTGCCGTTGCACGACACCAGGACGAGCGCCTGCACGCCGCCCAGGACACCCCCGAATACCCGGAGCGCGGATGACCTGGCGCTCGCACAGCAGATGGCGACAGCCATGGCGAGGGAGGCTAAGGCGATCAGCGGGCCGGTGCCGATCCGGCAGGACAGAGCGGAGGGTGGCAGCACCACCCCTGCGGTCACGCTCGCAGCGGCGAGAGCGGCCAGGATGACGGCGATGGCCGCGGACTGCCGGTGGAGGCGGACGGTGAAGAGAGCGACGATCAGTAAATAGAAGGACATCTCGTAGGAGAGCGTCCAGAGGATGAGCAGGAGATTAGGGGTTCCCAGCAACTCCTGGAGCATGGTGGCGTGGGCGACGGCGACGGCGGCCGTGCTGTGCTGTCCGGAGTCGGGGATTTCCGCTATGCCTGCCAGGTTGGCGGCGAGAAGCACCGTGACGACGACCGCCCACAGCGGGTACACACGGAAGATCCGTCCGATCCAGAACGTGCGAATGCAGCCCCGGCGCTCCAGCGACGCCGGGATGATGTAGCCGCTCACCAGGAAGAAAACCATGATGCCGTAGCGGCTGGTGTTGAACTGCGGCATCAGCTCCCCGCGGAAGTCCGCCATGAAGGTGTACGACGAGTGGTCGAACACCACGACGAGTGCGGCGATGCCGCGCATCGCGTCCAGCCATCTCAGGCGCGACGGGCCGGACCGTGCGATCGCCGCTGGCGGTCGTGGTCCGGCGGAGAGTGCGTGTGCCGGTAGTGCGGAGAGGGACGGTAGGGGGTGCATGCGCAGGCGGGGTCCTCTTCTGGGAGGTGGTGTTGGCTCGTGTGGTGCGCGGCGTGCGCTCGCAGGGAGCCGCTCGCACCGACGAGTTCAGCGGCCGGCGCATTGTTCGGCAGTACCGTTCCGGCGGCCGGACAATGACGGATGTGCGGGGGCGGCTGGAGGGGTGAGGGTGTGGCAGGTCGTCGTGAGGTGCCGGTGGACCCGGCGGCGGGTCCGGTGCAGCGATTCGCGTACGAGTTGCGCACGCTGCGGGCGGAAGCCGGCGGGATCACGTACCGGGCTCTGGCCCAGCGGGCGGGTTACTCGGTGACCACGCTGTCGCAGGCGGCGGCGGGCGAGCAGTTGCCGACGCTGCCGGTGGCCCTGGCCTATGCGGGGGCGTGCGGTGGAGATCCGGCGGAATGGGAGGCCCGGTGGAGGAAGGCGGTGGAGGAGGCCGCCCGTGACGGCTCTCGCGACGACGACGGATCAGTCCCGCCGTACCGGGGGCTGGCACGCTTCGAGACCGGTGACAGCGCCTTGTTCTTCGGCCGGGAACAGCTCACCGCCGACCTGGTCGACCTGCTGCGCCGTCGGCGGTTCGCGGCGGTCTTCGGCCCCTCCGGCAGCGGCAAGTCCTCCCTGCTGCGGGCCGGCCTGATACCCGTCCTCCGGCAGACTCAGGATCCGGACCTGCGCCCGGCCGCGATCCGGATCCTGACCCCGGGCGAACGCCCCGCCGACCGTCATGCACCCGTTCTCACACCCGAAGCTCCCGCCGAGGGCAGCGCCGGGGCGGACACGCTGGTGATCGTCGACCAGTTCGAGGAGGTCTTCACCCTCTGCCCCGATGCCGCCGAGCGGGCCCGCTTCATCGATCTGCTGCTGGCCGCCCGGCGGCCCGAGAGCCGCTTACGGGTGCTGTTGGCCGTACGCGGCGACTTCTACGGCCGCTGCGCCGAGCACCGCGGCCTGGCCGACGCACTGCGCGACGCCAATCTGCTGGCCGGAGCGATGAAACCGGCGGAACTGCGGGACGCCGTCGTCAAGCCGGCCGCGGCCGCCGGACTGACCGTGGAACGTGCCCTGACGGCCAGGCTGGTCGAGGCAGTCGCCGACGCGCCGGGCGGGCTGCCTCTGCTCTCCCACGCGTTGCTGGAGACCTGGCGTCACCGCCGTGGCAAAACACTGACCCTGGACGGCTACGAGGCGGCCGGCTGCCTGGACGGCGCGATCGCCAAGAGCGCCGAGAAGGTCTACGGCCGGTTCACCGAGGACCAGGCGGGCACCGCCCGCAGAGTGCTGCTGCGCCTGATCGCCCCGGGCGACGGCACCCCCGACACCCGCCGTTCCGTCCACCGCGCGGAACTGCCGGGCGCCGGTCGGGGGGACACCGCCCGGGTGCTGGATGAGCTTGTCCGAGCACGGCTGCTCACCCTGGACGTCGACACGGTCGAGCTGGCCCACGAGGCCCTGATCACGGGCTGGCCGCGGCTGCGCGGATGGATCGAGGAGGACCGCGAACGCCTGCGTGTGCACCGCAACCTGACCGCCGCGGCCCACGCGTGGCAGGAACTGGGCCGCGAAGAGGACGCCTTGTACCGGGGAAGCCGGCTCCACGCCGCCCAGGAACACTTCGGCGGCGCACCGCGCGAGGACCTCACCGACCTGGAGCGCTCCTTCCTCGACGCCGGCCGCCACCTCGCGCAGAAGGGCCGGCGACGGTACCGGCTCGTGCTGACCACGGTCACCGCCGCCCTGTGCCTCGCCCTCGTCGCCGCCGGTCTCGCCGCGAGGCAGTGGAAGAGCGCCGTCGCCGCCCAACAGCTGGCCCAGTCCCGGCAGTTGGCTGCCCAGTCCAGTGCGCTCCTGGACTCCGAACCCGACCTCGCCTCACTGCTCGCTGTTCACGCCTACCGCACCAGCCCTACCCGCGAAGCCACCGCCGCCATGTATGCCGCCGCGGCGCTACCGCTGCGCAAGCGCCTGATCAGCGGCACCGAGCCCGTGCAGTCCATCGCCCTCAGCCCGGACGGGCACACCCTCGCCACGCAGAGCGGCGACGGCTCCGTACGGATCTGGGGCCTGCCGGGGGGCCGGCTCCGGCACACCTTCACCGGCCATGACATCGACGAAGTCGTGGCGTTCAGCCCTGACGGACGCACCCTGGCCGTCGCCAGTGCCGAAGGCACCGGCATGACACTGGGCCTGTGGGATCCGGTCACCGGCAGGAAACTCAGAGCCTTCACCGTCCCCGATGGTTCGGTACGCGGGGTGGACTTCAGCCCCGACGGTCGTACCGTGGCCGTCTCCTCGCCGGGGGCCGTACGGGTGTGGGATGTCGCCACCGGCCGGAAGCGGCACGGCTTCACCCACCACCCCGACCCACAGGCGGTCGCCTTCGGCCCTGACGGACGTACGGTCGCCGCTGTGGGCCGCGACGGACCAGTGCGTGTGTGGGACATGGCCGCCAGCCGCATCCGGACTGCCCGCGACGACCGGACCGGGGGCCATGCGGCGGGGTTCAGTCCTGACGGCCGGGCCTACGCGGTGGTCCGCGCCGACGGTTCGGTGCACATGCGGGAGACAGCCACGGGCGACGTCCTGCGCACCATCAGGGACACGGCAGGCGAGGTGGACGGAGTGGTTTTCGCTCCGGACGGACGGACCCTGGCCATCGAGGGCCGTGGGGACACGGTGCGACTGTGGGACACCGTCTCCGGCACGGCACGGGCCACGGTGACCGCCGGCCATCACGGACGCGGAACCATGGACGTGGCCCTCAGCGAGGACGGCCGCACCCTGGTCACCAGCAGCAATCTGGACCCCGTCGTCCGGGTCCACCGCCCACCTGCCGACCATCCGCAGACCGTTCTGCCGGGCCCTGCCGGCACGTCCGTCGCCAATATGGCGTTCAGCCCGGACGGACGTACGGTGGCCACGGTCCACCAGGGGCCACCCGGACGTGGGTCGGTAGGGCTCTGGGATGTCAGGACGGGCGACCGCGAAGCCTCCCTGGCGCTCGACACCGCTCCTCCGGCACGCCGGGGAGAGCAACTGCCCCTCGCGGTGTCCGGCCTCGGAGCCGCCGGGTTCAGCCCGGACGGGCGCGCCCTGGCTGCCAGGGTCCTCAGGGAGAGGGTCATCGAGGTCCGGGATGTCGCCACGGGCGGCCTTCGCCGGAGCCGCGCCCCGGGGGGCGTCGACACGGCGGTGTTCAGCCCCGACGGGACGCGGCTCGCGCTCGTCGGCGTAGACGGGTCGGTACGGATCTGGCACCTCTCAACCGGCGTCCTGCACACCGTCCACATCGGCCGCGGCCGACCTGTGAGGGCGGTGGCGTTCGCCCCGGACGGCCGGACCCTTGCCGTCGCCTACGTCGAGGACAGCGGCGAACGGGTCGGGCTGCTCGACGCCTCGAACGGCCGTACACGGCACACCATCAGGACGAGCGCCCGGAGCCCGCTGTCCCTGGTGTTCAGCCCGGACGGGCACACACTGGCCACGGCAAGTGGCAGTAACGGCTCGGTGAGGACCTGGGGTGTGCGCACGGGTCGGCTCCAGGACAGCTTCAGGGCCGGCGGTGAGGTGACGTCGCTGGCCTTCAGCCCCGATGGACGCACCTTGGCCGCGAGCACCGTACGAGGAGTCCGGCTGTGGGACTTCGACACCGGCCAGACGAGAATCACCCTGCGGACTCGCACGCCCGCAGCCGTGGCGTTCAGCCCGGACGGACGCACTCTGGCCATCGGCACAGGCGACTCCGTCGGACTGTGGACGGTCGACCTGCCCGACCCGGGCCGCGCGATCCGGAACATCTGCGAGGCCGTCGGCAGCATTCTCACACGTGCGGAACGGTCCCGGTACGTGCACGACCGGTCCGCCGAGACCGGCTGCCGCGTGCAGCGGTAGCTCGACGGTGAGGACGGCACCGCTCGGCCACGTCGACCTCGTCGGCGTTCAGTTCGGCGCACTTGTCCGCGAACTTCCCCGGAACTGTCCGTGATCGGTAACGGACGGATCCGTCCGTCGCGCCTCGCTCGTCCTGCCAGTTGGTCGAGGTGATCAGGGCAACGGGCAACGACGCGGAGGCGGGGCGGACATGGCGCGGCACAGCGGTGGACGAGGCTGGTACGGCAAGATGGCCGGGGCGGCGCTCGGGGTGACGGTGCTGGCCGTCGGGGCCTCGGTGTGGACGGCGCAGGCCGATGTCGTGGCCGGCCCGTCACCGCAGGCGTCCGCGCCCGCCGCGCCGGGCGGTGATGCCGATCCGGTGTCGAAGACCATCGCGCACGCCTCCGACGCGGGGGACCGGGGCGTCAACATCACCATCGACGACGGCCCCGACCCCGAGTGGACCCCCCAGGTGCTCGACCTGCTGCGCGAGCACGGTGTGAAGGCCACGTTCTGTGTGACGGGGACGCAGGCGCAGGCCCACCCGGACCTGGTGAAGGACGTGGTCGCGGCCGGGCACCGGCTGTGCAACCACTCCGTGTCGCACGACACGGCCATGGACCGGAAGTCCGAGGCGTACCAGTCCCAGGAGATCCTCGACGCCGAGCGCATGATCACCAAGGCGTCGGGTGGCGTGCGGCCGACGTACTACCGGGCGCCCGGAGGGGCCTTCACCCCCTACAGCCGCCAACTGGCCGCCTCCCGGGGCATGCGCCCGCTGGGATGGAACGTGGACACCAAGGACTTCGAGCGGCCGGGCTCGGACGCCATCGTCGCCACGGTCGAGCGGGAGCTCCCCAACGGGCCGACGCTCCTCTTCCACGACGCGGGCGGGGACCGCTCCCAGACCGTCGACGCCCTGAACCGCGTCCTTCCCTGGCTCAAGGAGCAGGGGTACTCCTTCGGCTTCCCGGTGCGCTGAGGCGTCCGGGCATGGGTCAGATCGGCTCGGGCTGTGGTTCGGGGCGCGGGACGGGGACGGTCCTGCGGGACCACTGCTCGGTGGTCCGTGCGTAGCCGTAGACCACCGAGGCCGTCGCCGCCAGCAGCAGGGGGCCGGCCAGCCAGGGGTAGTGGGCCATCTGCACGGGGAGCCAGCGGTACGACAGCAGGAAGGCGGTGAAGACCGCGGTGCCGTAGGCGACCAGCCGGAGCCCTGCCGGGTCCCAGCCACGGTCGTACGCGCGCAGGGCCGCCTCTATGGTGAGGGTGAACACGACACCGGCGATGAGGTCCGCGCCGTAGTGCCAGCCGAAACCGAGGGTCGCGCAGAGCGTGGCGATCAGCCAGAACGTTCCTGCGTAGCGCAGCAGCCGTGGGCTCTTGCGGGTGTGGATGAAGATCGCGGTCGCCCAGGCGGTGTGCAGGCTGGGCATGCAGTTGCGCGGGGTGATCCCGTCGAACGTCATGGGCTGCGGGGCGTCGGCCGGCGGCAGCGTCCGCGGCCAGATGTCGGCCGCGGCCCAGGGCGCGGTGGGCGGCATGTCGGGCGCCCACAGGCTGACCGCCGCCCAGTGCTCGGTGCCGGTGCCGTAGGCGAAGATCGGGCCGACCACCGGGAAGATCATGTAGAAGGCCGGTCCGACGAGGCCTATCACCAGGAACGTACGCACCAGGTGGTGGCGCGGGAAGCGGCGCTCGGCCGCCACGTGACGCAGCTGGTAGAGGGCGGCGACGACCGCGGCCACCGCGAGATTGCCGTAGACGAAGTCGAGGACGTTGTAGCCGACGGCGCCGGAGGCCGTGACGAGCCGGCCCACCAGCCAGGACGGGTCGCCCAGCGCGTGGTCGGCGACGGCGACGTACTGGTCGAGCACCGTCGTGCGGGTCTTGGAGGTGATGAGCAGCCAGGTGTCGCCCGTCTTGCGGCCGGCCATCAGCAGCAGGGCCAGGCCGACGCCCTTCAGCAGCAGGATGCGTTCCGGGCCGGTGCGGCGGGTGACGGCGAGGACCGCGACGCCCAGGGTCACCCACAGGGCGCCGTTGCCGAAGGGGTGGCCGCCGGCCGTGTCGGCGTCGACGGCCCAGCGGACGAGGAGGAAGCCGAGGTCGATGCCGATCGCCGCGACCACCGCGATGAACCGTTCCCGCCGGGTGAGGACCACCATCATCAGCGCCAGGGCGGCGTACAGCAGACCGCCCGACTTGGGGGCGTGGATCACCTCCCGCGCCTGAAGGCTGATCGGCCCCGGTGTGCCGTAGTGACGCGCGGCGAATTCGAGCGCGACGAGGAAGCCGAGGGTCACGGCGGCGGTCAGGGTCCAGAGCACGGCCTTCGGCCGACGCCGTACGGGCGTCGCGGCTCTCTCACGTATGCCCGAAAAGTTCTGCGGTGGTATGTCTGTCAACTTCTGTCAGCTTTGTTAGATGGTGATCCCGTCAGGGCAGCCGTCGGTCAGTTAATAAGACGGGAAAAGCACAGTTCGGGTTCACACCGAGACACCTCACGCCTCCCCCGACCCGCCCCCGCACCTCACCGCCCCCAGCCCTTCGCGCGAGAGAAGCACAGCCCATCTACGCAGGTCAATAGCCGTGTGCACGCACGGAGCCCGACCGTCACCCGGCGTCGGGGCAGAACACCGGGGCGCGGGCGCTCAGGCCGTGATCGCCGGGGACGGCCGGCGACACGAAGCACCAGCGGCGCCAAGCCCAGCGGTGACCGTGATCCGGGGCGCCGTATCGCGTGCAGGGGGTGGATGGTCTGCCAAGGGGGCGATCAGCAGGGCGGGCGGAGACTGGCGTAAAGCGACATTTGGTCGGATGTGTTCATTATTCGATACTTGCCGAGGGGCCCACGGAGTTACGGGCTTTCAGTCGGCCTTCATGTCGAACGCGCCTGGGCGCAGGGCACGCCGTTCCCCGTCTCCTACAGCCGGGATCACGTGGTAGCGGTCTCCGACGATCTGAAGCGCACCCTGCTCCGGCTCTTCGTCGAGGGCCATGAGGACAAGGTCATTGCCAAGCGCCTCGGTATCTCGTTGCGCACCTACCAGCGGCACCTGTCCGAGATCATGAAGCGCATGGGGGCGCGCAACCGCCCGCACGCCGGCTACCTCGTCCATAAACTCCGCCTTCTGGAACGTGACTCCTAGCCCAAGTGTCCCGAAATACTTCGTCCGTTGGCTGCCGTGTGCCCAGAAGACTGAGAGAATGCCTCTGTGGATCTTGGACTCTCCGAGCGGACCTACGTCATCACTTCTTCGACACGCGGGCTGGGCTTCGCCGTGGCGCGGGAACTGGTGGCCGAGGGCGCTCGGGTGGTGGTGACCGGCCGTACTTCCGAGACCGTCGACAAAGCCGTGGTCCGGCTGGGCGGCGAGGACCGGGTGCTCGGTGTCGTCGCCGACAACGCCGAGGCCGCGAGCGCGGAGCGCGTGATCGACGCCGCGCTGAAACGGTTCGGTCGCCTGGACGGCGCACTCGCCGGGGCCGGTGGCCCCGAGCCGGGAGGGGCGACGGAGCTCGACGACGAGCAGTGGCGCCGCAGTTTCGAATCGCTGTTCCTCGGCACGATACGGCTGGTCCGTACCGCGGTGAGCGCCATGGAGGAGGGCGGCGCCCTCGGACTGGTGCTGTCCGGCACGGTACGTGAGCCGGTGGCCGGTCTCGCTCTGTCCAACGGGCTGCGGCCCGGCCTCGCCATGACCGCGAAAGAACTCGCCGACGAACTCGGGCCCCGGGGAATACGCGTGTTCGGGCTGCTCCCTTCCCAGATCGATACCGAGCGGGTCCTGGAACTCGATTCCCTCAAGGGAGATCCCGAGGCGGTGCGTGCACGGAACTCGGCAGCTATTCCATTGCGCCGGTATGGGCGGGCCGAGGAATTCGGGAAGGTAGCCGCCTTCCTGCTGTCGCCGGCGGCGTCGTACCTCACCGGACTCATGGTCCCGGTCGACGGCGGGGCCCTTCGGCACATCTGACACCAATCCGACAACCGATATCTTCCTGGCGAACTCATTCCGAAGGTGGCCGCCCGTTGAAAATCCGTATCGATCGCAGCGCCCTGGCCGAAGCAGTCGCCTGGGCCTTTCACGCCGTCCCCTCGCGGCCGCCGGTCCCCACCCTCGCCGGTCTTCTCCTGACCGCCGCGGACAACGTCCTGACCGTCTCGGGTTTCGACTACGAGGTCTCCGCCAAATTCAGCGTGGAGGCGGATGTCCTGGAGCCGGGTTCCCTCGTCGTCTCCGGCAGGCTCCTTTCCGAGGTGTCCAAGTCGCTGCCGAACCTGCCGGTCGAGATCTCGGCCGACGAGTCGGAGGCGGTGCTGCTGTGTGGCGCGTCGCAGTTCGACCTCCCCGCCATGCCCCTGGATGACTACCCCGCACTGCCCGAGATGCCGCAGGTCCTGGGCACGGTCGACGGCGCCCTGTTCGCGGAGGCCGTCGCACAGGCGGCGGTCGCCACCGGGCGCGACGAGACACTGCCGATCCTCACCGCCGTCCTGCTTGAAGTCACCGACTCCACGCTGCGCATGGTATCCACGGACCGGTATCGCCTCGCGGTACGGGACATACCGTGGAATCCCGCTACCCCGGACGTCGAGCTCAGCACGAACGCGCTGGTTCCGGCGAAGGCCCTGCACGAGATCGCCCGTTCGTTGTCGAAGGGTGAGACCGTGACGCTGTGCCTCAACGCGTCGGAATCCGCTGCGGGCGGCGGGATCATCGGTTTCGAGGCCGGTCCGCGCCGGGCGACCACCCGGCTCATGGACGGCTCCTTCGTCAAGTACCAGAGCATCTTCCCGAGCGAGTACACCGGAAGCGCGGTCATCGAGCGGGTGGCGCTGCTGGAGGCGGCCAAGCGCGTCTCGCTGGTGATCGAGCGGCATGCCCCACTGCGGATGACGCTGTCCGAGGGCCGGATCGTGCTGGACGCCGGGAACGCCGTCGAGGCTCGCGGGCGGGAGGCTGTGGCCGCCCACTACGAGGGCGAGGAGTTCGGCGTTGCCGCCAACCCGAGCTTCCTGGTGGAGGGCCTGAGCGCGATCAGCGCGCCTTTCGTCGAGTTCAGCTACACGACGACCAGCAAGCCCGCGGTGTTCACCGCTCTGCAGGAGCCGGAGGGCGAGCACGACCCCAGCTACCGGTACCTGTTCATGCCGTTGCGCACCGAGTGATCCGGCGTCGTCGGCTGCCGGCGACGGCGGGGCTGGGTGCGGTCTCCTCTCCGGGCGGACCGCACCCAGCCCTTTCAGGGCGAATCGGACTGGTCAACCATCGGCGCCGTGGCTCAGCCGGTCGGCCTACGTTGTGGTCGCCGAGCGGGACTGCGGGCGCCGGTGGGGTGGTGACCGGCGTGCCGAGGTCCAGGGCGTACAGCGGCTTGTCCGGCTGCCGGGTGCAGGCGTCGAGCAGCCGCCGGTAGTGCTCGGTCCAGTTCTCGATCGTCTCGGGGAGGAACAGCCGCTCCGCGTAGAAGACCCGTCCCCGCATGTGCCCGTCCCGCGGCTGCAGGGAGACCACGAGGTCGTACTCGCCGGCGCCCTCGCCGGCGGGCACCGCGGTGGCCTCGGTCCCAGCGAGCCGCAGCGGGGTCGCCGAGCCCGTCTGCTGGGTGAACATGGCCTGCACCACCGGGTTGTATCCGGGCGCGCGGACCGGGTTGAGCCGCTCCACCAGCAGCTCGTACGGGGTGTCGGCGTGCTCGAACATCTCCAGGGTGTGCGCCTTCACCCGGGCCAGCAGTTCACGGAAGGTCAGTGTCCGGTCGACGGACACCCGCAGGATCAGGGTGTTGAGGAAGAAACCGATGAGGGGTTCCAGCTCGGGCCGGGTCCGGTTGGTGACCGGAGTACCCATCACGATGTCGTCGCTGTCGGTGAGCCGGGCCAGGAGCAGAGCGTATACGGTCAGGCAGACCATGAACGGCGTGGCGGTGCCCTCGGCGGCCGCCCGCTCCACGGCCCCGGTGAGCTCCGCGTCGATCCGGAAATCCGCGGTGGCCGTCCGGCCGCCGGTGGACTGCTGCCGCGGCCGGTCCGTCGGCAGGCCGAGAGCCGGGGGAGCGTCGGCCATGGAGTGTGCCCAGGCGTCCAGACCAGGGGGGCGTACCCGGTCGCCCAGGGCCCGCCCGGCCCGAGTTGCCGCGCACCGGCGATGCGAGAGGGTAAGGAGGGAGGTCCGCGAAGGGAGCTTGCGGTGACAGGCTGTCCTGTCGACGACACCGCCGTACTGAACGCGCTGTTCGCCGACTCGCGCCAGCATGTGTTCGTCTTCGACGCCGAAGGGAAGGTCACCCGCTGCAACCCGGCCGGCCGGGGCGTACGGGGGCTGCCCGCCGGCGACGTCATCGGGCACGCCATCGAGGACTTCACCCCCGCATTCGAGGCGGATGAGCTCAGGGCGCTGATCGACGAGGCCTTCGCGACCGGGGAGCCGTTGCGCAGCCGGGTGGTGCGCGGGCCCTCGCCGTCGGACCCGCAGGTCACCGTCGCCGTGGAGGTGTCCCTGTTTCCGCTGCCCAGCCGGGACGGCGAGATCCCCGGGCTGGTGGGCGTCGTCGAGGACGTGACCGAGCGGGAGGCCGCGGCGGACCGCCTCGCCGTCCTCAGAGCGGTGCACGAGAGCGTCGGCTCGACCCTGGAGGTGGGGACCACGGCGGAGGAACTCGTGCATGCGCTGGTGCCCGCCTTCGCCGACGCGGCGAGCGTCGACCTGCTCGAGGACGACCCCAGCGGGAGCGCGCCCCGGCCCGGGCCCGTGCCGACGGACGTGCCGCTGCGCAGGGTGGCCTTCGCTCCGACGAGCATCGAGCCGGCCAGGAAGAAGGGCGAGAGCCTGCCCTTCCCCTACCCCACCCCGTACACCCAGGCCCTCAACGACACCCAGGCCCGTCTGGTCCCGGTGTCCCCGGACGATCCGTGGCTCTCGGCCGACCGGGACGGTTCCACACGGCTCATCGCGGCGGACATACGCTCCATGATCGTCGCCCCGCTGAGGGCGCGGGGCACCGTCCTGGGCCTGCTGACCCTGTACCGCAACCGCACCGAGGCCTTCCAGGAGGCGGATCTGGACGTCGCCCGGCAGGCGGCCGCCACCGCCTCCGCGCACCTGGACAACGCGCGCAGCTACCGCCGGGAGCACATCGTGGCCTCCGCGCTGCAGCGCAGGCTCCAGCCCGGGGAGATTCCCCGCCTCTCGGCGGTGGACACCGCCCATGTGTACCTGCCCGAGGGAGCGGGCGGCGCCTGGTTCGACGTCATCCCGCTCTCCGGCGCCCGGGTCGCCCTGGTCGTCGGTGACGTCACCGGGCACGGCATCGAGGCGGCGGCCACGATGGGCCAGCTCCGCATCGCCCTGCGCACGCTGGCGCTGCAGGACCTGGAGCCGGACGAGATGCTGACCTATGTGGACGAGGTCGCCGCCCAGCTCCCGACGGCGGACACCTCGGGCGCCTCGGGCGCGGACCGTCATACGGCGACCTGCGCGATCGTCGTCTACGATCCCGTCTCCCGTCAGTGCACCATGATCCGGGCGGATCACCCCGCACCGGTCCTGGTCGACCCCGAGGGTTCGCCGCTCACCGTGGACGTCCCCCAGGGGCCGCCGCTGGGACCGGGCGGCGGGCAGCCCTTCAGCTCGACCGAGGTCCAGCTCGCCCCGGGCAGCCTGCTCGCCCTGTGCACCCCCGGTCTCCTCGCCTCCGGCAGCGACGGCGAGACGGCCGCCGAGCAAGACCTCGCGAACGTCCTCGCCACCACGTCCCAGCCCCTGCAGGAACTGTGCGACACCGCCGTGTACCGGCTGGCGCCCTCGCCTCGCGACGACGCGGTCCTCCTGCTCGCGCGCGTCCACGTACTGGCCCCGGAACAGGTCGCGGACTGGACGCTGCCCACCGACCCCTCCGTGGTGGGCACGGCGCGTCGGCTCGTCAACCAGCAGCTCGCGGCCTGGCACCTGGACTGGGTGGTCTACACCACCGAGCTCATCGTCAGCGAACTCGTCACCAACGCCATCCGCTACGGCAAGGGGCCGGTGCGGCTGCGGCTCATCCACGACCAGCACCGACTGCTCTCCGAGGTCACGGACGCCAACAGCGCCAGCCCCCACCTGCGGCACGCCCGCACGAGCGACGAGGGCGGCCGGGGCCTCTTCATCGTGATGCGGCTCAGCTCCCGTTGGGGCGTACGGCACAGCCGCCAGGACAAGACGATCTGGTCCGAGCAACGCCTCGACGAGGCGTCCAAGGACCCGCTGACGTTGATGGAGGCCTTCGACATGGCGGAGGCCGCGGAGCTGTGAGGGTTCGGTGACCCTGGCCCGCCCCCGGGCGCGGATGTGGCAGACTCACGGGCCGACAAACGCCGTTTCGGGGGAGACACGTATGTATCCGGGTCAACAGCAGGGTCCCTACGCGCCGCAAGGCCCGCATCAGCCGCAGGGGGCGTACCCGCCTCAAGGGCCCTACCCACAGCAGCAGTACCCGCCGCAGCAGCAGTATCCGCAGCAGCCGTACCAGCCGCAGCAGCCGCACCCGCCGCAGTACCAACAGCCGGTGCCGCAGCAGCAGGTCGGGGACGCGCGCATGGTGGTCGATCCCGGACTCACGGTCAACCAGCGCGAGTTGGTCATCAAGATCCAGTCGAGCAGCAAGATGCTCGCCGTCGGCTTCGTGCTGGGCATTCCGCTCACCTTCGGCGGACTCCACTACGGCATCACCGAGCAGCCCTCCGGCTTCGTCGCCGCGCTCGCCGGTCTCGCCCTGCTGGCCGTCGGTGTCGCCGGGTTCCTCAAGTCGGCCGCTCTGCGGCGCCAGTTGCGGCAGATCACACCGGACGCCTGGCGGTCCCCGGCCGCGCATCTGCCGGGTGCGCGCAAGGCCGCCACGCTGGCCGCCTATATCAACGGCCTGCTCGTCGTGCTGTCCCTGGGCGCGGCCGGCTGGCTGCTCGTCCAGGGCGCCGGATGGGGCGCCTACGGCAACTCCTTCGGCTTCGGCGCCCTGCTTCTCGGCGCCGCCATCCCGGCCGCGCTCGGCGCCGCCGCGGCGAGCACCATTCCGCAGCTGCTCCGGGTGATCCCGGCCGGTGCCAAGGTGGGCCGCGCCCTGTACTCCGTGATCATGGCGGTCGGTGCGCTGATGCTGGTCAACGGCGTGAAGAACGGCGAACTCATGGCGCTCGCCGTCGGCGGCACGGTCACCGCGATCTGCCTGGGCGCCATGACCCTGCTGGGCCGTGCCGCGAAGCGGATGCGCGGCGAGACGCCGTAACCCGGACGCCGGACGGCCCTACCGCGAGGTTTCGGCACCCCGGCGCAGCGCGCGGGAGCACCAGCCGATGACCGTGGCGTTGACCAGTGCGCCGACGACGACGGCCAGGACGAACATCACGGGGCTGTCCGGCAGAAGGATCAGCACGAAGCTGACCGGGGCGGTGGCGAGCAGCGGGATGACGCCCGCGAGGGAGGCGTCCTCGGTCTCGCCGGCGCTCACCGCCAACGCCCAGATCAGCAGGGCGGCGCAGAGCCCGAGGTAGACGAGCGCGGCGATATCGCAGAGGGCGTGGCGCAGTCGGCGGGGCAGGGATCGGCCGGGTCTGGTCACGACGGCGGGCTCCTCGGGTGCGCTGGTCGTGGTCGACCACGCTTCTACCCGGGTTGCCCGGGTTCAGACGGCGTGGGGCGTTGGCTTCCGGGAAGGGCAGTCCGCGCCACGTCGCCGGTCCGGGCCCCCTGGTCACCAGGCGGCCCGGACGGGTGAGCGGGGGTCAGGCCGCCGCCTCGGCCGTGGAGTCGGCCGGGGCCGCCGGGGCCGGCTGCGCCGGGGTCCGTACGGCGCGGCGGCGGGTCGGCAGTCCGAGCGTCGGGTTGGCCACGGCCCAGGCGGCGCCCTTGCAGACCAGCTCCTTGTAGACGGCGGCGAGCCGTCCGGTCAGGGCCAGGCCGAGGGCGCGGTCGTCGGCGGTGACGTACTGGATGATGCCCTCCCTGCGGCCCAGCGAGATGCACTGGTTGTAGTAGCGGATCGGCACGTTGGGGACCTTTCCGCCGGTCAGCCGTGCCGCGATCGCGTCGGCGGCCTGCCACGCGGTGGGCATACCGGAGGCGCAGGACATCCGCAGCGGCTTGTCGCCGGGGCCGATCACCATGGCGGCGTCGCCGACGGCGTACACCTCGGGGTGCGAGACCGAGCGCATGGTCCCGTCGACCACGATCTGGCCGGTGCCGGTGGCCTCCAGGCCCGTGGCCCGCGCGATGGGGTGGACGGCGAAACCGGTGGTCCACAGCGTGAGGTCGGCCGGGAGGGAGCCGCCGCCGGCGGTGGTGACACGGTCGGCCTCCACGCCCGTGACGTCGGCGTGCTCGTGCACGGTGATGCCGAGCCGGTCGAACACCTTGCGCAGGTGCCGGCGGCCCTTGGGGGAGAGCCAGTCGCCGAGGGCGCCGCGGGCGGCGAGCGCGACGTCGAGGTCCGGGCGGGCCTCGGCGACCTCGGACGCGGCCTCGAGCCCGGTGAGCCCGCCGCCGACCACGACGACGTGCTGTCCGGCGTCCAGGCCGGCGATCCGCTCGCGCACCCGGAGCGCCCCGGAACGGCCCGCGATCTCGTGGGCGTGCTCGGCGGAACCGGGCACGCCCTGGTCGTTCCACCGGCTGCCGAGGGCGTGGACGAGGGTGTCGTACTCCAGCTCGCCCTCGCCGTCCGCGTCCCGCACGGCGACCGCCCTGCGGTCCACGTCGACGCCCGTGACCTGCGCGATCCTCAGTTCCACGCCGGTTCCGGCGAGCATCTCGGCGAGGGGACGGTGCTTGATCCGGCGGCCGGCCGCCACCTCGTGGTTGCGGACGCGTTCGACGAATTCCGGATCGGCGTTGACCAGGGTGATGGCGACGTCTTGGCTGCGCAGCCGCCTGGCGAGGCGTCCGGCGGCGGTGGCTCCGGTGTAGCCGGCTCCGAGGACGATGATGCGGTGCTGCATGGCCTTGCTCCTGTCGTCAGCGGATTCGCCCCTTGAACCGGACGGCCCGCCGTTTCCCGACAGGAGTGGTATGTGACGCAGGTCACATGATGGTCAGTAGGCGATACGCATCAGGGGTTCCCCCTGGCCGGCAGCCGCCCAGCGTTCGGTCACCCGTTCGAGCTTGTCGGGGTTGACCTGGTTCCGGACGGCGGCGATGCCCTCGCCGGTGACCTCCAGGCACATGACGGCGACGACCCGGCCGTCGACGACCGCCAAGAGGGCGGGGTCTCCGTTGGCCGTCGTCGCGTAGACCTCGGGGGAGCCGCCGACCAGGTCCCGCTTGGCCTTGCCCGGCAGGAACAGGCCGCGGAGGAACTTCGCGACCGCGAGCGCGCCCTCGAACGGCTTGGCGCGGGCCGGGACCTTTCCGCCGCCGTCGCCGACCGAGACGGCGTCCTGGGTGAGCAGCCGCACCAGCGGCTCGGTCCGCCCGCTGGTGGCGGCCGCGAGGAACTCCTCGACGACCCGGCGGGCGGCGGCCTCGTCGATCTCCGTACGGGCCCTGCCCTCCGCGACATGCTTCCTGGCGCGGTGGAAGATCTGCTGACTGGCCGCCTCGGTGATCTCGAGGATCTCGGCGATCTCCCGGTGCGCGTAGTCGAACGCCTCCCGCAGGACGTACACGGCCCGCTCGTTCGGGGTGAGCCGCTCCAGCAGGACGAGGACCGCGTACGACACCGACTCCCGCTGTTCGGCGGTGTCGGCGGGGCCCAGCATCGGGTCCCCGGCGATCAGCGGCTCGGGAAGCCACTCACCCACATAGGTCTCGCGCCGTGCGCGGGCGGAGGCGAGTTGGTTGAGGCACAGGTTGGTGAGCACCTTCGTCAGCCACGCCTCGGGGACCCGGATGCTGTCGACGTCGGCGCCCTGCCACCGCAGGAACGTCTCCTGCACGGCGTCCTCGGCCTCAGCGGCGGAGCCGAGCAGCCGGTAGGCGATGGCCTCCAGCCGGGGCCTGGAGGCCATGAACCGCTCCACGTCGCGCACGCTCAGGGCCATGCCCCGGATCCTACGACTTCGGGCCGCCGTCCCCCGCAAAGGTGTTTCTCACGGCGCCAGGCCGATCTCCGCGCAGGCCGCCGCGTACGGCTGGGTGCAGATGTCCTCGGCGGTGTAGACGCCGTCCTCGATCACCGTGTCCTCGATGTTCTCCTTGGTCAGGGCGACCACGGGGACCAGCATCGCCGGAATGTCCTTCCGCGTGCGGCTGTCGATGCGGTCCCGGGCGAGGGCGTCGAACTGGATCGAGCGGTCCTGCACCTTGGCCACCGCCATGTCCGCGGCCCCCGTCGCCTCCAGCAGGAAGGACTTGTACACCGTCATGTACTGCGTGCCCGCGGCGACCCGCTGCACCGCCGCGAGATCCGCGTCCTGCCCGGTGACCGGCGGCAGGTCGGAGAGGCCCGCGTCCCCCAGCACCTCGATGACGGCACCGGCCATGCCGTCGTTCGCCGAGTACACCGCGGCGAGATTGCCCGCGCCGACCTCCTTGAGCGCCTTGCGCATGTTCTTCGCGGCGACCTCGGGCAGCCACTTGTGGGTGTCGTACGCCTTGACGATGTCCACCTTGCCGCTCAGCTCGCTCAGCGCGCCCTTCTTGAACAGCGCCGAGTTCGGGTCCGCGGCCGCGCCGTTCATCATGACGACCTTGCTCTTCTCGGCGTTCTCACCGAGCGCGTTCACCAGAGCGCGGCCCTGCACCTGGCCGACGAGTTCGTTGTCGTGCGACACGTACGCGTCGATCGGGCCCTCGGCGAGACGGTCGTAGGCGATGACGGGTATGCCCGCCTCCTTCGCCTTCTTCACGTCCGGCGCGACGGCCGCGGCATCGACCGCGTCCACCAGGATCACGTCGGCGTCGTCGGCGATCAGCTTCTGGAACTGCTCGCTCTGCTTGGCCGTGCTGCCCTCGGCGTTCGCGTAGACGACCTTGCCCTGCTTGTTGGTGAGGGAGGAGATCCGGTCCCTGATGAGCGGGTAGTCGAACTTCTCGAAGCGCGCCGTGTCCTTGTCGGGCAGCAGCAGGCCCACCGTCATGTCGTAGTTATTCGGGCCTCGTTCCGTGTCGTCCTCGCCGGTGGCGCCGAAGAGACCGCAGCCGGTCAGCGAGAGGGCCGACAGCGTGGCGGTCAGGAACAGGGCGGAACGGCGTACGGCGGTGGGGGCGGGGGTGGTACGGGGGTTCACGTGCGGGGCCTTCCGGGCGGACGTACTGCATGGGCGACCGAGTGGCTGGCGGCTCCGGCCTGAAGGTCGACCAGCAGTGTGTCCGTTGTGGGGTGGTGCGGCACCCGCGCTCACGACCTTCTCGCGCGGCGCCCAGAGAATGTGCGCAGGAGAGGCACAGGGGCTGCACACAGTGCGTCGTGGCCCTGGCTAGCGTTGCTGTTCCCTGCTCCGTACCGTTCGCCTCCGGGCGATCGGTACGTCAACTCAGGAAGACAGCGGATGGACTACTGCTCCACGTGTCGCCGGCATCTGAACGGCGCCCTGGTCTGCCCGGGCTGCGGCGCCTACGCCCCGGACATCGCGCCCAGCGTCATCGGCGGCCCCGCGGTCCGCGGTGGGGTGAGCGCGGCAGCCGAGCCCGCCGCGGCCGTCACACCCCCCGCCCCGCGCCCGCGTGACACGGCGTCACCGGCGCCCGCGCCGTCTGGCATCGGAAGGGCGGCACGACGGCGGCAGCTGACCCGCTGGAGGAAGACCCAGCGACGGGCCCTGGTCGCCACGGCCGTGGCCCTCGTGGGCGGCGGGCTGACCCTCGCCTCGATGGACCGGGGCAACGGGGACCGCGCCCAGGCCGCGACGGCGCCCGACTTCCGGGGCATGGGCAGCGCGACGGAGTCCGCGGACGGCACCACCGACCCGGGCTCCACGGCCACCTCCCCGGACCGTACGCCGCAGTCGCCCCGGGCCGGTGACGACGAGCGCGGGGCGCCGGCCGAGACCGCGCAGGCGTCCCCCGCCCCGTCCCGCACGGAGAGCGTTTCCGAGAGGCATACGGAGGTGACGCCCCGGCCGCGGACGACCGCCCCGGACTCCGTCTCCCGTTCCGGCGCCCGCTCGGAGGCGAACGGAAGCGTGGGCGCCGAAGGGAGCGTGGACACGGGGTCGGGCTCCGCCTCCGTTTCCGGCTCCGGCTCCGGCTCCGGCACGGCGACCCGGCCGACACCGCCGCCCCCGCCCCCGGCCGCCGACGACGGCGACGCGGCGGGCGGCACGGAGCGGGGCGAGGGCTCCCGGCCCGCCCCCACCACCCCGCCGGCCGGCGAACAGGCCTCCTCCCAGCAGCTCTGCCTCCTGGTCATCTGCCTGGGCTGACCCACCGCGCCCCGGGCGCCGGCCCTGCGGAACAATCGGGACATGAGCATCGTCAAGATCAACGTACTCACCGTCCCGGAAGAGCAGCGCGAGACGCTGGAGCAGCGGTTCGCCGCACGGGCCGGGGCGGTGGAGAGTTCGGACGGGTTCGAGTGGTTCGAGCTGCTGCGTCCGGTGGAGGGCACCGACACCTACCTCGTGTACACGCGGTGGCGGACCGAGGAGGACTTCCAGCGCTGGATGGCCGGCCGGGGGGAGGCCGCCCACGGCGGGGCGCAGGGTGAGAAGCCCCGCCCGGCGGCGACGGACGCCACGCTCTGGTCGTTCGAGGTGGTCCAGCAGGCCGCGCCCAAGCAGGGCTGAGTCACGGCCCATCCCGTTCAGCGGAGGGCGGCGAGCACCCGGCGGGCGGCCTCGGCGACCAGCGGGTCGCTGGGGCTCGCGTCCCGCTCGGGGCGGTCGGTCAGGACGGCCAGCACCAGCGGGGCGCCACGCTCGGGCCACAGGACGGCGACGTCGTTGGCCCGGCCCCAGTCGCCGGTGCCGGTCTTGTCGCCCACCTTCCAGCCGCGGGGGGCGCCGGCCCGGATGCGCCGGGCGCCGGTGGTGCTGCCCACCAGCCAGTCCGTGAGCAGCGTCCGTTGGGCGGCCGGCAGGGCGTCGCCGAGGACGAGGGCGCGGTAGTCGGCGGCGACGGCCCGGGGGGTCGTGGTGTCCCGGGGGTCTCCTGGCGGGTTGCCGTTCAGCTCGGGTTCGTCCTGGTCCAGGCGGCTGACGGAGTCACCGAGTCCGCGCAGGTGGGCGGTGAGGGCGGGAGGGCCGCCGAGGTGACGCAGCAGCAGGTTGGCGGCGGTGCTGTCGCTGTGGCGGACGGCGGCGTCGCAGAGTTGACGCAGGGTCATGCCGCTGCCGGTGTGCTTCTCCGTGACCGGTGAGTAGCCGACGAGGTCGGCGCCGGTGTAGGGGACGCGCTCGTCCAGGCCGGCGAGCGGGCCGCGGTCCAGGACGGCGGCCGCGGCGAGCGTCTTGAACACGGAGCAGAACGCGAAGCGTTCGTCGGCGCGGTGGGCGACGGTCGCGCCGGTACCGGTGTCGACGGCGTACACCCCGAGGCGGGCGCCGTACTCGCGTTCCAGGCCGGCGAGGCTCCGGGGGGTCAGCGGGGCGGGCGCGCCCGGGCCCGAGGAGGGCCGGGACGACGGTGCCGCGGTGCCGTCCCGGCCCCGCTCGCGCACGGGCTTGCCGGCGGCGCACCCGGCTGCGGGAGCGAGGGCCGCGGTCAGCAGCAGGGCACGGCGGGAGGGGTGTGAGGTCACAGGGGACATTCCCTTTCGGTCGGGTGCGGTCAGGACTCGGGTACGGCGGTCAGCAGCTCGCGGATCACCGGTCCCGCCGAACCGCCGCCGGTGACGCCCTCCTCGACCAGGCAGGCCACGGCCACGTTGCCCCGGTGGGCGACCATCCAGCCGTTGTTCTCCTGGTCGTCGGAGACCTCGGCGGTGCCCGTCTTGGCGCCGATGTCGCCGGGCAGGTTGGACAGGACGCGGCCGGTGCCCTCCGTGACCGTGGCCCGCATCAGTGCGCGCAGCTGGGTCACGACCTTCCGCGGCAGGGGCGTGGTGCGGGTGGTGTCCTTGGTGCCGTCAACGAGCGAGGGCTGGTGGAAGGTGCCCGACACGGCCGTCGCGGTGACCGACGCCATGATCAGCGGGTTGGCCTGGACCCGGCCCTGCCCGATCATCGACGCGGCCTTCTCCGCGGCGTCGCGCGGCACCGGCACCGAGCCGTCGTACGAGGGGACGCCCACGTGCCAGTTCTGGCCGACCCCGAAGTACTTCTTCGCCACGTCCCCGAGCTCGCCCTCGCCGAGCCGCCCGCGCAGGCTGATGAACGCGGTGTTGCAGGACTCGGTGAAGTCCTTGCGGAAGGTGGCGCCGGGGTGTTCCGACCCCTCCACGTTCTGGAACCGCTTGCCCACCGTCAGGTACTTGGGGCAGTCCACGACGTCGTCCGGCGCCACGGGGTCCTTCAGCAGCAGGGCGCTGCTGGTCACGATCTTCCACGTGGAGCCGGGGGCGTAGGTGCCGGAGACCGCGCGGTTGAAGCCGGAGGCGGGCGCGTTGGCCACGGCGAGGATCTCGCCGTCGTCGATGCGCAGGGCGACGAGCGCGGCGTTCTTGCCGTCGGCCTTCGCGAGGGCGCGTTCGGCGGCCGACTGCCAGCGGGCGTCGAGAGTGGTGCGTACGGGGCCTTCGTCCTTGCGGGTCTTCTCGCCGCCGAAGGACACCTCCGTGCGTTGGACCTGATCCGTGGCCCGGTCGACGAGGTGCACCGCCCCGCGCGGACCGCCGCCCACGGCGAGCTGGGCGAGGACCGGCGCGAGGGACGGGTGGGTGGCGCCGGTCAGGGTCTCGCCATCGCGGTCGGTGACCTCAACGGGTACCGCCTCCTCGCGTTCCAGACGGAACTTCTCCGTGTCACTGAGCCTCGGGTGGACGAGCGACAGCTTCCATTCCACCTTCCAGGTGCCGTCGTCCTGCTCCCGCAGCGGCAGCTGAGAGATGTACGTCCAGGTGCCGAGGCCGGTGACGGGCATCCGCGCGGTGAAGGGCACGGTGACGGTGCCGTCGCCGGTCTCCTCGGGTTTCCCGGCCGTGAGCTCCGGTTTCTCGATGTCGAGCCCGGCGGTGAAGCTGCCCAGGACCTGCTCCGCGCGGTGCGGTCCGGTCGTACGGGCGGCGGCGTCCGGCAGCCGTCCGGCGGACCAGTCGGCGAGGAACGCGCGGGCCTCGGCCACCGCCTCCGGATCGGGCCCGGCGTCACGGGCGAAGGGTCCGACGCCGGCCGCATACGCCCCGCCCGCGGCAACCGCGGCCACCACCGCGACGCCGGTGAGAGATCTGGTGGTCCTGCGCGGACGGCGACGACGGGGGCCGCCCGGCGGAAAGTAGGGGGAGGAGTTCATGCACCGACCACAGCAGGGGTGGGCCTGGTCCGTCCAAGACCGCTATAGATCTCGAACCGATTATTACTCGATCTGATGACTGGTCGTGGACCTGGTGCGGCACCTGGAGTGCTTTGCGCCCGGCCGGTCAGGGGGCTCGCAGGGCGCCCGGGCTCAATCCCAGTACCGTTTCGGTGAGGTCGCGGACCAGGCCGTCGACGGCCGCTGAGCGCCGGTCGGCGCTGGTGTTGACGTAGGAACCCGTTCCGTCGATCGCGACCAGGACGCGTACGGCGGCGGTCCAGGGATCCTCGCAGCCGAACACCCCGCCGTTCACCCCCTCGGCGACGACCTGTTCCAGGCGCCGGCACCACAGGAGCTCCTGGCTCACCACCTGGTCCCGGAGCACGGGCCGGTAGCGCGACAGGTGGCGCGCGTTCAGCCACAGCCTGCTCACGTCGTCGAACTCCGCCCCACCGATGCGGGCCAGGAGTTCGCGCACCGCGTCCAGCGCGCCCCGCCCGCTCCGTCCGTCCGGTACCTCGGGGAGCAGACTGTCCAGCTCGGCCATGGTGGCACTGGCGAACGCCTCGGCCACCAGCTCCTCGGCCATCGGGAAGTAGTGGCCGACGAGTCCGGCCCGGACCCCGAGTTCTTCGGCGACCCGCCGGAGGGTGACGCACTCCAGGCCCTCACCGAGCGCGACCCGCGCGGCCGCCCCCACCATCTCGTTGCGCCGCTCCGCGGGTGGTTTGCGGACCTGTTTGCCGGCACCCCTTGACTCCATGGGACGGGATGCTATTGGGTAAGCACCCAATTAGGCAATTGTTCACGCGCCCAATTAACCGGGCCGCGTGGGCGGCTGCCGTCGCACGGACCCCCACGCGAACCACGAGCCACCGACCGCCCCGGTCGGCCGGACCGTCACCGCGCCCGTGCCGGCCGCTGCCCTGGGAAGGCGGTGCAGCGCCTGCGCCCGTACGCACCCCTGTCAGGAGACCACCGTGGGAAACACACGCACCGATGCCGCTGAACTCGCCGAGTACGGCTACCAACAGGAGCTCAAACGGACCCTGTCCGCATGGGCCGTCTTCGCCATCGGTTTCGCGACCATCTCGCCCGTCGTCGGCATCTACGCGGTCGTGCAGCTCGGGTTCGTCTTCGCCGGCCCCGCGTGGATCTGGGCGGTCGTCGTCGCCTTCCTCGGCCAGCTCATGGTCGGCGTCGTCTACGCCGAGCTGTCGTCCCAGTTCCCGATCACGGGTGGGGTCTACCAATGGGTGCGCAGGCTCAGCGGCCCGCGCCTGGGCTGGCTGGTGGGCTGGATCTATCTCGCCTCGGCCATCGCGTCCCTGACCACGGTGGCCTACCTGGGCGCCGGCTGGCTGCACATGCTCGTCAGCGACGCACCCCTGTCGGCCGCGGCCCACGTGCTCCTCGGCGTGGTCTTCGTGGCCGTGGCGCTGGGCATCAACCTGCTCGGTGTCAACCCGGTGAAGCACTTCCTCAACGCCGGCATCATCGCCGAGGGCGTCGCGTCCATCGCGGTGAGCCTGGTGCTGCTGGTCTTCGCGCACCACAACGGCTTCGGCATCCTCTTCGACACCCTGGGCTCCGGGGCGGCCTCCGGCGGATCCGTCGCGGCCGGGTTCCTCACGTGCCTGGCCGTGGCCGGCTGGGCGTTCCTCGGCTTCGACGCCACCACACAGGTCGCCGAGGAGACCGAGCACCCGCGCCGCAACGTGCCCCGGGCCCTGATCCGCGCGTACCTGTTCGTCGCCTTCACCGTGCTGCTGACGGCACTCGCCGTGACCCTCGCCCTGCGCCGCCCCGAGGACGCCGTCTCCGGCCAGACCGCGGACCCGGTGTTCACGGCCGTCACCGAGAGCCTGGGCGGGTGGAGCGAGAAGCCCTTCATCGCCGTCGTCCTCATCGCCTTCTTCGCCTGCGCCATCTCCATCCAGACCTACATCGGGCGGGCCGTCTACGCCTTCGCCCGTGACCGGCAGCTGCCCTTCTCCGGCACGCTCGCCACCGTCGGGCCGCGCCAGATCCCCTGGGTGTCGCTCGTCGTCACCGCGGTGCTCGCCAGTCTCGGGCTGTTGCTCGGGCTGAACGGCAACGCCGCTGCCACCCTGATCTCCTTCGGGTCCGGCGGTTTCTACTTCATCTTCCTCACCGTCGCGGCCGTCGCGCTCGTCGCCCGTCTCCGGGGCCGTTGGAAGCCGGCCGAGGGAGAGCTGCGGCTGGGACGGACCGGTCTGGTGATCAACGTCCTCGCCGTGGCGTGGCTGCTCTTCGAGGCCGTCAACGTGGCCTGGCCCCGCGAGGAACTGGCTCCTGCCTCGGGCAGCTGGGTCCAGGTGTGGGCCGTGGTCCTCGTCTTCTCCGTGCTTCTCGCCATCGGCCTCGTCTACGTCGCGACCGCCAAACCCCACACCAAGCTCGTCTCCCGTCCGGCCAAGGAAGAGGTCAGGGCCTCCTGATGCCCAAGCAGCACTCCCCCGCCGTCGTCTTCGACCCCGTGGGCGGGCTCCACACGCGCGACGTCTCGCTCAGGCCCGCCGGACCGGGTGAGGTCGAGATCGACGTACGCGCCGCGGGCGTATGCCATTCCGACCTCCACATCGTGAACGGGGACTGGCCCACCGACCGCCCTCTCGTCCTCGGTCACGAGGCGGCCGGCGTGGTCACCGCCACCGGCCGCGGCGTCACCTCCGTGGAGGCCGGCGACCACGTCGTCCTGTCCTGGTTCGCACCGTGCCGGAAGTGCCGCAAGTGCATCGCGGGGCAGGCCTGGCTGTGCACCGGCACCCGGGCCGTCGCCAACACCCTGCCCGACGGCACCACTCCCTTCCGTGACGCCCAGGACGAGGAGGTGTGGCCCTACCTGGGCCTCGGGGCGTTCACGGACCGCGTCGTCGTGCCGGAGGCCGCCGCGGTGAAGGTTCCCGACGACCTTCCGTTCGACATCGGCGCCCTGCTCGGCTGTTCCATCACCACCGGCGTCGGCGCGGTCATGAACACCGCGGGGGTGCGCCCCGGCGAGTCCGCCGTGGTCGTCGGCGCGGGCGGGGTGGGACTGTCCGTCGTCATGGGCCTGCGTCTCGTCGGCGCGGACCCCGTCGTCGCCGTCGACCTCTCACCGGAGCGCCTGGCCGTGGCCGAGCGGTTCGGAGCCACCCACACGCTCGACGGCCGCGCCACCGACGTCGCCACCTGGTGCCAGGAGGAGCTCGGCGGGATGGACTACGCGTTCGAGGCGATCGGCAGTCCCCGGGTCATCGAGACACTGCCCGCCATGCTCACCTCTGGCGGGGCCGCCGTCCTGGTCGGTATGGCACCCACCGACGCGACCGGGGCGTTCAACCTGTTCGACCTCGCCGACCAGGGCAAGCGGATCCTCGGGTGCAACTACGGGTCCAGCATCGGTGCCCTCGACATCCCCAAGCTCGCGGGCCTCTATCTGGCCGGGCGGCTCCCCGTCGACGAACTGATCGGCACCGTCCGGCCCCTCGCCGAAGCTCCCGCCGCGTTCGACGACCTCAGGGCGAGCGCCGGCGTACGCACCATCCTGCGGCCCTGACCCCCGCACCGGCCCTCGCCCCTGTCACGGGCAGGGGCCGCTCGTACGATACCCGCCCCCCCACACACACCTGGAGATCCGATGTACGCCGTCACCGACCCGGCCACGAACACCGTCGTGGCCACCTACCCGACCGCGAGCGACGCCGAGGTCGACGCGGCCCTGACCGCCGCCCACTCCGCCACGGCCTGGGGTCGCAGCAGCTCCGTGGCCGAACGCTCCGCCGCCCTGCGCCGGCTCGGGGACCTGCACGCCGAGCACCGCGCGGAGCTCGCGGCGGGCATCGTGCAGGAGATGGGCAAGCCGCTCCCGGAGGCGGAGGGCGAGGTCGACTTCTGCGTCGACATCTACCACTACTACGCCGACCACGCCGAGGCGTTCCTCGCCGACGAGCCGCTCGCGGTCACCTCCGGTCCCGGCAGCGCCTTCGTCCGGCGCGGCCCCCTGGGTGCTCTCCTCGGCATCATGCCGTGGAACTTTCCCGCCTACCAGGTGGCACGGTTCGCCGCCCCGAACCTCGCCGTGGGCAACACCATCGTCCTCAAGCACGCCCCGCAGTGCCCGATGACGGCGGCTCTGCTCGAAAGGCTCTTCGCGGCGGCGGGCTTCCCGCCGGGCGCGTACGTCAACATCTACGCCACCAACGAGCAGATCGCCGACGTGATCGCCGACCCGCGCATCCAGGGCGTGTCGCTCACCGGTTCCGAACGAGCCGGTGCCGCCGTGGCCGAGATCGCCGGCCGGAACCTGAAGAAGGTCGTCCTCGAACTCGGGGGCTCCGACCCCTTCATCGTGCTGTCCACGGACGACCTCGACGCGGTCGTCGAGGCGGCGGTCGCGGCCCGCCTCGACAACACCGGCCAGGCCTGCAACGCGGCCAAGCGGTTCGTCGTCGCCGCGGAACTGCACGACGCGTTCGTGGAGCGGTTCACGGCCCGGCTGCTCGCCGCCCAGTCCGGTGCGCCGCTGTCGTCGGTCGCCGCCGCCCAGGTCCTCGGCCGTCAGGTCGACGCGGCCGTCGCCGAGGGCGCGACGCTGCACAGCGAGGGGGAACGCGACGGCGCGTACTTCCCGGCCGGAGTGCTCACCGGTCTCACCACCGCGCACGTGACCGCCCGCCAGGAGCTCTTCGGTCCGGTCGCCATGGTCTTCCGAGCCGTGGACGAGGAGGACGCCGTGCGGATCGCCAACGACACTCCGTACGGGCTCGGTTCCTACCTCTTCACCACCGACCCCGCCCAGGCCGAACGCGTCGCCGACCGGATCGAGGCCGGCATGGTCTTCATCAACGGTGTGGGCGCCGAGGGGGCCGAGCTGCCCTTCGGCGGCATCAAGCGCTCCGGGTTCGGGCGCGAGCTCGGCCGCCTCGGCATCGACGAGTTCGTCAACAAGAAGCTCATCCGCACGGTCGCCTGACAGGACGGGAAACGCAGCCGGATCGCGGGGCTCGACCACGCGACGTAGTGCTGCACACGCACACCACGGCCGACCGGGTCTCCCCCCGGTCGGCCGCGGTACGCCGCGCCGGACACCGTCCCGGCGCGGGCGACGCAGAGCGTCGGCAGGCCTGACCCTGCGCAACGAGGTGGGCGTCGTGGGGTGCCCGGACGGGGGCCGGTACGCCGTCGCCGTGTTCAGCCGGACCGCGCACACCGCCGCGACCCTTCCGGCGGCCGACGCGGGGATCGGAACGGCGGCGGGAATCACGGTGGACGCGCTGCGGGCGGAGGAATTGCGCTCGCGTCGATCAGGGGAAATTGGCGCGTGGAAAAGCGCCGGCCGAGGAAAACAAAGAGCAGGGTCCCGCACCGAAGTGCGGGACCCTGCTCTCAAACCCTGGGGGTTCGGGTCAGGCGGGAACGATGTTCTCCGCCTGCGGGCCCTTCTGGCCCTGGGTGACGTCGAAGGTCACCTTCTGGCCTTCCTGGAGCTCGCGGAAGCCCGAGGTGGCGATGTTCGAGTAGTGGGCGAACACGTCAGCGCCGCCGCCGTCCTGCTCGATGAAGCCGAAGCCCTTTTCCGAGTTGAACCACTTGACCGTACCGGTGGCCATATAAATCTCCTGAGACAGTGCCGGAACTCGCACTTTACGAATCCCTACATCGTCGCGATGATCACCTGCCCGGAGACCCGGTAGCAAACTGGCAACCACAACTGCAACTGACGTCAGCCTAGCACGGAAAATAGCGGAGGCAAGCGAGGAAAATCACTGGAATAAACACCGACGGCATGTTTAGGGAAAGACATTTTCCGCAGCGGGAGCGGTATTTCTGATCCGGCGGTGACAGATTTTCACCGGTGTCCGTTGACCGCGTCCGCCCCGTGCCGGCGGAGCTCCTCGTTGGCCCGTTCGGCCTGCTCCAGTTGCTCCTCGAGGCTGACGATGCGGCACGCGGCGTCGACCGGAGTGCCCTGGTCGACCAGCTCGCGGGCGCGTGCGGCCAGCCTCAGCTGGTGGCGCGAGTAGCGGCGGTGGCCGCCGTCCGAACGCGTCGGGGTGATCAGCCGCGCCTCCCCCAGCGCGCGGAGAAATGCGGGTGTGACTCCGACCAGTTCGGCGGCCCTGCCCATGGTGTAGGCCGGGAAATGGTCGTCGTCGAGCCGGTCGGCGACGGGGTGCCGGTCCTGGTCCGGCTGCCGGCCGTCGGCGTACGGCTGACGTTCCGAGGGCATGCGCACCTTTCCGCGGACCACAAGGGACACGGTCCGCCACGGGGACGGGTTCCCCGCAGAGGAACTCTAGTCGCCTCGGCGGAAAAACTGCCGCGGCCGGAACAGATGTCCTAGCCGTTCCGGTGCGGCGGCTGCTGCGGCTACTTTCTGGTTCTCGTCCTCGTCTCCTCCGCCGTCCGGGTGCGGTGCGGGCCCATCTCGGCGAGGACGGCACCGAGTTCCGCGTCGGTCAGCGCGCTGCCGGGGAGGGGCCGCGGCGGTGCGGACGGGGTGGCGCGCAGGCCGTCGAGGAACAGGGCGAGGGGACGGTGCCAGGCGTCGGGGCTGGTGGCCGCCGTCAGGGGCGGGACGGCGCGGCCCAGGGCGGCGAGGGCGAACAGCAGGTCCTCGGTGGTGACGTCGGGGCGCACGGTGCCCTGCGCCCGTGCCCGGTCCAGCAGGAGTTCCACGGTTTCGCGGTTGTGGGCGTGCACGGCCTGGAGGACCTCGACGTCCGGCAGACGGGTGGTCATGAGGTCGTTGGTGCCGCGGTCGGCCGCCAGAGTGGCGAAGACGGCCCGGAGGTAAGCGGTCAGACCCGTCCAGGCGTCCGGGGCGGTCCGCGCGTGCTCGCCGGCCGCCATGGTGTCCGTCAGCTGGTCGTGGAAGACGGCGTCGACGAGCGCGGCACGGGTGGGGAAATGCCGGTACAGCGTCGCGTTGCCGACCCCCGCGCGGCGCGCGATCACGTCCAGCGGGGCGTCAAGGCCCTGCTCGGAGAAGACCGTGTGCGCCGCCTCCACCAGCCGGTGCCGGTTCCGCCGCGCGTCCCGCCGCTGCCGGGGCGCGGGTGCGGGCGCCTGTGCGGCGGGGCCGGCCGTGGTGCGGTCGGGGGCGGTGGGCTCTTCACCGACGGTCATCGTCTTCCTCCGTACGAAGCGGGGAGCACTCCCCGACCGGATGCTATCGTCGCCGGACTAAGTGGGGAGCACTCCCCGTTTATTGTCGTACACGGAGAGGACGACGACGTGCGAGCGCCCACCCTGGAGGAGCTGGCCCCCGACGGCCACGACCCGGCAGCCGACCCGTTCCCCGTCCTCGCGGCCCTGCGGGCCAAGGGCCCGGTGCACCGCGTCCACATCCCGGGGAGCGGGGACGCCTGGCTGGTGGTGACGCGGGAAGCGGCGCGGGCCGCGCTGACCGACGTCCGGCTGCGCAACGACATCCGGCACTCCGCCACCTGGGAGACCGACGGCGGCCACGCCATCGGCCGCAACATGCTGCAGAGCGACCCGCCGCATCACACCCGGCTGCGGCGGCTGGTGGCGGGCCGCTTCACACCGGGCCGGATCGCCGCCCTGCGGCCGGGCATCGAGACCGTGGCCCGCCGGCTGCTGGACCGGCTGCCGGAGACGGGCCGGACCGACCTGGTCACCGGTTACGCGCTGCCGCTGCCGGTCACGGTGATCTGCGACCTCCTCGGCGTCCCCGTGGCCGACCGCGCGGCCTTCCACACCTGGTCGAAAGAGCTGGTCATGCCCACCGACGAGGACGCCGCCGGCGCCGCGGGCGCCTCGCTGACCGGCTACCTCACCGAACTGATCGCCGAGAAGACCCGCACCCCCGACGACTCCCTGCTCGCGGACCTGACCAGGGAAGCCGAGGACCGCATGGCCCCGGAGGAACTCCTCGGCATGGCGTTCCTGCTCCTCGTCGCCGGGCATGAGACGACGGTGAACCTGATCTCCGCGACGGTGCACAGCCTGCTGACCCACCCCGGCCAGCTCGCCCTGCTGCGCGCCGACCCGGACCTGGCCGGCGCCGCGATCGAGGAGTCGCTGCGCTTCAACTCCCCCGTGCACTCGAGCGCCTTCCGCTTCGCGGCGGAGCCGCTGGAACTGGCCGGCACCCGGGTCGCCGCCGGTGACGCCGTGCTCGTCTCCCTGGCCGCGGCCTCCCGTGACCCGCTCGCCTTCCCCGATCCCGACCGCTTCGACATCACCCGCCGCCCCCAGGGCCACCTGGCCTTCGGACACGGCGCTCACCACTGCCTGGGCGCACCGCTCGCCCGCGCGGAGGGCGTCATCGCCCTCCGGCTCCTGTTGGAACGGCACCCCGGCCTCACCCTCGCCGCCGCCCCGGACACCCTCGTCTGGCGCTCGAGCACGCTACTCCGAGGGCTGACCACGCTCCCGGTACGCCTGGACGGAGCGGCAGCCCGCCCCTGAGGCCCGGTCATTCGGAGGCGCGTACGACGGCGAGGCACGAGACCGCGCCGTACCCATGCGGGCGCCGCGCACCTCGCCGAGCCGGTCCCGCCGGCCCCGGGACGGTTTCACCTCCCGGTGCACGGGGCCCGTCCACCGCCGCGACCCGGCCCGCGCGCGGCGCCCGCCGGCGGCGTACGGGGCGGTCCACGCCGACGCCGTCCGGCGCCCGCCGGTCACCTTCCCCCTGCTCTTTGGGCCGCTGGCAGCGGGTCCTCGGCCCGCCCGGCCTGACATCTGCGCCAAGGCCGGACGCGAACGCTACGCACTGACCCCGCGCACCTCGTCGGCCTTCGCCCGTTGTCCGGCGGAGGCCTACGACCCCGGCGTCCCGCTGCCCGCCCGCGCGGCCCGCGCCTACCTGGACGTCCCCCGGGCCTTCCCGGAGCCGACCCTGAGGCGTCCCCCATCCGACCCTGAGATGTGTCAGAAATCTTTGACGGGTCCCTCCGGGGGCTGTCAGCCTTTTCTGACAGGTACGAGGGAAGGGGGCCGCGATGCCCGAGGTCCCGCCGTCGGCATCCACGGGCGACGAGCTGCTGAAGGTGCTCACCGCGCTCGGCAACCCGCACCGCATGCGGATCGTCGCGGCGCTCCTGAAGAACCGCACCTACGTCAGCGCGCTGGCACGCGAGATCGGCATCAGCCGCCCGCTGCTGCACATGCATCTGCAGCGGCTGGAGGCCGCGGGCCTCGTCAACGGCACGCTCGAAGCCGCGGAGGACGGCAAGACCATGAGGTACTACGACGTCACGCCGTTCGTCTGCGAACTCACCCCGCACACCATCGCCCGCGCGGCCGCGACGCTCACCGACGCCGGGGCGGACACCGCCGACCGCAGCGCGCACCGGTCGGACCGAAGCGCGAAAGAGGAAGCGAAGTGAACGACGAACTGGTGACGCAGGCCGCCGGCGCCGAGGAACTCGGCGTCCTGGTGGGAGCCGTCGGCGCGGCCGGGTTCTTCACCCTGCTGATCGTGATCGTCTGGCAGGTCGCGGCCACCTGGCGCGCCCGGATGCTGGCCGCCCGCGAGGAGCAGTACAAGGAACTCGCCACCCGGTACGCGCAACTCCTCGAGGACACCGTGGAGTTGCAGCGCCGTACCACCGACGAGCAGCGGCAGCTGCTGGACGAGCTGACGCAGACCCGGCTGGCGGTCGGCTCGATGGAGAAGATGATGCGCGAGATCGAATAACCGAATACCGGCACCCGCGCGTGGGCGGCGGAGGTACGGCCGGGAGCTGCAACTCCCGGCCGTACAGGCACACGACCGTCACACCCTGTGCGCCGTGGTGCGCGTTCCGTGCGCCCCGCGCCGGCCGGGTGTGCTGGTCGGCATCGGCGTCCTGCTGGACACGTTCCTCGTGCGTACGGTCCTGGTGCCGGCCCTCGCCCTGGACCTCGGCCGCCGGTTCTGGTGGCCGGGCCGCCTGTTCCGGGACCCGCCGCGCGACGGGACGGAGGTCCGGCCGCGGATGCTGATGCTCCGGAGACGGTGGGGACGGCTTAAGGAGACGGCGGACGCGGGAAGGCCGGGGCCGGGCCCCGAGCTGCACACGTGGGGACGCGACGGCCCGTCCCGGCCTTCCCTCTGGCCGCAATCTGCCATGCGGCGGGCCGGGCCGCCCGCCGGGACAGGCCGAACGAGGCTCCGCACCCGCGCCTCGCGGCGGTGAACCTCCCCCCAGCACTGATCATTCGGACATTCCGGGCGCTTTATCCTATTTTTTCGGCCATACTCGGAAACATGAGCACGGCAACGTATGTACAACTAGCGGCAAATGTGCACCAATGGGCCGTCCTCGGGGCCTTCATCGGCGGGATGATCGTGTCCGGCGCACTGATCTTGGCCGTACGTATCGGAATGCGGTACATGGACCGCGAGGAGCCACGCCCGCGGCCCGAGGACCAGCCGAAGCTGCCGGACGGCGGCGCGGTCCACGAGATGCGGGAGATGCGCGAGCCGGACGAGATCCCGCTGGTGGAGAGGACGGGCTCCCGGCTGATGCCCTACGAGCTCCATCATGCCGCCACCAGGACGGGCAAGGACCAGAGCCGCAAGCGCTGGCTGCCCGGATCCAGCGGCGCCTTCGGCAGCGGAGGCCCCGGGCACGTCTGACGCACGGGCTCACGCAGGCGCGCGGCCGCGGGAGCGGCCGCGCTGTCGGCCGTGCGTCACCGGCCCAGCCCACCGGGTCACACGGACCGGGCTGCCCGGGCGCGGCGACCACCACCGGCCCGCCCCACCGGCCCACCGACTGACCGGACACCGGCCCACCGCACGCCACCGCAGGTCCCGGGCCGAGTGATCGGCAGAGGGTCTGTGCGGGCCCAGGTGGGCGGCGTCCGGCCCTCCGGGGTCGGTTCAGCGGCTGAGCCAGGCCGTGGTGTCGGGGCCGAGGCGGCCGTTGTGCAAGGGGGCGCTGGTCAGCAGGAGCTCGCCGGCGGGGAGGTCGACGGGGTCGGGGGACAGATTGGCCACGCAGCGCCAGCCGTCCCCGCGCTCGAACTGCAGGACCCCCGCCGGCGTCTGCTCCGCCCAGGTCAGCGTCTCGCCGTCCAGCAGCTTGCGGCGCAGTTTCAGGGCCGTGCGGTACAACTCCAGGGTCGAGCCCTCCACCCCGTCCTGCGCCTCGACGGCGTACTCGGCGAAGGACGGCGGCTGCGGCAGCCAGGCGCCGCCCGGCCCGAAGCCGTACGACGGGCCGGTCGTGGTCCACGGCAGCGGCACCCGGCAGCCGTCGCGGCCCTTGCGGACGTGTCCCGTCTGCTCCCAGATCGGGTCCTGGAGGACCTCGGTGGGCAGGTCGGCCACCTCGGGCAGGCCGAGCTCCTCGCCCTGGTAGACATACGCCGAGCCGGGCAGCGCCAGCATCAGCAGGGTGGCCGCGCGGGCCCGGCGCAGTCCGGCGTCCGGGTCGACGGCGGGTGCGTGGCCGCCGGACAGCAGCCAGGCGTTGTCGTCGGTGCCCGGCGGGAGCATCAGCCGGGAGGCGTGGCGGGTCACGTCGTGGTTGGAGAGCACCCAGGTCGCCGAGGCACCGGCCGCGTGCGCGGTCTCCAGGGACTCCGTGATCACCTGGCGGAGTTCCTCCGCGTCCCACGCCGCCTGCAGATACTCGAAGTTGAAGGCCTGCCCGAGCTCGTCCGGGCGGGCGTACAGGGCGCGCCGGGCGCCGGGGACCCAGGCCTCGGCGACGGCCGTCCGCGGCGGGGAGTAGGCATCGAGGATCTTCCGCCAGTCGCGGTAGATCTCGTGCACCTCGTCCCGGTCGTAGAAGGGGTGCGTGCCGGGCGGGAACTCGCCGAGGGTGTACTCACGGCTCCGCTCGGGCGAGCCCAGGTCGCGCAGCGGCTCGCTCAGGTCCTTGGCGAGGGCGTGCGCGACATCGATCCGGAAGCCGTCCACACCCCGGTCGGACCAGAACCGCAGCGTGGTGCGGTAGTCGTCGCGGACGTCCTGGTGGCCCCAGTTCAGGTCGGGCTGCTCGGCGGCGAAGAGGTGCAGGTACCACTGCCCGTCCGGCACCCGCTGCCAGGCGCTGCCGCCGAACACGGACTGCCAGTCGGTAGGCGGCAGTTCGCCCCGCTCGCCCCGGCCGTCCCGGAAGACGTAGCGGTCGCGGGCGGCCGAACCGGGGCCGGCGCGCAGCGCCTCCTGGAACCAGACGTGCTGGTGGGAGGTGTGGTTGGGGACGATGTCGACGATCACCTTCAGCCCGAGCCGATGCGCCTCGCGGACCATGGCGTCGAAGTCGTCGAGGGTGCCCAGGCGCGGGTCGACGTCACGCGGGTCGGTGACGTCGTAACCGCCGTCGGCGAGCTCGGAGGGGTAGAAGGGGCTCAGCCACAGGGCGTCGACGCCCAGGGTGGCGAGGTGGGTCAGGCGCCGGGTGATGCCGCGCAGGTCACCGAGCCCGTCACCGTCGGCGTCGGCGAAGCTGCGGGGGTAGACCTGATAGACGACGGCCTGCCGCCACCAGTCGGGGTTCCGGGAGGAGAGGTCGGGCGTGGCGTCGGGTACGGGGTGCGGGGGGCGGGGGTCGTACGTCGGGGTGGGGTCGCTCACGCGGTCTCCTCAGGGTGCGGGCGGGTACCGGCAGGGAATCTGTCCACATCACCGTAAAAGCGAACACTCCAGCGGCAGGGAGCGTTTACGCCGTGTCGCGGAGCACAACGGAGAGCCGGTCCCGAAGCGATGCGCCTGCTACGCCGAGGGGCGTTCGACCGTCGTGAGGTACAGCCGCACGTAGCGCTCGACGTCGACGTCCAGGCCGACGTCCACGAGCGGCTGCTCACGGACGCCGTCGTGGAGCTCGCCCTCGCCCACCCGGGGGCGGCGGTCGACCACGGTCTGGCCGCGGGTCGGGCCGGGGGCCAGGGCGACCTCCACGGGGAGGCGGTGCGTCGTCAGGCCCTCCGGGTCGGCGACCGCGCACAGGGCGCCCGCGTCGCCGAGGCCCCCGTCGTCCTCGGCGGGGTCGTCGGGGCGGCTGCGCGGGTGGGCGGGGCGATGGGCGAGCAGGTCGCCGGCCAGCCGGGTGCCTGGTTCGCTGCTCGCGCGCAACCGCCGCACCTCCGCGCCCGGGACGACGACCCGGCTGAACACGTCCAGGCCGTACATCGTGATCGGCACGCCCGCGGTGAGCAGGACCGCGGCGGCCTCCGGGTCGTGCCACACGTTGAACTCGGCGACCGGCGTGGCGTTCCCGGCGCCCGCCGCGCCGCCCATGAACACGATCCGCTCGATGTTGCGGGTGACCTCGGGATGGGTCCGCAGCAGCAAGGCGATGTTGGTGAGCGGGGCGGTGGGCACGAGGGTGACGGGGCGCGGGGAGGCGAGGATCTCGCGGCGCAGCAGGGTCACCGCGTCCACATCGGCGGGGGAGCGGCGCGGGGCAGGCAGCCCGAGGTCGCCCATGCCGTCGTGGCCGTGGACATGGTGGGCGGAGCGCGGTGCCTCGATCAGCGGGCGTTCGGCGCCCCGCGCGACCGGGATGTCCGGCGCGCCCGCCCGCTCGAGCACGGTCAGCGTGTTGCGTACGACGCCGTCCACGTCGGTGTTCCCGGCGACGCAGGTCACGGCGCGCACGTCGATCCCCGGGTGGCGTACGGCGAACAGCAGGGCCAGGGCGTCGTCGACCCCCGTGTCGCAGTCGATGATCACCGGGATGGGCTGCTCGTTCGTCACGGCGGGGCTCCTTCCGAGGGCTCGCGTGCCCGTCGACCCTACGCGGGGTCCCGGGGCCGGGCCCGCCGCCGGCCGAGGCGTCGGTGGCCGGGAGGAAAAGGACGGCACCCGCGCCGGCCCCACCGCTCCGCCATCCGCCGCGGCGGCTCCTCCACCGGAGCCAGGCCCCGAGCCGCCGCACGTCCGCACCCGTACCGCGGCCGGCCCGCCATCGGCCCAGGCGTCGGTGGCCGCGGGAAGCCGAGGCATCGGGTGGCCGTACGAAAGGGAGGCCGTCCCGCGAGTCGGTGTCCGGTGCGCGCCGCTCACCCGGACGGCTCGCCGCGCTGGTGGCCCGGGCGGCCCGGTGGTGCCGTAAGAGCAGGTCATGTCCGCTCGTGGACGGCCCGGTCCCCCAGGAGGCACCCCGATGACCCATGCCCCGGCCGCCGCCCGCGTTCTCCTCGCCTCCGCGCTGTCGGCGACGGTGCTGCTGGCCTCGGCCGCGTGCATGGCCACCGACCGGAACGTGCCGCGCGGACTACCCGCGGGCGTCTCCCAGCCCCCGGCGCCGTCGCCCTCCCCGTCGGTGTCCGCGTCCGGGGCCGCCCCCGCCGGCGAGCGGGCCGCGCCGTCCCCGTCCGCGCTGAGCAAGGCGCAGCTGCGGGAGGCGCTGCTCACAGAGGCGGACCTGGGGGAGCCGTGGATGCCAAGCCGGGGCGCGGCGACCTGGCGGGACGGCATGCTCAAGGCGACCACGGAGGACCCCGAGTGCCGCCGGCTCCTCGAAGCGCTCTACACGGAGGAACTGTTCGGCAGCCCGTCCGGCCCGCTGGCCACCGTCACCCTGGACGACACCTACAACGACACCCAGCTGCGCTACCAGGTCGCCGCCCACCCCCGGGCCGACGTCGACCGCGTCCTGAGCTGGCTGGGGACCCTGCCGGAGACGTGCGAACGCTTCGAGGCGACCACCCAGCGGGCCGGCGCCCAGCTCGTCGAGGTGTCCGAACTACCCCTGCCGGAGGCGGGCGACGCGCGGGCGGGACTGCGCGTACGGATGACCGGAGAGGCCTCCGGCGGGACGCCGACGTATCTCACCGTCGACGTCGCGGCGGTACGCGTCGGCGACGACACGATCACCCTGACGAACGGCGGCTTCGGCGAGGTCCTGCCGGAGGTCACCCAGGCCATGACCCAACTGGGCGCGGACCGCCTGAAGGAGGTCGCGCGACAGGGCCGGCTACAGATCTGAACACCCGGCGGGCTGGGCGTCAGCCCAGGCGGTCCACCGCCTGCTTGGCCTCCGGCAGGGCCGCGCCGGTGTTCTCGCGGTACAGCTTGATCGCCTGGACCTGCTTGCCCTGGCGTACCAGGGTGCGGACCTCGTCCAGTCCCGGGACCTCGTCGTGGAGACCCAAGTGGTCCAGGACCAGGTCGAGTTTGCGCTCGATGCGGGCGGCGCGGCGGTCGGCCCGGGAGAGGTGGTTCTGGATCGTCACGATGCCGAGGGGAGGGGATCACGACGCAGATGATTGACGTGCTCCCTGGCCTAAAGTCCAGGGATTCCAGCCTGGGTCGTCTGACCCTTCCGGGGGCTTCCTGCTTCACCGCGCTGTGCGGGCACGTGTGCCCGTCTTACCGGCGCTCCACAGGCGTTTGGCGTCTCCGCCCGTCCGGCGGCGACGATGCGGCGTCCTTCGAAGAGGACGTTGCGGGCTGCGTTGTGGTCGCGGTCGTGCACGGTGCCACATGCGCCGCACGTCCACTGCCGGACGTGCAGGGGCTTGGGGCCGTCCCGGAATCCGCAGGCCGAGCAGACCTGCGAGGACGGGAAGGCCCGGTCCACCTTGGCAAAGGTGCGGCCGTGCAGAGCCGCCTTGTACTCCAGCATCCGCAGGAACGCGGACCATCCCGCGTCGTGCACGGACTTGGCGAGCCGGGTGCGGCCGAGGCCGGACACCGCGAGGTCTTCCACAAACACCGCTTGGTTGTCGTGGATGATCTGTGTGGAAGCCTTGTGGTGGAAGTCCCGGCGCCGGTCCGCCACCTTGGCGTGCTGGCGTGCGACCTTGATCCGGGCCTTGGCCCGGTTCTTCGACCCTTTCTGCTTGCGGGACAACTCCCGCTGAAGGCGTTTGAGTTTCTTCTCCGCCCGGCGCAGGAAGCGGGGACTGTCGATCTTCTGGCCGTCGGACAGGACGGCGAAGGCGGACAGGCCGAGGTCGATACCGGACTCCGCTTCCACCTCGGGAAGGATGTCCGGTGCGGTGTCCACGACGAAGCTGAGGAAGTACCGGCCACAGCTGTCTTTGGTGACGGTCAGGGAGGTAGGCGCGGCCGGAAGCCGTCGGGACCATTTGACCTTGAGGTCGCCGACCTTGGCCACGTACACCGTGCCGTCGTCCTGGAGGGAGAAGGCGTTGGTGTTGAGGCGGATCGACTGCCGGGTGTCCTTCTTCGATTTGTAGCGGGGAGGGCCAATCTTGCGGCCCTGCCGCTTGCCCTTGACCGAGTCGAAGAAGTTCTTGTAGGCGGCATCCAGGTCCCGCAGAGACTGTTGCAGGACGACCGCTGAGACGTCGGCGAGCCAGGCGCGATCCTCGGTGTGCTTGGCCTGGGTGATGCGAAGCCGGGACAGCTCGGCCGACGTCACATACGGCAGTCCCGCCGCGTGCGCTTGTTTCCGGTCGCGCAGGCAGTCGTTCCACACCACGCGGGCACACCCGAACGCACGTGCCAGCGCACGGCGTTGGGAGGCGTCCGGGTAGGCCCGGTAGTTATAGCGGAGCTGCACATCCACGACCCTACTACCATTGGTCTCATGGACGGGCGGAACGACTACAGGCGTGGCAGGCACATCGTTTCAGCGATGCATGTGCACTTGGTCTTTGTGACGAAGTACCGGCGCGGGGTGTTCGACGACGAGATGCTGACACGCTGCGAAGAGATCATGCGCAAGGTCTGTGAGGACTTCGAGGCGGAGCTGAAGGAGTTCAACGGCGAACGTGATCACGTCCACCTGCTGGTGCACTACCCGCCCAAGGTCGCCGTCTCGAAGCTGGTCAACAGCCTCAAGGGCGTCTCCGCTCGCCGGATACGGCAGGAGTTCACCGGCCAAACCAACCGCGCCCTCATGCACGGGCACCTGTGGTCGCCCTCATATTTCTCCGCATCGTGCGGCGGAGCACCCTTGGCGATCGTCCGCCAGTACATCGAGCAGCAACAACGTCCGCTGTAAGGCGCACGTCAGAGCAACCTTGAGATGCATTCATCCCCGACTCCGGGGCCTTCTGCAAGAGCCCCGGTAAGAGAGCGGCTATGTCCATGGTCGCCAAGCCTACGGTCGTCCTCAGGTTCAGGAGGCGTCGAAGCGCCGACGGTGGGCGACGACGTCGAGGGCGACCTCGAGGACGGTCGCGCCCTGGGCGAAGGCGTCACCGCGCAGCCGGGCGAGCGCCTCGTCCGCGCCGACGCCTAGCTGGGCCATGATCATGCCGACGGCCTGATGCACCCGGTCATGGTCGGCGGCCAGCCCGCTCAGCCAGGGTTCGCCGCCGTCCCGGGGGTCGTGCGGCAGGTCCATCAGCGCGCCCGTCATGACGCCGGCGACCAGCCGGGCCGTGCGGAGCTGACGGTCGGTGAGTGCGCCGGGCGTGTCGCGGTAGAGGTCGAGGGTGCCGACGCAGACGCCGGCGATGCCGAGGGGGAGTGCGTACACGGCCCGTACGCCGGCACCGAGGGCCTGCTGGGCGAAGACTGGCCAGCGGTGGGCGCAGTCGTCGGCGGCCAGATCGCCGACCAGCACGGGGGCGCCGGTCACCAGGACGTGACAGCAGGGGCCGTCGCCCAGGGTCGCCTGGAGCTGGGCGAGGCGTGCGGCACGGGGGCCGGAGGCGGCCAGGTGCACGGGCATGGCGTCACCGCGCAGTGACACGCTGGCGCCGTCCACCGGCAGCAGCGTCACGGCCGCCGCGCAGAGCCGCTCAGGCACCGCGGCGGGCCCGGCCCCGCGCAGCTCCTCGGCGATCGTCTCGGCGATCCGCCGGTACTCCCCGCCACCGGCGCCGCCGTCCCCGGGGCGGTCCCTGGGCCGCACACCCACCGCCTCCCGTCACCACCCGAAAACGCCCCCCGACTACCCCCGCCCCCACCCGCAAAACGTAGCGGCGGGGACGAGGCCGCACCGCCGCCGGGAGCCGCCCGGCTACACAGCCGGCTGTGCCGGCGCCGGCCCCAGCGTCGTCGTACCCGGAGCCGTACGGTGCCCCAGCCCGGTCCGGTACGCGTCGAGCGCCGCCTCGATACGCCCGGCGCGCCGCAGCAGATCCCCGAGCAGCCGGCACAGATCGGCCAGGTCCCCCGCCGCGCCCGCCCGTTCCAGCAGGCTCAGCGCCCGCACATAGTGCTCCTCCGCCTCCTCCACCCGCCGCGCGTCCTCCGCGATGATCCCGAGCAGCCGGTGCGCCGCCGCCGCGTGCACCGCGCCCCGCTCGGGCGACAGCCCGCCGAGCACGTCCCGCAGCAGCTCCGCCGCCTCGCGCGAGCGCCCGCGCCGGTGCAGTACGTCCGCCAACTCGACCGTCAGCTGGCTGCTGTAGAGGGCCGCGCGCGAGGTGGAGAGCATGTGCAGCGCCTCGCGCATCTCCTGCTCGGCACGCTCCAGTTCGCCGTTCTGCGCGTACACGTACCCGCGCATCCAGTGGCAGTTGGCCAGCTCGGTACGGAGTTGCAGCCCCCGGTACAGTTCCGCGGCCTTGGCCAGCGAGGCGTCCGCCTCCGCCAGGCGGCCCTCGGCGAGCAGCGTGCGGGCCACCGACCGGTGCATGCGCGCCACCAGCGCCGGGTCGCCGGACTGCGGCGCCAGCGCCAGCGCGAACTCCGCCGCCTGCGCGGCCCGCGCGTGCGCGCCCATGTCCATGTACGGGCCGATCACACTGGCGTAGAGCAGCAGCAGCGCGTCCGGGTCGTGCAGTCCGCCCCGGTTGAGCTCGTCGAGCGTGGACTCCAGCAGGTAGACGGCGTACCGCAGTTCCCCCGCGAGATAGTGGGCGACGGCCCGCCCGCGCAGCGCCGGCACCCGCGCGGTCAACGGCGCGTCGGCGAGCCGGGCCTCGGCACGCTCGAAGTACAGGCGGCCATCGGCCAGCTCACCGGACTCCAGCGCGCACTCCCCGAGTCCGAGCAGCGCGGCGGCCTCCTCCTCGGCCAGGCCGTGCGTCTCCGCCTCGGCGAGCAGCGCCTTGTACTGCCGCACGGCCTCCTCCGCCGTACCGGCGGCGAGCGTGCGCTGCGCCTCGGTGAGCCGCAGCCGCAGTTCGGTGACGAGCCGGGCGGGGCGTCCGGTCGCCAGTTCGTCGAACTCGACTCCTAGACGGTCGGCGAGATGCCGCAGCGCGTCGTCGGAGGGGCGCACCCGTCCGGCCTCCAGCGTCGAGATGTACGCGGGCGTGTACACCGGCTCGGCCAGCTGTTTCTGGGTCAGCCCGCGCTCCACGCGCAACTGCTGCACCCGGCGTCCGATGGTCCCGGGCTCGTCCCGATCCCCCATGCCAACTCCCCCAGTGCCCCTTGCCGTTCGCGTCCGACAGCCCCTAGGTTAAACCGCGGATTAAACGTGCTTAACCCATCGCTGTTGCGAGGTCGCCGTGCTGGAACCCACACGCACCACCGAGCGCTACGCCCGAGGCTTCGCCGCGGCCGTCGCCGCGGTCGCGGCGCTGGTCCTGGCGGCGAACGCGGGCCCGGCCAAGGCCGCCGACCCCGCCCCGGAGCCACCGACCACGGCACCGGTGGAAGCGGCGGTGCGATAACGGCCGCCCTTGCCGCCCCCGCAGCGGATACGGCCGTACGCCTCTCGGGTCAAGCCTGTGTCTGCAGCCGACGCAGCTGCTGCCGCACATGCCCGACCACGGCACCGGTGGAAGCGGCAGTGCGGTAGCCCTCGCCACCCCGCAGGGGATACGGGCGTACGGGGTCAGGCCTGTGTCTGCAGCCGGTGCAGCTGCTGCCGCACATGGTCCAGGGCGCCCTCCCGCCGGCCGGGTACCCGCCCGCGCAACTCCGCGAGCAGTGGGCCGAGTTCCCGTGCCCTGGCCGGGTCGCCGATCCGGCCCCACTGATGGTGCGCCCGGTCCACCGCGGCCTCGACGGCGGGCGCGTCCGCCGGCTGGCCGGCGGCCAGCCGGGCCGTGGCCACCGCCAGCCAGGCACGGCAGCTGCGCGCCGCGTCCCCGGCCAGCATCGCCAGATCCGCCCGTACCTCGGTCCAGTGCATCGCCTCCTCGGAGACCGGCCCGTGCGCCAGACCGGCCGCCTGCTCCAGCCGCGCGGCGAGCGCGTCGGCGTCCGCGTGCCGCCCGGCCCGGACGGCGGCGGTGACGGCCGCGTGCGGGTCGCCTGGGAGCGGCCCGCGCTGGGTCAGCACCAGGCCGGTGTCCCCGCCCTCCGGCGCCATCCGGGCCAGTGCCCGCTGGTGCAGCTCCTCGTCCGGCGGGCGCCGTCCGCTGCGCAGTATCGTCGCGACCGCCTTCATGTACGCGGGTGCCGCGACCGTCCGGCGGGACGGCGGCGGGGCGATGCGGCCGTAAACGGCGTTGTCCCGCCCGCAGTCCAGCGGGGATGGGCCCGAAGGCCGCGGCGCGGACAGCGACTGCCAGGTGTCCGGGTCGGCGTGCAGGTCGAGGATCAGGGTGGTCGCGCCCGCCGGGCGCAGCCGCAGCTCCTCCCGGAACCACTGCCAGGGGAGCGCCGTGTACCGGACGGTGGCCGCGGTCGTCCGGGCCAGCGCCAGGTGCGGCAGCCGCTGGCGGCGGTCGAGCTGGAGCTGGCCGGTGACGTACACGGTCAGCGGTCCCGGGGCGGCGGCGGCCGCGCGCAGCCGGGTCAGCACGGCCTGCGGCTCCGGCGGGTCGGCGAGTTCGACGACGTTGGCGGTGTCCGTGCCGGACAGCACGGAGGGCGGTACGGCGGCGAGGACCGGGAGCACGGACGCCGCGTCCACCAGCCGCCCGCGGCCCACCGGCGAGGCCGCCAGCAGCAGCACGGTTCCGGGCATGGTCCCCTCCCCCTGTCGATCACCTACGGCACAGCACGGTAACCGCTGCGGCTGCAAAGGGTGCGGTCAGTACGGTGAACGTCCCCCTTAGGGGCCTTCGCCTCCCGCCACGCGGGTCCGCCGCACCGCGAACGCCGTGGTGTCGTCGGTCAGATGGCCCCCGCAGTGGCGCAGCGTGCCGTCCCGTACGAAGCTGACGAGCCGTGCCGGTGCGACGAGCCGCGAGTCCGTCGCCACGGCCCGCCGCACCTGGTCGGCCAGCCGGTAGAAACGTCCGTCGCCGTCCCGGGCCTCGGTCACCCCGTCGGTGACCACCAGCAGCGTCTCGTCGGCCGTCAGCGGCACCCGGCGCATTCCGGGCGGCCCGGGTGCGAGGTCGCGGTAGCCGAGCGGCAGCCCCCCGGCGACCGGCAGCATCCGTACGCCGTCGGGGCCGACGGCCAGCGGCGGTTCGTGCCCGAAGACGACGGTGTCCACGACATCGGTCCGGTCCGCGGGAAAGCCGAGCAGTACGGCGGTGGCGAACCGGTCGCCGTCGGCCCGGCCGAGGGCGGTGGTGTACTCGCGGTGGCGCCGCATCCGGCTCTCCAGACGGTCGGCCACGGTCGTCAGCTCCCGTTCGTGGAAGCCGGCCTCCCGGAACGTGCCGAGCAGCACGGCCGCCGTCTCCACCGCCCCCAGCCCCTTGCCCTGCACATCGCCGACGAAGACCCGGGTGCCGTGCGGACCCGGCTGGATGTCGTAGAAGTCGCCGCCGACCCGCGCCTGGGCGTCCGCGGTGAGGTAGATCCCCGCGTGGTCCAGGCCGCCCCAGCCGGTGGGGAGCGGGCGCAGCACGGTACGGCGGACGGTGTCGGTGACGTCCCGCATGTGCAGCGCGCGCCGCTCACCGCGGACCCGCACCATGCAGGCCAGGGTGGCGAGGACGCCACCGAGGGCGACGAGGATGAAGTCCGGCAGTCCTGCCTGGAACTGGTGCGGCCAGGCGCTGTCCACAAGGGTGTAGACGCCCATCGACAGCACGGCGAACAGAGCCGTCTCCCACACCCTGCAGATCGCGGCGGCGATGCCCGGCACCAGCACGATCCAGGAGATGATCCGGAACTCGCCCGTGGTGTTGTAGTCGGCCACGGCGATGGCGGTGAGCAGCAGCAGCGGGGGCACCCAGGCGACGCTGCGGCCCCGCACCCGCAGCATCTCGTGCCGGTGCACGACGTCTTCGCGGCCGGCCCGCGGATACCGGTCGTGCAGGCCATGCCCACCGCTGCCCGGACTCACGGCCCCAGCGAAACACGTGGCCGCACGGCCCGCATCCGGTCTCCGGACGTACGGGGTTGCGCGCAGCCGGCTTGCCAGGGGGGCGCGGTGGGTGTGCCCTGAGAGGCGGGGGCGTGGCGAGAGGAGTGCTCTCATGACGCATACGGCACCCCGATCCCGGAGAGCGATCGACCGGGGCAGCACGACGGACCTCTTCAGCGGACGGGTGCACAGGGCGGCGCTGGTCGCGATGCCCGTCCTCCTCGGGCTGGTGTACGGCTACTGGGCGGCGGCCAACCGGCGCCAAGGCGGGCCCATCACCGGCTGGAACCTCCTGTTCGGCTTCCTCACCGCGCTCGCGTTCGCGCTCGTCCTCATGGCGCTCCTCGCCCTGGCCCCGAAACTCCGCCGGGAACTGCACGCGGTGGCCTGGGCGGCCTTCAGCGGCGGCGCGGTCGGCTTCCTGTTCAGCCAGTCCGGCGGCAGCGTCCTGCGCTCCGCGGGGCTGTCCCTGGCAGTCGCGGCGGGCGTCTTCGCCACGATGTTCTACCGCTTCTACACCCACGAGGACGCGGAGGGCCACCGCATCATGTAGGCGTCACAGCTGCGGGCTCACCCGTACGCCCGCGCAGCACTGGCGCACGTCAGCCTCACCCCGTTGCCTGGAGGAGTGTCCCTCCGCGACCCCCTGTCCGCCGCCCTCCTCGCCCTCGCCTGCCTCCTCACCCCCTGCACCGCCGTCACCACCTGGGCAACCCTCGCCCTCGCGGACACCCCCCGCTACGTCGACACCATGGCCCCCCTGGCCGCCGACCCCGCCGTACGCACCGCCGTGGCCGACACCGTGGGGAACGAGGTCGTGCGGACACTGGCTCCGGAGGCACAGGGCACACAGCAGTCCGCCCTCGCCCCCTTCATCCGGGACGCGGTCCACTCCTTCACCCGCACACCGGCGTTCCGCACGGCATGGGAGGCGGGAAACAGAGCCGTCCACGACGCCGTCCTGCACGCCCTGCGCGACGACGCGGCTCCCCGGGGCCCCGTGACCGTGGACCTCGCACCGGTCACCGCCCAGGTGAAACAGCGCCTCGCCGCCGACCACATGCCCTACGCCGACCGCATCCCCGTCGAGCACACCGAGGTCGCGGTGGTACCGGCCGAGGAGGTGGCGGGACTCCGCAAGGGATATCAGGCGCTGCACGCCGCCGCCTTCTGGCTGCCGCTCGCGACCATCGGCCTCGCCGTCACCGGAATCGCCGTCGCCGCCTGCCGTCGCCGTGCGCTCACCGCCACCGGTCTGGGCACGGCGCTCGGCGGCGCCCTGCTCGCGGTGGCGGTCGCCGTCGGCCGCCGGCTCACCCTGGCCGACCTGCCCGACCCCGTCCACCGCGCGGCGGCGGGCGCGATCTACGACGCCCTCACCGCCACCCTGCGCACCACGTCCTGGGTGCTCCTGGCGGTGGGCCTGACGGTGGCCCTGGCCTCCTGGCTGACGGGCCGCTACCGCGCCCGCCGCGATCCTCCGTCGCCGGCCGCGTCCGACGCCCCGGACGACCCGTACCGGCAACCGCCCGCCACGCTCCCCCGTCCTTGAGGAAGGATGCGGGGCATCGCGACGGTGAGCGGAAGGCCTGGACGTTGGAGACTGCGATTGCCGACCCGACGGTGACCGGGGACGGAGCGGGGCGGCGCGCCGGGGGAGGGCGGCGGTTCGGTGCCTGGTGTGCGGCGCTGCTGTTCGCCGGGGTGAGCGTGGTCGTCGGCTGCCGCACCGCGGACACCGACGGCGTCACCCCCGTGCCCCAGCTGCTCGCCTTCCTGCCCTGGCTGCTCGTCCCCACCGCCGCCGGCCTGCTGTTCACCGTGCTCGCCCGCTGGTGGACCGGCGCCGTCTGGGGCGTGCTCCTCCTCGGCCTGCTGGCGTGGTTCATCGAGCCGTACGGGAAGACGGGCGACCCCTCGGGGCCGCCCGTCGCCGAGCTGCGGGTGCTGACCTCCAACGTGGAGTTCGGGCGGGCCACCGGCGCGCTGATCGCGGAGGTGCGCCGCGAGAAGCCGGACATCGTGTTCGTCCAGGAGTGCGAGTACACCTGCGACGCGGCTCTGCAGCGGGAACTCGCGGACGCCTATCCGCACCGGCAGGCCGTGGCGGGCGGCGGTTCCGAGGGCTCCGTCATCCTCAGCCGCTTTCCGCTGGAGCCCACCGAAGGTGTTCGCGGCACCATGGGCATGCCCGGGGCCGTCGCCGACGTCGACGGCCACGCCGTACGGCTCCAGCTCGCCCACCCCATGCCGCCGCTCCCCGACCAGGTACCCCTGTGGCAGCGGGAGCTCGGCCGGCTGCGGGACGCGGCCGCCGCCGAGCCGGACACCCCGACCGTGCTCGCCGGTGACTTCAACGCCTCCCAGGACCACGCGGCGTTCCGCCGGATCCTCGACACCGGTCTACGCGACGCGGCCCGCCTCAACGGCGCGGACCGCACCCCGAGCTGGCCCTCGCGAACGGCCCCCGCATTCGGCGTCCAAATCGACCACGTCCTCGTCTCCAAGGAGTTCGCAACCCAAAAGTCCCGCTTCCTCACCCTCCCCGGAACCGACCACCAAGCCGTCCTGGTGGACCTAACCCTGCACACGTAGCTGCGGGCACCGCCCCCGCCAACTGCGGGCAATCGTGCCGCTGGGGCGGCACGGGTGGGCGCAGCGGCACCCCGCAAACGCCGGGCTGCGCGACACCCCCCCCCGGCCACCCCAGCACCGGAGGTCTACCAGTTACCGGTCACCGCGACGACTTCTGCAACGCCTTGTCCAGCGCCGCCGCAAACCCGTTCGCCCACAACTGGTTCACCCGCGACCGCTCCGCAGAGTTGGGGTACGCGTTCGTGCAGGACGGACCAGGCCCGCCCCCGGACATCAGCTCGCTGCACGGCCCGGAGTAGTGGTCCGGCAGACCGAGCACATGCCCCGTCTCGTGCGCGGTCACACGCGTGGAGTCGTACGTCTGGTTCTGCCGGTAGTCGAGGAAGATGTACCCCCGGCCGTGACCGTCCGTGGACGCGTACGAGCCGCGCGAGTCGTTGCCCTCGTAGTACGAGAAGTCCGCACCCGACGTGCCGGCCTGGAGTCTCACGTTCGAGACCGAGCTGTTCCAGATCTGCGCGCTGCGGGCTATCTGCGAGGCGAACGAGGGCGCCTGGGAGGCGTTGTAGACGACGGTGACGGCCGCCGCGCTCGACGGGTTCGCGGCCCGCTTCTCGGCCGCCGACTTCAGCACGGCCTCGAAGAACGCGCGGTTCGCCGCCGCTTCCTCCGACGAACCGTCGTACGCGGCGATCGAGGCGAGCGATCCGGTGTCGAGCGGGGCGGGGGCCGCCGTGGTCGGGGCGGTGCCGAGGCCGAGGGCCGTGAGGCTCAGACCCGCGGCGGTGAGCACGGACATGGGCATGCGCATGCGCATCGATGACTCCTTTGGTGGGGGTGAGTCAGATGTCATCGGTGAGTGTCCGCGCCCGCCGGGCGGCTGTGATGATGGCAACCGGTGATAGGACCGTGCTATCGGCGTACTCCGGCCATGCCGTCGCACCCGCCCGACTCCGCCTGAACGGGCGGGATTTGTATGTCTGGTGAATCTTGAACTTCCGCCTTACCCTCCCAGGACATGGAGCTCGAGGTCAGGCACCTCAGGGCGTTGTGCGCGATTGCCGACACCGGCAGTCTCCACCGCGCCGCACGCCAACTCGGCGTGGCCCAGCCCTCGTTGAGCACGCAGTTGCGGCGCATCGAACAGGAGCTGGGCGGTGCCCTGTTCGTGCGCGCGCGCACCGGCTGCCGTCCCACCCCACTGGGCCGGCTGGTGCTCAGCCGCGCCCGCCCGCTCGTCACCGAGCTGCGCTCCCTGGTCACCGAGGCCCGCGCCGCCGCTGTCGGCGGCCGCCAGCTGCGCATCGGATCCACCGCCAGCCGGGCGCTGGCCGGCTGGCTGCGCCGACTGCGCCGGCACTGGCAGGAACCCACCCTGCACATGGACGTCTCCGCCAACGCCCTGCTGCGCATGGTCGCCGACGGACAGCTCGACGTCGCGTTCGTGCACGAGGTGGAGGGCTGCCCGCTGCGCATCCCCGAGGGCCTGCGCACCCGGGTCCTCATCGAGCGCGAGCCGCAGTTCGTGTCCCTGCCGGCCGACCATCCGGCCGCCGCCCACCCGGTCGTCCACCTGTCCGACCTGGCCGGCGACCGCTGGATGATCGACCCGACGGTCGACGGCGAGTGGGACGCCGTACGCCGGATGCTGCGCGCCGCCGGGATCAGCCCGCGCGTGCTGCACGGCGACTACCACACCGCCGCGTCGCTGGTCGCCATCGGCGAGGTCGTCACCGTGTGCCAGCCGACGTCGCCCTCCCGCCCCGAGACGGCGGTCCGCCGGCTGTACGGCGATCCGCTCGGCGTACGACTGCTGCTGGCCGCCCGCACGGACACGGAGCTGGAGGGCGTCTATCCCGACCTGGCCGACGCATACCGAGAGGTGGCGCGCCAGGCACCGGCGTACCGGGAGTGGACGGAGGAGCTGGTACCCGGCGCCTGACCGGGCCCCTAGCTGCGGGCAATCGTGCCGCTGCGACGGCACGGGTGGGCACACCGGCACCCGGCAAGCACCTCTCCGGCCGCCGCCCCAACTGCGGGCAATCATTCCGCTGCGGCGGCACGGGTGGGCGCACCGGCACCCGGCAAGCACCGGCGAGCACCTCTCCCGCCGCGACCCCAGCTGCGGGCAATTGTGCCGCTGGGGCGGCACGGGTGGGCACACCGGCACCCGGCAAGCACCGGCGAGCACCTCTCCCGCCGCGACCCCAGCTGCGGGCAATTGTGCCGCTGGGGCGGCACGGGTGGGCGCACCGGCACCCGGCAAGCACCGGCGAGCACCTCTCCCGCCGCGACCCCAGCTGCGGGCAATCGTGCCGCTGGGGCGGCACGGGTGGGCGCAGCGGCACCCGGCCAACGCCGGATGAGCACCTCTCCGGCCGCTCCCGGTGTCGAGCCCGGTCTCAGACGCCGACGTCCCCTCCGTCCGCGCGCCACACGGCGACCACGGCGGGCCGGACATAGCTGCCGGGCCCGTCGGGCCAGGTGCTCCCCGGGTTGTCGACCGTCGCCCCGTCGACCTCGCCCGGGTGCTGCACGGCGACCAGGACCCGCCGGCCCTGGATGACCGGGCCGCAGGTCTCCGCGCCGTTCGGCACGGTGAGGAACTGCTTCAGCTCACCGCGCCGACCGCCGCGCGTTGCGACGCCGAAGAGGCCGTCGTGGGAGCCGAGGGCGCTGCCGTCGGTGGAGATCCACAGGTTGCCGTGGTCGTCGAAGGCAAGGTTGTCCGGGCAGGAGATCGGGCTGACGGAGTCCTTGGGGAACCCGGCGAAGTACGTCGCCGGGTCCTGCGGGTCACCCGCGACCAGGAACAGCGACCAGGAGAAGCGCGTGCTCTCCGGCCGGTTCCGGTGCTCGGTCAGCTCCAGGACGTGGCCGTGCTTGTTGGCGTTGCGAGGGTTGGCCTCGTCGGCGGCGGCGTATCCGTCCCTTCCCCGGTGGGAGTTGTTGGTGAGGGCGACGTACACCTTGCCGGTGACCGGGTTGGGCTGGATGTCCTCGGGCCGGTCCATCTTGGTGGCCCCCACCCTGTCACCGGCGAGGCGCGTAAAAACAAAAACCTCCTCAGCAGTCATGCCCTCGACATGCGAGACGGCACCGTCGGCGGTGGCGGTGGCCAGCGGGATCCACCGTCCGCCCCCGTCGAACTCGCCGTCCTCGGGCAGCCCGCCCGTCCCGTCGATCTCGACGGCGGGCGAGTCACCGGTCAGCTGGGCGACGTACAGCGTGCCCTCGTCGAGCAGCGAAAGGTTGTGCTCACGCACCCAGCGGCCGCTGCCGTGCCGCATCCGCTTGCTGCCGACGAACTTGTAGAAGTAGTCGAACCGCTCGTCGTCCCCGGTGTAGACCACCGGACGCCCGTCGTGCGTCAGCCGCACGGTCGCGCCCTCGTGCTTGAACCGGCCCAGCGCGGTGTGCTTGCGCGGGGTGGAGCCGGGATCGTACGGGTCGAGCTCGACGACATAGCCGAAGCGGTGCGCCTCGTTCGGCTCCTGGGCGAGGTCGAACCGCTTGTCGAACCTCTCCCACTTGCGCTCGGTGGCTCCGGTGCCGATCCCGTACCGCTTGTCGGTGGCGCTGGAGCCGTGGGCGAAGTACTGGTTGAAGTTCTCCTCGCCATGCAGGGTGGTGCCCCAGGGGGTGGTGCCGCCGGAGCAGTTGTTGAGGGTGCCGAGCACCTTGGTGCCGCTCGGGTCGGCGGAGGTCTTCACCAGGTCGGACCCGGCGACGGGACCGGTGAGCCGGAACTCGGTGGTGGCGGTGAGCCGCCGGTTGAGGTGGTGCCGGGGGACGGGCGTCAGCCCCCCGCTGCGCCGCTCCTCCTCGACGGCGACCACGGCCAGCCCATGCGCGGCCCAGGCGATCTCCACCTGCTCGCGCGTCGGGTTCGCGGGGTCGTAGTCCCGGAACATCAGGACCTCGTCGGTGTACTCGTGGTTGGCGACGAGCAGCTGCCGGCCAGGCTCGCCGCGCAGCGGCAGCAGGGCGAGAAAGTCACAGTTGTACCCGAACTGTCCGGTCTGTGCCTTCGCGCTCTGCCGCTCCGGGTCGAAGGCGGGCGCACCGCGCAGGATGGGCTCGCCCCAGCGGATGACGACGTCCTGCCGGTAGCCCTCCGGCACAGTGACGGCGTCGTCGGTGTTCGGCGCGACGGGCGTGAACCGCAGACCGCGGGCGCCCTCGGGTGTACGGCGGTGACCGTGGCGTGCGGCGGCGGACGCCGCCTGCACCTGAGGGGCGGCGGCGACGGTGACGACCGCGGCGGCGCGCATCAGGGACCGGCGGCTGAGGGCACCGGCGATGACGTCGCCGACGTACTCGTTGGAGCTGGTGTTGGGCACCTCGTGAAAACAGGCGTCACCACACCGGAAACGACAGGTCATGGCGGACCGGCCGCCGGGGTGGGAACCGAACGGCGTTCCGATCAACGGCAGCAGCTTTCGCACGTATGTTCTCCTTGGGTGCCCGTGGTGTCAGCGAGACCGTAGGAGCGCATAGGTGCGGCAACCGGGCGCCTTGGTGAACGACGGGTGAACGTGCGGCGGCATAAAGGAAGTTGCACCGGGCGGTAGCGGATGACCGTCGAGGTGGGCCAGATCGCCCCCTTGACATATACGATTCCGCAAACCCACCCTGCCCAAGATCGCCCTTGCGGGCCGCTAACCTTACGTGTCCGTCCTGGCCAGGGATTGACGGGCATCAACTCACGCGAAGGGTTGCGCACATGGGCATTCTCACTCTCCTGCGGAACGCGTTCGGACGGTCACGCAAAGCGAGGGCCGCCGAAGCGGAGGGTACGGCACCGGCCGCCGAGCCGACGGAAACGGCCGCTCCGACATCGCCCGAACCGGCCCCGGAACCCGCGGCCCCCCCGACGATTCCGTCCCCCTCCCCGGAACCGGCCCCGGCCCAGGCCACGCCGTCGGTCCCGGAACCCCGCGACGAGCACGACCTCGTCAGCGCCGCATTCGACAAGATCACAGTCCCGGTCCCCACCCGCCCGGACGACACCCCGGCCCCCACCCGGGCAGAGCCAGACCCCACCCAGGAGCCGGGGCCGGAGCCGCAGGCCGAGACAGAACCCGAGCCGAAGCCGGAGCCGAAGCCGCAGGCCGAAGCGGAGCCCGCCCCGCAGCCCGCCCCGGAGCCGGAGCCGCAGGCCGAAGCAGAGCCCGCCCCCCTGCCCGCCGCCGAGGCGGAACCGGAGCCGCAGGCCGAAGCAGAGCCCGCCCCCCTGCCCGCCGCCGAGGCGGAACCGGAGCCGCAGGCCGAAGCAGAGCCCGCCACGCAGTCCGCCCCCGAGGCGGAGCCGCAGGCCGAAGCGGAAGCCGCCCCGCAGCCCGCCTCCGAGGCGGAGCCCACGGCCCCCACCGAGGACTCACCCGCGGCCGCCGACGGCGAGGACACGCCACAGGGGCCACCCGCACCCGACAACGAAAGCAGCACGGGCGGTGCGGGTGGGAACCAGACCCCGGCCGAAGCCGAAGGCGAGGCCGAACCGACAGCCCAGCCCGCCGCAGCCGCCGGCACCGCCCCGGGTGAGAACGAAACCCCGGCGGAAGCCGAACGCGACGCCGAACCAACAGCCCAGCCCGCCACCCCCGCCACACGGCTCCGCAACACCACCCTCACCACCGCCTACAAGGCCGCCGGCGCCACCCTCAAGAAGCACGACCTCACCGGCACCCGCGCCAAGGTCTACCTCGTCCTCGACCGCTCCGCGAGCATGCGCCCGTACTACAAGGACGGCTCCGCCCAGGCCCTCGCCGAGCAGACCCTCGCCCTCGCCGCCCACGTCGACACGGAGGCCACCCTCCACGTCACGTTCTTCTCCACCGAACTCGACGGCACCGGTGAGCTGACCCTCACCGACCACGAGAACAAGATCGACGAGCTGCACGCCGGCCTCGGCCGCATGGGCCGTACCAGCTACCACGCCGCCGTCGAGGCGGTCCTCGCGCAGCACGCCAAGGAGCCGGCCGGCACCCCCGCCCTGGTGGTCTTCCAGACGGACGGCGCCCCCGACGCCAAGACCCCGGCCACCCAGGCCCTCACCGACGCGGCGAAGAACCACCCTGGCGTGTTCTTCTCCTTCGTCGCCTTCGGGGAGCATGACAACAAGGCCTTCGACTACCTCCGCAAACTGAAGACGGAGAACACCTCCTTCTTCCACGCGGGCCCCACCCCCCGTGAGCTCACGGACAAGGAGCTGTACGAGGGCGTCCTGGCCTCCTGGCGCCCGTAACCACCACCGGGGCGGGCGGCACCGCACACCACACCCGTGCCGCCCGCCCGCCCCGAAACGCATGTGAGTCGAGCTCCGCCAGCCCAGTAGGATTTCGACCATGGCGGCCACTGGAACAGAGAAGCAGGGGGCGAAGGCGTACTACGTCACGACCCCCATCTACTACGTCAACGACGCTCCTCACCTGGGCCACGCCTATACGACCGTCGCAGGCGACGTGCTCTCCCGCTGGCACCGCCAGCGCGGCGAGAAGGTGTGGTACCTCACCGGCACGGACGAGCACGGTCAGAAGATCATGCGTACGGCCGAGGCGAACGGGGTCACGCCCCAGGCCTGGGCCGACAAGCTCGTCAACGAGGCCTGGAAGCCCCTGTGGGAGCACCTCGAGATCGCGAACGACGACTTCATCCGCACCACGCAGAAGCGGCACACCGACCGCGTCCAGGAGTTCGTGCAGGACCTGTACGACAAGGGCGAGATCTACAAGGGCGGCTACGAGGGCCCGTACTGCGTGGGCTGCGAGGAGTACAAGCTCCCGGGTGAGCTGCTCGACGGGGAGGGCGAGTACGAGGGCCAGAAACTGTGCCCGATCCACAAGAAGCCGGTGGAGATCCTCAGCGAGGAGAACTACTTCTTCAAGCTCAGCGAGTACAGCGAGAAGCTGCTCGCCCACTACGAGGCCAACCCCGGCTTCATCCAGCCGGAGTCCGCGCGCAACGAGGTCGTGAACTTCGTCCGCCAGGGCCTGCAGGACCTGTCCATCTCCCGCTCGACGTTCGACTGGGGCGTGCCGGTCCCGTGGGACGACAAGCACGTCATCTACGTGTGGGTCGACGCCCTGCTGAACTACGCCACGGCGGTCGGGTACAACGAGAACCCGGAGAAGTTCGAGTCGACCTTCCCCGCCGACGTCCACCTGGTCGGCAAGGACATCCTCCGCTTCCACGCGATCATCTGGCCGGCCATGCTGATGGCGCAGGGCCTCCCCCTCCCGGGGAAGATCGCCGCGAACGGCTGGCTGATGGTCGGCGGCGAGAAGATGAGCAAGTCCAACCTGACCGGAATCAAGCCGCAGGACCTGACCTCGCACTTCGGTGTGGACGCGTACCGCTGGTACTTCCTGCGGGCGATCGCCTTCGGCCAGGACGGCAGCTTCTCCTGGGAGGACTTCTCGGCCCGCTACACCAGCGAGCTGGCGAACGACTACGGCAACCTGGCGTCCCGTGTGGCCGCGATGGTCGGCAAGTACTTCGGCGGCGAACTGCCGGCCGCGACGGCCGAGGGCGAGGCGGAGAAGGCGATCCACGACGCGCTGGCGAAGGCCGTCACGGAGGCGGACCGCCGCATCGGCGACGAGCTGGACTTCCAGGGCGGCATCCTGGCGGTGTTCGACTTCGTGAAGCAGGTCAACGGCTACATCACGGAGCAGGAGCCGTGGAAGGTCGCCAAGGACGACTCACCGGAGGGCAGGGCCCGCCTGGCGACGATCCTCTACACGGCCGCGGAGTCCCTCCGCGCGGTGGCCGTCCTCCTGAACCCGGTCATGCCGGAGACCTCCCAGAAGCTCTGGGACTCCCTCGGCGCGGAGGCGGGCCTCGGCGCCCTCGCCGACCAGAAGGTCCAGGAGTCCGCCGCCTGGGGCAGGCTCCCCGCCGGCTCGACGGTCACCAAGGGCGCGGTCCTCTTCCCTCGCCTCGAGGAGAAGCCGACCGCGTAGGAGGCGCCACAAACACCCAGAGGCCCGGAAACCACCCGTTTCCGGGCCTCTGCGCTGCACTCTCACTCCACACCGGGACTTCCACGACCACCGGAAAGAATGGCAACCGCCCTGCGGGACGCACCGCAGGACCAAATCAATGACGACCGTTCTGCGGGGCACACCGCAGGACGTCGCCGCCCCGATCATCGAACTCATCGCACAAGGCCTGGGCAAGCACCCGGCAGCACACCTGTGGAGGAAACTGGTGGCCGTGGACCTCTCCTTTTACAAGTCCGACCTCTCCGAGGAAATCGGTGACGAAGGCCGGGTCGAGGGCGCGGTACGACGCGCCGCCGAGGACGTCCTGGACATCCTGCAAGTGCGCGACATCGACGTCCCCGAAGCGGTCCGGGAACGCATCATCAGCTGCGGCGACCTAGAGATCCTGCGCCGCTGGCTCCGTCGTGCCGTCACGGCCCCGACGGCCGAAGACACCTTCGAAGACGAGTAGTCACGACTGACCGCCGACCCGCCAGCACAGCTCGGCCAACGAGCACGAGACGAGGCGCACTCCTGTTCCCGCGTCTCGAGGAGAAGCCGACCGCGTAACGCGCTCGCTACAGACGGGGGCCGGGAGAAAGAGAGATCTTCTCCCGGTCCCCGCCCCTTGCGAAGATCGTGTGAAGGCGGCCGAGATCCGGCCGCCGCCACTCACGTGGGGGGATTCGTTCCATGGCACTCTTCGGCAACGCGCACACCGTCGACCCGACGCAGGCCCAGCAGGACTACGCCCGCCTGCTCGGCCACGGCGAGCAGGTGCACGCCGCGTTCCTGCTGATCCGCGACACCATACTGTTCACCGACCGCCGTCTGATCCTGGTCGACAAGCAGGGCATCACCGGCAAGAAGGTGGAGTACCACTCGATCCCGTACCGCAGCATCACCCACTTCGCGGTGGAGACCGCCGGCACGTTCGACCTCGACGCCGAGCTGAAGATCTGGCTCTCGGGCTCCCCGACCCCGCTGCAAAAGACCTTCACCAAGGGCGTCGACATCTACGAGGTCCAGGCCATCCTCACCCAGTTCGTGGCGCGGTAACACCGAACCTCTCGAAGACAGGCCCTGAGCCATACGACACCGCCCCGCACCCGGCGAGACCAGGTGCGGGGCGCGTTGGCTTGCTCCGCATCGAGCTCACGGACACGCGTGGTCACCGGCTCCCGGATCTCCGAGCGCCGGGCCCGGACGCCGAAACCGGCCGCGGTCTGACCCTCGTGGCCGCCCTCGCCGACCGCTGGGGCGTCACCCAGGACCTGCCGCCCCGCAAGACGGTCTGGGCCGAACTCACCCTCCCCGCCCCGCAGTCACCGGAGCATGAACTCCCACGCTCCGGACGGACCTGCGCTCCCCAAGTACTACCCACTAGGGAGAAAGCACCCCACCAAGCCCCACCCCTCCCTCCCGCCGGGCAAACTCACTCCCGCGAGTGAATATGCCCAAGTGGGCTGGCCTTTGGCCTGGTTGCCTGCCTTACGCTCAGCGCCAGCAGTACACACACAACCCCAGACATGCGACGGCCCTCGCCGGGACTGGCATCCCAGTGCGAGGGCCTGACCACCGAGGAAGATAGGCGCTTCCCGATGGACACCGAAAACCCTAGCGCTCCCGCGCGCCCCCAGTCCCGTATCCCGGGCAAGAACCACCCCGACGGACAGCCCGTCGCCGGCGTCATCCACGACCACGTCCGCCACACCGAGAACTTCACGGTGATCGGCAACGACCTGGCCCAGCACCCTGAGCTGTCCCTGCTCGCCATCGGACTGGCCTGCTACATCCAGTCCGTGCGGCGGGGCACCGCCGTCGACATCAAGACCCTTGCGGCCCGCTTCCCCGAGGGCCCCACCCGGATCGCCGCCGCCCTGCGGGAGCTCGAAACGCACGGCTACCTGCGCCGCACCCGCGAGCGCACCTCCACCGGCCGAATCGTCACCCGCACGGTGTCCTGCAACCGGCCAGGTCACCGAGGCGCCCGGGAGCAGGCCGCCCGCAGGCCCGCGCGGCGGACGGCCCCCGACGAGCCCGCGCCCCGCAAGCGGCGGCTGCCCGCCGTGCCCCAGCCGTCGCACCCCTGGCCCGCCATGCTCCAGACGGCCCTCGACGTCCTGGCCGGCCTGCGCCGCCATGACCCCCGGCTGCTCCTCTCCGCCACCGACGCCGAACACCTCGCACCCGGCGTCGCCGCCTGGCTGGAGCGCGACCTCACCCCCACCGCCGTACGCCAGGCCCTCACCGCGAACCTGCCGGACGAGCCCCTCGTCCGGCCGGCCGCCCTCCTCGCCCACCGCCTCACCGCCCAGCTCCCGCCCCCGCCGCCCGTCCGCGCACCCGCGCAGCCACCGGCCGTCCGCCACCCGCTCCAGAACTGCGAAGGCTGCGACCGCGCCTTCCGCGCACCTGAACCAGGTCGCTGCCGCGACTGCCGAACCGGTCTTCCGGAGGCCGCCTAGCATGAACGTGACGATCCTTGCCCCTGGGCACAGACGACGAGGAGCGAGCGCCATGACCATCGCCCCGGACAACCCGCAGCAGGGCGCCTCCCACCTGTACCGGGCCATGCGGGACTTCGTTCAGTCCATGGACGACACGCTGCCCGGGAAGTTCGAGATCACCAAGGAAGGAATCGTCCACGACATGATGTCGCCGGGAGGGCCTCACGAGGTCACGGCTGCACACATCAGCCGCCGTCTGGAAAGGACGATGCCGGACGAGTTGCTGGCCCATACCGGCACACCTGATGTGGAGGACGAGCCCGAGGGCATCATGCGCCATCCCGACGTCATGGTGATCGCATGGGCGGACCTGAACGTCCAGGGTTCGATCGACCCTCGCTCGCTCATCGCCGCCATCGAAGTGGTCTCCAAGTCCAACCCGGAGAACGACTGGGTCACCAAGATGCGCGACTACCCCCTCATGGGCGTCCCCATCTACGTGATCTTCGACCCGCGTACGGGCGAGGGCGCCGTCCTCACCGACATCCACACCACCCCGGACGGCCCCCGCTACGCCACCCGGAAGGACTTCGTCTACGGCGAGGACGTCACCATCGCCGACTGGACCATCTCGACCCGGAATCTGCCGCTCTACGGGAGCGAGGGCGGCGAGCAACACTGAGGAACGTTTATTCATCACCCGAACGAATGATCATCCCCTATTGTCTCTCCTTCCGGCCCGGGGACCAGCCATGTTTGTCGCATGGTCACAGCGACACACGAGGCCTCCCACCGGCTCTTCCAGGAGCACCCCGAGGCCCTCGCCCCCGTTTTCGAGGCACTGGGCCTGCCCCCGCCTCTGAAGACGGACTTCTACGAGCTCTCCGCCGACGTCACCGAGATCCGCCCGGTGGAACGCCGCGCCGACACGGTCCTCAAGTTCGAGCCCGACATGGGCGAACACTTCGTCCTGGCCGTGGAGGCCCAGACGAAGAAGGACCCGGAGAAGGCGAAGAGCTGGGCGTATTACGTCTCCTATCTGCGTGCGAAATACGACCTGCCCGTGCTGCTGGTCGTGGTCTGCCGCGACCGCTCGACGGCGGCCTGGGCAGCGGGTCCCTTCCAGTGCGCGGTGGGCCCGTGGACGACCCAGGTCACCCGGCCCTTCGTGCTGGGTCCGCAGACCGTCCCGGAGGTCACCGACGAGACGGTGGTGGCCCAGCGGCCGGCCCTGGCGGCGCTGTCGGCCATCATTCACAGCCAGGGCCCCAGGGCGGCCGCCATACTGGAAGCGGTCGCCCGCGGGCTGGTGGCCTTCCCGCCGGACGTCACGAAGTACTGGTTCGAGGTGGTGGAAGTCGGTCTGGAGTCCACTCCGACCAGGGAGAACTGGAGGAAGCTCATGCAGGACGTCGTCACTCACTTCCCGGGGCACGGAACGCTCTTCGAGGAGAAGTACCTGGAGGGGAAGGCCGAGGGCAAGATCGAGGACATCCTGCGTGTCCTCACGGTGCGCGGGCTCGTAATCTCCGACGACATCCGCGAACGCATCACCGGCTGCACCGACCTCGACACGCTCACCACCTGGTTCGAGCGCTCGCTGACGGCGGCAGCAGCCGAGGACCTCTTCACCGACGAGGACCCCGCCCTCTAAGCCCCCTCACACGACCGACGGGGCCCGGAAGCGGTGAACGCTTCCGGGCCCCGTCGACGCTGTCGGGCCTACTTCGGCTGCGGCTTGCGTACCGAGATGTGGAGTTCCTTCAGGCGGGCCTCGTCCAGTTCGCTCGGGGCGCCCATCATCAGGTCCTGGGCGTTGCCGTTGAGCGGGAAGGCGATGGTCTCGCGGATGTTGGGCTCGTCGGCGAGGAGCATGACGATCCGGTCGACACCGGGCGCGATGCCGCCGTGCGGCGGGGCGCCGAAGCGGAACGCGCGGAGCATGCCGGCGAACTTCTCCTCGACCGTCTCACGGTCGTAGCCCGCGATCTCGAACGCCTTGAGCATGATCTCCGGCTCGTGGTTCCGGATGGCGCCGGAGGACAGCTCGACGCCGTTGCAGACGATGTCGTACTGCCAGCCGAGGATGTCCAGCGGGTCCTGGGTCTCCAGGGCCTCCAGGCCGCCCTGCGGCATCGAGAACGGGTTGTGCGAGAAGTCGATCTTGCCGGTCTCCTCGTCCTTCTCGTACATCGGGAAGTCGACGATCCAGCAGAAGCGGAAGACGTTCTCGTCGAAGTGACCGGCGCGCTTGGCCGCCTCGACCCGCACCGCGCCCATGATCTTCGAGACCTCGTCGAACTCGCCCGCGCCGAAGAACACCGCGTGGCCGGGGGCCAGCGAGAGCCGCTTGGTCAGCTCCGCGACGTTCTCCTCGGTGAGGAACTTCGCGATCGGGCCGCTCAGCGAGCCGTCCTCGCCGACGCGCACCCACGCCAGGCCCTTGGCGCCCTGCGAGACCGCGTAGTCACCGAGCTGGTCGAAGAACTTGCGCGGCTGGCCGGAGACGTCCGGAACCGGCAGCGCCCGTACGTGCTTGCCGGCGAACGCCTTGAACTCCGAGCCCTCGAAGATGTCGGTGATGTCGACGAGCTCCAGCTGGGCGCGCAGGTCCGGCTTGTCGGAGCCGTACTTCAGCATCGCCTCGCGGAACGGGATGCGCGGGAACGGCGACGTCACATGACGGCCGTTGCCGAACTCCTCGAACAGCTCGGTCATCAGCTTCTCAATGGGCTGGAAGACGTCCTCCTGCTCGACGAAGCTCATCTCGACGTCGAGCTGGTAGAACTCGCCCGGCGAGCGGTCCGCGCGGGCGTCCTCGTCGCGGAAGCAGGGCGCGATCTGGAAGTAGCGGTCGAAGCCGGAGATCATCAGCAGCTGCTTGAACTGCTGCGGGGCCTGGGGGAGGGCGTAGAACTTGCCCGGGTGCAGGCGGGAGGGGACCACGAAGTCACGGGCGCCCTCGGGGGAGGTGGCGCTCAGGATCGGCGTCGCCATCTCGTTGAAGCCCAGCGCCGTCATCTTCTGGCGCATCGCCGAGATCACCTGCGTACGCAGCATGATGTTGCGGTGCATGCGCTCGCGGCGCAGGTCCAGGAAGCGGTACTCCAGGCGCCGCTCCTCGTTGACCCCGTCCTCGGTGTTGACGGTGAAGGGAAGGGGCGCCGCCTCGCTCAGCACCTCGACCTCGGCGACCTCGACCTCGATCTCACCGGTCGGCAGGTCGGGGTTGATGTTCTCCTCGCCGCGGGAGACGACCCTGCCGTCGACGCGGATCACGGTCTCCTTGGAGAGCTTGTCCAGCGCCTCGTACGCCTCGGTGCCGGGACGCGCCACGAGCTGCGTGATGCCGTAGTGATCGCGCAGATCGATGAAGAGGATGCCGCCCAGGTCGCGCCGATTGTGCAGCCAGCCACTCAGCCGGACGTCGGTGCCGACGTCAGAGGCGCGGAGCTCGCCGCAGGTGTGGGACCTGTACCGATGCATCGTCGTTCATCCAGCCTTCGCAGATCGGGGTCGTTGTTTCACGTGAAACTCCCCCAAGCCTACCGGCCGACCCGGGACCACTTCTCCGCCATTACCCGCGGGGCGGGTCTCGGCCTTCGGTGGAACATTTCGACATCTTCCTCATAAAGTGGAGCAATGCGCTCTGGTGAGCCCCTGCCCACCGTGGGGGACGTCCTCGCCGCCCTCGACACCGGACTGTGGCACTGGGACACCGCCGCCGGGCTGTTCACGGTCGACGCCGTGGCAGCGCGGCTGCTGGGGCTGCCCGCCCGGCAGGTCACCCTCACCGAAGCGCAGATCCGGGCCCGGCTGCATCCCGTCGACTGGAACGAGATCACCGGAGTGGTCCAGCTCGCCGTCGCCGAGGGCACCCTCGCCGAGGTACGCCTCCGGGTCATGGACGACCGGCAGCGGGTGCTCCGGGTCGTGCGCAGCCGCGCCAAGCCCTCCTACGACCGCGCCCGCAGGGCATACGTCCTGACCGGTGCCCTCCAGGAGGTCGCCGAGCCGACGCCGGGCACGCCCGCCGGGCGCAGGGCGGTCACCGGGGACTGGCGGCGCTCGCGGGAGGCGTTCCTGCTGGACGCGGGACGCGCGCTGGCGGAGGCACGGTCGACGCAGGAAGTGCTGCGGGTCGCGGCCAATCTGTCGATGCCCGGATTCACACCGGACGGAATGGCCGTGTTCGGCGTGGAGGGCGACCATCTCACGATCATCGGCCACCACGGGCACGAGCCCGGCGCCGACAGCCCGTTCACTTCCATGCCGCTGGACACCGACTACCCGGCCGCCGAGGTGGTGCGCACCGGCCGCGCGGTCTATCTCTCCTCCCCGGAGGAGTACAAGGCCCGCTATCCCCTCACCTGGCCGCTCGCCGAGCGCTTCGGGCGCCAGTCCTGGGCGTTCCTGCCGCTGACCGCCTCCGGCCGCACGATGGGGGCCTGGCTGGCGGCCTTCGCCTACCCGGTCGCGTTCACCCCGGACGAGCGTTCGGTGCTGACCACGGTGGCCCGGATGCTGGCCCAGGCGCTGACCCGCGCGGGCACGGCCGAGAGCGAGCGGGCGCTGACCGACGGACTGCAGCGCTCGATGATGCCGAAGCTCGGACAGGGCATCCCGGGCATGGGCGTGGCCGCCCGGTACGTTCCCACCGGCGGCGGCCTCCAGGTCGGCGGCGACTGGTACGACGTCATCCCGCTGCCCAGCGGGCGGTTCGCGATGGTCATCGGCGATGTCCAGGGCCATGACGTACGGGCCGCCGGGCTGATGGGCCAGCTGCGGATAGCCCTGCGGGCGTACGCCTCCGAGGGCCACCGGCCGGACGCCGTGCTTGCCCGCGCCTCCCGCTTCCTGCACGGCATCGGCGAGGGGGACCCCGAACTGCGCTTCGCGACGTGTCTGTACGCCGAGGTCGACCCGGTGAGCGGCGTGCTGGAGATCGCCCGCGCCGGGCACCCGGACCCGGTGATCCGTATGGCCGACGCGACGGTGCTGACCCGGCCGACGGCGGGCGGGCTGCCGCTCGGCATCGACCCGGACGCCGACTATCCCACCACGCAGATGGTCCTGGAGTCCGGCGAGACCATGATGATCTGCACGGACGGGCTGATCGAGACCGGCGGCCATGATCTGGACACCGGCTGGCGGCGGCTGCGCACCATCCTCGAGGAGCACCAGGGCAACCAGGAGGAGCTGGCCGACGCGCTGGTCCAGGCGGTGCACGGCCCCTCCTCGCACCACACCACCGGCCCGCTGGCCGACCGGCGCGAGGACGACATCGCCGTCCTACTGCTGTCCCGGCAGGGCGAGGGCTGCGGCTTCGGCGCGGAGTCCGACACGGTACGGCCGCCGGTGCGCCGCACGATGCTGACGGTGGCGCAGGCCGAGCCCGAGCGGGTCGCCGTGGCCCGGCACCAACTGCGCGAACTGCTGCACGACTGGCCCTCGACGGACCAGGTCGACTCGGCGGTGCTGCTCCTTTCGGAGATTCTCACCAACGTCCTGGTGCACACCGACACCGACGCCCTGCTGCTCGCCGAGGTCACCGACGGGGGAGACGGCCGCCGAATTCGCATCGAGGTCACCGACGGCGGCGACGACCTGCCGCACCCGCGCCGACCGGGCGAGCTGGCGTCCTCCGGCCGGGGCCTGATCCTGGTCCAAGTCCTCTCCCACACTTGGGGCGTGGACCCGCGCGGCCAGGGCAAGAGCATCTGGTTCGACCTGTACGAGAGGGACGGCGCGGTCGCGGGAGACGACTGAGCGGGCGGCCCGGCCGCCGGCGGACGTCGTGGTGTCCGCGGGCGACCGGTCGGTTCCCTGTCGTGCTCAGGCGCCGTCGGTGCCGGTCTCCGGTCCGGCCTCGGTCATGCCGTGCACGGCCGGGATCGTGCCGAGGCGGCCCTTCTGGAAGTCCTCGAAGGCCTGCATCAGCTCGTCCTTGGTGTTCATCACGAACGGGCCGTAGTGGGCCATGGGCTCACGGATGGGCCGACCGCCGAGGAGGACGACCTCCAGGTCCGGCGTGTGCGCGTCCTGCTTCTCGTCCGCGCGGACGGTGAGCGAGGAGCCGGCGCCGAAGACCGCCGTCTGGCCCAGGTGGACCGGACGGCGCTCGGCGCCGACCGACCCGCGCCCGGCGAGGACGTACGCCAGGCCGTTGAAGTCCTCCCGCCAGGGCAGGGTGACCTCGGCGCCCGGTGCGAGCGTCGCGTGGATCATCGTGATGGGCGTGTGCGTGATGCCGGGGCCCTCATGGCCGTCCAGCTCACCGGCGATGACCCGCAGCAGCGCGCCGCCGTCGGGGGAGGTGAGCAGCTGGACGCTGCCGCTGCGGATGTCCTGGTAGCGCGGCGCCATCATCTTGTCCCGGGCGGGGAGGTTCACCCACAGCTGAAGCCCGTGGAAGAGCCCGCCGGACACGACCAGGTGCTCCGGCGGCGCCTCGATGTGCAGCAGACCGGCGCCCGCCGTCATCCACTGGGTGTCGCCGTTGGTGATGGTGCCGCCACCGCCGTTGGAGTCCTGGTGGTCGAAGATCCCGTCGATGATGTACGTGACGGTCTCGAAGCCGCGGTGAGGGTGCCAGGGGGTGCCCTTCGGCTCCCCGGGCGCGTACTCCACCTCACCCATCTGGTCCATCATGATGAACGGGTCGAGATGGCGGTAGTTGATTCCGGCGAACGCCCGGCGCACCGGGAAGCCCTCGCCCTCGAATCCGCTCGGCGCGGTCGTGACGGCGAGCACGGGACGGGCCACGGCGTCGGCGGTCGCGCTCACGCGGGGCAGCGTCAACGGGTTCTCGACGGTCACTGCAGGCATGTCGGTACCTCCTTGGGTACACCCATTTTAGTTGAGCGTTGAACTTCCTGCCACCAGGAACGGAGAAAGCCCGGAGGGAATTCCCTCCGGGCTCCGCGCGGGCGCACACCGGCGTCCTCAGTCGTCTGTGCGGCAATCGCTTCAGCCATACATCCGGCGCATGGCGAACTCGACCATCTGCTCCACGGCCTTGGCGTCGAACACCATCCTGTGCTCGCCCTCCATGTCGAGCACGAAGCCGTAGCCGGTCGGCAGCAGGTCGATCACCTCGGCGCCGGTGATCACGAAGTACTTCGACTCCTTGCCCGCGTACCGCCGCAGCTCCTTGAGCGAGGTGAACATCGGGATCACCGGTTGCTGGGTGTTGTGCAGGGCGAGGAATCCGGGGTTGTCACCGCGGGGGCAGTAGACCTTGGACGTGGCGAAGACCTGCTGAAAGTCCTCGGCCGCCATCTGGCCGCTGGTGAACGCGCGCACGGCATCGGCGAGCGAGGGTGCGGACGGCTCCGGATACAGCGGCGCCTGCTGCCCGTACCCGCCCGGCATCTGCTGCTGCGGCGGGACGTAACCCTGTTGCGTCCCCGCGCTCTGGTCGTAGCCGTACATGCCGCACAGACTACTGACCCGCCGGGAGGGCTGGGTCACAGATGTCCGGATCGGGGTTGCTTCTTATTACCGACGGGTAGCATCATCGTAGCTACTTGTTGGTACGTGAACTAGGTGCGAGGAGTCAGTGCCTCGCCGATCTCTCAACGGAGCCGTCGCCATGGGGCACTACAAGTCGAATCTCCGCGACATCGAGTTCAACCTCTTCGAAGTACTTGGGCGCGACAAGCTGTACGGCACGGGCCCGTTCGAGGAGATGGACGCCGAGACCGCGAAGAGCATCCTCGACGAACTGACCCGGCTCGCGGAGAACGAGCTGGCCGAGTCCTTCACCGAGGCCGACCGCAATCCGCCGGTCTTCGACCCCGAGACCAACACCGCCCCGGTCCCGGCCTCGTTCAAGAAGAGCTACCAGGCCTTCATGGACTCCGAGTACTGGCGTCTCGGCCTGCCCGAGGCCATCGGCGGCACCACCGCTCCCCCGTCGCTGATCTGGGCGTACGCCGAGCTGATCCTGGGCGCCAACCCGGCCGTGTGGATGTACTGCTCCGGCCCGGCCTTCGCCGGGATCCTGCACGACGAGGGCAACGAGGTCCAGAAGAAGATCGCGCAGATCGCCGTCGAGAAGCAGTGGGGCTCCACCATGGTCCTCACCGAGCCGGACGCCGGCTCGGACGTGGGCGCCGGCCGCACCAAGGCCGTACAGCAGGAGGACGGCTCCTGGCACATCGAGGGCGTGAAGCGGTTCATCACCTCCGGTGAGCACGACATGTCGGAGAACATCCTCCACTACGTGCTGGCCCGCCCCGAGGGCGCCGGCCCCGGCACCAAGGGCCTGTCCCTCTTCCTCGTCCCGAAGTACCTCTTCGACTTCGAGACCGGCGAGCTGGGCGAGCGCAACGGCGTCTACGCCACCAACGTCGAGCACAAGATGGGCCTGAAGGCCTCCAACACCTGCGAGATGACCTTCGGCGACCGCCACCCCGCCAAGGGCTGGCTGATCGGCGACAAGCACGACGGCATCCGCCAGATGTTCCGCATCATCGAGTTCGCCCGCATGATGGTCGGCACGAAGGCGATCTCCACGCTGTCCACCGGCTACCTGAACGCGCTGGAGTACGCCAAGGAGCGCGTCCAGGGCCCGGACCTGGCCAACTTCATGGACAAGTCCGCGCCCAAGGTCACCATCACCCACCACCCCGACGTGCGCCGCTCGCTGATGACGCAGAAGGCGTACGCGGAGGGCATGCGCGCCCTCGTCCTCTACACCGCGTCCGTCCAGGACACCATCGCGGTGAAGGAGGCGGCGGGCGAGGACGTCTCGGCCGAGCACGCGCTCAACGACCTGCTGCTGCCCATCGTCAAGGGCTACGGCTCCGAGAAGGGCTACGAGCAGCTCGCCCAGTCGCTGCAGACCTTCGGCGGCTCCGGCTTCCTGCAGGAGTACCCGATCGAGCAGTACATCCGGGACTCCAAGATCGACACCCTGTACGAGGGCACCACCGCGATCCAGGGCCAGGACTTCTTCTTCCGGAAGATCGTCCGCAACCAGGGCGCGGCCCTGAACTCGCTCGCCGAGGACATCAAGAAGTTCCTGGCGCTCGGCGAGGGCGGCGAGGAGCTGGCGGGCGCCCGCGAGCACCTGGCCAAGGCGGCGGTCGAGCTGGAGGCCATCGTCGGCCTGATGCTCACCGACCTGGCGGCCACCGAGCAGGACGTCAAGAACATCTACAAGGTGGGCCTGAACACCACCCGCCTGCTGATGGCCTCCGGTGACGTGATCGTCGGCTACCTGCTGCTCAAGGGCGCCGCGGTCGCCGCCGACAAGCTGGCCACGGCCACCGCCAAGGACCAGGCCTTCTACACCGGCAAGATCGCCGCGGCCCGCTTCTTCGCGGCCAACGTCCTCCCCGGCGTCACCCTGGCCCGCAAGGTCGCCGAGGGCGTCGAACTGGACCTGATGGAACTGGACGAGGCGGCGTTCTGACCCTTACGGGTCCTCACGGTACGTAATCAGTACAGAACCCCACGAGCCGCGTATGGACCCCGACGAGGGCCCGCTCCCGCACAGGGAAGCGGGCCCTCGCCCTCGTTAAGGTGAACCCATGAGCGAACCCCCCCGCTTCGATCGCGGCCACACCGACGACCTCATGTCCTTCCTGGCGGCCAGTCCCACGCCGTACCACGCCGTGGCGAACGTCGCCGAGCGGCTGGAGAAGGCGGGCTTCCGGCAGGTCGCGGAGACGGACGCCTGGGAAGGGTCGTCGGGCGGCAAGTACGTGCTGCGCGGCGGCGCGATCATCGCCTGGTACGTCCCCGAGGGCGCGGACGCGCACACCCCCTTCCGGATCGTCGGCGCCCACACCGACTCCCCCAACCTGCGGGTGAAACCCCGGCCCGACAGTGGTGCGCACGGCTGGCGCCAGGTGGCCGTGGAGATCTACGGCGGTCCGCTGCTCAACTCCTGGCTCGACCGCGACCTGGGCCTGGCCGGCCGGTTGACCCTGCGCGACGGCTCCACCCACCTGGTCAGCGTCGACCGCCCCCTGATGCGCGTCCCCCAGCTCGCCATCCACCTGGACCGCTCGGTCAACGCGGAGGGCCTCAAGCTCGACAAGCAGCGGCACATGCAGCCGGTCTGGGGCATGGGCGGCGACGTCCGCGACGGCGATCTCATCGCCTTCCTCGAGGAGACCGCCGGGCTGCCGTCCGGCGAGGTCGCCGGCTGGGACCTGATGGTCCACTCCGTCGAGGCGCCCGCCTACCTGGGCCGCGACCGAGAGCTGGTGGCGGGGCCGCGCATGGACAACCTGCTGTCCGTGCACGCCGGTACGGTCGCGCTCGCCGCAGCGGCGGGCCGGGGCGCGGGCCTGTCCCACATCCCCGTACTCGCCGCCTTCGACCACGAGGAGAACGGCTCCCAGTCGGACACCGGTGCGGACGGCCCGCTGCTCGGCGGCGTGCTGGAGCGTTCGGTGTTCGCGCGCGGCGGCTCCTACGAGGACCGGGCGCGCGCCTTCGCCGGCTCCGTCTGCCTGTCCTCCGACACCGGTCACGCCGTCCACCCCAACTACGCCGAGCGGCACGACCCGACCCATCACCCGCGCGTCGACGGCGGCCCCATCCTCAAGGTCAACGTCAACAACCGCTACGCCACCGACGGTTCGGGCCGTGCGGTGTTCGCGGCGGCCTGCGAGAAGGCGGACGTGCCCTTCCAGTCCTTCGTCTCCAACAACGCGATGCCGTGCGGCACCACCATCGGCCCGATCACCGCGGCCAGGCACGGCATCCGGACCGTCGACATCGGCGTGGCCATCCTGTCGATGCACAGCGCGCGCGAACTGTGCGGCGCCAACGACCCGTTCCTGCTGGCGAACGCGCTCGTCGCGTTCCTTGAGAGCTAGTCAGCCGCCTTACGTGCCAAGGCGCATGACCGCCGCCCGCCCGGGTACCCGGTGCGCACCGGAAACACCGGACAGGGAGGCGACACTCATGGGCCTCGGCGGATGCATCATCCTCATCGCCGTGGGAGCAATCCTCACGTTCGCGACCGACTGGGACATGCAGGGTGTCAACCTTGACCTGGTCGGCATCATCTTCATGATCGTCGGTCTGATCGGCGTCGCGACCTTCAGCAGCATCGCCCGGCGTCGGCGGGTCGTCGTACCACCCGCCACCCCGGTCGTCGACGACACGACCCGCCCCCACCACCACACCCGCGACGGCTACAGCGACGGGTACGGGGTCTGACCGGGGGGCGGCCGATGCGCACGAGGGCGCGGGAGAGCGGGACTCTCCCGCGCCTCTCCGTAGGGGCCGGGCCTCAGCGCACAGCCGCCTTGCGCTCGGCCTCCGTCAACGGCGGCCCCTGCAGATACGCCTTGCGGGGGCCGAGGAGCATCGGGACGAGCATGTCCGGTGAGAACAGGCGGGTGGCGGGCTTCTCCAGACTCATCACGTCCAGCAGCGCGCCGAGCGCCCGCGGATGGCGCGCACCGGTGGCGACGGCCCGGTCCACGTACCGGGCCAGGAGGCGCTCCACGGCGGTGGGCGGTGTGCCGGCCGCGCCCGGATACAGGGCGTCCTGCCCCACGGCGAGATCCCACGCGGCGGCGACGGGACGGGCCGCGACCCGCTGGAGACACCGGGCGGTCCCGGGCGCCCGCACGCCCGTGGAGCGGAGCACGTCCCTGACGGCGAGGGCGCTCTGCGCGGCCACGGTGATGCCGTGCCCGTACACGGGGTTGTAGCCGGCGACGGCGTCACCGAGGACCAGGAATCCGTCCGGCCAACGGCGCATCTTCTCGTAGTAGTGGCGCAGGTTGGCGGTGCTACGGGTCGTGGCGACGTCACCGAGGGGCTCGGCGTCCGCGAGCAGCTCGCCTATGACGGGGTCACCTAGGCCGAGGGCGAAGTCCACGAAGGCGCCCGGATCACCGCTGGGTTCCCCGCCCCGGGTACCGGCCAGCGTGACGATCCAGCGGTCGCCCTCGATGGGCAGGATGATGCCGCCCGTGCCGGGCGCCTTGGCCGGATTGGCCTGGACGTTGACGAGCGGGAAGTTCGTTCCCGCGGTGGACCCCGGAGCGCGGAACAGCCGTGTCGCGTAGGCGACTCCGGCGTCGATCTCCCTTTCGGCGACCGCGGGCAGCCCCAGTTGCGTCAGCCAGCGCGCGGCGCGGGATCCGCGTCCGGAGGCGTCGACGACTAAGTCGGCGGACAGCACGCTCTCCCGCTCACCGGAGCGCACGCGCACGCCGGTGACCCTGGTGGCGTCCCCCGTCGGTCCCAGCGCGGTGGTGCCCTGCCGCAGCGTGATGCGGTCGTCGGCGAGCACCCGGTCGCGTACGACGGCGTCCAGCAGCTCACGGGAGCAGACGAGATTGCGGTGGTGCGTGGAGGTGAAGCGGCGGAACCAGACCTCGTTGGGGGCGCGCGAGACCATGTCCCGCATGATCCGCACCAGCCGCCCTCCCCTGGCGACGACCTCGCCGACCAGCCCTGGAAGCAGTTGGTCGAACGCCTGGACCCCGCCGCTCCACACCAGATGCGCGTGCCGTGCCTGCGGCACACCTCGCCGCTGCCCGACCCCCTCGGGAAGCCGGTCCCGCTCGACGACGGTGACATCGGCGCTCTCCGCGAGGGCCGCCGCGGCGAACAGCCCGGCGAGGCTGCCGCCCACGACCAGGGCGGTGGGACGGTGACGGGCACTTGTCTCAGGCATGGTTGCTCCTACCGTAGCCGTCGGTCGATCTCCGCACCCACGCCTTTCCGCAAGCGGCCTCCCGGCGCCATCCGTCGGGTCCCGGTGAAGGGGCTCGGCCTGTCGGCCCATTCGCCGGGTGCCGGGGGCGGGGCGGGGGAAGCCCTCACGGCATGAGATTCCTTGTGCGGGACCGGATCCTCGGCATCGGGGACGACTACTGGATCGAGGACGACCGGGGGAACAAGGTCTTCCTCGTCGACGGCAAGGCGATGCGGCTGCGGGACACCTTCGAACTGAAGGACACCGAGGGCCGGGTCCTCATCGACATCCATCAGAAGATGCTGGCCCTGCGGGACACCATGGTGATCGAGCGGGGCGGCGAGCCGCTCGCCACCGTCCGGCGCAAGCGCCTGTCGCTGCTGCGCAACCACTACCGGGTGGCCCTGGCGGACGGCAGCACCGAACTGGACGTCAGCGGCCGGATCGTGGACCGGGAGTTCGCCGTGGAGTACGACGGCGAACTGCTCGCCGTCATCTCCCGCCGCTGGCTGCACGTCCGGGAAACCTACGGCGTCGACGTCGTACGGGACGACGCGGACCCCGCGCTGCTGATCGCGGTGGCGGTGTGCGTGATCCACCTGGCGGAGAAGGAGCGGGAGGAGTAGGCAGGACCGGAGGGTTGGGGCGGGGCGGGCCGCGGCGCGCGCCTCTTCTGCGCGTCCTTCGTCGGTGACGGTACCCACGTCGACACGGCGGGACACGAGGCCGAGGCCAAGACCGTCCCGCTGCGCATGCTGCTGTCCCCGGCCCGGCTGACCGGCATGGCTGTCCCGCCCCGGTGGCCCGTGGCGGGACGGTTACGCGCCGGAGTGCCGCGGAGCGGGCAGGCCCAGGACGCGGTCCTTGAGGGCCGGGAAGCGTTCGCGGGTGCCCGCCACCGTTGCCGGGTCGAAGCCGACCGTGAGGATTTCCTCGCCGGGGCCCGCCTCGGCGAGGATTTCACCCCAGGGGTCCACCAGCCCCGGAGACGGACGGGACCTGGGGGCGGCGGGGCGGCTACGCGCCGAAGTGTCCCGGAGTGGCCAAGCCCAGGACGCGGTCCTTGAGGGCCGGGAAGCGTTCGCGGGTGCCCGCCACCGTCACCGGGTCGAAGTCCACCGTGAGGACCTCCTCGCCGGGGCCCGCCTCGGCGAGGACCTCACCCCAGGGGTCCACCAGCCCGGGTGGGGGCGGATGGGACCCGGGGGGCCGGGGCGGCTACGCGCCCGAGTGCCGCGGAGCGGGCAGGCCCAGGACGCGGTCCTTGAGGGCCGGGAAGCGTTCGCGGGTGCCCGCCACCGTTGCCGGGTCGAAGTCCACCGTGAGGATTTCCTCGCCGGGGCCCGCCTCGGCGAGGACCTCACCCCAGGGATCTACCACGATCGAGTGACCCGCCTGCGGAACTCCGGCGTGCGTCCCCGCCGTTCCACAGGCGAGAACGAACGACTGGTTCTCCACCGCCCGTGCCCGCGCCAGCAGCGTCCAGTGGGACCGGCGGCGCTCCGGCCAGCCGGCCGGGACGACGAAGGTCTCGGCACCGGCGTCGACGAGACCGCGGAACAGTTCGGGGAAACGGAGGTCGTAGCAGGTCGCCACACCCAGCACGGTGTGCGGCAGACGGACCGTCACCAGTTCGTCGCCCGCCCCCATCAGCACGGCCTCGCCCTTGTCGAAGCCGAAGCGGTGGATCTTGCGGTAGGCGGCGGCCAGCTCCCCGGAGGGGGAGAAGACCAGGGAGGTGTTGTAGAGGGTGCCGTCGCCCGCGGCGGAGCCGCTGCCGGACACGGCGCGCTCGGGCACGGAGCCCGCGTGCAGCCACACGCCCGCGTCGCTCGCGGCCTTGGCCATCGCCTCGAAGGTCGGCCCTTCGAGCGGTTCCGCCTCGCTGTCGAACGCCTCGTACGCGAACGCGCCCGTGGTCCACAGCTCCGGCAGCACGACGAGATCGGCACCGGCCTGATCCCGCACCATCGCGGCGACCCGACGTCGGCGCGATTCGACCGATTCGTCCTCGTTCACGGCGACTTGGAGCAGAGAAGCGCGCACACTACCACCGTCCTGGCATTCGACCCGCGCACACGGGCCTACGATCGTCACAGGAAAGCACTGCCGGGGTGCCTCACAGCAGCGTAACTTAGCGACCCGAGACACCCACGCAGCGCAGCCACCGCCCACTGGCACCGCCGCCACAACCTGCCCGTGTACCGACCGCCGAGGGGTCCCGTTCCGTGAGCCTGCATCCCGCCCTCCAGCCCTACGCCGACGCCTGGACCCACTCGATCGAGGCGATATCCGAGCTGGTGCAGCCGCTTCCGGAAAGCGATTGGAACCGGCGGACGCCATGCCCGGGCTGGTCCGTCCGCGACATCGTGTCCCACGTCATCGGCCTGGACTCGGAGATGTACGGCGACCCCCGCCCCATCCACACGCTGCCGCGCGACCTGTTCCACGTCACCAACGACCACCAGCGGTACATGGAGATGCAGGTCGACGTGCGACGTCACCACACGGCGCCGGAGATGACCTCCGAGCTGGAGCTCATGATCATCCGGCGCAACCGCCAGCTGCGCAACGAGACGCGCGACCCCGGCACCAAGGTGCGCGGCCCGCTGGGCACGGAGCTCACGCTGGAGGAGTCCATGCGCCGGCACGCCTTCGACGTATGGGCGCACGAGCAGGATCTGCGCACGGCCCTCGGCCGGCCCGGCAACCTGGACTCGCCCGGCGCGTACATCGCTCGCGACGTGCTGCTCGCCGAGCTGCCGCGCGTGGTCGCCGAGCAGGCGCGGGCGCCGCGCAGCTCGGCCGTGGTCATCGACGTCCACGGTCCGGTGGAGTTCCTGCGCACGGTCCGCGTCGACATCCAGGGCCGCGGCACCCTGGAAACGGCCCCGGCCCTCGGCCCGGCCGCCACCCTCAGCCTCGACTGGGAGACCTACGTCCGCCTGGCCTGCGGCCGCGTGACCCCGGAAGCGATGGCGGACCGCCTGAAGACAGAGGGCGACCAGGACCTGGCCGCAGCAATCCTCCGCCACTTCGCGGTCACACCCTGAGCCTCCCCGCTCCCGCGGGCAATCGTGCCGCAGGGCGGCACGGGTGGGCGCGACGGCACCCCGCAAGCGCCGGGCCGCGCGTCCCACCCCCGCCCAGTCCCCACGCCGGGGCACCTACACAGGCACGTGCACCGACGACACCCGGCTAGCCACCAACCGCTCCCGCTCCGCCCGCGCCGCCCGCCCGCACAACCGCAGAATCTGCGACACGCCCAGCGCCTGCAGCACGAACACCGACGAGAACGCGACACCGTAATCGCCATCGGTCGCGTCCAGCAGCACCCCGACCATGAACAGCGTCGTCATGGAGGCCAGGAAGCCCCCCATGTTCGTGATCCCCGACGCCGTCCCCTGCCGCTCCGGCGGATTCGCGGGCCGCGCGAAGTCGAACCCGAGCATCGACGCCGGCCCGCAGGCCCCCAACACCGTGCACAGCACCACCAGCAGCCACATCGGCGCCGTATCCGCCCGATCCGCCGGATAAACCAGCGTCGCCGCCCACAGCACCGCCGTCGCCCCGACCGTGCCCAGCGCCAGCGGCAGCCGCGCCCCGTGGTGCCGGGCGACGATCTGGCCGTAGAGGAGGCCGAAGGCCATGTTGGACAGCACCACGAGCGTCAGCAGTTCGCCGGCGGCCGCCCGGGAAAGCCCCTGCGCCTCGACGAGGAACGGCATGCCCCACAGCAGGAGGAACACCATCGCCGGGAACTGCGTGGTGAAGTGCACCCACAGCCCGAGACGCGTCCCCGGCTCCCGCCAGGCCGCGGCGATCTGACGGCGTACATAGGCGGCGCCCCGGTGCGCAACGGGCTCCGGCTCGTGGCCCTCGGGGTGGTCCTTCAGGAACAGCACCAGCAGCACGAACACCCCCGCCCCGGCAAGCGCGCTGCCCGCGAACGCCGCCGTCCAACCGACCCCGTGCAGCAGCCGTGACAGGACCAGCGTGGAGACGAGGTTGCCCGCCATGCCGGCCAGCCCGGCCAACTGTGCGACCAGCGGCCCGCGCCGCGCCGGGAACCACCGGTTGCCCAGCCGCAGCACGCTGATGAACGTCATCGCGTCCCCGCACCCGAGCAGCGCCCGCGACGCGAGCGCCATGCCGTACGACGGCGAGAAGGCGAAGCCGAGCTGCCCGGCCGTGAACAGCACGGCGCCGATGCTCAGCACCTTCTTGGTGCCGAGCCGGTCGACCAGCAGCCCCACAGGGATCTGCATCCCCGCGTAGACCAGCAGCTGGAGGATGGAGAAGGTGGACAGGGCGGAGGCGTTGACCCCGAAGCGGTCGACGGCGTCGAGGCCGGCCACCCCCAGGGAGGTGCGGAAGATGACGGCGACGAAGTAGACGGAGACGCCGATCCCCCAGACGGCGAGGGCCCGCCGTCCGCCGGGAGGGTCCGCGCACGCTGCGCCGGACCCCTTACTGGCGGCGCTCACCGCACCTCACCCCTGGCCAGGTGGGAGAACCAGCCGACGTGCCGGTGCACCACACCGACGGCCGCTTCCGCGTCACCCGAGCGCAGCGCCGCGAGGATCTCCTCGTGCTCGGCGAGGGTCTTGGCGATGCGGTCGGGGTGGGAGTGCATCACGGCGACGCCCATGCGCAACTGACGGTCGCGGAGCTGGTCGTAGAGGCGGGAGAGAATCTCGTTCCCGCCGCTGCGGACGATCTCGGCGTGGAAGCACCGGTCGGTGACGGACGCGGCGGCGAAGTCACCGGCGGCGGCCTGCTCCTTCTGCCGGGCGAGCAGCTGCTCCAGGCGTTCGATGAGAGCGGGCGGCGCGGGTACGGCCTTTCTCGCCGCGTGCTCCTCGACCAGCAGCCGGGTCTCCACGACGTCGGCGATCTCCTGCGCGGAGACCGGCAGGACCAGCGCGCCCTTCTTCGGGTAGAGCCTGAGCAGCCCCTCGGCCTCCAGGCGCAGCAGCGCCTCCCGCACCGGGGTCCGCGAGACCCCCACCGCCTCGGCGAGCTCGCCCTCCGTGAGCAGCGTGCCACCCTCGTAACGGCGGTCCAGGACCGCTTGCTTGACATGGCTGTAGACGCGCTCGGCGGCGGGCGGCTGCTTCACAGGGGCCAGGCTGGTCATGCGGACAGGATAGATACAACATGTACGCGTGAAAGCGCGCGTCCACGATGCGGACTGCACACATCCCCGGAAACTCACCCCACGGCGAGCACAACCATCCGCCACCCACAGGAGTCGGACATGTGCGGCCCACTGCGGGCCGCACCTCAACTCTGCCGCACCTCTGGGGCATTCAACTCAATCGGGGTACCTCACTTGAAGATCGGCATTCAGGGCATCCGCATCAGCAGAGCCGTCGGCGTCGCCGTGACCACCGGAGCCGTCCTCTCGGCCGGAGCGCTCTACGCAGCGCCCGCGCAGGCCGCTCCCGTACAGGCCGCCGCCGCGCCCACGATCGTCGCCAAGGGCGGCTTCGTGATGAACAACGCGAACGGCAAGTCGCTGTACACCAAGGCGGCGGACACGCGCCGTTCGACCGGTTCGACCACGAAGATCATGACCGCGAAGGTCGTCCTCGCGCAGAAGAACCTGAACCTTGACGCCAAGGTCACCATCCAAAAGGCGTACAGCGACTACATCGTGTCGAAGAACGCCTCGTCGGCGCGGCTGATCGTCGGTGACAAGGTCACCGTGCGCCAGCTGCTCTACGGGCTGATGCTGCCGTCCGGCTGCGACGCGGCGTACGCGCTGGCCGACAAGTTCGGCACGGGCACAACCCGTTCGGCCCGCGTGAAATCGTTCATCGGCAAGATGAACGCGGACGCGAAGAAACTGGGCCTGAAGAACACCCACTTCGACTCGTTCGACGGCATCGGGAACGGCAAGAACTACTCCACGCCGCGCGATCTGACGAAGATCGCGAGCAGTGCGATGAAAAACTCCACGTTCCGCTCGATCGTGAAGACGAAGAAGTACACGGCGAAGACGCGGACGAAGTCGGGCGGCACCCGCACGATGGCGCCGTGGACCAACACGAACACGCTGCTCAGCAGCTACCAGGGCACGATCGGCGTGAAGACCGGCTCCGGCTCGGTGTCCAAGTACTGCCTGGTCTTCGCCGCGACGCGGAACGGCAAGACGGTCATCGGCACGGTCCTGGCGTCGTCCTCCGCCGCCCAGCGCGAGAAGGACGCGAAGAAGCTCCTGAGCTACGGCTTCGGCAGGCTCTGACCCGCCCGGGGCCGTGCGCCCGCACACCCTGGGGCCCCGGCCGCGCACCGGCCGTGGGCCCCGGGGCGTCTCCGGCCACCCGGGGGCACCGCCTCACCGGACACCTCAGCGAGTCCGAGGAGGAGCTCCGGTGGCCCGACGACACGCCCGACCTCTGGCGCGAGACGGTCAACCTGATCCTGCGGCGCACCTCGTACGACTGCCGGCGTGTACTCGAGGCCGAGACCATCGCCACGATCGTCATGGAGCAGATCGTCTCCGACGGCTTCACCGCCCTCCCCGGGCCCCGGACGGCGTGGCCGCCGGCATCCGCAGCGCCCTCGGCGACCGGCGGGGCTGGCTGTGAGCGGTGGCTCGCTCGTCACCCTCGCTCTGCTCGGGGGCGCGTCGACCTGGAAACTACGCCGGCTGGCCCGCGCCCCCTGGACCGCTCCCTGCTGGCCGTGGTGCTCTGGCTGTTGTGCACGGCCGGCAGCTTCTCCGTCGCGCTCGCCGCGGTCTCCCGGGCCCTGGCGGCGAGCCGGTGAGCACCCCGGCCGAGAACGGAGAGCGGCTCCCCGCCCGGTGGGCGGGGAGCCGTCGCCGTACGGGCGTCACGCCCAGGTGATCAGCCGCTTGGGCTGTTCCAGAATCGCGGCCACGTCGGCCAGGACCTTCGAGCCCAGTTCGCCGTCGACCAGACGATGGTCGAAGGAGAGGGCCAGCGTGGTGACCTGACGGGGCTTGACCTTGCCCTTGTGGACCCACGGCTGGGCCTTGATCGCGCCGACGGCGAGGATCGCCGACTCGCCGGGGTTGAGGATCGGCGTGCCCGTGTCGACGCCGAAGACGCCGACGTTGGTGATCGTGACCGTGCCGCCCTGCATCGCGGCGGGGCTCGTCCTGCCCTCCCGCGCCGTGGACACCAGTTCGCCCAGGGACTCGGCCAGTTGCGGCAGCGTCTTGGCGTGGGCGTCCTTGATGTTCGGGACGATGAGACCGCGCGGGGTGGCCGCCGCGATGCCCAGGTTGACGTAGTGCTTGACCACGATCTCCTGGGCCGCCTCGTCCCACGACGCGTTGATCTCGGGGTTGCGCTTGATGGCGACCAGCAGCGCCTTGGCGATCAGCAGGAGGGGGTTCACCCGCAGTCCGGCGAACTCCTTGTCCTGCTTGAGCTCCTCGACCAGCTTGAGCGTGCGCGTCACGTCGACCGTCACGAACTCCGTGACGTGCGGCGCTGTGAACGCCGAGCCGACCATCGCCGCCGCCGTCGCCTTGCGCACCCCCTTGATGGGGATACGGGTCTCGCGGCCGGTGTCGTACGACGCCGGGGCGACCGGGGCCGGGGCGGGGACCTGCACGGCCTCCTGCTCCGGTGCCGGCGCCTGTGCCGTGGCCGCGGCCGCGTGCACGTCCTCGCGGGTGATGATGCCGTCCGGGCCGGTCGGAGTGACCGTGGCCAGGTCGACGCCCAGGTCCTTCGCCAGCTTGCGCACCGGCGGCTTCGCCAGCGGGCGCTCCTGGGGGGCGGCGGCCCCGGCGCCGTGGCCGTTCAGCTCCGTCTGGACCGCCACCGCCGCCTGGCGGGCAGCGGTGTCGTCCGGGGCCTGCTTGCGCGGGCGGCGACGAGTCGTGGAGGTGGCCACGCCGTAGCCGACCAGCACGGGCTGACGGGCGGCGGGCTTCTCCCCGGCTTCCTCGGCAGGCGCGGCGGGTGTGGCGGGTGCGGCAGGTGCCTCCGACGCGGCGGCAGCGGCGGGCGCCTCCTCCGCCGGGGCCGCGCCGCCCGCGACGTCCACCGCGATGATGGGCGTGCCCACGTCCACCGTGCTGCCCTCGGGGAAGTGCAGCTCGCGGACCACGCCGTCGTAGGGGATGGGCAGTTCGACGGCCGCCTTCGCCGTCTCCACCTCGCAGATCACCTGGCCGTCGGTGACCTTGTCACCCGGCTGGACGTACCACTTGAGGATCTCGGCCTCGGTGAGGCCCTCGCCCACGTCCGGCATCTTGAACTCGCGTACGGACGCGTTCGTCATCGTCGTCACGACCCTCTCCTCAGTACGCCAGCGAGCGGTCGACGGCGTCGAGCACCCGGTCCAGGTCCGGGAGGTAGGACTCCTCCAGACGGGCCGGCGGGTACGGGGCGTGGTAGCCGCCCACCCGCAGCACCGGGGCCTCCAGGTGGTAGAAGCAGCGCTCGGTGATCCGCGCGGCGATCTCCGCGCCGGAACCGAAGAACACCGGTGCCTCGTGGACCACGACCAGCCGGCCCGTCCGCTCCACCGATGCCTGGATCGAGTCGAAGTCGATCGGGGAGACCGACCGCAGGTCGAGCACCTCCAGGGAGCGGCCCTCCTCGGCGGCCGCGTCGGCGACCTCCTGGCAGAGCTTCACCATCGGGCCGTAGGCGGCCAGGGTGAGGTCCGTGCCGGCGCGTACCACGCGCGCGGTGTGCAGCGGACCCGGGATCGCCTCGGTGTCGACCTCGGACTTGTCCCAGTAGCGCCGCTTGGGCTCGAAGAAGATCACCGGGTCGTCGCTCTGGATGGCCTGCTGCATCATCCAGTAGGCGTCCGACGCGTTCGACGGCGACACGATTTTCAGACCGGCCACATGCGCGAACAGCGACTCCGGGGACTCCGAGTGGTGCTCCACCGCGCCGATGCCGCCGCCGTACGGAATGCGCACGACAACCGGGAGCTTGACCTTGCCCAGCGAGCGGGCGTGCATCTTCGCGAGCTGTGTGACGATCTGGTCGTACGCCGGGAAGACGAAGCCGTCGAACTGGATCTCCACCACCGGGCGGTAGCCGCGCAGGGCCAGGCCGATCGCCGTGCCGACGATGCCCGACTCGGCGAGCGGGGTGTCGATGACACGGCTCTCGCCGAAGTCCTTCTGCAGCCCGTCCGTCACCCGGAACACGCCACCGAGCTTGCCGACGTCCTCGCCCATGACGACGACCTTCGGGTCCGCATCCAGCGCATGCCGCAGCGACTCGTTGACCGCCCTGGCCAGAGCCATCTTCTTGGATGTCACGGTCTCCGCCATCTCACTTGCCCCCGTCCTGGTCCGCGAACGACGCCTGGTAGGCGGCGAACTGCGCCCGCTCCTCGTCCACGAGCGCGTGGCCGTCCGCGTACACGTTCTCGAAGATGGCGAAATGGTCCGGGTCGGGCATGGCACGGACCGCTTCGCGCACCCGCTTGCCCAACGCTTCGCTCTCGGCCTCGAGTTCCGCGAAGAATCCCTCGTCCGCGTGGTGTGCGGACTCCAGATGGCGGCGCAGGCGCAGGATCGGGTCCTTGGCCTCCCAGGCGGCCCGCTCGTCGTCGTGGCGGTAGCGGGTGGGGTCGTCGGAGGTGGTGTGCGCGCCCATGCGGTACGTGAACGCCTCGACCAGCGTCGGGCCCTCACCGGCGCGGGCCCGCTCCAGGGCCCACTTGGTGACGGCCAGGCTGGCCAGCACGTCGTTGCCGTCCACGCGGACGCCGGGGAAGCCGAAGCCCTGCGCGCGCTGGTACAGCGGCACGCGGGACTGCTTCTCGGTCGGCTCGGAGATCGCCCACTGGTTGTTCTGGCAGAAGAACACCACCGGGGCGTTGTAGACCGCGGAGAAGGTGAAGGCCTCGGCCACGTCGCCCTGGCTGGAAGCGCCGTCGCCGAAGTAGGCGATGACGGCACTGTCCGCGCCGTCCTTGGTGATGCCCATCGCGTAACCCGTGGCGTGCAGCGTCTGGGAGCCGATGACGATCGTGTACAGCTGGAAGTTGTTCCCGTTGGGGTCCCAGCCGCCGTTGTTCACACCGCGGAACATGCCGAGCAGGTTGGTCGGGTCCACCCCGCGGCACCATGCGACGCCGTGCTCACGGTAGGTGGGGAAGACGTAGTCGTCGTCGCGGAGCGCCCGGCCGGAGCCGATCTGCGCCGCCTCCTGCCCGAGCAGCGAGGCCCACAGGCCCAGCTCGCCCTGGCGCTGCAGGGAGGTGGCCTCGGCGTCGAAGCGGCGGGTGAGCACCATGTCGCGGTACAGACCGCGCAGATCCTCGGCGGTGATGTCGGCGACGTACTGGTCGAACTCGGCGTTCTTGACGCGCTTGCCCTCGGGCGTCAGCAACTGGACGAGGGCGGGCCCGGCGCTCTTCCTCGCTCCGGTGGCCTTCTTGGTGGTGCTGGTGGTGCGCTTGGTGCCGGTGGTGCCGGCCTTGTTTCCGGCGCTGCGTCGCGGTGTGCGCGCGGCAGTGCTCTCCACGGTCACGTGTGCTCCTCCGTCGGTCCGGCCCCCGGGGTTGCCGGCGGGCCAGTGCGGCTCACCTGTTTCTCGACCACCGGGCACGGGGTGGGTGCCACTCGACCGGGAACAGGCGTGACAGGTGCCCCGGCGAGCGCCCTGCAAGAGGCACGGTACCCAGTGCTCCACATTTCTGTGAAACCCCTCTGACCTGCGTTTTTGCTTGGATTTCCAAGTAAATGGGGCAGGCCCTTCAAGGCGCGCTGGTCACAGCCTTGCAGGAGGCCGGAGCAACGGCACGTTATCCCGGGCACCCCGGGCACGGGAAGGGTCGACTTCAGTGACGGCACGGCGTGCCACGAGGGGAGGCACAGGGTGTACGGAGCGAGGGCGCCCCGCGTGAAGAGGCGGCCCCGCATGGCGAGGCGGCGCCGCGTGGCCGGGCGCGTCCGCGGCCTCGCGGGTCCGTACGCCTAGTCGCCGCCTTCGGGCCCTCCGTCGGCGCCGCCGTCCAGGCCACCGTTCTCCCCGCCCTCGGAGCCACCACCCGTCGGCGGCGTCACGGGCGTGGTGACCGGGGGCTGCTCGGTCTCGGGGTCCGTCGGCGTCGAGGGCTCGCCGCCGGTCGGCTCGCCGCCCGTCGGCTCACCCGACGGGTCCTGCGTCTCCGTCTGCGACGGGGCCTGCGTGGGCTCGTACGAGGGCGTCCAGTCGCCCTGGCCGCCCGAGCCGGTGCCCGGGTCCGTACCGGGGTCGGTCGTCTCCTCGGCCGTCTCGTCGCTCGGCGACTCGCTGGCCTTCTCGTCCTCGGTGGTCTGCGTGACGGACGGCGACGTGTCGGTCGTGCCGCCGCCTCCGCCCCCGCCGCTGTTGTTGAGCGCCAGCGCGACCCCCGCCGCGACGGCGATCACCGCGAGCACCGCGAGGATCCACAGCTTGCCGCGCCCGCTGCCCCGGTTGCCGTTGCCCTCGAAGCCGCCGTCGTCCCCGCCGCCGTACCGGCCGGGCAGGATCGGCTGCGGGATCGCCGTCGTGCCGGCGGCGTCCGGGTGCGGCAGCATGGCCGTCCCCGCGTAGCCGGCCGCCGGGGTGGGCGGGCCCTCGTGCAGGTCCACCGGGCCGGTGTTCCAGGTGCCGGTGTGGCCGCCCTGGTCGTAGAGCATCTGCAGCGCGTACTGGACCAGCCCGCGCATCTCCTCGGCCGTCTGGAAGCGGTCGTCGGGATCCTTGGCGAGGGAGCGCATGACCAGCCCGTCCAGCTCCGGCGGGCAGGCGTCGGAGGCCTCCGACGGGGGCGTGGGGATGTCCTGGACGTGCTGGTAGACCACCGACAGCGGCGTCTCACCGGTGAACGGGGGACGCAGCGCCAGCAGTTCGTACATCAGGCAGCCGGTGGCGTACAGGTCGGAGCGGTGGTCGACGGCCTTGCCGAGCGCCTGCTCCGGGGAGAGGTACTGCGGGGTGCCCATGACCATGCCGGTCTGCGTCATTGTCGTGGACGCGCCGTGCAGCGCGCGGGCGATGCCGAAGTCCATCACCTTGACGGCGCCGTTGTGGGTGATGATGACGTTGGCGGGCTTGATGTCCCGGTGCACGATGCCGTGCTGGTGCGAATAGGCGAGCGCCTCCAGCACACCGGAGACGATGATCAGCGCCTGCTCGGGGCCGGGGGCCTCGGCGTTCATCAGGAGGTCGCGGATGGTGCGCCCCTCGACGATCTCCATCACGATGTACGGCACCGGCTGGCCGCCGATGACGTCCTCGCCGGAGTCGTACACGGCGACGATCGCGTGGTGGTTGAGACCGGCCACCGACTGCGCCTCGCGCGTGAAGCGGGCCTTGGCCACCGGGTCCTCGGCGAGGTCGGAGCGCAGCAGCTTCACGGCGACCGTGCGGCCGAGCCGGACGTCCTCGGCGGCGAACACCTCGGCCATGCCGCCCCGGCCGAGTCTGCCGGTCAGCCGGTACCGGCCGTCGCCGACGAGCCCGCCGTTGCCCCAGTTGTCCGGCGCGTCCGACATGCCGCCGCCAGTCGCCTCGGGGTCGTCGGACGGGCCCTGAGCGCGCTGCTGCTGTGCCATCAGTCCTCGCCGTCGTTTCTGCCCGCGGTGCGCGCGGTGTTGTCACGGTCTCCGTCGGCCACGCTACAGCCTTTGCACAAGGCTCTGGTCCGGGACGGGCTGCCGGGACCGGCACGAGACGGACCGGTCATGAAACCCGCAGTCCGTACTGTCGTGCAAATTCGGTGTACCGGTCGTACGACCGCTGTAACGCTTCCGCGACGCTTCTTTCGCGTACGGTCACGGAACGGGCACCGCGCTTGACGTGTCACTGGCCTGGGGCAGACTTGGCCGGGAATAGCACATTGGATCTACGACGAGACAGTCGACGAAGCAGCCACCGACGGCGGCGCCGGAGAGGCTACGGGGGACGCGGAACATGAGCCAGGACGGCGCACAGGGCCAGTACGCGGGGCGGGCGCTCGCCGGCGGACGGTACCAACTGCGGGACCTGCTCGGCCAGGGCGGAATGGCGTCGGTGCACCTCGCCTACGACAGCGTGCTCGACCGTCAGGTCGCCATCAAGACGTTGCACACGGAACTCGGCCGGGAGCAGGCGTTCCGTGAGCGCTTCCGCCGCGAGGCCCAGTCCGTGGCGAAACTCACGCACACCAACATCGTGTCGGTCTTCGACACCGGCGAGGACGATCTGGACGGCATGACGACGCCGTACATCGTCATGGAGTACGTCGAGGGCCGTCCGCTGGGCTCCGTGCTGGACGAGGACATCCGGCAGCAGGGCGCGATGCCCGCCGACAAGGCGCTCAAGGTCACCGCGGACGTGCTGGCGGCGCTGGAGATCAGCCACGAGATGGGGCTGGTCCACCGGGACATCAAGCCGGGCAACGTGATGATGACCAAGCGCGGCGTGGTCAAGGTGATGGACTTCGGCATCGCCCGCGCCATGCAGTCCGGTGTGACGTCGATGACGCAGACCGGCATGGTCGTCGGCACCCCGCAGTACCTCTCGCCGGAGCAGGCGCTCGGCCGGGGCGTCGACGCGCGCTCCGACCTGTACTCGGTCGGCATCATGCTGTTCCAGCTGGTCACCGGGCGGCTGCCGTTCGAGGCGGACTCGCCGCTGGCCATCGCGTACGCGCACGTCCAGGAGGAGCCGCCGACCGCCTCCTCGATCAACCGTTCGCTGCCGCCGGCCGTGGACGCGCTGATCACCCGTGCCCTGAGGAAGAACCCGAACGAGCGTTTCCCCAGCGCGGAGGCCATGCGCGGGGAGTGCCTGCGGGTGGCGCAGTCCTTCCAGCCGGCCCCGCCGAGCATCGTGCCGGGCGCGCAGGGACAGAGCGGCGCGGGCGTCGGCTCGGCGGTGTTCCCGCCGGTCGACCAGGCAACGCCGGCGCCCACGGGCAACGTCCAGACGCCGTACCAGCCGACCCCGCCGCCGAACCCGTACGGCACGCCGGCCCCGTCACCGGCGTACGGCTACCCGCAGCAGGGCGGCTACGGGACGCCCGCCCCGTCGGCGTACACCATCGCGCCGCAGACGTCCGGGACGGGCGGCTCGGGGGGCGGCGGCCGGAACAAGCCGGTGATCATCGGTTCCGTCGCCGTCTCGGTCCTGGCCGTCGGCGGCCTGGTCGCCGCGCTGCTGATGAACGGCGGCGGCGAGGAGGACCCGCACGCCGGCGGGGGTAACAGCGGCTCCGCTTCGGCGTCGGCGAGCAAGGCGGCGGGCTACCGCGGACCTGACACCTCCAAGACGATCGACAAGGAAGAGTGCGAGGAGCCTCAGGAGTCGTACAACGACCCCGAGAAGATCCGGCTGCCCAACTTCAAGTTCAAGTACATCGGGTCGGTGAAGGAGTGCTTCCAGGCCGCGGGCTGGGGCAACTTCAAGATCGTCAAGGTGAACGAGAACACCTACGGCGAGGGCTCCATCCGGGAGCAGTTCCCCCCGGCGGGCACGGACGTCGACCCCGAGGACATGCCGGAAATCACCCTCAAGGTCTCCACAGGCAACCCTCCGTCCTGACCCCGGCGACACACGACACGGCGAAGGGGCCCGGCATTCGGTTGCCGGGCCCCTTCGTGCCGTTCGAGCGAGGACTGCGGGACGGTTACAGGTACGGGCCGACGCGCACCCCGGCGGCTCGCCGCGGGCCTCTTGGGCGCCGGTCTCTTCGGCGGCGGCGGGCGGCAGGCCCCGGCGGGCCGCAGCCGACGGCGGGCGCCGGCGGTAGAGGCGGGCGGCAGGAAGGGCCAGGACGAGCGCCGCCGCGCGGCAACCGCCGGCCGGCTGCAGGCCTGCCCGTGCCCGCCGGCGCGGGCGCCAACCCGGTTCGATGCCGCGCCGGCGCCCCGCGCCGGAATCCGGCCGGCGGGCACCCGGTCAGCGCGCAGGCGCTGCTGGCGGTCGCGGCGCTGGCCCGCCGTCCTCGCCGAACCGGCGGCCAGCGGTGCGGCGCCGGCGGTAGAGGCCCGGCAGAAGGGCCAGGCCGAGCCACGCCGCGCGGCAACCGCCGGCCGGCTGCAGGCCTGCCCGTGCCCGCCGGCGCGGGCGCCAACCCGGTTCGATGCCGCGCCGGCGCCCCGCGTCGGCGTCCCGCGGCGGAATCCGGCCGGCGGGCACCCGGTCAGCGCGCAGGCGGAAGGGGCCCGGCATTCGGATGCCGGGCCCCTTCGTGCCGTCGGGCGGGGACAGGGGGACGGGGTTACAGGTACGGGCCGCCGGAGCGGCCGCCCAGGTGGGGTTCCTCCGGGCTGGCGTCGCCGACGCCCGGGGGGAGGGCTCGGCGCATCTGCTCCAGCTGGGCGCGCGCCGCCATCTGCTGGGCGAAGAGCGTGGTCTGGATGCCGTGGAAGAGGCCCTCCAGCCAGCCCACCAACTGGGCCTGCGCGATGCGCAGCTCGGCGTCGCTCGGGGTGGCCTCGTCCGTGAAGGGCAAGGAGAGCCGCTCCAGCTCCTCGACCAGCTCCGGGGCCAGACCGTCCTCCAGCTCCTTCACCGAGCTGGCGTGGATCTCCTTGAGCCGGGCCCGGCTGGCCTCGTCCAGAGGAGCCGCTCGCACCTCCTCCAGCAGCTGCTTGATCATGCTGCCGATCCGCATGACCTTCGCCGGCTGTTCGACCTGTTCCGTCACTGGGGTCTCGCGGGAGTCCTCGTCTCCGCTGCCGCCGCTGAGCGCCATGCCGTCCTGGCCGACGACCAGGATCTGCGGATTCTCGGGCGACCGTTCGTTCCTCGGCATCTCCATGGCTTCATTGTCTCGCACACCCGTGGTCCACCTCGGCGGCGCCCCTGGAAGTCACGGCCGTCGCGGATCCACCGGATGGCGGTATCCAAAATGCCGGGTTTATCCAGGAATGCGAGGCTGTTGGGCGTCCATCCGGCCCATCTTGCCGACGGTGTGACCGAGCACCGGCCGGCGCGGGAGGTCACAGTCGTGACTCCATGGCTGCGTGCAATGGGAGCGGCGGTTGTTCTGGGGGCGGGGGCGGCGCTGCTGCCGTACGGCCCCGCCGCGGGCGCGTCCGGTACGGCGGTGGCGGCCGCCTACGGGGCGTCGGAGGTCGGGGCCGAGCCCGCGTCCCGTTCTCCCTCCACCCCGTCCGCTCTCCCCTCCTCGTCCTCGGCAGGGCCCTCGTCTTCGCTCTTTGGGCAGCCGTCGCGGGCCGAGAACCCGCCGGGCGAGGGCCGGGAGCACCCCCGCCGGTCCGAGCGGGCCGAGGAGTCGCGGGACACCGGGCCACATGGGCGGGAGCAGCGGCGCGAGGCCAAGGACGAGGACGAGGGCGCGGGCGCCGATCGCACCGATCGCCCGCACGGGCCGCGTCCGGACAGCGAGGAGTCCGTGTCCGAGGCACCCTGGGGCGACACAACGGCATCCCGGGAGGCGGTCCCGGTGCCCTCGGCGACCTCGCACTCGGCGGCGCCCGAGACGGTCGCGAGCACCGAGCCCGTCCTGCGCATCCTTCCGCTCGGCAGCGGCCTGGTACTCATCGGCCTCGGCTTCGGCCTCGCCTTCGTCGCCCTGCGCATGCGCCAGGCGTCGGGCTGAGACCGGCCGCCGCGTGGGGCACGTCGCCCCCGGGCCCGGCTCAGCCCGGAGTGACCAGCAGGACCTTGCCGATGTGACCGCTCTCCTCCACCAGACGGTGGGCGGCGGCCGCGTCCGGCATCGGGATCTCGCGGTCGATGACCGGACGCACATGGCCGCCGGCGATGAGCGGCCACACGTGCTCCCGTACGGCGGCCACGATCGCCGCCTTCTCCTCCAGGGGCCGCGCCCGCAGCGAGGTCGCGCTGATGGCGCCGCGCTTGCTGAGAAGCGCGCCGATGTTCAGCTCGCCCTTGGCCCCGCCCTGCAGGCCGATGATCGCCAGCCGGCCGTTCACGGCGAGCGCCCGGACGTTGCGGTCCAGGTACTTGGCGCCCACGATGTCCAGGATGACGTCCGCGCCCGCACCGTCGGTCGCCTGCTTCACCTCGGCGAGGAAGTCCTGCTCGCGGTAGTTGATCAGGATGTCGGCGCCGAGCTCGGCGCAGCGCTCCAGCTTCTCCTTGCTGCCCGCGGTCACGGCCACCTTCGCGCCGACGGCCTTGGCGAGCTGGATCGCCATGGTGCCGATGCCGCTGGAGCCGCCGTGCACGAGGAAGGTCTCGCCGGGGCGCAGATGGGCGATCATGAAGACGTTCGACCAGACCGTGCAGACGGCCTCCGGGAGCGCCGCCGCCTGGTCGACGGTGAGCCCCTGCGGGACCGGCAGCAGCTGCCCGACGGGCACTGCGACCTTCTCGGCGTAGCCGCCGCCCGCGAGCAGCGCGCAGACCTCGTCGCCGACCGCCCAGCCGCTCACCCCGGGGCCGAGCGCGGCGATCCGTCCGGAACACTCCAGGCCGGGGTAGGGAGAGGCGCCCGGCGGGGGGTCGTAGAAGCCCTGCCGCTGGAGGATGTCGGCCCGGTTGACCGCCCCGGCCACCACCTCGACCAGGACCTCGCCGTCGCCTGCCACGGGATCGGGGACCTCGTCCCAGACCAGCGCCTCGGGCCCACCAGGTTCGGGAATCGTGATCGCATGCATGAGGGGGACGGTACTCCTGGGACCGCGGGGGTCAGGTGTGCGACCGGCGGAAATCCATGTGCGCGACCGATGAGTTTGCGCGACCGTGGGGGTCTCCCCCTGCGTAGCCCGAGCACGCGGAAGGACGAAGCATGCGCACCCCACCATCCGGCCCGGCGATCGAGACCGTGGGCCTGGTCAAAACCTTCGGTGAGACACGGGCCGTCGACGGGGTCGACCTGACCGTGCCGGCCGGCACGGTGTACGGCGTCCTCGGGCCGAACGGCGCCGGGAAGACCACCACCGTGAAGATGCTCGCCACCCTCCTGCGGCCGGACGGCGGAGAAGCCCACGTCTTCGGTCACGACGTGGTCCGCGAGGCCGACGAGGTGCGCGGCCGGGTGAGCCTCACCGGTCAGTACGCCTCGGTGGACGAGGACCTCACCGGTACCGAGAACCTGGTGCTGCTGGCCCGGCTCCTCGGCCACCGCAAGCCCGCCGCCCGCACCCGGGCCGCCCAGTTGCTGGAGGCGTTCGGCCTCATCGAGGCGGCCGGGAAGCAGGTCAAGCACTACTCGGGCGGCATGCGGCGCCGTATCGACATCGCCGCGTCCATCCTCAACACCCCCGACCTGCTGTTCCTCGACGAGCCGACCACCGGCCTGGACCCGCGCAGCCGCAACCAGGTGTGGGACATCGTGCGCGCGGTCGTCGCCCAGGGCACGACGGTGCTGCTGACCACGCAGTACCTGGACGAGGCCGACCAGCTGGCGTCCCGGATCGCCGTCATCGACCACGGCAAGGTGATCGCCGAGGGCACCAAGGGCGAGCTGAAGGCGTCCGTCGGTGCCGGGTCCGTCCATCTGCGGCTGCGGGACGCCGATCAGCGGCCGCTCGCCGCGGACCTGCTGCGCCGGGCCCTCGACGCCCAGGTGCAGACCGAGCCCGACCCGGTGGCGCTCACCGCCCGGCTCACCACGGCGGCGAGCGACGACACCGCCGCCGAGCAGGCCGCCCGCGCGCTGAACGAACTGGCCCGCGCCGGCATCACCGTCGACAACTTCTCACTCGGCCAGCCCAGCCTGGACGAGGTGTTCCTGGCCCTCACCGGCCACGACACCCAGCAGCCCGGCTCCGGATCCGACGACGCCCACGACCCGAAGGACGAGGTGGCGGCATGAGCACCACGACCACCACCGAAAGCAGCGAGCTCGCCCCGGTGCGCACCGACTCCCTGGCCGATCTGCTCGTCGCCAAGGAGCGACCGCCGCGGCCGAGCGCCTGGTCGGCCTCGCTGACCTTCGGCTGGCGCGCCATCCTCAAGATCAAGCACGTGCCGGAGCAGCTCTTCGACGTCACGGCGTTCCCGATCATGATGGTGCTGATGTACACGTACCTGTTCGGCGGGGCGCTGGCCGGATCGCCGAAGGAGTACATCCAGTTCCTGCTGCCGGGCATCCTGGTGATGTCGGTCGTGATGATCACGATGTACACCGGCGTCTCGGTCAACACGGACATCGAGAAGGGTGTCTTCGACCGCTTCCGCAGCCTGCCGATCTGGCGGCCGTCGACCATGGTCGGCTATCTGCTCGGCGACGCCCTGCGCTACACCCTCGCGTCGCTCGTGATGCTGACCGTCGGCATGATCCTCGGCTACCGCGCCGACGGCGGAGTGGCCGGCGTGCTCGCCGGGATCGCGCTGCTGGTGCTGTTCTCGTTCGCCTTCTCGTGGATCTGGACGATGTTCGGGCTGCTGCTGCGCACCGAGAAGTCGGTGATGGGCGTCAGCATGATGGTGATCTTCCCGCTCACCTTCCTGTCCAACGTCTTCGTCGACCCGCGCACCATGCCGGGCTGGCTCCAGGCCTTCGTCAACAACAGTCCCGTCACCCACCTCGCATCCGCCGTGCGCGGGCTGATGGCGGGCAACTGGCCGGCCGACGAGATCGCCTGGACGCTGGGCTGGGCCGCGCTGTTCGTGGTGATCTTCGGGCCGGTCACGATGCGGCTGTACAACCGGAAGTAGCGGGGGACGGGGCTCAGCCTCGGGGGATTGGGCGGATGTCCGGGGCGACCTGTGTGCCCGGCGTCGCCCGCACGATGGTGATCAGCCGGTCCGTCAGTTGCAGCGTCCCGACGTCCGGATCGTCGTAGCCGAGCACCCGGTGCCCGCGTACGACGCTCACCACCAGGTCGTTCGTCTCGCGCGGGGTCTTTCCCACTTCCGCCTTTATGACCGGCCGCTCCACGATGTCGAGACCGCTCCCCTGCTGGATGAGGTCCTCCATGACCATGCCGGCCGAGGGGCTGAGCACGGAGAGCCCGAGCAGCCGCCCGGCCGCGCTGGCGCTGGTGATGACCGCGTCGGCACCCGACTGCTTCAGCAGCGGGGCGTTCTCCTCCTCGCGCACCGCGGCGACGATCTTCGCGCCCCGGTTGAGCTGCCGCGCCGTCAGCGTCACCAGGACGGCCGTATCGTCGCGCTGCGTCGCGATGATGATCTGCCGTGCCCGTTGCAGCTCGGCCTGCTTCAGCACCTCGCTCCGGGTGGCATCGCCTATGACGCCCGCGAAGCCGTCCGCCGTGGCGGCTTCGATCGCCTTGGCACTGGGATCGACCACCACGACCTGCTCCTTGCGCAGCCCCGTCGCGCAGACCGTCTTGATCGCCGACCTGCCCTTGGTGCCGAACCCGACGACAACGGTGTGATCGCGCAACATGGACCTCCAGCGGTTCAGTCGCCACTCCTCCCGGGTGCGTTCGGTGAGGGCCTCGAGGGTGGTGCCGACCAGGATGATCAGGAACAGCACACGCAGCGGCGTGATGACGAAGATATTGGTGAGCCGGGCGCCGTCGGTGACCGGTGTGATGTCTCCGTACCCGGTGGTGGAGAGGGTGACGGTCGCATAGTAGAAGGCGTCGAGGAGATCGAGGGAGCCGTCGGAGTTGTCGGTGTAGCCGTCTCGGTCGGCGTACACGACGAGCGCCGTCACGACGAGCACCACCAGGGCGATCGACAGCCGCTTGGTGACCTGGCGGATCGGATGTTCCACCAGTTTCCTCGGGAGTTTCACCCGATGGGTCACCAGATGTTCGTCCGCCTGGCGAGCGATGGCGTCCTGGCCCGGAAGTTTCACGTGAAACACACCCCGATTCCCCCGGACGCCCAGGGCAAGTCGATCAGTTCCGCCTCTTCACCGGGACCCGACCCGCCGGGGCGTACGACGGCGAGTGCGTCGGCCGCCGCGATGCCCCGCAGCATGGCCGGACCGTTGTAGAGCAGCGGCAGCGCCCGGTTGCCCCGCAGGGCGACGGGGATCAGCCGGGTGTCGTGGGGGTGTCCTTGCACCCGGTCCCGCAGCGGCAGCGTGTACGGCTCCGGCGCGGGGCGGGCGGCAAGGGTCCGCAGGAGGGGCTCGGCGAGGGTGAGCAGGCCGGAGACGGCGGCCAGGGGGTTGCCGGGCAGCCCGACGAGGTACTGGCTCTCCTTGGTGCGGGCCAGGAGCATGGGGTGGCCCGGGCGCACCTTGACGCCGTCCACGAGAAGTTCGGCACCGATGCGGCGCAGCGTGGGGTGCACATGGTCCACCGGACCGGCGGCCGTGCCTCCGGTGGTGACGACGACATCGGCGTCGCAGCCGGTGATCGCCTCGTGCAGGGCCTCTCCGTCGTCCCCGATCCGGCGTACGTCGGTGATCTCCGCACCGAGCGCGCGGAGCCAGGGCGGCAGCAGCGGGCCCAGCGCGTCCCGGATCAGCCCGTCGTGCGGCAATCCCCCGCCGAGCAGCTCGTCCCCGAGGATGAACACGGCGGCGCGGGGGCGCGGAACGGCCATGAGGGTGTCGTACCCGGCGGCCGCGGCCATGCCCAGGACGGGCGGGGTCACGAGCGTGCCCGCGGGGAGCAGCTGGTCCCTCCTGCGGCACTCCTGGCCGCGGGGGCGGATGTCCTGGCCGTGGCTGACGGTGTGCGCTGCCCGGTCGGCGGCGGTGACGTGCAGCCGACCCTTGTCGTCGCGGCGTCCGTGTTCGCTGCGGAGCACGGCGGTGGTGTCCGGGGGGACACGGGCGCCGGTGGCGATACGGACGGCCTCGCCGTCGGCGAGCGGTGCCTGCTCGGCATGCCCGGCCAGGACGCCTTCCTCCCGTACGTCCCACGGGCCGGGGCCGGAGACCGCCCAGCCGTCCATCGCCGACGTGTCGAACGGGGGCAGGTCGGTGAGGGCGGTGAGCGGGACGGCCAGGGTGAGACCGAGGGCGGAGTCGAGGGGAACGGCCTCGGTGGGCAGATGGCCGGTGCGCCCGGCGGGACCGTGGCGCGGGGCGCGTTCGGCGATGGCCCGTGCCTCGGCCCAGTCGGTGGCGTGGTCATGTGGAGGGCGGCCGGTGCCGCCGGGGGTGTGGTCGCCGCCGGGGCGGTCGCGTGGTTCGTTCACGAGGGCGAGCGCCTCCTCGACGTCGAGGTCATCGGCGTCCTCATCGGCCCGGGTGACATGCGCGGTCATTCTGCTTCCGGGCGGGGGTCGGGTGCGGCGGCGGGTGCCGCGCCGGCGGAGGACGCCGCATCCGGGGTGTCCTCCTCCGCCCAGCGTCCGGCGAGCGCCGCTGCCTTGCGGGCAGCTTCGGCCACGGCGTCCGGGCCGCCGCCCGCCCGGGCGGCCGCGTAGCCGACAAGGAAGGTGGTCAGCGGTGCGGCGGGCCTGGCCACGCCGTGGGCGGCGTCGCGGGCCAGGTCGAGCAGCACGCCGGTGTCGACGTCCAGGTCGATGCCCAGCTCGTCCTTGACTGCGGAGATCCATTCGTCCAACACGTGTCCATGCTCCCTGATCCGTGCCCTGGCAGTGGCGATGTCGTCCCAGGTGTCGCAGTCGAAGGACGCCACCGGGTCGGACATACGGGTGAGGCCGAGCGCGCGGGTCAGCCGGCGCAGGGGGAGTCCGGTCAGATCGCCGTGCCGTCCGGTGAGCACGGCCAGTTCGCGGCGCAGGGACGAGGTCCGGTACGCGGCCACGAGCGGCTGGTCCCGGCCGTCGGAGTCGGTCAGCAGCACACCGTCGGCCGTGCCGCGGCGCAGGGTCGCCAACAGCGCCTCGACGGTGTCCCGTTCGAGGAAGGGCAGGTCGGCGGAGAGCAGGACGACATGGCCGGCGGTGATGTGCCGGAGCCCGGCGTCGAGCGCGGCCAGGGGCCCGCCGCCCGGGGGCTCCTCGCGGGCCCAGACCACGGGCCGGGCGGTGGGGCGGGGACCGGCGACGACCACCGTGGTCCGGGCGTCGGCACAGGCCGCGAGCACCCGGTCCAGGAGCGCCCGTCCGCCGACGCGCACACCGGGCTTGTCCGCGCCGCCGAGCCGCCGGGCGGCACCACCGGCGAGCACGACGGCGTCGTACGCGGTATCGGGCCCCCCGGGAGGGTCGCCGGAGGGATCACCGGGCGGCTGGAACTCGGTCACCCCCCGAGTATGCGTGCCCCCGCGATCACAGGGGAATGCGGGGGCACGCGGACACGGCCGGGGAGGCCAGGGAGGCCGGGGATGCCCGGTGGACTCACAGGGTCCGCAGCAGCACCGCCGGTTGCTCCACGCAGTCCGCCACATGGCGCAGGAAGCCTCCCGCCGTACCGCCGTCGCAGACGCGGTGGTCGAAGGTGAACGAGAGCTGCACGACCTGGCGCACCGCCAGCTCGCCCTCGTGCACCCACGGCTTGGGCACGATGCGGCCGACGCCGAGCATGGCGGCCTCGGGGTGGTTGATGATCGGTGTGGAACCGTCGACACCGAACACGCCGTAGTTGTTCAACGTGAAGGTGCCGCCGGTGAGTTCCGCCGGTGTCAGTGTCCCGGCCCGGGCGGCCTCGGTCAGCCGGGCGAACTCCGCCGTGAGCGACTCCGCGTCCCGCGTGTGCGCGTCCCGGACGACGGGGACGACGAGCCCCCGGTCGGTCTGCGCGGCGAAACCGAGGTGCACGGCGTCGTACCGGACGATCTCCCTGGCCCCGGAGTCCACCGAGGAGTTGAGCTCGGGGAAGCGGGCCAGCGCGGCGGTGCAGATCCGGGCCAGCAGGGCGAGGACGGAGATCTTCGGCCCGCCGGCCGCGTTCATGGCAGCGCGGGTCCGCATCAGTTCGGTCGCGTCGGCGTCCACCCAGCAGGTCGCGTCCGGTATCTCGGTGCGGCTGCGGGAGAGCTTGTCGGCGACGGCACCGCGGATGCCCTTGAGGGGGATGCGGGTGACGGCCGGGGCGCCCGCGGGGGCGGCGGCCGGCGTGGCAGCCGCCGGGGCGGCGTGCGTCCGTAGTTGGCCTGCCTCGGGGTTCGTGGGGCCCTGTGTGGCGGCGGCACGCAGCGCGTACTCCACGTCGGCCCGCAGGATCAGCCCGTCGGGCCCGGAACCGGTCATCTCCCGCAGATCCAGACCGTTCTGCCGGGCCAGCCGGCGCACCAGTGGGGAGATCACGGGGACGGGTCCGTCCCCGGCCCCGGAGGTGCGGGTCCGTGTGTCGGCCGGCTCCGCGGGCTTTGTCACCCCGGTGGGCCTGAGCTGCCCGTTCGCCGCGGGTGTGGCGGACGCGGCGGAAGCGGACGCGGCGGACACGGGACCTGCCGGACGGATCCGGCGGCGACGGGCCGGTGCCTCGGAGGTGCCGTAGCCGACCAGGACGTTGCCGGAGCCCTCCGTGGCCGGTGCACCGCCGCGTGCCTCCGCAGCGTCCGCGGCGGGTGCGGCGTCGACGGCCCCGGCGGCGTCCGCACCGCCGGCCGGGCGGCCCTCGGCCGCCTCTCCCACCGCGACCGTCAGCAGCGGAGCGCCGACGGGCAGCTCCGTGCCCTCGGCACCGAACCGGGCGGTGACCACACCGCCGTAGGGGCAGGGCACCTCGACCATCGCCTTGGCCGTCTCGACCTCGACGACCGGCTGGTCCACGGCGACGACATCGCCGACCTCGACCAGCCAGCGCACGATCTCCGCCTCGGTAAGTCCCTCACCGAGGTCGGGCAGCTTGAACTCCAGCACCTGTGCCATCAGCTCTCGGCCTCCCACTGCAGGCGCCCCACGGCGTCCAGGATCCGGTCCACACCGGGCAGGTGGTGGCGCTCCAGCATCGGCGGCGGGTACGGCAGGTCGAACCCGGCCACACGCAGCACCGGCGCCTCCAGATGGTGGAAGCAGCGCTCCGTGACCCGGGCCGCGATCTCCCCGCCCGGGCCGGCGAAGCCACCCGACTCGTGGACGACGACCGCGCGTCCCGTCCGCCGTACCGAGGCGCACACCGTCTCGTCGTCGAACGGCACCAGGGAGCGCAGATCGACCACCTCGAGATCCCAGCCCTCGGCCCGGGCCGCCTCCGCCGCCTCCATGCAGACGGGTACGGACGGCCCGTAGGTGATGAGGGTGGCGCTCCGGCCGGAGCGCCGCACCACCGCACGGCCTATCGGTTCAACGGCCGTCGGCTCCTCCGGGTTCCAGGCGTCCTTCGACCAGTAGAGCCGCTTGGGCTCCAGGACGACGACCGGGTCGTCGGAGGCGATGGCGGCGCGCAGCAGCCCGTAGGCGTCCGCGACGGTCGCGGGCGTGACGACGTGGAGCCCCGGAGTCGCCATGTAGTACGCCTCGGAGGAGTCGCTGTGGTGCTCGACGCCACCGATGCCGCCGCCGTAGGGGACGCGGATGGTGAGGGGCAGCGGCATCTTCCCGCGCGTGCGGTTGCGCATCCTCGCGACGTGCGAGACGAGCTGCTCGAACGCCGGGTAGGCGAACGCGTCGAACTGCATCTCCACCACCGGGCGCAGCCCGTACATGGCCATGCCCACGGCCGTGCCCAGGATGCCCGCCTCGGCCAGCGGCGTGTCGGTGCAGCGGTCGTCGCCGAATTCCTTGGCGAGTCCGTCGGTGACCCGGAAGACACCGCCGAGCGTGCCGACGTCCTCGCCCATGACGTGCACGGACGGGTCGGCAGCCATGGCGTCGCGCATGGCGCGCGTGAGGGCCTGCGCCATGGTGGCCGGCTTGGCGGCGACCGTGGTCATCGCTGCGCCCCTTCCTGCTCGGCCTCGGCCGTCAGCTCGGCCCGCAGCTGCTCCCGCTGCTCCAGCAGCTGGGGGGTGGGCTCGGCGTAGACGTGGGCGAAGAGGTCCATGGGATCGAGCGCCGGGTCCTGGTTCATGCGGGCGCGCAGGTCGGCGGCCATGGTCTCGGCGTCCTGGCGGGCGGTCTGGACGGCCGTGTCGTCGAGCAGTCCGCGCCCGGTCAGCTCCCGCTCCAGCAGCGCGATCGGGTCGTGCCGCTTCCAGGTCTCGACCTCGGAGTCGCCGCGGTAGCGGGTGGCGTCGTCGGCGTTGGTGTGGGCCTCCACGCGGTAGGTGATCGCCTCCACCAGGGTTGGTCCGCCGCCCGCGCGGGCGTGCCGCACGGCGTCGGACAGCACCTCGTGCACGGCGGCGGCGTCGTTGCCGTCGACCAGGCGGCCGGGCATCCCGTAGCCGACGGCCTTGTGGGCCAGCGACGGGGCCGCGGTCTGCTTGGCGAGCGGTACGGAGATCGCGAAGCCGTTGTTCTGGACGAGGAAGACCACCGGCGCCTGCCATACGGCGGCGAAGTTCAGCGCCTCGTGGAAGTCGCCCTCGCTGGTGCCGCCGTCGCCGACCATGGCGAGGGCGACCACGTCGTCTCCCTTGAGGCGGGCGGCGTGGGCGAGACCCACGGCGTGCGGCAGCTGGGTGGCGAGGGGGGTGCTCAGCGGTGCCACCCGGTGCTCGTAAGGGTCGTAGCCGGTGTGCCAGTCGCCGCGCAGCAGGGTGAGGGCCTCGACGGGGTCCACACCGCGCGCGACGACGGCGAGGGTGTCGCGGTAGCTCGGGAAGAGCCAGTCGCGCTGCTCCAGGACGAGGGCGGCGGCGACCTCGCAGGCCTCCTGGCCGGTGCTGGAGGGGTAGACCGCGAGACGGCCCTGCTTGGTGAGGGCGGTGGCCTGCGCGTTGTAGCGGCGGCCCTTCACCAGCTCGGCGTACAGCCGGCGCAGCAGCTCCGGGTCGGCCTTGACGGCCGCCTCGGTACCGAGGACGCGGTACGGCTCCGCGTCCGGCAGCAGCGGCGCGGGGTCGGTGCGGGGCTGCCAGGCGGGCGGCGGGGTCGGCCGGTAGGCCCCCCGCTGCTCCATGACCGTCATGACGGCACCTCCTCGTGGGATCCCGGAGGCGCGGCGTCTGTGACGCGCCTCACCCAACCGATTGTTCGGTCGTCGGCACATTTTGGCTATGGGTGGCACCAGGCTGTGGACAAACGGTTCTCCACAGCCTGAGATGGATGCAGTACGTCCACGGCGGAAAGGTGGGGGCGGGTGGCATCTGAACAAATGGCCGAGGGCCAGGAGGGGATCGGGTCGCTGCCTCCCGCACGGCCTCTGGACGCCATCGACCAGGACATCCTGCGGATGCTCCAGGCGGACGGCCGCGCGTCCATCCGCTCGGTCGCCGAACGGGTCCACGTCTCCCGCGCGAACGCATACGCGCGGATCAACCGGCTCGTCGAGGACGGTGTCATACGGGGCTTCGGGGCCCGCGTCGACCACGAACGGGCCGGTCACGGGACGTCCGCGTACATCACCCTGAAGATCGTCCAGAACACCTGGCGCACGGTCCGCGAGCAGCTCAGAGAGCTTCCCGGCGCCTCGCACATCGCGCTGGTGGGCGGTGATTTCGACGTACTGCTGCTGGTGCACACGCCCGACAACCGGGCGCTGCGCGAGCTGGTGCTGACCCGGCTCCAGGCGATCCCCGAGGTGCTCAGCACGCGCACCCTGCTGGTATTCGAGGAGGAGGACCTGGAGCCGCAGGGCTGAGGACCGCCGCCCGCCGGAGGGGCGGACGCCCGGACGGGACGGAACGTTTTCAGCCCGCTTTGCGCAGCCCTTCGAAGGCCAGCTGCGTCACCGCGTCGGCCACCTCGCGCTCGTTCATGCCGCGCCCGTCCGGCCGGTACCACTCCACGATCGAGTTGATCATGCCGAAGACCAGCCGGGTCACCAGGCGCACCTCTATGTCCTCGCGCACGTCGCCGTCGGCCGCCGCGGCCTTCAGCAGCGCGGCCACCCGGTGGTCGAACTCACGCCGCCGCTCCAGCGCCCACCGTTCGGTGTCCGTGTTGCCGCGCACCCGCAGCAGCAGCGTCACATACGGCAGCTCGGCGATGAGGACCTCGACCATGCGCCGTACGACGTACTCCAGCCGCTCGGCCGCGCGCCCCGTGGCCGCCCGCTCCTCATCGAGGATGCCGAACAGCCCGTCCAGCGCCCGGCTGACCGCGCGGCGCAGCAGTTCCTCCTTACCGGCCACGTGGTGGTAGATCGACGACTTGGAGATGCCGGCGGCCTTGGAGAGGTGCTCCATGGAGGTGCCGTCGTAGCCGCGTTCGTTGAACACCTGGACGGCGACGCTCAGCAGCGTCTCCGGGGTGTACGTGTCGCGCTTGGCGGTGGTCACGGGGTGTCCTCCCTCTCGCGGGTGGCGCACGCGCACTGGTGGAGCGCGAGGGAGGGCGCGTAGCGGCCGGACCGGTCGACCTTGTGCATCTCGTCCAGCAGGGCGTGGGCCCAGCCGCGGCCGAGGCGGCGGCTCCACTCGAAGGGCCCCAGGGGGTAGTTCACGCCCAGCCGCATCGCGGTGTCGATGTCGTCCTCCGTGGCTACGCCCTTGGCGACGGCCTCCACCGCGAGGTCGATGATCCGGGCCACCGTCCGCGCGACGATCATCCCCGGGACGTCCCCGATGACGCTGACCTTCTTGCCGAGTGCCTGGAACAGCCCGGTGGCCTCGGCGACGGTCACCGGGGAGGTGTGCGAGGCGTGCGACAGGGCGATGCGCGTGGCCCTGCGGTAGTCCAGGGCGAGGTCGAAGTGGACGACATCGCGGAACTCCGCGGAGGTCCGCCCGTCGGCGAGCACCAGCCGACCGCCGCCCGGCAGCACCAGCCGGGTGCCGTTGTCCTCGTCCGCCTCGTTCTCCTCGCGCACCTCGATGCCCGCCTCGCGGATCAGGGCGAGCAGCTCCGAGGCGGGTCCAGGACCGCCTTCGGCGACGACGTACGCGGGCGGCCGTGCGGGCCGCGCGGTGTGCGGCTCGGGGCGCTCGGCGCCGTCCCTGTGGTCGTACCAGCCGTGTCCGGTCTTGCGGCCGAGGTGCCCGGACTCGACCAGACGGCGCTGCGCGAGCGACGGGGTGAAGCGCACGTCCTGGAAGAAGGACTGCCACACGGAATGGGTAACGGACTCGTTGACGTCCTGGCCGATGAGGTCGGTCAGCTCGAACGCGCCCATCCGGAAACCGCCGCACTCGCGCAGCACCGCGTCGATGGTGGCCGGGTCGGCGCCCCGGGACTCGTACACCGCGAAGGCCTCGGCGTAGAAGGGCCGGGCGACGCGGTTGACGATGAACCCGGGAGTGTCGGCGCAGGCCACGGGCGTCTTGCCCCAGGCGCGGGCCGTCTCGTACGCGCGCGTGGCGCTGGTGTCGTCGGTGGCGAACCCGGAGACGACCTCGACGAGCGGCAGCAGCGGCGCGGGGTTGAAGAAGTGCAGGCCCACGAAACGGCCGGGCAGCCGCAGGGCTCCGCCGATCGCGGTGACCGACAGGGAGGAGGTGTTGGTGGCGAGCAGACAGTCCTCGGAGACGATGTCCTCCAGCGCGCGGAACAGCTCCTGCTTGACGTCGAGACGCTCCAGGACCGCCTCGACGACCAGGGAGCAGCCGGCGAGTCCGGTGAGCTCCTCGACGGGTCGCAGACGGGCGCGCGCCGCGTCCCGCTCGGCGGCGGTCAGGCGCTCCTTCTCCACCAGACGGTCGAGCCGGGCGCCGATCGCGTCAGCCGCCTGCCGGGCCCGGCCGGGAGCGGCGTCGTACAGCCGCACGGGGTGGCCCGCGACCAGCGCGACCTGGGCGATTCCCTGCCCCATGGTGCCGGTGCCGACCACGGCCACGGGACTGCTGAGGTCGAGTGCTGTCATGTGCGCGATCCTCCCGCACGGGGTTTTCCACAGATGCGGCGGACCCCCTTGTCCCGACCGATCGTTCGGTTACTCTAACTCTGACCGCCCGTTCCTGACTACGTTTCCGCACAGGTCCATGAGCTCGACGAAGAGTTCCTGAGACGAGGAGTTGGTCCCCCATGGCCGCCGAACTCACCGCGCACGAGCTGATCGCCCGGCACCGTCCCACGCTGGACCAGGCGCTGGAAGCGATCCGTACGCGCGCGTACTGGTCCCCGCACCCCGAGCACCCCAAGGCGTACGGGGAGAACGGCAGCCTGGACATGGCGGCGGGCAAGGCCGCCTTCGACGCCCTGCTCGGCACCCGCCTCGACCTCGGCCAGCCGGGCACGGACGGCTGGGTGGACGGCGAGACCTCCCCGTACGGCATCGAGCTGGGCGTCAGCTACCCCCACGCGGACCTCGACGCGCTGCTGCCCGCCATGAAGGCCGGCATGCGGGCCTGGCGGGACGCGGGCGCGGAGACCCGCGCGGTGGTCTGTCTGGAGATCCTCAAGCGGATCAGCGACCGGACGATGGAGTTCGCCCAGGCGGTCATGCACACCTCCGGCCAGGCCTTCATGATGGCGTTCCAGGCCGGCGGCCCGCATGCGCAGGACCGCGGCATGGAGGCGGTGGCCTACGCGTACACGGAGCAGACCCGCACGCCCGACACCGCGGAGTGGACCAAGCCGCAGGGCAAGCGCGACCCGCTCGCGCTCACCAAGCGGTTCGTCCCGGTGCCGCGCGGCATCGGCCTGGTCATCGGCTGCAACACCTTCCCGACGTGGAACGGCTACCCGGGCCTGTTCGCCTCGCTCGCCACCGGCAACGCGGTCCTGGTCAAGCCGCACCCCCGCGCGGTGCTGCCGCTCGCGCTCACCGTCCAGGCCGCCCGCCAGGTACTCACCGAGGCCGGCTTCGACCCGAACCTGGTGGCGCTGGCCGCCGAGCGGCCCGGCGAGGGCATCGCCAAGACGCTGGCCACCCGCCCGGAGATCCGGATCATCGACTACACCGGCTCCACCGAGTTCGGCGACTGGCTCGAGAGCAACGCGCGCCAGGCACAGGTGTACACGGAGAAGGCCGGCGTCAACTCGGTGCTGGTGGAGTCGACCGGCGACTACCAGGGGATGCTGGCCAACCTGGCCTTCTCCCTCTCCCTGTACAGCGGCCAGATGTGCACCAGCCCGCAGAACCTGCTCATCCCCCGCGACGGCATCACCACCGACCAGGGCCCCAAGTCCTTCGACGAGGTCACCGCCGACCTCGCGAAGGCGGTGGACGGCCTGCTCGGTGACGACGCGCGCGCGAACGCGCTGCTGGGCGCCATCGTCAACCCGGACGTCAAGGCCCGCCTGGAGGCCGCCGCCGGGCTCGGTGAGGTCGCCCTCGCCTCCCGGGAGATCGCCAACCCGGAGTTCCCGGGCGCGGTGGTGCGCACGCCGGTGATCGTGAAGCTGGACGGATCGAAGCCGGACGCCGAGGCGGCCTACATGAGCGAGTGCTTCGGCCCGGTCTCCTTCGCCGTCGCCGTCGACTCGGCCGACGACGGGGCGGAGCTGCTGCGGCGCACGATCCGCGAGAAGGGCGCGATGACGGTCGGCGCCTACACCACCTCGCCGGAGGTCGAGAAGACCGTCCAGGAGGTGTGCCTGGAGGAGGCCGCCCAGCTCTCCCTGAACCTCACCGGCGGGGTGTACGTCAACCAGACGGCCGCCTTCTCCGACTTCCACGGCTCCGGCGGCAACCCGGCGGCCAACGCGGCCCTGTGCGACGGCGCGTTCGTGGCCAACCGCTTCCGGGTGGTCGAGGTGCGCCGGGAGGCCTGAGCCGCCTCAGAAGGGTGCGCCCCCGATGGCGCTCCAGTGGTACAGCGTCATGGCGACACTGGTCGCGAGGTTGTAGCTGGAGACCTGGGGGCGCATCGGCAGCGCCACCAGGTGGTCGGCCCGCGCGCGCAGCTCGGGCGACAGCCCGCTGCGCTCGGAGCCGAACGCGAGCAGCGCGTCGTCCGGCAGTTTCAGCGAGCGGATGTCCTCGCCCTCGGGATCGAGCGCGAAGACCGGCCCCGGCGGCAGCTCGTCGACGGTCAGCCGCTCCACGGCGGTGGCGAAGTGCAGCCCCGCCCCGCCGCGCACCACCGTGGGGTGCCAGGGGTCGAGGGTGCCGGTGGTGACCACCCCGGTCGCGCCGAAGCCGGCGGCCAGCCGGATGACGGCCCCCGCGTTGCCGAGGTTGCGCGGGTTGTCCAGGACCACCACGGGCGCAGTGCGCGGCGTGTGCGACAGCTTCGCGAGATGACCCGCGCGGGAGGGGCGTACAGCCAAGGCGGCCACGGCGGTGGGATGCGGGCGCGGCAGCAGCGAGGCGTACGTGGCGTGCGGCACCTCGGTCAGCAGCCCCGCCAGCGTCTCCCGCACATCCGGGGCCAGCTCGTCGGCGAGCGCCAGCGCGGCACCCCGGTCCGCGGCGAGCGCCAGCCGTACCTCGGCCCCGAAGCGCACCGCGTGCTTGAGGGCATGGAAGCCGTCGAGCAGGACGGCGCCGTCGGCCAGCCGGCGCCAGTCGGACACCGGGTCGGCCGGGTTCTCGGGTCCCGTGGTGCGGGCGGGGTCGTTCATGGCGTGCAGCCTACGTGCGCGGGCCCGGTGCTCCGCCGGGCGCCGGGGCGGCCGCCTCCACCGGGACCCCGTCCGCAGGGACGTCCGCCGGGGAGCGCGGCCCCGGGACCCGTGCCCGGCCCCCGCGCGGGCGCAGCCGCCCGTACGCGTGTGCCGCCAGATCGCCCAGGCGGCGCAGGAAGGACGTCGGCAGGAAGACCGCGTCGGCGGCGATCATCGCCAGGGAGAAGAAGGGCAGCCCGAGCGCGACGGCGATCACCGCGTGCTCGAAGATCATGAAGGACAGCAGGACGTTCTTGACCCGCCGGTTGAACAGCGTGAACGGAAAGGCGACCTGCACGGCGACGGTCGCGTAGGTCACCAGCATCACCATGGTGCCGCTGGCCGACAGCAGGTCCGCCAGAGCCGGCCAGGGGGAGAAGTACTCCAGCTGGAGCGGGTAGTGCACCGCGGTGCCGTCCTGCCAGCGGGATCCCTGCACCTTGTACCAGCCGGCCGTGGCGTAGACCAGACAGGCCTCGGCCATGATCACGAGCAGGGCGCCGTTGTGCACGATGTTCGCCACGACGTCCAGCAGGATCCGCGGCTCCCCGGTCCTCGCGCGGCGCCCGACCAGCCACCACAGCGCCTGCGCGAGCCACACGGTCCACAGCAGCGCCGGTATGAACCAGTCGCTGTCCGTCCGGCCCGCCAGCGTGGCCAGAACCAGTAGGAGGCCCAGCACGGCCCACAGGACCGGGCCGACCCGGTCGCGCGGCCACTCCCCGCGCGCGCCTGCCTCCTTCAGGCGGCGCGCCCGCCGCGCGTCCAGCGACCAGACCTGGCCGCAGCGGGTGAACACCAGGTAGATCGACATCAGGTGCAGGACGTTGTCGCCGCCGTCCCCCACGAAGACGCTGCGGTTCTGCAGCGCGAGCACACCCACCATGAAGAGCACCGACATGGTGCGGGTGCGCCAGCCCAGCAGGAGCAGCAGGCTCCACAGCACGGCGAGCGCGTAGACGGACTCGAACCAGAGCGCGCTCTCCGACCAGAGCAGCACGGTGAAGGCGTCGTTCGTCGTGACCAGCTGATCGGCGAGGTCCCATTCCCAGGGCCCGTCCGGACCGTACAGCTCCTGGCGGTGGGGGAACTCACGCAGCAGGAACAGCAGCCAGGTCAGTGCGAAGCCGATGCGGATCACGGCGGTCTGGTGGGGGCCGAGCGCGGAGTCGGTGACGCGGGCGATCACACGGGAGAGCGCCAGCGAGAGGCGGTTCACCCGATGCCTCCCCGGGTCTCGTCGTCGGGCAGGGACCACCAGGGCAGGGTGCGGTACACGGGTGTGGTGGAGATCTTCTCGTCGCTCCAGTCCGGCGGCGGCACGTTGGTGGTGCGGGAGCGGACCTGGACCCGCGCGAGGGTGCCGTCAGGGCCGGCGGCGTCCGCGCGGTCCAGGCGCATCACCATGATCCGGCGCAGATACGCCTCGGACAGTGCTCCGCGGTGGCCCACCGGGCGGTTGTCGTTGTCGTGCGTCGAGACGAAGAAGTCCCAGGCGCGACGCAGTTCGTTCTGCTGGGTGTGGCTGGGCGCCAGGTTGCCGTCGATGGCCCGGCCGTCCTGCGCGGACAGGTCGTACCAGCCGGTGGTCCGGGACGCGCCGTCCGCGGTGCGGATCTCGGCGCGCACCTGGACGGCGATGTTCTGCTGCAGGGGGTTCGGCGCGAACAGCTTCCAGTTCTGCTCGAACTCCGGGTAGATCCAGTTCTCGATGCTCTCGCGGTGCTGCTTGCTGACCGTGTTCGCGGGGGCGACGTGCAGGAACGTCATGCCGAGGTGCACGCAGACCGCGACGGCGACGAGCGCGAGGGCCACCGCGGCGCCGATCTGGTAGCGCAGGGAGAGGGCGGCCACACCGGTACGGGGGGCGACGGGCGGGCCGGTCGTGGAGGCGGGGTCGGAGGAGGCGGGGTCGGAGGAGGCGGGGCGCGGGTGCGGCAGGCCCCGCCCGGCAGGCTCCTGCCGGGCGTCCGAGCCCTTGTCGTACGCGTCCATCCCGCCCCGATCCACCGATCCCGGTCCGTCCCTGCTTCCGCCCCCGCCGCGAGGCCCCCGTGCCGCCGCGCGCGTCCGCTGCGCCGCGTCGCACGAACGGTACTCAGCACCGGCCGCCCGGACACAGTCCTCTCGGAACCCGTTTCCGTGGCCGTCACCACATCCCCGTGCGAGCACCCGTTGTCCACGGAAAGCCCCCCGCAGGTTATCCACAGCGGTTGACACCTCGCGGCGCCCGTCTCACCATGGAATCGCACGAACCGAACGATCGGTCGGGAGCGTGCTCCGGGAAGCATCCAGGTCGAGGGGGACCTCATGGCGACAGCAGCCGCCCGCGATACGGCCGGCAGCCGGGCGTACGACGTCTTGGCCGCGGACGACACCGCCGCCCACCAGCACGCCTTCGACGCGGCCGTGGCAGCCGACGAGCGGATCGAGCCGCGCGACTGGATGCCTGACGCCTACCGGGCCACGCTGGTCCGGCAGATCGCCCAGCACGCGCATTCCGAGATCATCGGCATGCAGCCGGAGGCCAACTGGATCACGCGCGCGCCCTCACTGCGCCGCAAGGCGATCCTCATGGCCAAGGTGCAGGACGAGGCCGGGCACGGCCTGTATCTCTACAGCGCCGCCGAAACACTCGGCACCAGCCGCGAGGAGCTGCTCGACAAGCTGCACACCGGCCGCCAGAAGTACTCCTCGATCTTCAACTACCCCACCCTGACCTGGGCGGACGTCGGCGCCATCGGCTGGCTCGTGGACGGCGCGGCCATCACCAACCAGGTCCCCCTGTGCCGCTGCTCCTACGGTCCGTACGCGCGCGCCATGGTCCGCATCTGCAAGGAGGAGTCCTTCCACCAGCGCCAGGGCTACGAGCTGTTGCTCGCCCTCAGCAAGGGCACCCCCGAGCAGCACGCGATGGCGCAGGACGCGGTGGACCGCTGGTGGTGGCCGTCGCTGATGATGTTCGGCCCGCCCGACGACGAGTCGCAGCACTCCGCGCAGTCGATGGCCTGGAAGATCAAGCGGCATTCCAACGACGAGCTGCGCCAGCGCTTCGTCGACATCTGCGTCCCCCAGGCCGAATCCCTCGGCCTCAGCCTCCCCGACCCCGACCTGAAGTGGAACGAGGAGCGCGGGCACCACGACTTCGGCGCGATCGACTGGTCGGAGTTCTGGGACGTCCTCAAGGGCAACGGCCCGTGCAACGAACAGCGGCTGGACCGGCGCAGGAAGGCACACGAAGAGGGCGCCTGGGTCAGGGAGGCGGCAGCGGCCCACGCGGCCAAGCACATGAACGGCGAGACAGGAGCGATGCGAGCATGACCCACACCGACTGGCCTCTGTGGGAGGTCTTCGTGCGCTCGCGCCGGGGACTGTCCCACACCCACGCCGGCAGCCTGCACGCGCCGGACGCGGAGCTCGCCCTGCGCAACGCCCGCGATCTGTACACCCGGCGCGGCGAGGGCGTCTCGATCTGGGTCGTGCCGTCGTCCGCGATCACCGCCTCCTCCCCCGACGAGAAGGACCCGTTCTTCGAACCGTCCGCCGACAAGCCCTACCGGCACCCGACGTTCTACGAGATCCCCAAGGGGGTGCAGCACCTGTGACGACGACACCCGCCAAGGACACCGCCGTCACGGCGGCCGCGCTCGCCCTCGGTGACGACGCGCTGGTCCTCTCCCACCGGCTGGGCGAGTGGGCCGGCAACGCCCCCGTGCTGGAGGAGGAGGTCGCCCTCGCCAACATCGCGCTGGACCTGCTGGGGCAGGCCCGGGTGTTGCTGTCGATGGCCGGCGACGAGGACGAACTGGCCTTTCTCCGCGAGGAGCGCGCCTTCCGCAACCTCCAGTTGGTGGAGCAGCCCAACGGCGACTTCGCCCACACCATCGCCCGTCAGCTGTTCTTCTCCGCCCACCAGTACCTGTTGTACGCGGAACTGGCCGCCGGGGACGGACCGTTCGCCCCGCTGGCCGCCAAGGCCGTCAAGGAGGTCGACTACCACCGCGACCACGCCCGGCAGTGGACCCTGCGGCTCGGGGACGGCACCGACGAGAGCCACACGCGGATGCAGCGGGCCGTGGACGCCCTGTGGCGCTACACCGGCGAGATGTTCCAGCCGGTCGAGGGCATCGACGTCGACTGGACCGGCCTGGAGACGGCCTGGCTGGAGTGGACCTCGGAGGTGCTGCGCCAGGCCACCCTCACGGTGCCCGACGGTCCGCGCACGGGAGCGTGGGCGGCGGGTGCGGGCCGGCAGGGCCTGCACACCGAGCCCTTCGGCCGGATGCTCGCCGAGATGCAGCACCTGCACCGCAGCCACCCGGGGGCGTCATGGTGACCGCCACCCCCCTGGAGGCGGAGCTCCTGGAACTCGCCGGTTCGGTGCCCGACCCGGAACTGCCGGTGCTGACCCTGCGTGAACTGGGCGTGGTGCGGGCGGTGCATGCCCGCGGGGCGGACACCGTCGAGGTCGAACTGACCCCGACGTACACCGGCTGCCCGGCCATCGAGGCGATGAGCCTCGACATAGAGCGGGTGCTGCGCGAGCACGGCATGCGCGAGGTCACCGTGCGCACGGTGCTCGCACCCGCCTGGTCGACCGACGACATCACGGAAGAAGGGCGCCGCAAGCTCCGGGAGTTCGGCATCGCCCCGCCGCGCACCCGGGCGGCCTCCGGGCCGGTCGCCGTGGAGCTCGGGGCGACCCGCACCCGGGAGGCCCGGCTGCCCGGGGGCGATCCGGCCCCCGTCCGCTGCCCGCACTGCGGGTCCGCCGAAACCGAGCTGCTCAGCCGCTTCTCGTCCACCGCGTGCAAGGCACTGCGCCGCTGCCTGGCCTGCCGTGAACCGTTCGACCACTTCAAGGAGTTGTGATGGCCCGCTTCCACCGGCTCCGGGTGGCCGCGGTCGACCGGCTCACCGACGACTCCGTCGCCCTCACCCTCGACGTCCCCCCGCAGCTGCGCGAGGAGTACCGCTACGCACCCGGTCAGCATCTGGCTCTGCGTCACACCGCCGACGGCCAGGAGATACGGCGCACCTACTCCATCTGCTCCCCCGCGCCCGACGGCGAGGCGCCGAGCACACTGCGGGTCGGAGTGCGACTGGTCGAGGGCGGCGCCTTCTCCACCTACGCGCTCAAGGAGATCGCCCTCGGCGACGAGCTGGAGGTGATGACCCCTGCCGGCCGCTTCACGCTCCCTCCCGCCCCGGGCCGGTACGCGGCGATCGTCGGCGGCAGCGGCATCACCCCGGTGCTGTCGATCGTCTCCACGCTCCTGGCCCGGGAGCCCGGAGCCCGGTTCTGCCTGATCCGCAGCGACCGCACGACCGCCTCGACGATGTTCCTGGAGGAGGTCGCCGACCTGAAGGACCGGTACCCCGAGCGATTCCAGCTGGTGACGGTGCTCTCCCGCGAGGAGCAGCAGGCCGGGCTGCCGTCCGGGCGGCTGGACCGGGGGCGGCTGGCAGGGCTGCTTCCGGTGCTGCTGCCCGTGGAACAGGTGGACGGCTGGTTCCTGTGCGGGCCCTACGGCCTGGTCGAGGGCGCCGAGCGGGCGCTGCGCGACCTGGGCGTCGCCCGCGCCCGCATCCACGAGGAGATCTTCCACGTCGACGCCCGTACGGCACCTGCCGTCACGGCGTCCGCGCCGGCGCACAGCACGGTCACCGCCCGGCTCGACGGACGCGGCGGCACCTGGCCCGTCCGGTCAGGGGAGTCCCTGCTGGACACGGTGCTGCGCAACCGGCCCGACGCGCCCTACGCCTGCAAGGGCGGCGTGTGCGGAACATGCCGCGCCTTCCTGGTCGCGGGCGAGGTGCGGATGGACCGCAACTTCGCGCTGGAGTCGGAGGAGACCGAGGCGGGCTATGTCCTGGCCTGCCAGTCGCATCCGGTGACGGAGACGGTGGAGCTCGACTTCGACCGGTAGCGACCGGTTGCGACGGGCAGCGACCGGCAGCAGCGGATATCGGGCGGACGCCGGGCGGGCGCCGGTCATCCGCCCGCGGCCGCTACAGGACGTGCCCCGGCTCTCCCTCGTCGGTGACGACAGGACGGCCGGCGGACTCCCACAGCTGCATGCCGCCGTGCACATTGACGGCGTCGATGCCCTGCTGGGCCAGGTACATCGTGACCTGGGCCGACCGTCCGCCGGACCGGCAGATCACATGGATCCGGCCGTCCCCCGGGGCGGCCTCGGTCAGCTCGCCGTAGCGGGCCACGAACTCGCTGATGGGGATGTGCAGCGCCCCTTCGGCGTGGCCGGCCTTCCACTCGTCGGCCTCACGGACGTCCAGCAGGAAGTCGCCGTCCTTGAGGTCCGCGACCTGGACCGTGGGCACACCAGCTCCAAAGCTCATACCCCCGACGCTACCCGACCGGGCGTGCGTTGCCTCAGCTCAGCAGGGCCTCCAGCTCGGCCTCGCGTTCACTGACCTGGGCCTTCAGCTGTCCGGCGATCTCCTCGAGCAGCGCGTCCGGGTCGTCGGGCGCGAGGCGGAGCATCGAGCCGATGGCGCTCTCCTCGAGTTCCCTGGCGACGAGCGTGAGCAGTTCCTTGCGCCGGGAGAGCCATTCGAGGCGGGCGTAGAGCTCCTCGCCGGCGCTGGGCACGCGCTTCAGCTCCGGTCCCGCTGCCCACTCCTCGGCGAGTTCCCGCAGCTCGGCCTCGCTGCCACGGGCGTAGGCGGCGTTGACCCGGGTGATGAACTCCTCGCGGCGGACCCGCTCCTTGTCCTCCTGCGCCAGGTCGGGGTGGGCCTTGCGGGCCAGCTCGCGGTAGAGCTTGCGGGCCTCCTCGCTGGGCCGCACCCGCTGCGGGGGCCGGACCGGCCGGTCCGTGAGCATGGCGGTGGCCTCGGGGAACAGGCCGTCCCCGTCCATCCAGCCGTTCATCAGTTCCTCGACCCCGGGGATCGGCATGAGCCGGGCGCGCGCCTCGTCGGCCCGCCGCCGGTCCTCCGGATCCTCACTGCGAGCGGCCTTGGCCTCCAGGATCCGGGCGTCGAGTTCCTCGAGGCGGGCGTACATCGGGCCGAGCTTCTGTTCGTGCAGCCGGGAGAAGTTCTCGACCTCGACGCGGAAGGTCTCCACGGCGATCTCGAACTCGATCAGCGCCTGCTCGGCCGCCCGTACGGCCTGTTCCAGCCGGTCCTCGGGCCGCGCCGCACCTTCGCCGGGCGTCCGCTCCGCGCCGGCGCCGCCGCCACCCTGCTCACCTTCCGAGGTCGTCACCCGGACAGCGTAGGCCACCCGCCGGGGCCCACGCCGCGCGCCCGCGGCTCAGGGTCCGTCCCGGGAAGCCGTGCCTTCCGCGGACGGCCGCTCAGACCCCCGTCTCCGCCGCGATGCGCCCCGAGCGCACGGCCGTCACCAGGTCCGTGTGATCCGCCTCCGTGCGGTCGGCGTAAGCGACGGCGAACGCGGCCACCGCCTCGTCCAGCTCGTCGTTCTTGCCGCAGTAGCCGGCGATCAGGCGCGGGTCGGCGCTGTGGGAGTGGGCGCGGGCCAGCAGGGCGCCGGTCATCCGGGCGTAGTCGTCGATCTGGTCGGCGGCCAGCGCCGCCGGGTCCACACTGCCCTTGCGGTTGCGGAACTGGCGCACCTGGAAGGGGCGGCCGTCGACCGTCGTCCACCCGAGCAGGCTGTCGCTGACGACCTGCATGCGCTTCTGTCCGTGCACCACGCGCCTGCCCTCGTGCCCCGCCTCGGGGGTGTCGAAGCCGGCCGCCGGCAGATGCGGCACCAGCGCCGAGGGACGGGCCTCCTTCACCTGGAGCACCAGGGGCTCGCCCCGGTGGTCGAGGAGCAGCACCGCATACGAGCGGGTGCCCACGCTGCCGGTGCCGACGACGCGGAACGCCACGTCGTGCACCGCGTGCCGGGCGAGCAGCGGATGGCGGTCCGGCGGGAGCGTGCCGAGGTACTCCTCCAGGGAGGCGGCCACCTGCGCGGCCTCGGCGTCCGGTATCCGGCGCAGCACCGGGGGCGCGTCGACGAAGCGGCGCCCGCCGTCGTCGGTCGGCTCGGTCGACTTGGCCGCGAACCGGCCGCTGGTGTTGGCGCGGGCCTTCTCGGAGACCCGCCGCAGCGTGCCCAGCAGATCGTGCGCGTCGGTGTGGGAGACGAGTTCCTCGTCCGCGATGGCGTTCCAGGCGTCCAGGGCGGGCAGCCTGGAGAGCAGCCGCATGGTGCGCCGGTAGGCGCCGACGGCGTCGTGGGCCGCCGCGCGGCAAGTGTCCTCGTCCGCGCCGGCCTCCCGCCCGGCGAGCACCAGGGAGGCGGCGAGCCGCTTGAGGTCCCATTCCCAGGGGCCGTACACGGTCTCGTCGAAGTCGTTCAGGTCGATGACGAGGCCGCCGCGCGCGTCCCCGTAGAGACCGAAGTTCGCCGCGTGGGCGTCGCCGCAGATCTGGGCACCGATGCCCGTCATGGGGGTGCGGGCCAGGTCGTATGCCATCAGGCCCGCCGAGCCGCGCAGGAAGGCGAACGGTGTGGCCGCCATCCTGCCCACGCGGATCGGGGTGAGCTCCGGCAGCCGGCCGCGGCTGGACTCCTCGACGGCGCTCACGGCGTCGGGACGGGAGGCGTCCAGGTCGAGGGCGGCGTGTGCGCCGCGCGGCACCTGCCTGCGCAGGGCCTTGCCCTCGGCCTTGGGCGTGCCCGCCGCCGGCCACTCGGCGAACCCGGGCACCCGCGGCAGCCGCCGTACCCGTCCCGCGGCGCCCGTGTCTCCGGCCTCCGGCGCCTGGGGCACCCCTCGGGCCCCGGCCGTACCGGCATTGAACTCGGTCATGGCGACCGCCTCCCCCGTCCACATGCGCGCTGTACACACGCGACAACATCGATCGTGCCGACCGTACCGCCGGTGGCCGAAACTCGTCAGGCCCCTGTGGACAACTCCCCGCCTGTGGACAACCGGGCCGCGCCTACCCGGCCTCCGCGACGTCCCCGGCCACCGGAAGCGCCCGCCCCTCGGCGAGCAACCGCCCGGCACGGCCGGGCGAGATGTCCAGGCGGGCCAGCACCGCGGGAACCGCGATGCCCGGGAGCATGTGGTGGAACAGCACGACCACCCGGTGCTCCAGATCCTGCCGCTGGCAGCGCAGCTGGGACAAGAGCTGCACCCCCGAGAAGCTGCCGACCAGCAGTTCCGCGGTCTCCGTCGCGTCGACATGGGGCAGCAGTTCGCCCCCCGCCTTGGCCTCGGCCAGCGTCCGGGTGGTCTGGTCGATCCACATGCCGAACGCCGGCGTCCGGTCCAGCCCCAGCGCCCCTTGGTCCAGCGCCAGTCCGACACTCGCCCGCACCAGCGGCTCGGTCCGCAGCCGCAACGCCAGCACAAGGCCGGAGTCGACCAGTTCCTGCAGTTTGGCGGCCTGGGGCGGCAGGGAGAACGCCAGCTGCTCCTCGAACACGCCGAGGGCCAGCTCCTCCTTGGAGCCGAAGTGGAAGTAGAGCGCGCCCTTGGTGACCCCGGCCCGCTCGAGGATCTCCCCAATGGTCGCCGAGGTGTAGCCACGTTCGTCGAAGACGGCCGCCGCCGCCTCCAAGATGGTCCGCCGGGTGCGGATCGCGCGCTCCTGTCGCGCCATCGGGTGCCTCCTGATCTGCGTGGATCCTCGTGGGTCTGGTGGGTCGCACCGTGCGGTCACCGTGCTGTCGGCGTGCGGCCGCCGTGCGGTCCGTCGCGCTGTCCGGCGCGCTCGGGCTTGCATCCGGCGATGTGGATCACCCTTGAAAAAAACCGTCTCGTCCGTATCTTAGTGCGAACCTAAACCAGATGGCCGATTCCCGGGGGTTCTCATGCCGCGACCGGATTCCTTTGGCGCACCCATGGAGGATCAGACCGGAGAGCAGGGTCTGCCCGCAAACGCCGCGGCAACCACCCCCTCCCGCACCCGCGTCACACCGGAACTCGCCCACCGCTCCCGCGCGGCGGACGTCTTCCCGGTGGAGTGGGTCCGGTTCTCGGACGACCGGTTCCGCGTCACCGCACGCTGGCCCGCCGACCACAGTTTCTTCGGCCCGGTCGACGAACACCACCACGATCCGATGATCGTCGGGGAAACGGTGCGCCAGATATCGCTGGCCCTCGCCCACGCCGAGTTCGGCGCCCCCGCCGACACCCATTTCGTCATGCGTGACCTGGATGTCTTCACCGATCCCGCCGCGTTACCGCTCGCCGAGGCGGCAGAGCCGGTCACCGTCGACGTCGTGTGCTCCGAGGTGCGCCGCCGCGGCCGCGGCCTGAACAGCATGCGCACGACCATGGAGTTCCACCGCGCGGGCAGACTCGTCGCCAGCGGCACCGGCAGTACGGGCTGCACCTCACCGGCCGCCTACCGCCGCCTGCGGGCACGCCAGTTGGCCGCCCTGGGCGTGCGAATACCACCGCCGGCACCGGTTCCGCCCGAACAAGTGGGTCGCCACCGCGCGGAGGACGTCGTCCTCGCCCCCGCCGACCGACCCGACACCTGGCTTCTGCGCGTCGACACCGGTCACCCGGTGCTCTTCCCGCGCCCCAACGACCACGTCCCCGGCATGGTCCTGTTCGAGGCCGCCCGCCAGGCGGCGGCCGCGGCATCGGGCCGGCTGCCCTTCCTGCCGTCCGAGCTGTCCGTCTCCTTCAGCCGCTACGCCGAACTGGACAGCCCCTGCTGGATCGACACGGACGTCCTGGAGAAGGACGAGGACGAGGTGACGGTCCGGGTGACGGGACGGCAGGACGACCAACCCGTCTTCGCCGCCACCCTCACCTGCGCCCCCACCGCCCCGGTACGGCCGCTCCTGTGACCGTCGGCCTCCTGCTGACCGGCGCGACCGGCTTCGTCGGCAGCCGGGTCGCCGCAGCGGCCCATGGGCGCCCCGGTGTCCGTGTCCGCGCCCTGTCCCGCCGCACGCCGGGCGAACCCCGGGGCGCCCGGACGGTGCCCGGTGATCTCACCGACCCCCGCGCGCTCTACGGTGTGTGCGACGGCATCGACGTCCTCGTCCACTGCGCCTCCCGCGTAAGCGGCGACCCGGAGGCCGTCGCAGCCGTCAACGACCTCGGCACCAAGGCCCTGGTAGAGGAGGCCGCACGCAGCGGGGTGCGCCGGATCGTGTACGTCAGCACCGCCGCCGTCCACGGCCGGGGCCCTTTCAGCGGTGTCCGGCCCGGCGAGGCCCCGATCGCTCCGGTCTCCGCCACCAGCCGCTCCCGCGCGGCGGCGGAACGGCATGTGCTCGACGCGGGCGGACTGGTGCTGCGCCCGCATCTGGTCCATGGCGAGGGCGACCGCTGGGTGGTCCCCGGGCTGGTGGGGCTGTTGCGGGAGTTGTCCGCGCCCCTGGCCGGCTGCGCGGCACTCCACTCGATGATCGACGTCGAAACCCTCGGCCGGGCGGTCCTGGCCGCCGCCCTGTCCCCGAAGCACGGGCCCGGCGCCCACTACGTCGGCCACCCGGACCCCGTACCCGCTTCCGAACTGCTCACGGCCGTGTACGAGCAGGTGGAGCGGCCCGGCGACGGCGCGTCGGTGGACGTGGCCACTGCCCGCGCGCGAGCCACCGGCTCCCCGCGCGCGCTGCATCATCTGGACATGCTCACCGTGGACCACTGGTTCGCGGACGACGCCTTCTGGAAGGACCTGGACTGCTCACCGGGCGAGGGCTTCGCCACGGCCTTTGCGCGGTCGGCACCCTGGTACCGGGCCTATCTGGCCTCCTCCGGAACATAGAACCGTCCGGTCGGTTTTCATTACCGCGTCGCGGGCCGACTCACGCCCTTGGATACGCGAGCACGGCCAGCACCCGCCGGTGCGTCCCGTCCTCGGGTGGCAGGTCCAGCTTGGTGAAGATGCTGCCGATGTGCTTGCCGACGGCCGCCTCGCACACCACCAGCGCACGCGCGATCGCGCCGTTGGATTTGCCCTCGGCCATCAGCGCCAGCACTTCCCGCTCCCGCGGGGACAGCCGCTCCAGCGGATCACGCCGGCGGCGCAGCAACTGCCGTACGACCTCGGGATCCACCACCGTGCCGCCCGCCGCGACGTCGCGCAGCGCGGCCACGAACTCCTCGACCTGGCCAACCCGGTCCTTCAGCAGATAGCCCACGCCCGTGCCGTCGCCCGAGTCCAGCAGATCGGCGGCGTACCGGCGCTGGACGTACTGGCTGAGGACCAGCACGGGCAGGGCGGGCCGCCCCGCGCGCAGCCGCACGGCCGCGTGCAGGCCCTCGTCCCGGAAGCCCGGGGGCATCCGGACATCGGTCACCACGATGTCCGGGTCGTGCTCCCCGACCGCGGCGACCAGCGCCTCCGCGTCGCCGACCGCCGCCACGACCTCGTGCCCGCACCGCTGGAGCAGACCGATCAGGCCTTCCCGCAGCAGCACGCTGTCCTCGGCCAGCACGACGCGCAGCGCCCGGCCATCCGTCAGGGGGCGCAAGGGATCTCCACACGCAGCAGGGTCGGTCCGCCCACCGGGCTGGACAGGGTGAGTCTGCCATCGAGCACCGACACCCGGTCGGCCAGTCCCGTCAGCCCGCTGCCCGCGCCGGCCCGTGCCCCGCCCCGCCCGTCGTCGTGGATCTCCAGCAGCAGCCGTCCGTCGCGGTGCCCGCCGGCCACTCGCGCGCGGCTCGCCCCGCTGTGCCTGCCGATATTGGCGAGGGCCTCGCACACCACGAAGTACCCGGCGGCCTCCACGGAGGCGGGCAGCCGCGCGGGCAGGCGCAGGTCCACGTCCACGGGTACGGCGGACCGGTCGGCGGCGTCGGCGACGGCGGCCTCGAGTCCGTAGTCGGCGAGCACCTGGGGATGGATGCCGTGGATGAGCTCCCGCAACTCCTGCAGCGCCCGCCCCGACTCGTCGTGCGCCCGCGCGAGTTGATCGGCGAGCGGGCCGGGCGGCGCGTCGAGGCGGGCCAGACCGAGCGTCATCGTCAGGGCGACCAGGCGCTGTTGGGCGCCGTCGTGCAGATCCCGTTCGATGCGGCGCCGTTCCGCCTCGAACGCGTCCACCAGGCGCACCCGTGACTGCGTCAGTTCGATGACCCGGGCGTCGAGTTGGTCCTCGCGCGGGGCGATCAGCAGCCGGGTCAGCCCCGCGCGGGCACCCGCCGCGACACCCAGCAGATAGGTCCCCAGGGCGAGCAGGACGATCCCGAGCAGGGCGGCACCGAACGCCGCGGGCCAGCTGGTGACCGTCCACAGCTTGACGATCTTCGCCTCCCTGCCGTCACCCGTCGTCGCCATCAGCAGCGGGGTGAGGGTCACGGCCGCCGGGAGGAGCAGGCCGGCCGTGAGCACGAGGGCGTCGACCGGCCACAGCAGGCCCGCGAACAGCAGGGCGTGACCGAGCTCCCGCCAGGTGGCCCGCTCGCGTAGCCGGGTGGTCAGCCAGGCGCGCGGTCCCGGGGCCGCGGGCGGCAGATGCGGGTCGTGCGCCGGTTCTCCGTCGACCAGCCGCAGCCGCCGCCGTTCCAGCCATGCCACCGGCAGGCCCGCGAGGACGGTGCCGAGCAGCAGCGGCAGCCCCACCAGGGCGAGCGCCAGCACACCGCCGGCCACCACCGACACCACAAGGCCCACGAGCACGGCCGCGCCGGTCACCGCGCCGGTGAGCAGATACCCGGCCGAGCGCCACGGCCACGCCGACAGCGCGTAGCGGGGGCGGGACATGGCCTGCCAGGGGTTGCGAGGCTGCATGCGGATCACCGTAGGAGTCGGCGTCGTCCGCGGCCATGGGCCCTGACGGAGGTCCCGGGGTATGCCTGGCCCTACCCCCTTTCTCGCCCCTGCCGCACTGCGCCGCCGGGCCCCCGGACGGTTTCGTTTCCCCAGGCGGTCACCCCGGAACGGCCGGGACGGACAGGAGAGTGGGCACATCGACCAGAGGAACGGCGACGCGGTCGCCCTGCGTCGGGTGAGCCGGCGGTACGGATCGGGCGACAGTGCGGTGAGCGCGCTGGACGAGGTCTCACTCGCCTTCCCGCGCGGGAGCTTCACCGCCGTGATGGGCCCCTCCGGCTCCGGCAAGTCCACGCTGCTGCAGTGTGCCGCGGGGCTCGACCGGCCCACCTCGGGTTCGGTCTCCGTCGGCGGCACCGAACTGACCGGGCTGGGTGAGCGGCGGCTGACGCTGCTGCGGCGCGAGCGGATCGGGTTCGTCTTCCAGGCGTTCAACCTGCTGCCGGCGCTGACCGCCGAGCAGAACGTCGCCCTGCCGCTGCGGCTGGCCGGCCGGCGCGTACCGCGCGCCCGGGTCCGCGAGGCGCTGGAAGAGGTCGGCCTCGGTGACCGCGCCCGGCACCGGCCCGCCGAGCTGTCCGGCGGCCAGCAGCAGCGGGTCGCGCTGGCCCGTGCCCTGATCACCCGCCCCGAGGTGCTGTTCGCCGACGAGCCGACCGGCGCGCTCGACTCCCGGACCGGGCACGATGTGCTCACCCTGCTGCGCGGGATCGCCGACCGCGAGGGAGGGACGGTGGTCATGGTGACCCACGACCCGGCGGCCGCCGCCCGCGCGGACCGTGTGGTGTTCCTGGTCGACAGCCGCGTCCACGGCGAGCTGGCGGGGGCCGGCGCCGACGCCGTCGCCGCGCGGATGACCGGGCTGGAGACCCTGCCGTGCTAAGCCTCGCCCTGCGCACCCTGCACGCCCGGTGGATCACCTTCGCCGGCACTTTCACCGCCCTGTCGCTGGGCGTGGCCCTGCTGACCGTCATGGGGCTCGCCCTCGCCTCGTCCCTGGACGCTCCCGCCCGGAAGCCGGAACGGTTCTCCGCCGCCCCGGTCGTGGTCAAGGGGGCGCACACCCTGCGCGTACCGACGCCGAACGGCGACCGGACCGAGCAGCTGGTGCACCCCCGCGCGGTGCCCCGGGCGACCATGGCGAAGCTGCGCCGGCTCGGCACCGTCGTCGCCGACCGCTCCTACCCCGTCCGCGCGGAGGGCGGCCCGGGCGAGCTGACCGGCCATCCCTGGTCCACCGCCCGGTACGCCTCGTACGCGCTCGAGTCGGGCCGCGCGCCCCGCGCGGACGACGAGATCGTCGTCAGTGGTGACTGGGCGCGGCCCGGCGAGCGGCTGCGCACGGACCGCGGGAGCGTGCGGGTGGTGGGCACCGTGGCCGCTCGCGGCTTCGAACACGCCGTCTTCCACACTGACGCGCGCGCCGCCGAGCTGTCCCCGCCCGTGCACCAGCTGATCGTCGACGCCCGCCCGGCTGACGTACGGGAGGCGGTGCGCGGCGCCGAAGGCGTCCGGGTCCTCACAGGGGACGACCGTCGGTGGGCCGACGCGGATCCCCTGCGCGACAAGGAGGCGCTGACCGCGTTGAACGCCCTGTTCGGCACGGCCGGCGGCGTTTCCGCGTTCGTCTCGGTGTTCGTGGTGGCGTCCACCTTCGCCTTCGCCGTCGAACAGCGACGCCGGGAGTTCGGGTTGCTGCGCACGGCCGGGGCCACTCCGGGACAGCTACGGCGGATGGTGGTCCTCGAGGCCCTGCTGGTCGGGGTACTCGCCTCGGCCGCCGGCTGCGCGCTCGGCGCGCGAGCGGCGCCCCGGCTGGCCGCGTGGGTGGTCGACGTGGAGCTGGCGCCGGGCTGGTTCGCGATCGGCGACGCGTCCTGGCCGTACCACGCGGCGTTCTGGACGGGTCTCCTCGTCGCCCTGTGCGGCGTCGTGGCGGCCTCCTGGCGGGCGGGGCGCACGGGACCCCTCCAGGCGCTGCGCAAGGCGTCCGCCGGCCCCGGCGCCATGACCGGGGGGCGGTGGCTCTGCGGTACGGGTCTGCTGTTGACGGCCGTGGTGACGCTCGTCATCGCCCTGCTGAGCGATCCCGGCGATCTGCTGCACCGCAAGACCTACGTCAGCCTGCCCATGCTGCTGATCACCGCCGCGGCGCTGCTCGCGCCCCCGGTGGTGCACCCCGCCGTCCGGCTGCTGGCCTGGCTGCCCGCCCGGCTCCCGGGGGCGGGCGGCATGCTGGTGCGCGAGCACGCGTCCGCCGGGGTGCGGCGCACGGCCGCGGTCGCCGCGCCCGTCCTGGTCACGGTGGCGCTGGCGGGCTCGCTGCTCGGCGCCACCGAGACGCTGGACCGGGCCGGGGCCGCCGAGACGCGGAAGCGGACCACCGCGGCGTTCGTCGTCACGGCCGCCCACGGCGGGGCGATCGGCTCACGGACGCTGGACCGGCTCCGCGCGGTGCCCGGGGCGCGGGTGTCGGCGAGCGCGCCGAGCGCGGTGTACGTCCTCGAGGAGGGCACGGCGCTGATCAGGTCCGAGGCCCGTGCCGTCGACCCCGGGGCGCAGGCGGTCACCGCGCGGTTGCCGCTCACCGCGGGGAAGGCCACCGACCTCGACGACGGCTCGGTCATCGTCAACGAGGAGTGGGAGCGGCACACCGTTGGGCAGCGCGTACGGGTGTGGCTCGGGGACGGCACGGAGCGGACGCTGGGGATCGCCGCGGTGATGGCCACCGGCACCGGCGGCAACGGCGTCTACGTCACCCACGCCAACGCGCCCGGCGCGCGCGTGGACCGGATCGACGTCGCCCTCGCGGACGGTCCCCAGTGCCTTAAAGGCCTGTGTGGGCGCAGCGGCACCCCGCAAACGCCGGGCTGCTACCCCTGGACCCCGGCCCGCTCCCTCCAGAAGGAGACCCGAGCAGGGCTGCCGATCCCCCCGCCCGCCGTCCCGGCGGCCGCCCGCCGACCGGCCGGCACCGGCCACCGCCCCCGCGCGGCACCGTCCCCGCGCGACAGCCGTCCCGGTCCTCCACCAAGCGGAGCCAGACCCGCGAGTGCGCCCGGGAGCACAGACCCCCGCTGCGGTCGACGAGCAGGCCCTCCCGCACGCCACCGCAACCGGCCAGCGCGCCACCCCAGGCGAAAAGGATCATGAGATGTTCCTCACACGAGCCCCCGCCCCCCCCACCACCCCCAAGCATGCGAAACGGGCGGCATCCGATGGATGCCGCCCGTTCGACGGTGTGCGCGAGGGGGGAGTTGAACCCCCACGCCCTTGCGGGCACTGGAACCTGAATCCAGCGCGTCTGCCTATTCCGCCACCCGCGCATTGGGTGTGTCTTCAAGCCCTTGCCCCGCTGGGGGCCTTGCGCCTTCCGACACGCAGAACATTAGCACGCTGGCCGGGATGGATTCACATCCCTTTCCCCCGCCACCGTCCCGACCGGCCACGACGCCCCACGACCGGCCACGGAACACCCCCGCGCCCCGGGGCGCCCCAAGGCCCGCCGTGCAACGACCGCGGCCGCTTCTCGTATCAACCTCGTACCGGTCACCCCCGTCTCCCCAGGAGCCGTACGGAGTCCACAGCCGGGTGCGGGACACTGGTCTGCGGCCCCCTCTACGATCCATGGCGGAAAGACGCGCACGAGCACGGCCCGAGGAGTTCGAACGAAAGCACCCGAGGGAACCTCGTCAGGGCGTCGACACCGTCGACCGGGCGGACGGACAGGGGGAACCAGCCGATCCAGCGGCGCGTGGATACGATCAGTAAGCAGTACCAGGTAAGCGGTGCACAAAACTGTGCACGGGGCAGTACACAGGACAGCAGCGACGGAGGAGGTGCCCCATGGGAGTCCTGAAGAAGTTCGAGCAGCGTCTCGAAGGTCTGGTCAACGGCACCTTCGCCAAGGTGTTCAAGTCCGAGGTGCAGCCCGTGGAGATCGCGGGAGCACTCCAGCGGGAGTGCGACAACAACGCCACCATCTGGAACCGCGACCGCACCGTCGTGCCCAACGACTTCATCGTCGAACTGAGCACTCCTGACTTCGAGCGCCTCAGCCCGTACTCCGGCCAACTCGGCGACGAGCTCGCCGGCATGGTGCGCGACTACGCCAAGCAGCAGCGCTACACCTTCATGGGCCCCATCAAGGTGCACCTGGAGAAGGCGGACGACCTCGACACCGGCCTGTACCGGGTGCGCAGCCGTACGCTCGCCTCCTCCGCCAGCCAGGCGGCCCCCGGAGCGGGCCCCGGCGGCGCCCCGCCGGCCGGCCGTCCCGGTGGCTACGGCTACCCGCCGGCCGCCCCCGCGGGCGCCCCGCCCATGCCCGCCGCGCCGCCCCCCGGCGGCAGGCCCGGCGGTTACGGCTACCCGCAGCCCGCGGGCGGCCGGAGGCCCCCCGCCGCGGCACCGGTGCCCGGCGGACGCACCCGCTACTGGATCGAGATCAACGGCACCCGCCACCAGATCTCCCGCGCCACCCTGGTGATGGGCCGCAGCACCGACGCCGACGTACGGATCGACGACCCCGGCGTCTCCCGCCGGCACTGCGAGATCCGGACCGGAACGCCCTCGACGATCCAGGATCTCGGATCCACCAACGGCATCGTGGTGGACGGACAGCACACCACTCACGCTACGCTCCGCGACGGCTCGCGGATCGTCGTGGGCAGCACCACCGTTATCTATAGGCAAGCCGAAGGGTGAAGCGGGGGCAATGTCAGAGCTGACCCTCACGGTCATGCGGCTGGGGTTCCTGGCCGTACTGTGGCTGTTCGTGATCGTGGCCGTGCAGGTCATCCGGAGTGACCTGTTCGGAACCCGCGTCACCCAGCGCGGATCATCCCGGCGGGACTCCGGCCGGGCGCAGCAGGCGGCCCGCCAGGCACCGCCGCCGCAGCGCCAGCAGGCCGGCGGCGGCCGCCGCGGCCGCAACACCCCCACCAAGCTGGTTGTGACCGAGGGCACCCTCACCGGCACCACCGTCGCCCTCCAGGGCCAGACCATCACCCTGGGCCGGGCACACGACAGCACGATCGTGCTGGACGACGACTACGCCTCCAGCCGCCATGCCAGGATCTACCCGGACCGCGACGGTCAGTGGATCGTGGAGGACCTGGGCTCCACCAACGGCACCTACCTGGACCGGACCCGGCTGACGACCCCCACACCGATTTCGCTGGGCGCCCCGATCCGCATCGGCAAGACCGTCATCGAGCTGCGGAAGTAGTGCTACACCAATGAATGAGCGCGAGCGGAGCGAGCACGCAGTGGGGGTCCCCACCCAGGGTCCCGGCGCGCTCCCGACCGGAGGGTGGGCAGTGTGGCTCGACACGACCGGCTGTATCCGGAGCCGACGGGCGAGGTGCGCATGAGTCTGTCCCTGCGCTTCGCCGCCGGATCGCACAAGGGCATGATCCGGGAGGGCAACGAGGACTCCGGTTACGCCGGTCCCCGCCTGCTCGCGATCGCCGACGGCATGGGCGGCGCCGCGGCCGGGGAGGTCGCCTCCTCCGAGGCGATCTCCACCATCGTCGCGCTCGACGACGACGTCCCCGGTTCCGACCTGCTCACCTCGCTCGGCACCGCCGTCCAGCGGGCCAACGACCAGCTGCGCATGATGGTCGAGGAGGACCCCCAGCTCGAGGGCATGGGCACCACCCTGACCGCCCTGCTGTGGACCGGTCAGCGCCTCGGCATGGTGCATGTCGGCGACTCCCGCGCCTACCTCCTGCGCGACGGCGTCCTCACCCAGATCACCCAGGACCACACCTGGGTGCAGCGTCTGGTCGACGAGGGCCGGATCACCGAGGAGGAGGCCACCACCCACCCGCAGCGCTCCCTGCTGATGCGGGCACTCGGGAGTGGCGAGCACGTCGAACCAGATCTGTCGATCCGCGAGGTGCGGGCCGGCGACCGGTACCTGATCTGCTCCGACGGTCTGTCCGGCGTCGTCTCCCACCAGACCCTCGAGGAGGCCCTGGCCAGCTACCAGGGCCCCGAGGACACCGTCCAGAACCTGATCGAACTGGCGCTGCGCGGCGGCGGCCCCGACAACATCACCGTGATCGTCGCCGACGTCCTGGACCTCGACACCGGTGACACCCTCGCCGGGCAGCTGTCCGACACCCCGGTCGTGGTCGGCGCCGTCGCCGAGAACCAGAACCAGCCGCACGACAACGGCATCATGCAGACCCCGGCCGGCCGCGCCTCCGGGCTCGGCCGCCGTCGCTCCCAGGGCGGCGGCGAGTTCGGCCCGCCCGGCAGCGGCGACGTCACCGGCTTCATCCCCACCGACGGCTTCTCCTACGGCGACGACGACTTCGTCAAACCCGCCAGGCCCCGCAGGTGGCTCAAGCGGTCCGTGTACAGCCTGCTCGCGCTCGCCGTCCTCGGCGGCGGCCTGTACGGCGGCTGGCGCTGGACCCAGACGCAGTACTACGTCGGCACCAAGGGCGAACACGTCGCGCTGTACCGGGGCATCAACCAGGACCTCGCCTGGGTCTCGCTCTCGAAGGTCGAGAAGGACCACCCCGAGATCGAACTCAAGTACCTGCCGCCCTACCAGCAGAAGCTGGTCGAGTCGACCATCGTCGAAGGCGACCTGTACGGCGCGCGGGAGAAGATCGAGGAACTGTCGGTGCAGGCCTCGGCGTGCAAGAAGCAGGCCGAGCGGCGCGCCGCCGAAAGCGAGAAGAACGCGAAGACCGGTGAGGGCGAGGCCGGAGGGACCACTGGAACCACGCCCGTCTCCTTCACGTCCAAGGCATCGCCGACGCCGAACCCCTCGGGCTCGACGAAGGCCCCGGAGTCCACGCCCCCGTCCACGACCGCACCCACTCCCAGCCCCGGCCCCAGCCTCTCGGAGGAAGAGCAGAAGGTCGTCTCGCTGTGCGGTAAGCAGTAGGCAAGCCGTGAGAGGCCCTGTCACACGATGAGCAGTACTACGAACCCGTCGACGCAGCACACGTCCACGATCGGCGCGATCGGCGCACCCAGCCGCCGCAACACCGAACTGGCACTCCTGGTGTTCGCCGTCGTCATCCCGGTCTTCGCCTACGCCAACGTGGGCCTGGCCCTCGACGACCAGGTGCCCGCCGGGCTGCTGAGCTACGGAATCGGTCTCGGTCTGATGGCGGGCGTCGGCCATCTCGCCGTACGGAAGTTCGCCCCGTATGCGGATCCCCTGCTGCTGCCCATCGCGACGCTGCTGAACGGCATCGGACTGGTCGCCATCTGGCGCCTGGACCAGTCGGAGCGCCTCCAGGCGAGCCGGACGTTCGTCGAGGCGGCACCGCGCCAGCTGATGTACTCGGCGCTCGGCGTCGCCCTGTTCGTGGCCGTGCTGTTCTTCCTCAAGGACCACCGCGTCCTGCAGCGCTACACCTACATCTCCATGGCCGGCGCGCTGGTGCTGCTGCTCCTGCCGCTGGTCCCGGGCCTCGGCCACAACGTCTTCGGCGCCAGGATCTGGATCAAGATCCCCGGTCTCGGCACCCTGCAGCCCGGCGAGTTCGCCAAGATTGTCCTGGCGGTCTTTTTCGCGGGCTACCTGATGGTCAAGCGCGACGCCCTGGCCCTGGCCAGCCGCCGCTTCATGGGGCTCTACCTGCCCCGCGGCCGTGACCTCGGTCCGATCATCGTCGTCTGGATCATCTCCATCCTGATCCTGGTCTTCGAGACCGACCTCGGTACCTCGCTGCTGTTCTTCGGCATGTTCGTGATCATGCTGTACGTCGCCACCGAGCGGACCAGCTGGATCGTGTTCGGCCTGCTGATGTCCGCGGTCGGCGCCGTCGGCGTGGCGAGCTTCGAGCCGCACATCCAGACACGTGTGCAGGCCTGGCTCGACCCGATGCGCGAGTTCGAGCTCAGCCGCGCCGGGGTCCAGGACGGCATCGTCCACTCCGAGCAGGCCATGCAGGCCCTGTGGGCCTTCGGCTCCGGCGGCACCCTCGGCACCGGCTGGGGCCAGGGCAACTCCGACCTCATCGGCTTCGCCGCCAACTCCGACTTCATCCTCGCCACCTTCGGCGAGGAGATCGGCCTGGCCGGGGTGATGGCGCTGTTCCTGCTCTACGCGCTCATCGTGGAGCGCGGCGTGCGCACCGCCCTCGCCGCCCGTGACCCGTTCGGCAAGCTGCTCGCCATCGGCCTGTCCGGCGCCTTCGCGCTCCAGGTCTTCGTCGTCGCCGGCGGCGTCATGGGCCTCATCCCGCTGACCGGTATGACGATGCCCTTCCTGGCGTACGGAGGCTCCTCCGTGATCGCCAACTGGGCACTGATCGGCATCCTGCTCAGGATCAGCGACACCGCCCGCCGCCCGGCGCCCGCTCCTGCCGCCAACCCCGACGCCGAGATGACCCAGGTGGTCCGCCCGTGAACAAGCCCCTGCGCCGGGTCGCGATCTTCTGCGGCCTGCTCATGCTCGCTCTGCTCGTCCGCAACAACTGGATTCAGTACGCCCAGGCCGACAAGCTGCGGACCGACGAGAACAACCGCCGTGTCGCCATCGAGCGGTACTCCTCACCGCGCGGCGACATCATCGTCGACGGCGAGCCCATCACCGGGCACAAGGCCACCAAGGGCGACTTCGCGTACAAGCGCACCTACAAGGACGGCGCCATGTGGGCGCCCGTCACCGGCTACGTCTCCCAGGCCTTCGGCGCCAACCAGCTGGAGTCCATCGAGGACGGCATCCTCACCGGCAACGACGACCGCCTGTTCTTCCGCAACACGCTCGACATGCTGACGGGCAAGAACAAGGAGGGCGGCAACGTCGTCACCACCCTCAACGGCGCCGCCCAGAAGGCCGCCTACGAGGGCCTGAAGAAGCAGGGCGGCAAGGGCTCCGTCGTGGCTCTGGAACCGTCCACCGGCAAGATCCTCGCGCTGGCCTCCTTCCCGTCGTACGACCCGTCCACGATCGCCGGCAACAGCCTCGACACGGACACCAAGAACTGGCAGAAGCTGCAGAAGAAGAACAACCCGGACGACCCGATGCTCAACCGGGCGCTGCGCGAGGTCTACCCGCCCGGCTCGACCTTCAAGGTCGTCACCGCGGCCGCCGCACTGGAGCACGAGCTGGTCCAGGACGCGGACCAGAAGACCGACACCCCGCTGCCGTGGATCATGACCGGCACTAGGACCGAGCTGAAGAACGACGGCGACCTGCCCTGCAAGGACGCCACCCTGCGCGAGGCGCTGCGGGTGTCCTGCAACACCGTCTTCGGCAAGGCCGGCGCCGACCTCGGCAACGACAAGATGCTGGAGACGGCCAAGAAGTTCGGCTTCACCGAGGAGCACTTCACCCCGGTCCGCTCCAGCGCCTCCGTGTTCTCCGACAACATGGAGCCCTCGCAGGTCGCGCTCTCCTCCATCGGCCAGTTCAACACCGCCGCCACCCCCCTGCAGATGGCCATGGTCTCCGCCGCCGTCGCCAACAACGGCACACTGATGAAGCCCTACATGGTCGACGAACTGCAGTCCCCCGGCCTCGACACCATCGAGAAGACGGACCCGGAGGAGTTCAGCCGGCCGATGTCGGCGAAGAACGCCCAGATCCTCCAGTCGATGATGGAGACCGTCGTCAACGACGGTACCGGCCGCAACGCGCAGATCCCCGGCGTCACGGTCGGCGGCAAGACGGGCACCGCCCAGCACGGTGAGAACAACAGCAAGAACCCCTACGCGTGGTTCATCTCCTACGCCAAGAGCGACGACAACAGCTCACCCGTGGCGGTCGCGGTCGTCATCGAGGACGAGGACGCCGTGCGGGGCGACATCTCCGGTGGCGGCCTCGCGGCACCGATCGCCAAGAGCGTGATGGAGGCGGTCATCAAGAGCAAGCAGTGACCCCGATCACGTCTGCTTCACATCGGTGCACGTTGCGGTACCGGTCCTGTATCGGCTGACGCACTTGGCCAGGTCACACAAAGCGAGCCGGGTACGGTAGGCCCGGACGGCAGCCTCCGGCGGCACACCTGTGCCGCGCGGGACCGACGGAGAGGGCTGGTAGGTAGCTATGGAAGAGCCGCGTCGCCTCGGCGGCCGGTACGAACTGGGCCAGGTGCTCGGTCGCGGTGGAATGGCGGAGGTCTACCTCGCCCACGACACCCGGCTCGGCCGCACCGTGGCAGTGAAGACGCTGCGCGCCGATCTCGCGCGCGACCCGTCCTTCCAGGCCCGGTTCCGCCGGGAGGCCCAGTCGGCCGCCTCGCTCAACCATCCCGCGATCGTCGCGGTCTACGACACGGGCGAGGACTACATCGACGGGGTCTCCATCCCGTACATCGTCATGGAGTACGTCGACGGCTCCACGCTCCGTGAGCTTCTGCACAGCGGCCGCAAGCTGCTTCCGGAGCGCACGCTGGAGATGACCATCGGCATCCTCCAAGCGCTGGAGTACTCCCACCGGGCCGGGATCGTCCACCGTGACATCAAGCCCGCGAACGTGATGCTGACGCGCAACGGCCAGGTCAAGGTCATGGACTTCGGCATCGCCCGTGCGATGGGCGACTCCGGCATGACGATGACGCAGACCGCCGCCGTCATCGGCACCGCGCAGTACCTGTCGCCGGAGCAGGCCAAGGGCGAGCAGGTCGACGCGCGTTCCGACCTGTACTCCACCGGCTGTCTGCTGTACGAGCTGCTGACCGTCCGCCCGCCCTTCGTGGGCGACTCCCCGGTCGCGGTCGCCTACCAGCACGTCCGGGAGGAACCGCAGCCGCCGAGCGTCTTCGATCCCGAGATCACGCCCGAGATGGACGCGATCGTGCTGAAGGCGCTGGTCAAGGACCCCGACTACCGGTACCAGTCGGCCGACGAGATGCGCGCCGACATCGAGGCCTGCCTCGACGGCCAGCCCGTCGCGGCCACCGCCGCACTGGGCGCGGTCGGCTACGGCGGCTACCCGGACGACCAGCCGACGACGGCCCTGCGCCCGGACGCCGGCGCCGCCACGTCGATGCTGCCGCCCATGAACCCGGACGATGGCGGCTTCGGCTACGACGACCGCCAGAGCCGCCGGCGCCCGCCGAAGAACAACAACACCTCGACGATATTGCTGGTCGTGGCGGGTGTCCTGGTCCTCATCGGCGCGATCCTGATCGGCCGCTGGGCCATCAGCGGCAGCGGAGGCGTGGGCAACGACACCGTCGCGACCCCGAACTTCGTCGGCGAGACCAAAGCCAACGCCGAAAAACTCGCCGTCAACGGCGACCTGAAGCTCAGCTTCGAGGACAAGCCCTGCGAGAACCAGAGCAAGGGCAAGATCTGCTCGCAGAACCCGACGGCCGGCACGAAGGTCGACAAGGACTCCACGGTCAACCTGGTCGTCTCCACCGGGGCGCCGAAGGTCGCGGTGCCGAGCGTCGTCGGCGACAAGCTCGACGACGCCAGGGCCGAGCTCGAGGGCGACAAGTACGAGTTCGTCGTCGAGGTCGAGGAGAAGGTGGACGCCCAGGAGCCGGGCACCGTCCTCGAACAGGACCCGGGTCTCGGCGAGGAGGTGGAGAAGGGCACCACCATCACCCTCACCGTCGCCAAGGAAGAGGCCAAGTCGACGGTCCCGGACGTCCTCGGCAAGACCTGTGACGAGGCCAAGGCGCAGATGACGGCGAACAACCTCACCGGCAACTGCACCGAGGAGGAGACCGACGACCCGAACCAGATCGGCAAGGTCATCCGCACCACGCCGGGAGCGAACACCCAGGTCGACAAGAACTCCCAGGTCCAGATCGTCGTCGGCAAGGCCAAGCAGAACGAGCAGGTCGCCGTGCCGAACGTGAACGGGCAGACTCTCAAGGACGCCCAGAGGATGCTCCAGGAGGCCGGGCTCGCGGTCGGCAACGTCGCGGGCTCGCAGGACCCCAACTCCCGCGTCTTCGGCTCCAACCCGCCCCAGGGCACCCCGGTGCAGAAGGGGTCGGCGGTCACCCTGTTCACCGCGGACCAGGGCGGCGGTAACAACGGAGGCAACAACGGCGGTATCTTCGGCGGCCTCACCGGCGGCGACAAGAACTGACCGCAGCCCCCGCACGACAGGAGCCCCGGCCCTCCACGGAGAGGGCCGGGGCTCCTTGCCTGCGCGGGTCGCCCCGCGTGACGTCAGCGCAGTTCCGCAGGCGGGGTGCGGTCCTGGTCGACCTTCTCCGTGCGGACCAGTTCGCCCCAGACGATGTAGCGGTACTTGCTCGTGTACACCGGCGTGCAGGTGGTCAGCGTGATGTAGTGGCCGGCCTTCTTCTTGCCGGACCCCTTCGGGATCTTTCCGAGCACCTCGACGTTGTACTTCGAGGTCTCGGGAAGGATCGCGTAGGTCTTGTAGACGTACCACGTGTCCTTCGTCTCGAAGACGATCGGGTCGCCCTTCTCGATCTTGTGGATGCCGTGGAACTTGGCGCCGTGACCGTCCCGGTGGGCCGCCAGCGCGAAGTTGCCCTTCTTGCCGGAGGTCGGCAGCGTCGCCTTCACGGGGTCGGTGTAGTAGCCGGCGACACCGTCGTTGAGGACCTTCATCGAGGTGCCCTTCTCGACGAGGATCTCGTCACCGGTCATCGCGGGCACATGCAGGAATCCGACGCCGTTCCCGCTGTCGTAGGCGGCGGGCCCGCCGCTGCTCCCGCCGCGGTCCGGCTCCTGCGCCCACGCGTCGCGGATTTTGTCCGCCTGCTTGTCCGCCGCACGGTCCGCGACGACGTTCGTCCACCACAGCGAGTAGACGACGAACAGCCCCAGCACCAGACCCGCGGTGATGAGGAGTTCCCCGAAGAAACTGATCACCATCGCCACCGGCCCCATGCGGCGGCGGCGACGCGTCGGCGAGGACGCGGGCGGGTCGGAGTGCTGTGCGGTGTCGTCGGCGGTCGCTGCCACGTTTCCTCTGCCCTTAACTGACGAGCGCATCCGGCTTGCCCTTGCTGCGCGGCCGTTCCTCGACCATCTTGCCCCAGACGATCAAGCGGTATTTGCTGGTGAACTCCGGGGTGCACGTGGTCAGCGTGATGTAGCGGCCCGGCCCGGTGAAGCCCGACCCCTTCGGTACGGGATCCAGGACACTCACATTGCTCGGCGGGGTGACCGGCAGTATCGACGCCATCTTGTAGACGAAGTAGTCGTCCTGTGTCTCCACGACGATCGGGTCGCCCGGCTCCAGCCGGTTGATGTACCGGAACGGCTCCCCGTGCGTGTTGCGGTGGCCCGCGAGCCCGAAGTTGCCGGTCTTCGCGTCCGGCATCGCCGTCTTCAGCGCGCCCTCCGCGTAGTGGCCCACCATGCCCCGGTCCAGCACCTTCTTGCTGCTGATGCCCTCCGCGATCGGCACCACCACGTCGAGCCGCGGTATGTGCAGCAGAGCGAAGCCCTGTCCCGGCTCGAAGGCCCCCGGCCGGCGCTTGCCGTTCGCCCAGTCGTTCTGGAGGTCGCTGACCTCCCTGCCGGCCTGCGCCTGTGCCCGCACGTTCGTCCACCACAGCTGGTAGGTGACGAACAGCAGCATCAGCACACCGCAGGTGATGAACACCTCACCGATGGCCCGGCTGGCGACAGCCGCCGGACTCGCCTTGCGCGCCCGCGCCCGTCGGCGCGCCTCCACACGGGACAGGGGCGCCCGGGAGGCCTCCTCAGAGGGCCCTGACGCCCCTTCCCGGCCTCCGGCGGCTCCGTGGGTCTCCGCGGCCTTGTGGGAGCCTCCACGGCGTCCCTGGCGCTTCCTGGCCGCCTTCCTGCGGGCCGCCCGACCGCCCGACACCGGCGCGGACGCGGCACGCGCCGTCCGCTGCGGCGGCTCCGGGATGCGCAGCGCCACGGTCTCCTCGTCGACCGGCGGCAGCTGGGCGGTGGCGTCGGGGACGCCGCCGTACGCGTCGGGCCGCGCGCTGTCGTACCAGCCGTCCCCGTACGCACCGGGCGTTCCGTATGCACCGGGCGCTCCGTACGCACTTGGCGCTCCGTACGCACCCGGCGCCCCGTACGGCTGCCCGCCGTACGAGGTGCCCTGGTCGCCGGCACCGTAGGCGCCGGACTCGCGCTCGGGGCGCAGCGCCGTCACGCCGTGGACCTGCCCACCACCGGGGCGAGCCCCGCCGATCTCGCCACCGCGCCCTGGTCCCCGCACTCCACCAGCCAGTTGGCCAGCATACGGTGGCCGTGCTCGGTCAGCACGGACTCGGGGTGGAACTGCACGCCCTCGACGAGCAGTTCACGATGCCTCAGACCCATCACCATGCCGTCCGGCGTCCGGGCCGTGACCTCCAGCTCCGCCGGTACCGTGGCCGGTTCGGCGGCCAGCGAGTGGTAGCGGGTCGCCGTGAACGGGGAGGGCAGGCCGGCGAAGACGCCCTTGCCCTCGTGCGTCACCGGCGAGGTCTTGCCGTGCAGCAGTTCGGGGGCCCGGCCCACCACGCCGCCGTACGCCACCTGCATCGACTGCATACCGAGACAGACGCCGAACACCGGAACCCCGGTCGACGCGCAGTGCCGCACCATGTCCACGCAGACACCGGCCTCCTCGGGAGTGCCGGGGCCCGGGGACAGCAGCACCCCGTCGAAACCGTCCTGGGCGTGCTCCGTCGACACCTCGTCGTTGCGCAGGACCTCGCACTCGGCGCCCAGTTGGTACAGGTACTGGACCAGGTTGAAGACGAAGCTGTCGTAGTTGTCGACGACGAGAATGCGCGCGCTCACTGGTTGTCCACCGTCACATCATTGAAGGGCAGCAGCGGCTCGGCCCACGGAAAGACGTATTGGAAGAGGACGTAGACCACGGCGACGATCAGCACCAGTGAGAGGAGTGCCCGCACCCATCCGTTGCCCGGCAGATGCCGCCAGATCCAGCTGTACATGCCGTCCCTTCCGTCGTACCACGGCACCAGACCCCACGCCGTACGCCAACAGACTAACGGCGCGACCCCTCCGGTTTCCCGGCCTCCGCGGGGTGTGCGAAGTCCGTACGAGTCCCGCCGCGCACCCCTATGTACGTGACGCGGGGCGGAACGCCTCGATGTCCGGCCATGTTCCACGTGAAACATCGGCGGGGACTCCTCCGCGGATGTTCCACGTGAAACACCGGCGGGGGACGCGTCCGCCGCAGCCAGGCCGCTACTCCACGGGCTTCGCGTAGTGCAGATCCACGGTGCCCGAGTAGCCGGGCAGGGTCACCGTCCCCTCGTCCTCGACCTTCCAGCCGAGCCCGTAGACGTTGACGTACACCATGTAGTTCTGGATCGCCGGGGAGACGGAGAGCGCTTTCCTCAGCTTCTCCGGGTCCCCGACCGCCGTGATCTTGTACGGCGGTGAGTAGACGCGCCCCTGGAGGATCAGGGTGTTGCCCACGCAGCGCACCGCGCTGGTGGAGATCAGCCGCTGGTCCATGACCTTGATGCCCTCGGCGCCGCCCTGCCACATCGCGTTCACCACGGCCTGGAGGTCCTGCTGGTGGATGACCAGATAGTCGGGCTGCGGCTCGGGGTAGCCGGGCAGCTTGGCGGTGGCGTCCGGCGGGGCGTCGTTGAGGGTGACCGTGATCGCCTCGCCCGTGAGCTTCTGGGTGCCGGCGCGTTTCTCCAGGTCGGCGAGCTTCTCGTCCTCGGCCTCGGTGCTGCCGTCGTCCCGCTCGGCGAGCGACTCGACGTCCTCGCGCAACGCGCCGTTGGACTCTTCGAGCTCCCCGTTCTTGCGGCTGCGCTCGTGGATCAGGTCGGACAGCTTCAGCAGCGAGGCGTCCGTGCGGATATTGGTGCCCTTGGCCGTGTCGAAGCTGGTGAAGAAGATGAGACCCGCCAGGGCGAAGACACCCGCGGTGAGGATCCGCACGGGCCGGACACGGCGTCGGCGGGCAGGACTGGATTCCGGTCCGGGGAAGTCGGCAGAATTGCTCAACGTACCCTTATCTCCTTCGGCGCCGCGGAAGCACTACGCTAACGGACGCCCGGGGGAGCCATCGGAGTCCCCTTGTACGCTGCTCCGAGCCCGACCCAGTTCCCTGCGCGGCCACGCAGCGCATCGACAGGAGAGACCCTCGTGCCGAAGTCACGTATCCGCAAGAAGGCCGACTACACGCCGCCGCCCGCGAAGCAGGCGACCGCCCTCAAGCTGACCAACCGCGCCTGGGTCGCGCCCGTGATGCTGGCGCTGTTCCTCATCGGCCTGGCCTGGATCGTCGTCTTCTACGTCACCGACGGCACCCTGCCCATCGATGCCCTGGGCAACTGGAACATCGTGGTGGGCTTCGGGTTCATCGCCGCCGGATTCGGCGTCTCCACGCAGTGGAAGTAGCGCGTTCCCCACGGTGAGCGCTGCTCTGCCCAGAGCTGTCCCACAGCTCTGGGCAGGACTATCCCCTGAGTTATCCACAGGCCTTGTCCACATGTGGATAGGCAACCCGATCTGTGGATAACCCTCCGAAGGTTGACGCCGGTGTGACAGAAACACCGGCACCCGAAAGCATGTTCGCCCACCGTCTGACCTGCGGAAATATGGGTCGGTGGGCGGGAACTCCGGCCTCCCCGCACCGTGTGCACAAGATCCGCCACGATCTGTGGACAACCTTGGCGCTCAGGTGAGCTGCGCCGTCCTCAGCACGGTCATCAGCACGACCACGGCCAGCACCAGCGCACAGGTGCCGTACTGCACCAGTGCCCGCCGTTTCCGCGGGGCGTGGACCATGGCGTATCCGATCACGACACCTGCGACAAGTCCCCCGATATGCGCCTGCCAGGCGATGTTGCTCCAGCCGAAGGTGAAGATCAGGTTGATCACCAGCAGGGCGATGATCGGCCGCATGTCGTACTGGAGCCGGCGCATCAGCACGGCAGTCGCGCCGAAGAGTCCGAAGATGGCACCGGACGCGCCGAGCGACGCCGTGGTCCCCGCGGCCAGCAGATAGGTCAGCGCGCTTCCCGCCAGACCCGAGATCAGGTAGAGCGCGAGATAGCGGGCCCGGCCGAGGGCCTGCTCCAGCGGTCCGCCGAGCCACCACAGACCCAGCATGTTGAACCCGACGTGCCAGAACTCCTGGTGGGCGAACATCGAGGTGAACAGGCGATACCACTCGCCCGCCGCCACGCCCTCCGTCGGCAGGAACGGCGTCGGCCGCCACTCACCGATCAGATACAGATCACGCACCAGCGACGGCCGGATCTGCACGGCGATGAACACCGCGAGATTGATCCCGAGGAGGATCTTGGTCAGCAGCCGGGGATCGGCGGCAACGGTTCCGCCGGCGAGCGTGCGGGGCATGGAGGCCGAGGGCGAGTGCCCCGCACCGGAACCGCCCCGGACGCACTCCGGGCACTGGAAACCGACCGAGGCGTCGACCATGCACTCCGGGCAGATCGGCCGCTCGCACCGGGTGCAGCGGATACCGGTCTCGCGGTCCGGATGGCGATAGCAGACAGGGACACGCTGGGCGCCCTGCGGGCTGCCGGCAGCCTGGTCGTCCATGGGATCCCCTCGGTCGTATGGAAAAAGGCCCGCCCCGCCCATCCTTACGGATGAGCGGGGCGATTGGTTCCCTTCGAGCGCTTTCGCACTCGGGGGACGAGGTGCTCAGCCCTCGCGGACCTCGACAGACTCGATGACCACGTCCTTCACCGGGCGGTCGGTACGCGGGTTGGTCTGCGTCGACGCGATCGTGTCGATGACCTTCTGGCTCGCCGTGTCGGTGACCTCACCGAAAATGGTGTGCTTGCGGTTCAGCCACGCCGTCGGGGCGACGGTGATGAAGAACTGCGAGCCGTTGGTGCCCGGGCCCGCGTTGGCCATCGCCAGCAGGTAGGGCTTGTCGAAGCGCAGGTCCGGGTGGAACTCGTCCTCGAACTGGTAGCCGGGTCCACCGGTGCCGTTGCCCAGCGGGTCTCCGCCCTGGATCATGAAGCCACTGATCACCCGGTGGAAGACCGTGCCGTCGTAGAGCTTGTCGGTGGTCTTCTCACCGGTCTGGGGGTGGGTCCACTCCCGCTCGCCCCTGGCGAGCTCGACGAAGTTCTTGACCGTGATCGGCGCCTGGTTCGGGAAGAGCCGGACCTCGATGTCGCCGTGATTGGTCTTCAGGGTGGCGTAGAGCTGCTCAGCCACGATGTGCCTTCCGTTGTCTTTCCGTGACTCCCCGATCCTCGCACGGACGGGACGCCCAGTCGCCCGACCTGCGTGCACAGGAGGTCAACAGGGCCGAACGGCTTGCGCAAAACGGGGCCAGTAGCCCCGTGGCGGGGGCGCATGGCGGCGATCCGTGGCATTGTCGACGACAAGCTCCCGTTGCCCCGGATTGATCTGCTATCGCACTCGATATCACCGTCGATCAGGCACACCGGCACCCGTATGCGCGTCCGCGCATGCCCCACGGCGACCCGGCAGGCATGATCCGTAAAAGGGTGGAAAGTCGAAATACCGTACGCCACCGAGGAGGAGGAACCCGTGACCCGCATCGACAGCGTGCGCGCCGCGACCGGTTCGGCGAAGGACAGCGTGCTGCACGCCGCGGAAGTGGTGGCGCCCTACGCCGACACGGCCAAGGTCAGGGCCGCGCACTACGCACAGGAGGCCCGCGTACGGCTGGCGCCCAAGGTGACACAGGCCGCCGGGCACGCCCGCACCCAGTACGGCGCCCATGTGCAGCCGTATCTGGAACAGGCCCGGACGCATGTGCCGCCGAAGGTCGACAAGGCCGCCCAGCAGGCCGCCGTCCGCACCCGCATGGCCGCTCGGCAAGCGGCGGACTACTCCCGGCCGGTGATCGAGCAGGCGGTCGCCGCCGCCGGTCCCGCGCGGGAGGAGGCCGTGGCCCGCAGCGCCGCCGCGCTGGCCGCTCTGCGCGGCGGCGTGTCGGCCGAGCAGATCCAGAAGATCGTCCGCAGGCAGCAGCGTCGGGCGAAGGCCGGCCGTATCGCGCGGATGGTCCTGATCATGGGCGCCGTGGCAGGCGGTGCCTTCGCCGCCTGGAAGTGGTGGGACAAGCAGGCCAACCCGGACTGGCTGGTGGAGCCGCCGACCGCGACGGATGTGTCGGGCTCGAGCAAGCTGACGTCGGTGGACGGCAGCGACGTGAGCGCGCTCGACCCCGAGGTCGAAGCCAAGGAGGCCGCGGAAGAGGCCAGGCGCGACGAGCCCTAAGGGGCGCAAGACACCAACGGCGCGGTGGGGCAGACGACTTGACAGTCTTCTGCCCCACCGCGCCGTTTCACGTGAAACAGGACCCCTCCCACCACGTCTCCGCAGGTGGGAGGGGTCCAGATGTGGAGCCTAGGGGAGTCGAACCCCTGACATCTGCCATGCAAAGACAGCGCTCTACCAACTGAGCTAAGGCCCCGGAAGCGAAGCGTCCACCTGGAAGAACACATCCCGGTGGGCGCCCGACACCAGAGTACCGGGTCCCCCGGGGGATTCCACAAAAGGATTGGGGGTCCCCGTGGCCGACCACTCTCCGTAAGATGCTCGGCGGGGTTCGCTACAGCGAACCGCGGTTCATGGGGAAGCGATGGGGAGACGCAATGGACGCCGCACAGCAGGAAGCCACCGCCAGAGCGCGGGAACTGCAGCGGAATTGGTATGGGGAGCCGCTGGGGGCGCTCTTCCGTAGGCTCATAGACGACCTGGGCCTCAATCAGGCTCGTCTCGCGGGCGTACTGGGACTGTCCGCGCCGATGCTCTCGCAGCTGATGAGCGGGCAGCGGGCGAAAATCGGCAACCCTGCGGTGGTTCAGCGGGTGCAGCTGCTGCAGGATCTGGCGGGGCAGGTCGCGGACGGCAGCGTCAGCGCGGCTGAGGCGACCGAGCGCATGGAGGAGATCAAGAAGTCCCAGGGGGGTTCGGTGCTCAGCAACACCACGCAGACGACGAGCAGTTCGGGAGCTCCCACGGTCAAGCGGGTGGTCCGCGAGATCCAGTCCCTGTTGCGTTCGGTGGCGGCCGCCGGCGACATCATCGATGCCGCCGACTCGCTCGCTCCCACCCATCCCGAACTGGCCGAGTTCCTGCGTGTCTACGGCGCCGGCCGCACCTCCGACGCGGTCACGCACTACCAGGCGCACCAGAACTGACCTTCCGCCCGGCGACCGAAGGGGGTCGGCTGCCGGGTGTCCGCGGGAAGCCACGTGCCGGCGACACGGAGCAAGCCGGGCACAGGAGAGAGATCAGAGGCGCAGGGGGAGTCGTATAGCTCGTCGAGGGGGAGGGACTGGGGGACATCGCAGGCGGAGGAGCGACGTACAGCCATGGGTGAGGTCTTCGCCGGCCGGTACGAACTGGTCGATCCAATCGGACGCGGGGGCGTCGGTGCCGTATGGCGTGCCTGGGACCACCGTCGCGGTCGCTATGTGGCCGCCAAGGTCCTGCTGCAGAGCGACGCCCACTCCCTCCTCCGCTTCGTCCGTGAACAGGCTCTGCGGATCGATCACCCCCATGTCCTCGCCCCCACCAGCTGGGCCGCCGACGACGACAAGGTCCTCTTCACCATGGACCTGGTCGCCGGCGGTTCTTTGGTCCACCTGATCGGCGACTACGGCCCCCTGCCGCCGCGCTACGTCTGCACCCTGCTCGACCAGCTGCTGGCGGGGCTGGCCGCGGTGCACGCGGAAGACGTCGTGCACCGCGACATCAAGCCAGCCAACGTGCTCCTGGAGGCCACCGGTACGGGCAGGCCGCGGCTGCGGCTGTCCGACTTCGGCATCGCGATGCGGTTGGGCGAGCCCCGGCTGACGGAGACCAACCTGGTGGTGGGTACGCCGGGTTATCTCGCACCGGAGCTGATGATGGGCTCCGAACCCGACTTCCCCGCCGACCTGTTCGCCGTAGGACTGGTGGCCCTGTATCTGCTCGAGGGCGCCAAGCCGGACACCAAGGCCCTCATCCAGTACTTCGTCGACCACGGGACACCCGGCCCTCCCCAGGGCATTCCAGAGCCGCTGTGGCAGGTCGTCGCCACGCTGCTCGAGCCGGATCCGTCGGCGCGGTTCCGCACGGCCACGGGGGCGCGCAAGGCGCTCGCCGCTGCCGCGGAGCTGCTGCCGGATCCCGGCCCCGACGACGAACTGATCGAGATCTTCGACCAACTGGGCCCCCTGCCCCCGGGCTTCGCCGCCGACGGCCCGCTGAAGAGGGCTTCGGGGGTACGACCGGACGGCCGGGGCGGTCCGGTCGCCGAAAGGCTCGCGTCCGGGGAGGAACACCGGCCACCGACCGGCGGTGCCGTCCCGTGGCCGGGCACGGAAGCGGGTCCGGCCGGGGGAGACGATGCCGGGCCCGGCCGGGGCACGGGCGCCACGGAGGGTTCCGGAGGTGTGACCGGCGCCGGTGCCACAACCGGTCCAGGCCCTGTCGGTACGCACCGTGACACGGGCGGGGGGAGAGATGCCGCCGCCGGCGATCCCCGTCGGAGCGCCGCCTCCCCCGCGACGCCGTCCGGAGCCTCCCCGCAGCCGCCCAGCATGTCGGACACCGGCAGCTTCCATCTCCCGCCGCCCCACTCCACGGTCATCTCCTCCCCCGTACCCGCACCGCCTCCTCCGGCGCACGCGCCCGGGACTCCTCAGCCCCCGGAAGAGGCAGCGAACGGCAGCCCGTACCAGCCGGCACACCCCGCTCCCCACGTCTCGCCCCACGACCCCACTCATGCGCTGCGCTCCCCCCTGCCACGGCCGACCGCGCCTCCCGACGCCTCTACTGCTGAATACACCGCCCAAGGCCCGCAGGTTCCGCCTCCGGGCGGGGCGGTTTCCCGGCACGGCACGGTTGCCCGGTCCCACCGCCGTCGCAGCCGTCGGCCCGGCCCTCCCGCACAGGTGGCCGTCCCGGTCCTGCTCCTGGCCCTGGTCTGCTACGCCGTGGGGTTCTGGGCCCTGACCCGCATCTGATCCACCGCCGCTTACGGACGGGCCCGCCGCCGTGCCACCAGGGTCCACACGCCGAGCCCCGCCAGCAGCGCGCTTCCGGTGCCGATGCCGCCCACCGCGAGCGCCCGGTACGCGGCGTCGTCACCGGCCGCTCCGCCCTCCTGGGCTGCCATGTCCCGGTCCTCCCCCGTGACCGTGAAGACGTCCGCCGGCACGGGCCGCCCCGCGTAGCCGGGCCCGTCCTGTTCCGCACCGCTCAGCCGAACCCTCAGCGTCAGCGGAACGGGCCCGTCGCCGAAGTCGTCCGCGACCTCCGCGGAGAGGTGCGCGACGAGGTAGTAGGAACCGGCGAACCGCATCACCGAGACCTGCCGGCCGGCGGCGTGGCGATTGACGTACTGCACCGGCGGCAGGGGGGCCAGGCTCTTCGACTTCTGGCCGCCGTCGTAGCCGACGCCCAGGTCCTCGACGTGGGCCCGGACCGGGTTGTAGAGGTCCAGGTCCAGTGCGGCGGCGACGTAGCCCCTGCCGGCCGAGCTGGAACTGCCCAGTTCAGCGGTGGCGTGCAGCTGCTGCCCCCAGTCGACGGGGACCTTGTAGAAAAGGGTCTGGCCCGGGCGTATGTCATCCCGCCACACACCGTGGCCGATGGAGGTGGCCCGGGCGAAGCCCGCACCGCCCGCGCGCCTTTCCGGCCGGCCCGCGACGGGCTGGGGCGACGCGGAGTTCCACTCCTCGGGTGCCTTCGTGGGACCGGTCTTCTCCAGCGCCGGCTCCGACACCGTGGTGAGCTCCAGCTCCCAGGGGACGGGGGAGGAGTTCTTTCCGTCCGGGTCGGCGCGTTCGACGGTCACGTAGTACGTGCCCGCGTCCTTGCACAGTGATCTCCTGGGAGAGATGTCCCGCACGGCCCATGCGGCGACCGGATGAGGGCTGCCGCCGGCGCCGAAGGTCGCCGTGTCGGCATCGCAGGACCGGCCGTCACCGTCCTGCACGGAGATCTTGAGACCGTCGATGACGGAGGTGTCGCGGCCGGCCGGCGGAGCGGCCGTGGCGGAGGCGTAGGTGTTCGTGGTGCCGTCGAGTTCGAGGCGGTAGTGGACCTTGCCGGTGGCCGGCAGGGTGCTGCGATAGGTCCGGCCCGGCACCAGTTCCGCGGCGTCCGCGGTGCTCACGGCACCGTCGATCCTCCGCGCGTCCTCGGCGAAGCCGTAGTCCCCGGCATCTCCGACAGACCGGAGGGCCGCGTCACCGGCGGTGCTGGTGACGCCGGTCCCGGCGGCCTCGACGGCGACCGCCACCTGCCCCGGCGGGACACCCAGCCCCAGGACGACCGCCACACCCACCCATCCGGCAACCGGACGCCGGCCGAGCCCGGCTCCGGCCCGCCCCCGCGCCGTCCACTGCCGTCCCCTCACGCGCCACCCCTCGTCGCTGCCCGGACGTCGCACCGTGTCGCCCATCCTGGCGCACACAAAACCCCGACCGCGAGGGCGGCCGGGGTCTGTTCAGCGTTGGATATCGGTACTCACGAACCCGTGGGCACGGAGTCAGTCGCCTCCGTCCACAGATCCTGCTCGGCGCGATCCGCCTGGATCTGGCGGTACACGAGGAGCCCGCCGATGGCGGCCAGTGCGACCAGGAGAAGCTTCTTCACCGCGCGACCTCGTCTTTCGTTGACGTAGGGGACCTCTGGCGCCCGACTATACACACCGGTCGATACCGATCGGTGACCTGCGTCGACCCCTTGAACTGCCTTTGGGTCAGGCGCGGCAGAAGCTGAGTACGGCGATCCGATCGGAGGGTGATCACACCTCCATGTACGGCCACTTTGCGCCTTTTGCTTACGTCTCTCCACATTTTCAACCTTCACGCCCCCATCCGGGTGGTGTTCATCTGAACATCCACGCGTCACGGGCGTTGGTCCACCACTTCGCGGTCCCCATACACATCATGAGGAAAGTACGCAAATCGCCCGACCCGAAAGTGAGGGGCCATGGCCCGGAACAAGGTCATGAAGCTGTGGAACGCCGTCGTCACCGCCTTCCTCGCGCTGTGCACGGCACTCGGACTCATCACCACGACTGCCTCCGCGGCCGTACCGCAGACCGAGAAGACGCGCAACAGCGACAGCACGTCCAGGACGACGGCACCGGCCACGCCCCTCTGGTCCTGGTCACTGATCAGGGCCCTGCCGCCCACGATGAAACAGCGCATCCACGCCGAGGCCCACGGCAAGTCCCCCAGCTGCCGGCACAGCCCCCACACGGCGACCATGGAGGGGTCCGGCTCAGCCGACTGCTCCGACGACACGGCGTCCTCCCGGCCGGAATCCGTCACCGGACTCATCCCCCTCCAGCGCTGAGCCCCTCGGCGAACACTCCGGAGCCCTCCTCATACCGTCGCTGCTTCATAAGTCCTGGCGAACTTGCGTACAGCACCACGGCACGACGACGACTCCCCGGCTGGTGACAGCCTCGACGCCAGAAAGAAGACCCCCGTCGGCATCCGACGGGGGTCCTTTCGCCTCTGGAGCACCTGCTTACCGGCTGATGTCAGCCGTGCATGTCAAAGACCCCCAGCCGTTACCGACTGGGGGTCTTCTCGCTGGTGGGGCTAACAGGATTTGAACCTGTGGCCTCATCCTTATCAGGGATGCGCTCTAACCAACTGAGCTATAGCCCCGCCGCGCTCTGCGGTGTGTCCCGCGCGCTGACTCCTGAAGATTAGCGCACGACCCGGGCAGTCCCAAAATCGATTGCCGGGGAACCGTCGCAGGCGGCGGGGAAAGCGTCCTGAGCAGGTCACTCGTCCTCGGCCAGCGTCACCTCGACGCCACCCACGAAGCCCGCCGAAAGGTTGTAGATGAACGCGCCGAGCGTCGCGAGAGCCGTCGCCAGGACGACGTCGATGACCGCGATGATCGACGTGAACATCAGCACATTGGGCAGCGACAGGAACGACTGAAGATCGAAGCCGTTCGATTCGTTGGAGCCGGTCGCCTCGGCGATCGTGCCGCCGACCGTCGAGAACACGCCCATGGCGTCCATGACCATCCACAGCACCGCGGACGCGACGATCGTGCAGATGCCGAGCGCGATGGAGAGCAGGAAGCTGACCTTCATCACCGACCAGGGGTCGGCCTTGGCCACGCGCAGGCGCGCCTTGCGCACGCGCGGGGTCGTGCTCGCCCCGGTGCGAGGACGCCGCACCGCGCCGGTCTGGCCGGCTGCCGTACCGGCCTGTGCGGGGTAGGCCTGCGGCGGGTGGTACGGGCCCGCCTGCTGTTGCGGCTGCCGTTCCCCCGGCAGCGGTGAGGCCGGCTGAGCGGCCGCGCCCTGGCCCGGCGCGGCCTGCGGGCCTCGAGTGTCCGTCACGGTTCCCCCCTGGGATCCCTGCCTGCCGGACGAGGAGGCGTCCTTGGCGGGCGCCTTGATCGCTTTGAGATTGGTCGTGTGCGGATCTGCCGCCCGCGCGGCGGAGCCACGGCCACCGCCGTCCGTTCCCGAACTGGTACCGGCCGGTCCGGCGCCCGTGGCTCCGTTCACGCTGACTCACTCCTCGTGCTACTCGGCCGAGGGCGCCTCACCCTCGTCCGTGCCGGTGGCCGCGTCCCCGTCGGTGGTCTCGTCCACGGCCACGTCGCCGTCGACTTCCTCCGCCTCGCGTCCCGCCTCGGCGTTACGAGCGATGCCGACCACGGCATCGCGCTTGCCCAGATTGATCAGTTGGACGCCCATGGTGTCACGGCCGGTTTCCCTGATCTCGTTGACTCGCGTACGAATCACGCCGCCCGACAGCGTGATGGCGAGGATCTCGTCGGTCTCCTCGACCACCAGCGCGCCGACGAGGGAGCCGCGGTCCTCGACGATCTTGGCGGCCTTGATACCGAGGCCGCCGCGCCCCTGGACGCGGTACTCGTCGACGGAGGTCCGCTTCGCGTACCCGCCGTCTGTGGCAGTGAACACGAACGTACCGGGTCGAACAACATTCATCGAGAGCAGCTCGTCGCCCTCGCGGAAACTCATGCCCTTGACGCCGGAGGTCGCACGGCCCATGGGCCGCAGCGTCTCGTCCGTCGCCGTAAACCTGATCGACTGTGCCTTCTTGCTGACCAGCAGCAGATCGTCATCGGCAGAGATGAGTTCGGCGCCGATCAGTTCGTCGTCGGTACCGTCCTCCCGCTGACGCAGATTGATCGCGATGACACCGCCCGAGCGCGGCGAGTCGTAGTCCTTCAGCGGTGTCTTCTTCACCAGCCCGGCCTTGGTGGCCAGCACCAGGTAGGGCATCGCCTCGTAGTCGCGGATGGCACGGATCTGCGCGATGGTCTCGTCCGGCTGGAAGGCCAGCAGGTTGGCCACGTGCTGCCCGCGCGCGTCCCGGCCTGCGTCGGGGAGCTCGTAGGCCTTCACCCGGTAGACCCGGCCCTTGTTGGTGAAGAACAGCAGCCAGTGGTGGGTGGTGGACACGAAGAAGTGGTTGACGATGTCGTCTTCCTTGAGCTTCGTGCCGCGTACGCCCTTGCCGCCGCGCTTCTGGGCCCGGTAGTCGTCGGTCTTGGTGCGCTTGATGTAGCCGCCGCGCGTGACCGTGACGACGATGTCCTCCTCGGCGATCAGGTCCTCGATGGACATGTCGCCCTCGTAGGGGATCAGCTTCGTCTTGCGGTCGTCGCCGAACTTCTCGACGATCGCCGCCAGCTCCTGGCTGACGATGCCGCGCTGGCGCACGGGGGAGGCGAGGATCTCGTTGTACTCGTTGATCTTCGCCTGGAGTTCGTCGTGCTCCTGGACGATCTTCTGGCGCTCCAGTGCGGCCAGTCGGCGCAGCTGCATCTCGAGGATCGCGTTGGCCTGGATGTCGTCGATGTCGAGGAGGTCCATCAGGCCGCCGCGCGCGATCTCGACGGTGTCACTGCGCCGGATCAGCGCGATGACCTCGTCGATGGCGTCCAGGGCCTTCAGCAGACCGCGCAGGATGTGCGCCCGCTCCTCGGCCTTGCGCAGCCGGAAACGCGTACGGCGGACGATGACCTCGATCTGGTGCGTCACCCAGTGGCGGATGAACGCGTCCAGGGAGAGGGTGCGCGGAACGCCGTCGACCAGGGCCAGCATGTTGGCGCCGAAGTTGGTCTGCAGGTCGGTGTGCTTGTAGAGGTTGTTCAGGACCACCTTGGCGACCGCGTCCCGCTTCAGCACGATGACCAGGCGCTGGCCGGTGCGCGAGGAGGTCTCGTCGCGGACATCCGCGATGCCGCCGATCTTGCCGTCCTTCACCAGGTCGGCGATCTTCTGCGCGAGGTTGTCCGGGTTGACCTGGTAGGGCAGCTCCGTGACCACCAGGCACTGGCGGTTCTGGATCTCCTCGACCTCGACCACCGCGCGCATGGTGATCGATCCACGGCCGGTCCGGTACGCCTCCTCGATGCCGTTGCGGCCGACCACGAGGGCGCCGGTCGGGAAGTCGGGGCCCTTGATGCGCTCGATCAGCGCGTCCAAAAGCTCCTCGTGGGACGCCTCGGGGTTCTCCAGGTACCACTGGGCGCCGGCCGCCACCTCGCGCAGGTTGTGCGGCGGGATGTTGGTCGCCATACCGACCGCGATACCGGCCGAGCCGTTGATCAGCAGGTTCGGGAAGCGGGCCGGCAGGACGGTCGGCTCCTGGGAGCGGCCGTCGTAGTTGTCCGTGAAGTCGACGGTCTCCTCGTCGATGTCCCGGACCATCTCCATCGACAGCGGCGCCATCTTGCACTCGGTGTAGCGCATGGCCGCCGCCGGGTCGTTGCCCGGCGAGCCGAAGTTGCCGTTGGAGTCCACGAGCGGCATCCGCATCGACCACGGCTGCGCGAGGCGGACCAGCGCGTCGTAGATCGAGGAGTCACCGTGCGGGTGGTAGTTGCCCATGACGTCGCCGACGACGCGGGCGCACTTGTAGAAGCCTCGCTCGGGGCGGTAGCCGCCGTCGTACATGGCGTACAGCACGCGGCGGTGGACGGGCTTGAGGCCGTCACGGACGTCGGGCAGCGCACGCGACACGATGACGGACATCGCGTAGTCGAGGTACGAGCGCTGCATCTCGGTTTCGAGCCCGACGGGCTCTACGCGCATGCCGGCCGCGTCCGGGTCCTCGAGGGGCGTGACGGGAGTGTTCTCGTCGGTCATTGCTGGTGAAAGTCCTTCCTGGTGCGGTCAGCTGAGACCGACTCAGATGTCGAGGAAGCGGACATCCTTGGCGTTGCGCTGGATGAACGCGCGGCGGGCCTCGACGTCCTCGCCCATCAGGACCGAGAACAGGTCGTCGGCCTGCGCGGCGTCGTCGAGGGTCACCTGGCCGAGGACGCGGTGCTCCTGGTCCATCGTGGTGATGCGCAGTTCCTCGGCGTTCATCTCGCCGAGACCCTTGAAGCGCTGGACGGAGTCCTCACGGATGCGCTTGCCGGCCTGACGGCCCATCTCGATCAGCGCGTCGCGCTCGCGGTCGGAGTACGCGTACTCGAAGTCGTCCCTGCCCCACTTGATCTTGTAGAGCGGGGGGCGGGAGAGGAACACGTGTCCGGCCTCGACCAGCGGCCGCATGAAGCGGAAGAGGAACGTCAGCAGCAGGGTGTTGATGTGCTGGCCGTCGACGTCGGCGTCCGCCATCAGGATGATCTTGTGATAGCGGAGCTTCTCGATGTCGAAGTCCTCGTGCACGCCGGTGCCGAACGCGGAGATCATCGCCTGGATCTCCTGGTTCTGCAGGATCCGGTCGATGCGCGCCTTCTCGACGTTGAGGATCTTGCCGCGGATCGGCAGGATCGCCTGGTACTGCGGGTTGCGGCCGGACTTGGCCGAACCGCCGGCGGAGTCGCCCTCGACGATGAAGATCTCGCACTTGGTGGGGTCGTTCGACTGGCAGTCGGACAGCTTGCCCGGCAGGGACGCCGACTCCAGCAGGCCCTTGCGCCGGGTCAGGTCACGGGCCTTGCGGGCCGCCACGCGCGCGGTGGCCGCCGCGATGCCCTTGCGGATGATGTCCGCGGCCTCGTTGGGGTTGCGGTCCAGCCAGTCGCTGAGGTGTTCGTAGACGACCTTCTGCACAAAGGTCTTCACCTCGGTGTTGCCCAGCTTGGTCTTGGTCTGGCCCTCGAACTGGGGCTCGCTCAGCTTGACCGAGATGATCGCGGTCAGACCCTCGCGGATGTCGTCACCCGTGAGGTTGTCGTCCTTGTCGCGCAGCAGCTTCTTCTCCCGCGCGTACTTGTTGATCACCGAGGTCAGCGCCGCACGGAAGCCCTCCTCGTGCGTACCGCCCTCGTGGGTGTGGATGATGTTGGCGAAGGAGTACACACCCTCCGTGTAGCCGCCGTTCCACTGCATGGCGACCTCGAGCGACAGGTGGCGCTCCTTGTCCTCCGCCTCGAGGTCGATGACGGTGGGGTGAATCACCTCTCCCTTGCGGGAGTTGAGGTACTTCACAAAGTCGACGATGCCGCCCTCGTAGCAGTACGAGACGCTCTTGACCTCGTGCTTCTCGTCCTCGCCCGCCTCGTCCGCGCCGGCGGTCGCCTTCGCCGACTCGCGCTCGTCGGTGAGGTTGATCCGCAGGCCCTTGTTCAGGAACGCCATCTCCTGGAAGCGCCGGGAGAGCGTCTCGAACGAGTAGTCCGTGGTCTCGAAGATGTCGGGGTCGGCCCAGAAGGTGACCGACGTGCCGGTCTCCTCGGTGGGCTCGTGCCGCTGCAGGGGCGCGGTGGGGACGCCCTGCTTGTACTCCTGCGTCCAGCGGTAGCCGTCCGTCTTCACCTCGACGGCGAGGCGCGTCGACAGCGCGTTGACCACGGACACGCCCACGCCGTGCAGACCGCCGGAGACCGCGTAACCGCCGCCGCCGAACTTGCCGCCCGCGTGCAGCACGGTGAGGACGACCTCGACGGCGGGCTTGCCCTCGGAGGGGACGATGCCCACGGGGATGCCACGGCCGTTGTCGACGACGCGGACGCCGCCGTCGGCCAGGATCGTCACGTCGATGGTGTCCGCGTAGCCGGCCAGCGCCTCGTCGACCGAGTTGTCGACGACCTCCTGCACCAAGTGGTGCAGTCCCCGCTCGCCGGTCGACCCGATGTACATACCGGGTCGCTTGCGGACCGCGTCCAGGCCCTCGAGGACGGTGATGGCGGTCGCGTCGTACGACGCGGCGGAGTCGCCGGCCGGGGTGCTCGCCGCGTCACTGACGCCGGTGTCGGTGGACGGGATGTTCTCGTTGGGGTTGCCGGAATCGGCCACGAAGCGCCCTTTCTGGCACAGCACGAGCCGGGCTCGTCGGCAGGTTGCCGGAGCGGCTGCGGCATGTTGCGTTGGTAAGCCTTGATCAGCGTTGCTCAGCTTTTCCCGGGCGGTCCCCACGATCGGGGCGGGATTGTCTTCCATTCTACCGGTAGCGCTGACATCGATGGGGGTTTGCGGGCACCTGAGTCCGCATGTGCCGCCCTCAACCGGTCTCGTCCGACTCCCGATATGCGGATGGGGGCCCCAGAGGCCCCACGAGGGCACTCAGCGCTTCCGGCCGTCAACCCTTTGCTACTTATGAGTCAGGTGGCGATTCGCAACCGTGTGCGGTCGTACGGCGAAACGGGTACCGGCGGCATGAACGCACGGTTGAGAAGCATTTCTGTGATGTCGGTCACGTGTCGCCGGAGAGGGCGAAAAGGCCGCCCCGTCACCCGTACGTGTCACCGGGTCCGGTGCTCCCGGGAGCGCGCAGAGGGCCGAAGCGACGGGCGGGACCGGCGGGGCCGACGACCTTGATCAGCCGCACCGTGCCGTGCCCCAGGTCCTCGTTGAGCCGCGCCACCAGGGTCGGCGCGAGCAGCCGCAGATTGGTCGCCCAGGCCGTGGAGTCGCAGCTCACGACCAGCACCCGTTCGTCCTCGTCGTAGCGCTCCGGCTCGCAGTGCTTGGCCACGTCCTCGCCGACGATCTCGGGCCAGCGCCCCATCACCCCGCCCACCGCGGCCGGGGCCTCCCAGCCGCGTTCGGTGAGCAGCCGGTTGATCGCCGCGCCGAGCGCCATCGGGTCGCGCCGGTCGGCGCGCGCGCCGGAGCGCAGTCCGCCGCGCCGCGCCTGCTTCTTCTGCTGCGCCGCATTCCCCCGCGCGCGTGCCGCTTCCCTGGCCGCGCGCAACGCCACGCGCGCCAGGTCGACACCGGAGGGCTCGGGCGCCTTGCCGGCACCGCCCGCGGGTTGCTCCTGCTCGCTCATGCGCGCTCCACCGTTCCGTCGGCCACGGCGAACCGCGTACCCGCCAGCACATGAGGTACGTCGTCGTCGACGGCGGCGGTGACCAGCACCTGTTCACCAGGCGCGACCAGCTCGGCCAGCCGCTCCCGCCGGCGCGTGTCGAGCTCGGCGAAGACGTCGTCCAGGACCAGCACCGGCTCGTTGCCCTCGGCGCGCAGCAGGTCGTACGACGCCAGGCGCAGCGCCAGCGCGTAGGACCAGGACTCACCGTGCGAGGCGTACCCCTTGGCGGGCAGCTGCCCCAGCTTGAGAAGCACATCGTCCCGGTGCGGGCCGACCAGGGTGACGCCCCGCTCGATCTCCTGCTTGCGGACCTCGGAGAGGGCGGACATCAGCTGCTCGAACAGGTCCTCGCGCGTGTGGGCCTCGCCGGGCGCGGACGGCCTGTACTCCAGCGCCACCGGTCCACCGCCGGGTGCGAGCTGTTCATATGCCTTGTCGGCCAGCGGCTGCATCGCGGCGATCAGATCCAGACGCTGGGCCAGGAGCTCGGCACCCGCGCGGGCGAGGTGCTGGTCCCAGACGTCGAGCGTGGACAGGTCCAGGGCGCGCCCGCCGTGCCGGCGGGCCAGCGCCGCCGACTTCAGCAGGGTGTTGCGCTGTTTGAGCACGCGGTCGTAGTCGGAGCGGACACCGGCCATGCGCGGCGCACGCGCGGTGATCAGCTCGTCCAGGAAACGACGCCGCTCGCCCGGATCGCCCTTGACCAGGGACAGGTCCTCGGGCGCGAACAGCACGGTCCGTACGATCCCCAGCACGTCCCGGGGCCTCACCTGCGAGGACCTGTTGATGCGGGCACGGTTGGCGCGGCCCGGGTTGAGCTCCAGCTCGACCAGCTGCTGCCGCTCGCCCTGGCGGACCTGGGCGCGGATGACCGCGCGGTCGGCCCCCATGCGGACCAGCGGGGCATCGGAGGAGACCCGGTGGCTGCCGAGGGTGGCGAGGTAGCCGATCGCCTCGACGAGGTTCGTCTTGCCCTGCCCGTTGGGGCCGACGAAGGCCGTCACCCCCGGGTCGAGCGGGACCTCGACCCGGGGGTAGGAGCGGAAGTCGGCCAGCGACAGATGCGTGACGTGCATGATCGTTCCGCCGACCTCCCCCGGCGTTGTGGACCGCCCAGCGGTCCTGTGGATGCGTACGTGCTCTGTGGACTACTTCTTCTCGACCGCGTGGCCGCCGAACTGGTTGCGCAGCGCCGCGATCATCTTCATCTGCGGCGAGTCGTCCTGACGGGAGGCGAACCGCGCGAACAGCGAGGCCGTGATCGCCGGCAGCGGGACCGCGTGGTCGATCGCGGCCTCCACAGTCCAGCGTCCCTCACCGGAGTCCTGTGCATAACCCCGGAGCCCGTCCAGGTGCTCGTCCTCGTCGAGGGCGTCGACCGCGAGGTCCAGCAGCCAGGAGCGGATGACGGTGCCCTCCTGCCAGGAGCGGAACACCTCCCGGACGTCGGTCACCGAGTCGGCCTTCTCGAGCAGCTCCCAGCCCTCGGCGTAGGCCTGCATCATGGCGTACTCGATGCCGTTGTGGACCATCTTCGCGAAGTGGCCCGCGCCGACCTTCCCGGCGTGCACCGAACCGAAGTCGCCCTCCGGCTTGAGGGCGTCGAATATCGGCTGCACCTTGGCGACGTTCTCCTTGTCGCCGCCGTACATCAGCGCGTAGCCGTTCTCCAGGCCCCAGACGCCGCCGGAGACGCCGCAGTCGACGAAGCCGATGCCCTGGGCCGCCAGCTCCTCGGCGTGCTTCTCGTCGTCCGTCCAGCGGGAGTTGCCACCGTCGACGACGACGTCGCCCGGCTCGAGGAGCCCGGCGAGCTCGTCGATCGTGGACTGGGTCGGCTCACCGGCCGGGACCATCACCCACACCACACGCGGGCCGCTGAGCTTGTCCACAAGCTCCCGCAGGCTGTGCACATCGGCGAGGTCCGGGTTGCGGTCGTATCCGTGGACGGTGTGGCCTGCGCGGCGGATCCGCTCGCGCATGTTGCCGCCCATCTTGCCGAGGCCGACGAGACCGAGCTCCATCAGTTGTGTTCCTTAGGTATGCGATGTGGCGTGACGGCACTTACGTACCGGCGTCCGAGCCTAAACCCGGACGCTCGCGCACATCTGTGGGCATACGCGCTCACACGCACGCCCTCACCTGCGGCTTTCCGCGCGCAGGGTGATCAGCCGCGCGGCGGGCGCACCTCAGCCGCTGAGCCGCACCGGCATGATCAGGTACTTGTAGGCCTCGTCCGCCTCCGCGTCCACCGCCGGGCGGCCGCTGAGCAGCGCGGGCTTGGTGGACGTGGTGAACGACAGCTGGGCCACCGGGGAGTCGATGGCGCTCAGGCCGTCCAGCAGGAACGTCGGGTTGAAGGCGATCGAGATGTCATCGCCCTCCAGCTGGGCGTCGACCCTTTCCACAGCCTGTGCGTCGTCGCTGGACCCGGCCTCCAGGATGAGCACGCCCTGCTCGAAGCTCAGCCGCACCGGGGTGTTGCGCTCGGCGACCAGGGCCACACGCTTGACGGCCTCCACGAAGGGGGCGGTCTCGATCACGGCGACGCTGTTGAACTCGGTCGGGAACAGCGTGCGGTACTTCGGCAGGTCGCCCTCCAGCAGCCGCGTGGTGGTACGGCGGCCGGCGCCCTCGAAGCCGATCAGGCCCTCGCCGGCACCCGAGCCGGACAGCGCCAGGATGACCTGGTCACCGCTGGTCAGCGCCTTGGCGGTGTCCTGGAGCGTCTTGGCGGGAACCAGGGCGACCGCGGAGACCTCCGGGTTCTCCGGCTTCCACAGGAACTCGCGGACCGCGAAGCGGTAGCGGTCGGTGGAGGCGAGCGTGACGGTGTCGCCCTCGATCTCGATGCGCACACCCGTGAGCACGGGCAGCGTGTCGTCACGGCCGGCCGCGATGGCGACCTGCTGGACGGCGGAGGCGAAGACCTCGCCAGGGACCGTGCCCGTCGCGTTCGGCATCTGCGGCAGGGCCGGGTACTCCTCCACAGGCAGTGTGTGCAGGGTGAACCGCGAGGAGCCGCACACCACCGTCGCCCGTACACCGTCTGTGGAAATCTCCACCGGCCGGTTGGGGAGGGCCCGGGAGATGTCGGCCAGCAGCCGGCCGGAGACCAGAACCGTGCCCTCCTCCTCGACCTCCGCGTCCACCGACACCCGCGCGGAGACCTCGTAGTCGAAGCTGGACAGGCTCAGCTGGCCGTTCTCGGCCTTCAGCAGCAGGCCGGCGAGGACAGGGGCCGGCGGACGGGCCGGGAGGCTGCGCGCCGCCCAGGCCACTGCCTCCGCGAGTACGTCGCGTTCCACCCGAATCTTCACTGTTGCCGCCTCCTGCTGTTGCCGGCGCTTCTCGCCCTGCCTGGCTTCGTCGTCTGACTCGGTGTCGTCGGCCCCTGTGAAGGGAAGGACACCGGGGACCAGTCTGACGTACCGCACTGACAGTAGGTGCCCCTCGGGGTCAAGTCGTGACGAGTGGCAGCCGGGGCCGAGACAGCGAGTTGTGCACAGGACCCCCTTCGAAACGAATTCCTCGCTCTCTATGGTCGGGAGTAGTAGTAGGGCCTGTGGATACCGTGGATAACCTTGTTTGCCCAGCTCAGCGCGGGTTTTTTGTCCACGGGCCCTGTGGGCGGAGCCGGTGGACAACCAGGGCCGTCTGTGGAGAACAGAAAGTTCTGCACACCCCGTGCACAGGCGGGGGCCAGTTCTCCCCAGATCCGTCCCCAGGTTCGCGGGCCTTTCCCACAGCCCCCTGCGGCAGCCTGATGTGACGCCTTTCACTCGCCCCGGTGAGAGGGCGCGTCGCGTTGCCGAACAGTGGACAGTCATGTGGAGAACCGGCCGATCACTGGGGACAACCGGCCTCGTCCTGTGGGTTGTCCGTGGACAACTTGATGCACAGGGTGTGGACCACGGCTTCGTCCACAGTCTGTGGAGACCGTTTGTCCACGAATCCACAGGCGGTTGACCTGGTTCGATGGCTTCGCGGCAGCCCCTGCTGTGGACAAGATCGGGACAACTTTCCGGTCCCCAGGATGTGGACGGGAAAAAGTCACCGAATCTGTGGAGGGCGGCCGTAACCCGGCTCCGTAATCGAACAGCGCCCGGCGCCCTTCTTCGGGCGCCGGCGCACGAAGAAGGGCGCCTCCGGATCCCTCCGGAGGCGCCCTCGTCCGTCCTGCGGCCGTCAGCCGGCCTTGATGCGGTTGGTGAGCTCCGTGACCTGGTTGTAGATGGAGCGCCGCTCGGCCATCAGATTGCGGATCTTCCGGTCGGCGTGCATCACCGTCGTGTGGTCGCGTCCCCCGAACAGCGCGCCGATCTTCGGCAGTGAGAGATCCGTCAGCTCCCGGCACAGGTACATGGCGATCTGCCGGGCGGTCACCAGGGCGCGCCCGCGCGAGGTCCCGCACAGGTCCTCGACCGTCAGCCCGAAGTAGTCGGCGGTCGCGCCCATGATGGCGGTGGAGGTGATCTCCGGAGCGGAGTCGTCGCCCCCGGGCATCAGGTCCTTCAGCACGATCTCCGTCAGCCCCAGATCCACCGGCTGCCGGTTGAGCGAGGCGAACGCCGTCACCCGGATCAACGCGCCCTCGAGCTCACGGATGTTCCGTGAGATCCGGGAAGCAATGAACTCCAGCACCTCCGGAGGGGCGTTGAGCTGTTCCTGAACCGCCTTCTTGCGCAGGATCGCGATGCGCGTCTCCAGCTCCGGCGGCTGGACATCGGTGATCAGGCCCCACTCGAAACGGTTCCGCAGCCGGTCCTCCAGGGTGACCAGCTGCTTGGGCGGCCGGTCGCTGGACAGCACGATCTGCTTGTTGGCGTTGTGGAGGGTGTTGAAGGTGTGGAAGAACTCCTCCTGCGTCGACTCCTTGTCCGCCAGGAACTGGATGTCGTCGACGAGCAGGATGTCCATCTCGCGGTAGCGCTTGCGAAAGCTGTCGCCCTTGCCGTCGCGGATGGAGTTGATGAACTCGTTGGTGAACTCCTCCGAGCTGACGTACCGCACGCGCGTGCCCGGGTAGAGGCTCCGCGCGTAGTGTCCGATCGCGTGCAGCAGATGCGTTTTGCCCAGCCCCGACTCCCCGTAGATGAACAGGGGGTTGTACGCCTTCGCCGGTGCCTCGGCGACGGCCACCGCGGCCGCGTGCGCGAAACGGTTGGAGGCACCAATGACGAAGGTGTCGAACAGGTACTTCGGGTTCAGCCGCGCGGTCGGCTCACCGGGGCCGGGTGCCGGGGCGGGCTGCGCCGCAAGGGGGCCGGGAGCCCCGGTGGTGGGCAGGTTGGGGCCCACGGGACCGCCGCGGTGGACGTGGCCCGAGCCGGTGGGCGGTTCGGGCAGTTCGCGGCGCCGGGCGTCGCGGTGGTCGTAGTCGCCGCGCGACGCGTCGTAGTCGGAGCGCTGCCGGTCGTAGGACGGCCGCTCCATCGGCTGCGGGCGGTAGTCCTGCGAAGGCGACCCGCCGTAGCCGTCCTGTGAGCCGTACGCGTCCTGGCTGCCGTAGGTGTCCTGCGAGCCGTAGGCGTCCTGCGGCGGCGAGGCGTACGGATCCCGGTCGGGGAAGCCGAGGCGCTGCTGCTGCCAGCCGTACTCCTCCTGCGACGGCCGCCACGGCCCGGGCTCCGGGCGCTGGTACTCCGAGGGGTAGGCGGGGCGTGCGGTGGGGAGCTGGTCACCGGACGGGCCCGGCTGCTGGTCGCCCCGGCGCCGGCCGTACCCCTCGTATGCCTCGTATCCCTCGTACGACTTGCGCTCCTGCCGGTCCGGCCCCTCGCGGTGATCGGACGAGCGGTCGGGGCGGTCTGGGCGGTCGGGGCGTTCCTGGCGGACGGAGGGGAGCTCCGGCTCCTCGTACCGCGGCTGTGGACGGGGCGCCGGGACCGACGGGGGCTCCCCGGCGGTCTCGTCGACGGTGATCGCGATCCGGATGGGGCGGCCGCACTCGCGGGTCAGGGTCTCGCTGACGATGGGGGCCAGGCGGCCCTCGAGCACACCCTTGGCGAACTCGTTCGGTACGGCGAGCAGTGCGGTGTCGGCGACCAGGGCCAGCGGCTGGCAGCGCCGGATCCAGTGCTCGTCCTTGCCCTCGACCCCTTGTCCGCGGCCCTCACCGAGTAGCTGTTCCAGTACGCGTGGCCACACTGCGGCAAGATCGGCAGGTACGTCAGCCACAGGGCACGCTCTCTCACAGGTCCCTCGATCGTGTGATGCGAAGGACGGGTCGGGATGTAAATCGGGTGGTGGAGGGTCAAGGGAACGAATCGGAGTCCAGTCACGGTAGTCAGCGCGGCCGGTACGGTTCAAGTTGTTGTCCCCAGGCTGTGGACAAGTGTCTCCCGGCGGCCGTTGGTTTGACCGAATGACGCAGCCGCGCGTACCGTAACGAGGTCGAGTTGTCGATGGCTGCTGCCGCCTGCCTCCGATGGGCACAGATCGCTCAAGGTGATCGGTCAGCGGTGCACTGGGGCGTAACGCGAGCTACTCGTGGGCGCACGGTGACAGCCAGGACGGCACCCCGCAAGAACCGATTTCTTCTGGAGCCCCCGAGTGAGCAAGCGCACCTTCCAGCCGAACAACCGTCGCCGCGCCAAGACCCACGGCTTCCGGCTGCGTATGCGCACCCGTGCCGGCCGCGCGATTCTCGCGTCCCGCCGCAGCAAGGGTCGCGCCCGCCTGTCCGCCTGATCCCGGTCAGGTCATGACGTCGTGCTGCCCACCGAGAACCGGCTGAGGCGGCGCGAGGACTTCGCGACCGCGGTACGACGAGGGCGCCGGGCCGGGCGCCCGCATCTCGTCGTCCACCTTCGTAGCGGTGCAACGGACCCGCATGCGCCTGGGGAGAGCGCTCCCCCATCGCGTGCGGGTTTCGTCGTGAGCAAGGCCGTGGGCGGCGCGGTGGTGCGCAACAAGGTGAAGCGCAGGCTTCGCCACCTGATGCGCGAGCGAGTCCACCGACTGCCCCCCGGTAGCCTGGTAGTCGTACGAGCGCTGCCCGGTGCGGGCGACGCCGACCACGCACAGCTGGCCCGAGACCTGGATGCCGCCTTGCAGCGGCTGCTGGGAGGGGGCGCGCGATGAAGTACCCGCTGCTGGCTCTGATCAAGCTCTACCAGTGGACGATCAGTCCACTGCTGGGGCCGGTATGCAAGTACTACCCGTCGTGTTCCCACTACGGCTACACGGCCATCGACCGGCACGGTGCCGTCAAGGGCACCGCACTCACGGCCTGGCGCATCCTGCGGTGCAATCCGTGGTCGCTGGGCGGTGTGGACCATGTCCCGCCGCGTAAGCGTCCGCGGTGGCACGAAATGCTGCGTAACGCCTGGCGTGCACGCAAGGGCGGGACCTCCGCCGCCGAACCGGCCACCGAAGGACAGACTCCTCCCACACGTCCGACGAGTCCTTCGAGCCCGGCCGCAGAGACTTCGTCCCATGCCCAAGGAGCATGATTAGTGGACACGATTGCCAGCCTCTTCAGCTTCATCACGACACCTGTCTCCTGGGTCATCGTCCAGTTCCACAGCGTGTACGGCGCCATCTTCGGGCCTGACACAGGATGGGCCTGGGGCCTGTCCATCGTGTCCTTGGTGATCCTGATCCGTATCTGCCTGATCCCGCTCTTCGTGAAGCAGATCAAGGCCACACGCGCGATGCAGACGCTCCAGCCGGAGATGAAGAAGATCCAGGAGCGCTACAAGAACGACCGGCAGCGCCAGTCCGAAGAGATGATGAAGCTCTACAAGGAGACGGGTACCAACCCGCTCTCCTCGTGCCTTCCCATCCTGGCCCAGTCGCCGTTCTTCTTCGCCCTCTACCACGTGCTCAACAGCATCGCGTCGAACGACACCGTCGGCGTGATCAACGAGCGTCTGCTGGAGAGCGCGCAGAAGGCCCACATCTTCGGTGCTCCGCTCGCCGCGAAGTTCACGGACAGCTCGGACAAGGTCGAGGCGCTCAACTCATCGCTGACCGATGTCCGCGTCGTCACGGCGATCATGATCGTGCTGATGTCGCTGTCGCAGTTCTACACGCAGCGCCAGCTGATGACGAAGAACGTCGACACCTCCGTGAAGACGCCGTTCATGCAGCAGCAGAAGATGCTGATGTACATCTTCCCCGTCATCTTCGCGGTCTTCGGCATCAACTTCCCGGTCGGTGTTCTCGTCTACTGGCTGACCACCAACGTGTGGACCATGGGCCAGCAGATGTACGTCATCCACAACAACCCCACGCCGGGTTCCAAGGCTCAGGCCGCGTACCTGGAGCGCCTGTCCAAGCACGTCACCCGGCACGGCAAGACCCGCAATCGCCGCGAGCGCGCCATCGTCAAGGCCATCGTCGCCAAGGGGCGGGATCGCAACGAGTACGAGCGCAAGTTCATCAACGGTCTGAACAAGGCGGGTCTCGCCGCACAGACCGACGGCGCGGTGATCAAGAGCGAGAGTTCTGCCGAGGCCCAGGCGGAGGACGGCACGCGGGCCGGCACCGGCGCCGCTCCCAAGCGACAGCAGCCCAAGAGGCAGAGCAAGTCCCAGCGCCAGTCCGGGGCGGCCAAGGCGGCGGGTGAGTCCACCTCGCTGACGAAGTCCGACGAGCCTCAGGACGCCAAGCCCGCCTCCGCTGCCAAGAAGGGCAACGCCAAGCCCGGCGGAACTACCCGCAGCAAGGCCCAGTCCGGACAGCGCAAGGGTCCGCAGCGGCCCAAGTCCCCGTCCAAGAAGTAAGAAGGAGTCCATCCCGTGACGGAAGGCACCACTGCCGCCGCTGCCGAGGGCGCAGACACCCTGACCCGCCTGGAGCAGGAGGGCGAGATCGCGGCGGACTACCTGGAGGGTCTGCTCGACATCGCCGATCTCGACGGCGACATCGACATGGACGTCGAGGCCGACCGCGCCTCTGTCTCGATCATCAGCGACACGGGCAGCCGTGACCTGCAGAAGCTGGTGGGCCGTGACGGTGAGGTGCTGGAAGCACTTCAGGAGCTCACGCGTCTGGCCGTGCACCGGGAGACCGGGGACCGTAGCCGCCTCATGCTCGACATCGCGGGCTTCCGGGCCACGAAGCGGACCGAACTGTCCGAGATCGGCGCGAAGGCCGCCGCCGAGGCCAAGAGCAGCGGTCGGCCCGTGAAGCTCGACCCGATGACGCCGTTCGAGCGCAAGGTCGTGCACGACGCGGTCAAGGCAGCCGGCCTCCGCAGCGAGTCCGAGGGCGAGGAGCCGCAGCGCTTCGTCGTCGTGCTTCCCGCCTGATCGGTCCCATATTTCACCGGCCCCGTCTGTTGCGCAGACGGGGCCGAATGTTGTCAGCCTGATAGTTCTGGTTCTGGTGTCGGCGCCCCGTGCCGGCACGGTACGGAAGGACGGTCCCCCGTGACGGAGGCAGCGGAGCTTCCCCCTGCGCCCGAGCAGGCCCGCGAGGTGTTCGGTGATCGCTTCGCGGACGCGGTCCGCTACGCGGAGCTGCTCGCCGAGGCGGGCGTGCAGCGCGGCCTGATCGGTCCGCGCGAGGTACCCCGCCTGTGGGAGCGGCATCTGCTGAACTGTGCGGTGCTCTCGGAGGTCGTACCCGAGGGGGTGACGGTGTGCGATGTCGGCTCTGGGGCAGGTCTGCCGGGCATCCCTCTGGCGCTGGTCCGGGAGGATCTCAAGATCACTCTGCTGGAGCCGCTGCTGCGGCGCACCAACTTCCTGACCGAGGTCGTGGAGCTGCTCGGCCTGGACCATGTGACGGTCGTACGCGGCCGCGCCGAGGAGGTCATGGGGAAGCTGCCGTCGGTGCATGTGGTGACCGCTCGAGCCGTTGCTCCGCTCGACCGCCTTGCCACCTGGGGCATTCCTCTCCTGCGGCCGTACGGCGAGATGCTCGCGCTCAAGGGTGATGCTGCCGAGGAGGAGCTGAAGAGCGCCTCCACGGCCCTGAGCAAGCTCGGTGCCGTGGCGACATCGATCGTGCATGTGGGCGAGGGGGTCGTGGACCCGATGTCCACCGTGGTGCGTGTCGAGGTCGGTGAGAGTCCTGGAGGTGTGCGGTTCGCCGCCAAGCGTGCGAAGGCGGCCCGCACAGGACGGGCCCGACGACGGCGCGGATAGCGAGCGGGGACCGACGACGGGCAGTCCGACGGAAATATGGCCTGCCCTGAGGGCCAGACGTACTCCACACAAGCTGCCAAACCCATGCATACCGGAGTGTCGCGACAGCGCCGCCTCGGCTGCTGTGCATCGTGTTTCACGTGAAACGTCGCTCACTGCTGCACGGCATCATCAGTCGGGGCCGCGCTGCGGCCGAACCCCGTGACCGGAAACCTCTTGGTTCGCTCGGAGAGGACCCCGGTCCCGATGAGACATTGGCCTCCCCAAGGGTCACGGAGTTGTCCACAGAGGTGGATTTCTCCACAGAACGTCAGGCCTCACTGGTTCACCACCCCGAAGGCATGGGAGGCTCTGTTCATCGCGAGCCTGAAGTCGAGGAGAGTGAATCCTTGCGGTCCGACGCCAACATCGCGGGACCGATGACCGACCCGGTCCCCGGTCCCCGTACCGAATCGACGGGGGCGGATGTTTCACGTGAAACACCGCCTCCGATGGACGACACTCCCATCGGTCGTGCTGCCCAGCTGGCGGTGGAGGCTCTGGGCCGTGCCGGTGAGGGCCTGCCGCGGCCCGAGCAGACCCGCGTCATCGTGGTCGCCAACCAGAAGGGCGGGGTCGGCAAGACGACGACGACGGTCAACCTTGCCGCGTCGCTTGCGCTGCACGGTGCCCGTGTCCTGGTTGTCGACCTCGACCCTCAGGGCAATGCGTCCACAGCCCTGGGGATCGACCATCACGCCGAAGTTCCCTCCATCTACGACGTATTGGTGGAGAGTAAGCCTCTGGCAGAGGTCGTCCAGCCGGTCCCCGACGTCGAGGGACTCTTCTGCGCACCCGCCACCATCGATCTCGCCGGTGCGGAGATCGAGCTGGTGTCACTGGTGGCGCGGGAGAGCCGGCTGCAGCGGGCCATCCAGGCCTACGAGCAGCCGCTGGACTACATCCTCATCGACTGCCCGCCCTCACTCGGTCTGCTCACGGTCAATGCCCTGGTGGCCGGCCAGGAGGTCCTGATTCCGATCCAGTGCGAGTACTACGCGCTGGAGGGCCTGGGGCAGCTGCTGCGCAATGTCGATCTGGTACGGGGGCACCTCAACCCCGCCCTGCATGTATCGACGATCCTGCTCACCATGTACGACGGCCGGACGCGGCTCGCGTCCCAGGTCGCCGACGAGGTGCGCACCCACTTCGGTGATGAGGTCCTGAGAACGAGCATCCCTCGATCCGTCCGTATCTCGGAGGCGCCTAGCTATGGGCAGACGGTGTTGACCTACGATCCTGGATCGAGCGGTGCCCTCTCCTACTTCGAGGCGGCACGAGAGATCGCGCTGCGAGGTGTCGGCGTCAGGTATGACGCATCGCAGGCGCACATCGGCGCACAGCAAAATGATCCGAACATGGTGGAGGGCGTCCAGTGAGTGATCGACGGAGGGGGCTGGGCCGTGGTCTCGGTGCCCTGATCCCTGTTGCCCCGACAGAGAAGACGGTGCCCCCGGCCACGCTGGGAGGTACGGCCTCGACGTCTCCTGCGGCGGTCCCGGTGATGCCGAACGACCGTGGGGTGGCCGCCGCGAAGGTGGCGACGCTGCCCACTGTTTCACGTGAAACGGAGGAGTCCTCGGCGATGGCCGCTGCGGCTGTGCCCGCGCCTCCCATGGGTGCTCACTTCGCCGAGATTCCCCTCGACGCCATCACCCCGAACCCCCGGCAGCCGCGTGAGGTGTTCGACGAGGATGCTCTGTCCGAGCTCATCACCTCCATCAAGGAGGTCGGTCTCCTCCAGCCCGTGGTCGTACGGCAGGTGGGACCTGGGCGCTATGAGCTCATCATGGGTGAACGGCGCTGGCGTGCCTGTCACGAGGCAGGGCTGGAGGCCATCCCGGCCATCGTGCGGGCGACGGACGACGAGAAGCTCCTTCTGGATGCGCTGCTGGAGAACCTGCACCGCGCTCAGCTGAATCCTCTCGAAGAGGCGGCCGCCTATGACCAGTTGCTGAAAGACTTCAACTGCACGCACGATCAGCTGGCTGACCGCATCGGCCGGTCTCGTCCGCAGGTGTCCAACACGCTGCGTCTGCTGAAGCTGTCGCCGACCGTTCAGCGCCGGGTCGCCGCCGGTGTGTTGTCCGCCGGACACGCACGTGCCCTGCTGTCCGTCGAGGACTCCGAGGAGCAGGACCGGCTGGCCCACCGGATTGTGGCTGAGGGCCTGTCGGTGCGGGCAGTCGAGGAGATCGTGACCCTGATGGGCTCACGGCCCCAGAAGGCTCAACGCTCAAAGGGCCCGCGTGCCGGCGCTTTGGTGTCCCCGGCACTGAGTGATCTGGCGACGCGTCTCTCGGATCGCTTCGAGACGCGGGTGAAGGTCGACCTGGGACAGAAGAAGGGCAAGATCACCGTCGAGTTCGCCTCCATGGAAGACCTGGAACGCATCCTCGGCACACTCGCCCCGGGTGAGGGCCCCGTTCTGCAGAAGAGTCTGATGGACGAGGACTCCGCGGAGGACGAATCCTGAGCGCTCGGCGGCCCCCGATCAGCCGAGGAGGGCGGTCCGTGTCCGGTGTGTGCCGGAACACGGTCCGCCCTTTGCTTTTTGGCGGTATCGACGCAATCGCTTCATGGATACGATGCGTTCGGATATGGCGCATCCTCCCGGGCAGTACCTCTGAGACCAAGGCAGGGGCCATGCGAATGACGAGCCGCACCGGACTGCTGTATGCGGGACTGGGGGTGGGCGCCGTCAGCGGCTTCGTCGGCAGCCTGCTCAGAGAACGGAGCGCTCTGACAGCCGCCCGCGAGGCAGCGGGCGAAGGAAGCGAGGAACAGCCTTCATGGGCCGTCGGCTCGTACCGCTCACGCTGGACAACCTTCAGGATCTCCCCCAGCGCTGCCGCTCGTGTGTCTTCTGGGAGCGCGACCCCGTCAGCGGCGAGGCAGCGGTAAAGGCGGGAACCTCCGCGCTCGAGAAGGAGTCCTGGATCTCAGCCGTCCTCCTGGACTGGGGATCCTGCGGAAGGGTCGTCTATGTCGACGACGTCCCCGTGGGCTTCGTCCTCTATGCCCCGCCCGCCTATGTGCCCCGTTCCACGGCGTTCCCCACCAGCCCTGTGTCGCCCGATGCTGTGCAGTTGATGACAGCGTTCATCCTGCCGGCGTACCAGGGTCAGGGACTGGGGAGAGTGATGGTGCAGACGGTGGCGAAGGACCTGCTGCGCCGCAATTTCAAGGCGATCGAAGCCTTCGGCGATGCGCGCTGGAAGGAACCGGCCTGTGTCCTGCCCGCCGACCATCTGCTGGCCGTGGGATTCAAGACGGTGCGCCAGCACCCCGCGTACCCCCGGCTCAGGTTGGAGCTGAGGACGACACTCTCCTGGAAGGAAGACGTGGAGATGGCGCTGGACCGGCTGCTCGGAGCCGTGCAGAAGGAGCCTGTCCTGCGCCCGCTCTGACACATCCCGCGCACGCTCCGCGCCTCATGCGAATGGGCCGGCCCCTTAGGGGGCCGGCCGATTCGTGTTTCACGTGAAACATGTACCGCCGGAGGGCGGTCAGCCATCAGTCGGCGATGAAGTCCTCAAGGTCGCGAACGATCGCGGCCTTCGGCTTCGCACCGACGATGGTCTTGGCGACCTCGCCACCCTGGTACACGTTCAGGGTCGGGATGGACATGACGCCGTACTTGGCGGCCGTACCCGGGTTCTCGTCGATGTTCAGCTTGACGACCTCGATCTTGTCTCCGTACTCCGAGGCGATGGCCTCGAGGGACGGAGCGATCTGGCGGCACGGGCCGCACCAGGCGGCCCAGAAGTCCACCAGGACGGGCTTGTCGCTCTTGAGGACGTCCTGCTCGAAGGAATCGTCGGTCACATTCTTCAGGGTGCCGGCCACGGCGGGCTCCTTAACTGGTTGGTGCGTGGGGCGGGTGGGGGTCAGGCAGGGGTCTTCTCGGGCTCGGGCTTGCCCTCGTCCGCGAGAGCGGCGAGGAAGCGCTCGGCGTCGAGGGCGGCGGCACAGCCTGTGCCGGCCGCAGTGATCGCCTGCCGGTAGGTGTGGTCGACCACGTCGCCGGCACCGAAGACACCCGGGAGATTCGTGCGGGTCGAGGGCGCTTCGACCTTGAGGTAGCCCTCTTCGTCCAGGTCCAGCTGGCCCTTGAAGAGCTCGGTGCGCGGGTCGTGGCCGATCGCGATGAACAGGCCCGTCACCGCCAGATCGGAGAGCTCGGCGGTCTTCACGTTGCGCAGCTTCAGACCCGAAAGCTTCTGGTCGCCCTGGACCTCGGCGACCTCGCTGTGCCAGACGAACGAGATCTTCGGGTCGGCGAAGGCGCGCTCCTGCATCGCCTTTGAGGCGCGCAGGGTGTCACGGCGGTGGACGATGGTCACGGACCTGGCGAAGCGGGAGAGGAAGGTGGCCTCCTCCATCGCGGTGTCGCCACCGCCGATCACGGCGATGTCCTGGTCCTTGAAGAAGAAGCCGTCACACGTTGCGCACCAGGAGACACCGCGTCCGGAGAGGGCGTCTTCGTTCGGCAGGCCGAGCTTGCGGTGCTGCGAGCCGGTGGCGACGATGACGGCCTTGGCCTTGTGCACCGTGCCGGCGGTGTCGGTCACGGTCTTGATCTCGCCGGTCAGATCGACGGAGACCACGTCGTCCGGTACGAGCTCGGCACCGAAGCGCTCCGACTGGGCGCGCATGTTGTCCATGAGCTCGGGGCCCATGATGCCGTCCTGGAAGCCGGGGAAGTTCTCGACCTCGGTGGTGTTCATCAGCGCACCGCCGGCGGTGACAGCGCCCTCAAACACCAGGGGCTTCAGCGACGCACGGGCGGTATAGAGCGCCGCCGTGTAGCCGGCGGGCCCCGAGCCGATGATGATCACGTTACGGACGTCGCTCACGGCTTGATTCCTCGTCTCTGGTCTGCGTCGTTCGACCGGGGGAGCATCATTGTCGGACCTCTCACCCCACCCAACGGATCCTAAGGGGCAGGCATTCCCGCCGTGACGGGGCACACGGAGCAACCCCTAGTCCCCAGGGATGGGCCACACCGTACGGGCTACCACGCAGGGTCCAAGCGTCGATCGTCAGCGCGTGTAGGAGTGCTTCAGCAGAACCTTCGCCGTAGCGGACGAGGACGGATTGCTGACGCACGTCGCCTCGACGATGTACGCGGTCACGCGGGTGTCGTCCGACGTATGGGGAAGCACCACGAGAAGTGCTTGCTCTCCCTTGAAGGTGCCCTGTTCGGTGGCGAGGGCGGCATCATTGCGGCCGATGCCCTCGCGGACGCACTCCGGCACCGGGGGCGCCTTGAGAACCCTGGGGTTTGCCGCGCCGGACTCCGATTCCAGTCCGAAGGTGTGCGGGGAGCTGGAACCGTTGCCCTTCTCCTGGCTCCGCGCCAGAAGGTCGGTGACCTGCCTCTCCAGTGTCTCTTCGGAGAAGGTGTCCGAGGCAGTGGTCCGATGCCCGTCGCCGGGACCCGTGTCGTCGTTCATGGACAGCACCACCGATCCGAGCCCCAGCGCCGCGACGGTGAACACGGTGCCCAGGACCGCGATCCGTCGGCGTCCGCTGCGGAGGCGGTTCTTGCGGCCCGGGCCTGTCGTGGAGGGGCGAGGACGTCCGGTCGGCCCGTTCGAAGGCGTCGATGTTTCACGTGAAACATGCGCCTGATCGGTGTCGGGCGATGCGGGAGACGTAGCCGGGAGCTCCCCGGCCGTCTCGGGTTGAGGAGCGGTGGAGTGCAGCAATGCCTCCGCGGCCAGAGCCGCGTCGATACGGCCCGCTACGTCGGCGGGCATGCGGGGCGGCCCCGGCACCGCACCGAGCAGGTCCCGAATCTCCTCGAGTGAGGCATGGACATCCGCGCAGAGCTCGCACGCGTCCAGATGCCGGAGTACGTCCGCGCTCCGGGCCGACGGGAGCAGCCCCTCGGTGAGGTCGGAGATCTCCGCGACATCCGGGTGCTCCGCCATGTCTTTCGTCGACGTCACGCTCGCCCACCTCCGCCCTTCGCTCCAGCCGGGTCATTCGATCCTGCGTCCTGCGGGTCCGGTCGCCGGGGACCCGCTGCGGGTGGGACGGAGGAACCCGGGGTCCGGTTCCGCGACTCCCCCCGCTTGCCCTCACCGGTGCCGTCCGGCCGTAGATGAGTGAGCAGGGGCAGGAGTCTGGCTCTGCCGCGAGCGCAGCGGCTCTTCACCGTGCCGGTGGGCACATCGAGGATGCGGGCGGCTTCCGCCACCGGGTAGCCCTGCATGTCCACGAGAACGAGCGCGGCCCGCTGATCGGGCGGGAGGGTGCCCATCGCTTCGATGAGCTGGCGGTGCAGATCGTTGCGTTCCGCGGGCGCCGAGGCGGACTCGTGGGGCTCGAGCAGCTGCTCCAGGCGCTCCGGGTCGTCGACCGGCGCGGTCTTCCGGGATGCAGCCTTCCGGGCACGGTCCAGACAGGCGTTCACGGTGATCCGGTGCAGCCACGTCGTGACGGCCGACTGGCCTCGGAACGTGTGGGCGGCCCGGTAGGCGGAGACGAGGGCGTCCTGCACGGCGTCAGCGGCTTCCTCGCGGTCGCCCAGCGTGCGCAGGGCCACGGCCCAGAGCCGGTCGCGGTGCCGCCGCACAATCTCGCCGAAGGCATCCGGGTCGCCCTCCACATGGCGAGTGAGCAGCTCTTGGTCACTCGCCCCTTCGAATGCGGCGCCGTCCGCCATCGGCCGTCCTCCCCTTGTCGCAGAAGGCCTAGCTGCTCACCTTGACGTCCACGACACGGCCACGGAAGTTGCCGTCACTGGTCTGCGGCAGTTCGGTCAGCCACACCAGAAGGTACCGGGACTCGACCGGTTTTTGGGGCTTGAGGGTCACAGTGGAGCCGGATCCCTCGGCGACCTTGGAGTAACCGTCGAAGGACGTGGGCTGTGTGTCGCCGGAGGCCGCGCGCAGTTCGACCGAGGTGCCCCCCACGAAGGAGACAGTGACCTTCCCGATGTTCTGGCTCTTGCCGAGATCGAGGATCACACCGACACCGGACTTCAGTCGTCCGAAGTCCGTGCTCAGGTAGTAATCCGTCTGCCAGTACGTACCGGATGCGCTGTCGTACACCTTGCCCACGTCGCCCGGCTTCTCGGAGCCGTCGCTGCCGAACGGGTCGAAGTCCTGTGCGCCTTGGATCGCTATCGGCTTGCCGGCGGGCTTCTTGGGACTGTTGTCGTCGCCCTCCGTCGTCTGGGTCTTGTTGGTGTCCTCCGCCTTGCCGCCCTGGTCCATGAGCGCGTCCGCGAGCTGCCAACTGCCGAGACCCAGCGCGGCGATCAGCAGGGCCGAGACGGCCCACTTCAACGCCTTGCCGGTGCGGCTCTGCAGCGGAGGAGGCGGCACCGGCGTGGGCTGGGTGGCGTGGGGAGGAGTGGCGGGGCGCCCGTAGGAGCCCTGCTGGTACGTGGTTCGCTGGTAGTCCGGCGGGGCGGTGAAGGCGGGCTCCGGCGGACGGATGCGGGGCATCTCGCCGATCGCCTTCACCAGCTCCTCGGGAGTGGTGCACGGCGACTCGTGGCGGGAGGCGGTGGCGCCGTCGTTGGCGAGGGCGCGCATGGCCAGTTCGGACAGACCGCGGTGGACGCCGGCCCGGACCTGGTCGGGCGGGATCAGACCGATGTCCTTCGGCAGACCTGACATGCCGTAGGCGTCACTCTCGTACGGCCAGCGCTGGGTGAGCGCCGCATAGAGCAGGGCGCCGATGGACTCGGTGTCGGTGCGCTGCGGGGTGTCCGAGCTGACGCCGCGGAGTGCCGCGTTCACGGCGAGGCCGCGGATGCGCCACTGGCCGGTCGAGGTACGCAGCACCGCGTTGGGGTTGAGACGCAGATGGGCGAGGCCCTCGCGGTGCGCAGCCGCCATGGCGGCGGAGACCTGACTGACCATCTGGTAGGCGTCGTACACCTCCAGCGGTCCGGAGGCGAGGAGGGTGGTCAGCTCGGTGGCGTCGGGCAGCCATTCGTGGACGACGTAGACGAGGTCGTTCTCCTCGACGGCGTCCAGCACCTGGACGAAGCGCGGGTCGCCCAGCAGGGCGGAGGAGCGCGCCGCGGCCAGCACGGAACGGGCACGCGAGTGATCGGCGGGCAGGATGTGCACACCGACGGCGCGGCGAAGCATCTCGTCCACGGCACGCCAACTGCTGAATCCGTCCAGACGGGTGACGCACTCTTCGAGGCGGTAGCGTCTGGCGAGCTTGTGGCCGCTGTGCAGTTCGGGCGGCGAGGTCTTCCCGGAGCCCTCGGCCCCGGTGCTCTCCTGTGCCTCGTCGCTGTCCGTGTCCCGCTCCCGGTTCTTGGCCACCCCGTCGGCCGTGGACTGGTCCGCCTCTGCGGTCAGCGGCTGCTCGCCGCTGTTGTCTGCCACGTCGACGGCAGCTGTGCTCCGTTCCGCCACCGTCGTTCCCTGCCTCCCCATCCATTGCGCGTCGGCCCGGCGTCCATCGCGCGCAGTCCGACGCCGAACCCAATTGTGCCCACAGTCCGCCGCTATGCACGACACGCGGGGGCCGATGATGGTTGTGCGCCTACCCCCTGCCTCAGCGTCCCAGGCGTCCCCGGACCATACCGACCAGCGAGTTGACCTCCTCGATCCGCATCCGGCGTGCGGCGACGTAGAAGATGCCCAGCAGGACGGCCCCGCCGCCGAGCAGCGCGGCGAACGAGCCGAGGACCGCCTGGCCCAGCGCGTTGCTGATGCCGTAGCAGGCCGCGCCGCTGAGCAGGGCGGCCGGGACGGAGGCGATGCACAGGCGGGCGTAGGTCCGCAGCACCCGGGCGCCGTCCAGGTCGCCGCCCAGCCGCTTGCGCAGCCGGCGCCAGGCGACGCCGACCCCGAGGGCGTAGGCGACGCCGTACGAGGCGGCCATGCCGACGACGGCCCAGCGGGCCGGCAGCACCAGGAAGCAGAGGCCGGAGGCGATCGCGTTCGCGGCGGCCACGATGACCGTGTTGTAGAAGGGGGTCCGGGTGTCCTCGTAGGCGTAGAAGGCGCGCAGGACGACGTACTGCACGGAGTAGGGGATCAGGCCGAGGCCGAACGCCATCAGCATGTAGCCCATGTTGGTGGCCGCGCTGGTGCCCGAGGACCCGAAGATCAGGGTGCACATCGGGATGCCGAGCGCGAGGAAGCCGAAGGCGATGGGCACGATCGCGACGGCCGTGGTGCGAAGGCCCTGGGAGATGTCGTCGCGGACGGCGCCCCCGTCGTCCTCCGCCGCCGAGCGGGAGATGCGCGGCAGCAGGGCGGCCATCAGGGACACCGTGATGATGGCCTGCGGCAGACCCCAGATCAGCTGGGCGTTGGCGTAGGCGGCGAAACCGGTGCCTTCGACGTCCGAGTCCAGGCCCGCGGCGGTGGACAACTGGGTGACGACCAGCGCGCCCGCCTGGTTGGCGAGGACGAACAGGATGGTCCACTTGGCGAGCATCGCCGCCTTGCCGAGGCCGTGGCCCTTCCAGTCGAAGCGCAGCCGCATGCGGAAGCCGGTCTCCCGCAGGTACGGGATCATCGCGAGGGCCTGCACGACCAGACCCAGCAGTACGCCGATGCCGAGGAGCCGCAGGCCCTCCGGCGGGATGTTCGAGACCTGCATCTTCGAGTCCGCGGCGGTGCCGTAGACCCAGATGAACGTGCCCAGCGTGACGATGATGACGATGTTGTTCAGGACCGGGGTCCACATCATCGCGCCGAACCGGCCGCGCGCGTTGAGGATCTGACCCATCACCACATGCACGCCCATGAAGAAGATCGAGGGCAGGAAGTACCGGGTGAAGGTGACGGCGACCTCGTTGGCCGCGGCATCCGAGGCGACGGGGTTCGACAGGGCGCGCACCAGCAGTGGGGCGGCCAGCCAGGCGGCCGCGGTGAGCACCGCCAGCGCCACCATCACCAGCGTCAGCAGCCGGTTGGCGTAGGCCTCGCCGCCGTCGTCGTCGTCCTTCATGGCGCGCACGAGTTGCGGCACGAAGACGGAGTTGAGGCCGCCGCCGACGGTGAGGATGTAGATCATCGTCGGCAGCTGGTAGGCGACCTGGAAGGAGTCGCCGAGCAGGCCGAGGCCCAGGGCCGACACGATCAGCGCGGACCGGATGAAGCCCGTGAGGCGGGACACCATCGTGCCCGCCGCCATCACGGCGCTGGACTTCAGCAGACCGCCGGCGCGGCCGCCCTTCTTCGGGGCGGGCGCGGACGCGGGTTCCGGGGCCGCCGGCTCCGCCGCGGGGGGCGGAGTGGCGCCCGCGTAGTGGCCGGGCGTCGGGGCCGCGGGTCCGGGCACCGGGGCGGAGGCGTACTGGGGCGGGCCGCCCTGGGGACGGGCCTGGCCGCCGTGCTGGTCGGGGAAGGCGCCGCTCTGCTGCTGGTCGCGGAAGAGGTGTGCGAACGCGTCCGGCCCGTGGCGCTGCTCCCCCGCCTGGCCGACGAGGTCGTCCACGCCGACGTACTGCGTGGTGCGCGGGTCGTCGCCGTACGGCAGGTGCTGGGTGGGGCCGTCCGGCTCCGGGGCGGGCGTCCGGGCCCACACCCGGGGGTCGGGCGCGTACGGCGACTGCGGCGGCTGCCCGTAGAGGGGCTGCTGCGGCTGCTGCGCGCCGGGCGGGGGCGGCGGGTGCGCCGACCGGTCGTAGAGCGCCTCCGCGACCGGGTCCTGGGTGTCGATGTCCTGCGCCCGGTAGGGGTCCTGGGCGTAGGCGTCCTGGACGTACGGGTCGGCGGGTGGCTGTGACGCCTGGTCGTGCCCGGGCGGCGGACCCCCGGCGGGGTCCGACTCGGGATGGCCCGAGTTGGCCGCGGCGTCGCCGCGGTCACCGTCGTACGGCGCGTTCATGGTTACCCCACCTCATCGTCCCTGGCCCACCGGCCATGACCTTCTCAACGGTCCACTCTCTCACCCGTGCCGGACGGGTCGGCGCTTTCCGGAGCGGTGTCCGGGGCCGGGTCACTCGGCTGCTTCGGGGCGTCCTCCCGGGTGTCCGGAGCGGACTCCTCGGTGGGACGCCTCCCGGAGGCTTCGGGGTTCTTCGCGTCGTCGGCGTCGGTCCCGGAGTCCGCCTCGTCCGCCGCGTCCTCCTGATCCCGCTCCTCGGCCTGGCGGGCCGCGGCGCGCTTGCGCTGCGTGTACATACGGAAGCCGGCCAGGACGAGCAGCAGCACACCACCGCCGATGACCAGCATCACCGTCGCGGTGATCTCGGTGACCTTCACGTCGAACGTGACGGGCTGACCGTAGGGCCGGCCGTCCTGCGTGTACAGCTGGGCGACCACGGTGGCCCGGCCGTTGGCGTTGGCGTTCGTGGTGAACTTCACCGACTGGCTGTGGCCGCCGGAGACGGCGACGGGCTGCTCCTCGTAGGCGTCCCCGTCGATCTCCAGCCGGGTGGGGTTGGTGGAGGTGAGCCGTAGCATCAGGTGGTCGACGCCCTGCACCAGGTTGTTCTGGACCGTCACGGGGATCGTGGCGCTCCGGCCGGAGAGTTTCGTCTCCGACTTGTCGATGAGTCGCACCTGGCTGATGAGCCCGTCCAGATAGGACTCGACACCGCTGCGGTAGATCGCCGCCTCGGACTCCCGGCCCCGCCACGACACGGACATGCCCCGGTTGAGAGCGCGTCCGAACGGGGTCACCACCCGGGAGGGGGCGGAGAGGATCACCTTGAACCTGTCGAGCTTGTCCTGCGTCCTCGCGATCTGTTCGAAGGTCGACTTCGGGAGCTCCTGCTTGCGCAGTGCGGAGGGGTAGGACCAGGCCGGAGGGACCTTGGTGGCGGCTGCCGGGTCCGGTTTGGCCTTGGCGGCCGCCGTGAGGTTCTGGGACTCGGACCAGGTGCCGTCCTGGAGGATCCCGAAGGCCTCGGCCATCGTCTGGGCCTGGCTCGCGGACGGTGTGCGCTGCGGTGCGACGACGACGCTGCGCTGCCGGTCGGTCTGCAGGCCGAGGGTCAGGCTCTGGGCCAGGAACCTCTGCACCGCGAGCGTCGATGTGGAGGCCATGGTCATGTCGCCCTGGAACGCCGTGGACAGTCGTGCGTCCGCGACGACGGCCGTGGTGCCGCCGCCGATGGGGCGGGGCGCGGTGGTCGTGTACGTCAGACCGCTCTCTCTGAAGGTGTCGCTGCGGGCGATCACCTTGTCCGCTCCGGCGGACGTGGCGACCCTGACGACCGAGGGGTCGACGGCTCCGTTGACGGGCCAGGCGAAGTCCGTGGTGGGCGTCACATGGAGGATCGACTCCACGGTACTGGAGGCGACGTCGGTGGCTTCCTTGAGGTGGCTCAGCGACCCGGTCACGGACGTGCCGTTGTGGGCGAGGGAGGCCAGGTCGGGGTCGCCGAACGGCAGCGCGACGACTTCCTTGTCCGCCACCGCCTCCTGTACCTCGGTGAGCCATCGCTTGGCGACTTCCTGATGGCCGCCGACGAGGTTGTCGTCACCCTCACCGGGGATCTCGTACCGGCCGGTCATCGCCTCGACGCTCGCGAGCAGGTCCGGATCGATCACCCAGGTGACGTCCAGGTCCTTGCCCAGCGCCACCATCCGGTCCAGCCGACCGCCCGGCGAGATCTCCTTGGCCAGGTCGTCGTCGTGGAAGACGGGTGTCTGCTGCTCGTCCGATCCCGTCTCCGCCGTCATGTGGACGGTGGAGATCAGCGGCCACATGAACGTCGTCTTCGTCTTTGTGTCGGCGCCCTCGGGCTGCCACGGGAGGAAGGTCCGCTGGACGCCGAGCGTCTGCTCCCACGGCTGGGCCGAGGTCTCCCCGGTGAGTGAGACGGCCAGCTGATAGACGCCGTCCTGCCCCAGATTCAGCTCGTCCACCGGCACCTGGAGGGTGAAGGGCTGCGAGACACCCGGGGTGAGCTTGGAGAACTTCTCGGAGTACTTGTCGTCGATCTCCGGACCGACGGTGGTCTGGATGTCGTCGCTGTTCCTGGCGATGGAGTCGATCCCCGAGCGGGTGTTCAGCAGGGGCCCGGGGCGCAGGCCCACGTGGGCGTCGGTGACGGTCTGCTTGCCCTTGTTGGTCACCGTTCCGGACACGGTGACGGTGTCGCCCTCGGTCGGTGCGCCGGGGCTCAGGGAGTCGACCGACACAGAGACCGAGCCCGCACCGGTGGGTGCCTGCGACGCGTCGGGGGCGGCGGCGTTCGCCGGTGAGGCCGCCGGCAGCTGAAGAAGCCCGGCCAGCAGGGGCACTCCGGTGAGCAGGGCTCCGGTGCGCCGCAGCCAGCGACGGGCAGGTGAGGGACTCGTCCCCTGGAAGTCTGCCGCCTCGGCCACGCGCTCGCCCGTCCCTCGTCATCGTCAGTGGTCGTCGGAATGTGCGTCCAGGCATGGTAACGATGCGCGCTGAGGGGAAGTGCCGCGGACCGGCGCACAAGATCAGGGGACGTGGGCCTTGTCCGTGTATCGCCGGGGGTGTCCTCGCGCACGTAATGGAGGAGCTTCCGGCCGTGCGGGCCACGTACCCTCTTCTGTTGTGCCGAACGCCAAAGAAGAAACCACTGCCCTGAGCCAGGTGCAGGACCGCGCCGTGAACGAACTGCTCCGGGTCGCCCCCGTTGCCGACGACCTCGCCCGCCGTTTCCAGGAGGCCGGGTTCTCCCTCGCCCTGGTCGGCGGCTCGGTGCGGGACGCGCTGCTCGGCCGCCTCGGCAATGACCTGGACTTCACCACGGACGCCCGTCCGCAGGATGTGCTGAACATCATGCGCCCCTGGGCGGATGCCGTGTGGGAGGTCGGGATCGCCTTCGGCACGGTGGGTGCGCAGAAAAACGGGTGTGTGGAAGGCGTTGATCGAAACTTCCAGATCGAGGTGACCACGTACCGGTCGGAGGCGTACGACCGCACCTCACGCAAGCCGGAAGTGTCGTATGGCGACTCGATCGAGCAGGATCTCGTCCGTCGCGACTTCACCGTGAACGCGATGGCCGTCGCCCTGCCGGAGAAGCGGTTCATCGACCCGCACGGCGGTCTCGACGATCTCGCGGCGCAGGTGCTGCGCACTCCGGGTACGCCCGAGGAGTCCTTCTCCGACGACCCGCTGCGGATGATGCGGGCCGCCCGGTTCGCGGCGCAGCTCGACTTCGAGGTGGCACCCGAGGTTGTCGCGGCGATGACGGAGATGGCCGCGCGCATCGAGATCGTGTCCGCCGAGCGGGTACGGGACGAGTTGAACAAGCTGATCCTGTCCCCGCACCCCCGCAAGGGGCTGTCCCTGCTCGTGGACACCGGCATCGCCGAATACGTACTGCCCGAGCTGCCGGCCCTGCGCCTGGAGACGGACGAGCACCACCGCCACAAGGACGTCTACGAGCACACGCTGATCGTTCTGGAGCAGGCGATGGCGCTGGAGGAGGAGGGCCCCGACCTGACCCTTCGGCTGGCTGCCCTGCTGCACGACATCGGCAAGCCCCGCACGCGCCGGTTCGAACAGGACGGCCGTGTCTCCTTCCACCACCATGAAGTGGTGGGGGCCAAGATGGCGAAGAAGCGCCTGACGGCGCTGAAGTACCCCAACGAGCTGGTGAGGGACGTCTCACGTCTCGTCGAGCTTCATCTGCGTTTCCATGGCTACGGCACAGGAGAGTGGACGGACTCCGCCGTCCGTCGCTATGTGCGTGATGCCGGACCGCTGCTCAGCCGATTGCACAAGCTGACCCGCTCGGACTGCACCACGCGCAATCGGCGGAAGGCCGCCGCGCTCTCCCGTGCGTATGACGGCCTGGAGGAGCGGATCGCGCAGCTTCAGGAGCAGGAGGAGCTGGACGCCATGCGTCCGGACCTCGACGGCAACGAGATCATGGAGATTCTCGGCATCAAGCCAGGCCCGGCCGTCGGACAGGCCTACAAGCACATGCTGGAGCTCCGGCTGGAGAACGGTCCGATGGAGCACGATGCGGCGGTGGCGGCGCTCAAGGAATGGTGGGCCATGCAGCAGAGCTGACAGCGCGAACGGGGTCACGTTTCACGTGAAACATGACCCCGCCGACATGACGAGGGCGGTGTTTCACGTGAAACACCGCCCTACACCGCCCTTCGATGGCGTGTCCTACTTGTCCTTCAGGCAGAGCAGGAAGCTCTTGCTGCCGTTGGTCTCCGTGTACACGTACTGGAAGCCCTTGGCTTCCGCGTCGCACTTGCTCTGAGCGGTGAGGCCGGAGAAGTTGCCCTCTATCTTGGCCATCACCTTGTACTCCGCCTTGGTGTCACCGCAGTCGACGACCTCAAGGTCCGGGTCGCTGTCGTTGGTGCTGCCACGGTGCATGCAGTCACCGACGGCGGCGGTGTTGGCGTCGTCCCGGCTGGTGATGTAACCGCCGATCGCCACACCCGCGACGATCAGAACGATGACGATGTTCTTGATCGTCTTGAAGCTCAGCTTGCGACCCTGCTGCGGCGGAACGGGAGCACCCGGCGGCGGGAAGCCCGGCTGGCCGGCCTGCTGCGGGAAGCCGCCCTGGGGCGGGTAGGGGGCCTGGCCCTGGGGCTGGCCGTAGGGCTGCTGCTGGCCCTGTGCGAACGGGTTGCCCTGGGGCGGCGGAGTGGTCACTTGGGAGTCCCCCTGAACATAGGTGTGTGGCGCGAAAGCTGCGCTGTTAAGACGCCCGTAAGCTACCGGCCCGCGCTGACAACTTCGTAGCCCTCCAAGGCTCTGTGGCGCTGATGTGACACTTACTGATGTGCAAAACGGGCCAAAGACATAGCTACTGCGCCGTAGATAACGGCGATCGTTACGACCAGCGGAACCGACCGGCCGTCCGGCGGCAGCATCAGGGCGGCCACCGCGGCGGCGCCGACGAAGGCCACGTTGAACAGGACGTCGTACACAGAGAAGACCCGGCCGCGGAAGCCGTCCTCGACGGCGGCCTGGAGAATGGTGTCCGCGGCGATCTTGGCGCCCTGTGTGGTCAGCCCCAGGACGAATGCCCCGGCCAGGAGCGGGCCGGTGGCGAACGACAGCCCGAACGCGGGCACCAGTACCGCGGCTGACGCCGCGCACACCACCATCCAGCGTCCGGGACCGAGCCGTCCCGCGGCCCAGGGAGTCATGACGGCCGCAACGAAGAATCCGGCGCCCGAAGCCCCCAACGCCAGCCCCAGCAGGGCAAGTCCCTCGTCGGTGGTCGAGGTCAACGCGTACCGGCACAGCATCAGCAGCAGGACGAGCATGGCGCCGTAGCAGAACCGCATCAGTGACATCGCCGTCAGCGCCCAGGCAGCCTCCCGGCGCGGAGGTGCGGCGAGATGGCGTACTCCGTCTTTCAGATCGCGGGCGGTTCCGGTGAGCGCCTCGGTGAGGCGAGGGCGCAGCAACGCCCGGTCGGGTCCGAGCAGATCCTTCGCCATGCGCAGGGAGGCCATGGCCGCGCTCAGATACAGCACGGCGCCCACGAGTACCACCGCCGCGTCGGAGTCGGCGACGACCAGACGGACGAGGAAGGCGAGGCCGCCCCCCGCGGTCGCGGCGAGCGTGCCAGCGGTCGGGGACAGGGAGTTGGCGATGATCAGCCGCTCTCCGTCCACCACGCGCGGCAGCGCGGCGGACAGTCCCGCGAGGACGAAGCGGTTGACGCCGGTGACGCAAAGGGCGGAGACGAAGAGAAGCCAGTCGGGCACCCGGCCGAGGATGAGGAGGGCGGTCACGGCCGCCATCAGGGCGCGCAGCAGGTTGCCGTACAGAAAGACCTGACGGCGGCGCCAGCGGTCCAGCAGGACCCCGGCGAAGGGCCCGACCACGGAGTACGGGAGAAGCAGAACCGCCATTGCGGAGGCGATCGCCGCGGCCGATGTCTGTCTCTCCGGTGAGAAGACCACGTACGAGGCGAGCGCGACCTGGAAGACACCGTCGGCGCCCTGGGAGAGCAGCCGGACGGCGAGCAGGCGCCGGAAGCCCTGGAAGCGCAGCAGAACGCGCAGGTCACGAACGACGGCCATGGGGCACAGCCTCACATACGTAGAGGGTCTCCGGGACATACGACCCGGAGACCCTCAACTGCCCGCAATGGGGAGGTCTCAGCGCTCGACCTCGCCCTTGATGAACTTCTCGACGTTCTCGCGGGCCTCGTCGTCGAAGTACTGCACCGGCGGGGACTTCATGAAGTACGAGGATGCCGAGAGGATCGGGCCGCCAATGCCCCGGTCCTTGGCGATCTTCGCGGCGCGCAGGGCGTCGATGATGACACCGGCCGAGTTCGGGGAGTCCCAGACCTCCAGCTTGTACTCCAGGTTCAGCGGAACGTCACCGAAGGCGCGGCCCTCGAGCCGGACGTAGGCCCACTTGCGGTCGTCCAGCCAGGCGACGTAGTCGGACGGGCCGATGTGGACGTTCTTCTCGCCGAGCTCCCGGTCGGGGATCTGCGACGTGACGGCCTGCGTCTTGGAGATCTTCTTGGACTCGAGGCGGTCGCGCTCGAGCATGTTCTTGAAGTCCATGTTGCCGCCGACGTTCAGCTGCATCGTGCGGTCCAGGATGACGCCCCGGTCCTCGAACAGCTTCGCCATGACACGGTGCGTGATGGTGGCGCCGACCTGGGACTTGATGTCGTCGCCGACGATCGCGACGCCCGCCTCGGTGAACTTGTCCGCCCACTCCTTGGTGCCGGCGATGAAGACCGGGAGGGCGTTGACGAAGGCGACCTTGGCGTCGATGGCGCACTGGGCGTAGAACTTCGCCGCGTCCTCGGAGCCGACGGGCAGGTAGCAGACGAGGACGTCGACCTGCTTGTCCTTGAGGACCTGGACGACGTCGACCGGCTCCTCGGCGGACTCCTCGATGGTCTCGCGGTAGTACTTGCCGAGACCGTCGAGGGTGTGGCCGCGCTGGACCGTCACACCGGTGCTGGGGACGTCGCAGATCTTGATGGTGTTGTTCTCGGAGGCGCCGATGGCGTCCGCGAGGTCGAGGCCGACCTTCTTGGCGTCCACGTCGAAGGCGGCGACGAACTCGACGTCACCGACGTGGTAGTCACCGAACTGGACGTGCATCAGGCCCGGCACCTTGGCCGCCGCGTCGGCGTCCTTGTAGTACTCGACTCCCTGCACCAGCGATGCGGCGCAGTTGCCCACGCCGACGATGGCTACGCGAACCGAACCCATTCCGGTTGCTCCCTGTGTGTACGAGTGAGGCCCTGAGCGGGTCTCACGTGGCGGTGTCGTCGGGCGTATCCGGCCGTGGGTCGTCCCCCGGCCGGGGCAGGCCGCCCGGCGCTCCAGATGTGGTGTCCTGCTGAGCGGGCCCCCCGGTGGCGGACCCCTTCAGGTCCCGCCCGGCCCGCTCGCTCTCGATGAGCTCGTTCAGCCAGCGCACTTCGCGCTCCACGGACTCCATCCCGTGGCGCTGGAGCTCAAGCGTGTAGTCGTCGAGGCGCTCCCGGGTCCGGGCCAGGGAGGCGCGCATCTTCTCGAGGCGCTCCTCCAGCCGGCTGCGGCGGCCCTCGAGCACGCGCATTCGTACGTCGCGCGACGTCTGCCCGAAGAATGCGAACCGCGCGGCGAAGGTCTCGTCCTCGTACGCGTCCGGTCCCGTCTGGGAGAGCAGCTGCTGGAAGTGCTCCTTACCCTCCGCCGTCAACCGGTAGACGATTTTGGCGCGGCGCCCCGCGAGCGGAGCGGCGAGGGCGTCCTCGGTGGTGTTCCCCGGCTCCTCGATCAACCAGCCGTTGGCGACCAGCGTCTTGAGGCAGGGGTAGAGCGTCCCGTAGCTGAACGCACGGAAGACACCCAGTGACGTATTGAGTCGTTTGCGCAGCTCATAGCCGTGCATCGGAGACTCGCGAAGCAGGCCGAGTACGGCGAACTCGAGGATCCCGGAACGCCGGCTCATCGTCGCCTCCCCTCTGCCGCGGTCATGCCATGACGGCCTCGTGTACAGCCGTCGCCGTCCTTATGCCGAGCTGATGTATCGACTCGATACATCACGACGATAGAACGACGTTGCGGAAGCGACAAGGGGGGCAAGAGTGAACGGGATCACATCGTCGAATCGTTGCGACCAAGTTGCCTGATTTGAGGTGAACTTCGGTGCTCGGTGGGTTTTGGCGGTGCGTAGTCTGTGCGCCATGCACGCCACCGGGAACCGAGTGACGCCTGGGGGCGTCTCTGTCCCCGGTGCGGTACGGGTGAATGCGGAAAGCGCCGCATCCGTACTTCGGGGGGACCGGAAACCAGCCGCCGTTTCCAGGCGCGCAAGGGTGCGCCTGCCCGAGGAGTAGTCGTTCGATGAGCGAGCACCGTCGCAAACCGCAGCAGCCGCAGGGAGGCGGACGTGCCGCGGCCCGACGCGGCCAGTCCGGCTCGTCCTCCGGCCGCCGCGCGGCACCGCGAGGCGCCACCGGATCTCCGTCCGATGCCTATGGGTCGGGATCCCGCGGCTCGGGGGTCGAGGACCGTCCATACGGCAGCCGCGCCGAGGCGCGACGCGCGGCCCAGCGGGGCGGGGCCCGCCGTGCGGGTGCCGCCCCGCCCGGCCGTGGCAGAGGACGTGCGGCCCCGCCCGGCAAGAAGCGGATCATCGACTATCCGCGCTACGACGAGGACGGCTGGCGTCGCTGGACGCCGTCCTGGAAGTTCGTGTCCGGCCTGTTGCTCGCCTTCTTCGGCAGCCTGGTCGCCGTGGCCGGCATCGGGTACGCGATGGTGAGTGTGCCCACCGAGGAGAACGCCGCGGCGTTGTCCGAGAACAACGTCTACTACTGGGCGGACGGCAGCCAGATGGTCGCCACCGGTGCCGGCCAGAACCGGCAGAACGTGACGATCGACCGGATCCCCGAGGCCATGCAGTGGGCGGTGATCTCTGCCGAGAACAAGAGCTTCTACCAGGACTCGGGTATCGATCCCATGGGTATCGCCCGGGCGCTCGGCAACATGGCCACCGGTGGTGACACCCAGGGTGGCTCGACCATCACCCAGCAGTTCGTGAAGAACACCTACCTGAGCCAGGAGCAGACGCTCTCCCGGAAGTTCAAGGAGATGTTCATCTCGATCAAGGTGGGCACGAAGCTCAGCAAGGACGAGATCCTCCAGGGCTACCTGAACACCTCGTACTACGGTCGCGGCGCCTACGGCATCCAGGCCGCCGCCCAGACCTACTACGGCAAGGACGCGGTCGACCTCAAGCCGAGCGAGTGCGCCTTCCTCGCCGCGCTGCTCAAGGGCCCGACGTACTACGACCCGGCGGGCAACGAGAACCTCGACAAGGCCGCCAACGCCAAGGCCAACCTCGCTCGCTCCGAGGATCGCTGGGGCTGGATCCTCGAGCAGATGCACAACGACGGACACCTGTCCGACGCCGAGTACCAGAAGGCGACCGCTAAGTACCCCATGCCGCAGGGCCGCAAGGCGACCAAGGGCATGACCGGACAGATCAGCTACCTCGTCGACACGGCGAAGCGCTACGTCCTGAAGAACTCCGACATCACGGAGGCGCAGTTCGACCAGGGCGGCTACCAGATCTACACGACCTTCGAGAAGAGCAAGGTCGATGCGCTGGCCAAGGCGGTCAAGAGGGTTGAGAAGGAGAAGATCGACCCGAAGAAGCGCGAGGAGGACAAGCACGTCCAGTTCGGCGCGGCGTCGGTGAAGCCCAACGACGGCGCGATCGTGGCCCTCTACGGTGGTGCCGGCTTCGAGAACGGCCACTTCAACAACAACGCGGACACCTCGGGTATCCCCGTCGGATCGACCTGGAAGCCGTTCGTGCTGGCCGCCGCGATGCAGCACGGCACGTACAAGACGAACGGCGAGGGCGTCTCGCCGCAGAGCAAGTACAACGGTGACGACCACCTGAAGATCAGGAACAACGACGGCTCCTACGTCCTCAAGAAGGACAACACGCCCTTCTTCCAGGAGAACGAGAGCGACTACCCGTGGGGCTACATCACCTTGCACAAGGCGATGGAGCAGTCCGTCAACACGCCGTTCGTCCAGCTCGGCATGGACGTGGGGATGAAGAACGTGGCGGATGTCGCGGAGAGGTCCGGCATCCTGAAGGACAGCTTCGCCGGCCTGAACGCGTCGTTCGCCCTGGGTACCTCGACTCCTAGTGCGATCCGCATGGCCGACGCCTATGCGACGTTCGCGGCATCCGGCAAGCAGGCCGACCCGTACTCGGTGACGGCCGTCAAGCACAGGGGCTCGGAGCTGCCCGGCTTCGACAAGCCGCGAGTCAAGCAGGCGATGCCCGAGAACGTGGCGAACAACGTCACCAAGACCCTCGAGAACGTGATCGAGAACGGTACCGGCTACCACGCGAAGGAGCTGGGGCGCAGGGCCGCCGGCAAGACGGGTACGACGGACGAGAACAAGTCGGCCTGGTGGGTCGGCTACACCCAGCAGCTCTCGACCTCGGTCGCGATGTTCCGCGAGGACCCCAAGAGCCACAAGCTGCTCTCCATGAACGGCACGGCGGGTGAGGACTCCATCCACGGTGGTGACGTCCCCACGCAGGTCTGGACCGAGTACATGAAGGCCGCGCTGAAGGGCAAGAACGACCCCGGGTTCCCCGAGGCCGAGAAGATCGGCGAGATCGCCGACGGGGTCGGCGTGCCGTCCCCGACCCCGACCGCCACAGAGACCGAGGAGTCGACTCCTTCGACGCCGCCCGCACCCACGGAGACCCAGACCACCCCTCCGCCGCCCGCGGAGACCGAAACGTGTGCGCCCTTGGACTTCCGTTGCAAGGACGACGACGAAGAGGAGACGGGCGGCACCGGGCCCGGCGGGACCGACTCCGGCGGTACGGACGGAGGTGTGACCAGCTCGCCCGACCCCACAGAGAGTGGTGACCCCGGGACCAGCCGGGGCAACGGCAACGGTGGTCTCTTCGGAGGCCCGGCCGGTTAGTCCGCCCATCGACCGGATTGGGCGTTTCACGTGAAACACGGGCCGCCGTACCCACTGGGTACGGCGGCCCTCGGCGTATCCCCGGCCTCGTACGGCAGGATGTGCTGCATGCCCAGTGGAGAATCGACGCAAGCGAGCGTCCACGAGCCGGAGCCGGTGCGGCCGACCGAGGAGGACCGGATCGCCGCGGCCGGCAGCGAGCTGATCGGCGGCCCGCTCGGACGGCGTGCCCTGCCCGGCAGGTCATGGTGGACACCGGTGCGGGTGATCGCGCTCGTGGCGATCGGCATGTTCGCCCTCGGCCTGGTGCAGAAGGCGCCCTGCTACAACGGTGCCTGGTTCTTCGGCGCCAGCTCCCAGTACACACACGCCTGCTACTCGGACATTCCCCACCTCTACCAGGGGCGCGGCTTCGCCGACGGGCTGGTGCCCTACTTCGACAAGCTCCCCGGGGACATGCAGTACCTCGAGTACCCGGTCCTGACCGGCGTGTTCATGGAGGTGGCCGCCTGGCTCACTCCGGGAAGCGGCAGCATTCAGGACCAGGAGCAGTGGTACTGGATGGTCAACGCCGGGATGCTCATGGCGTGCGCGGCTGTCATCGCCGTCTGTGTGACCCGCACGCACGCACGGCGGCCCTGGGACGGACTGCTGGTCGCGCTGGCACCGGCCTTCGCGCTGACCGCCACCATCAACTGGGATCTGCTGGCTGTCGCTCTGACGGCCGCCGCGATGCTGATGTGGTCACGGGGGCGTCCCCTCGCCTTCGGCGTCCTGTTGGGCCTGGCGACGGCCGCCAAGCTCTATCCCGTACTGCTGCTGGGACCGCTCATGGTGCTGTGCTGGCGCGCGGGTCGCTGGCGGCAGTACGGAACGGCCCTCGCGGGCGCGGCTGTCGCGTGGCTCGTCGTGAACGGGCCCGTGATGCTGTTCGCGTTCGACGGCTGGTCGAAGTTCTACACGTTCAGCCAGGAGCGAGGCGTCGACTTCGGGTCCTTCTGGCTGATCCTTGGGCAGAACTCGGACGACCCTCTGAGCACCGACACGGTCAACACGCTCGCCACCTCGCTGATGCTGCTGTGCTGCGCGGGTGTCGCGGCACTCGCGCTCACGGCTCCCCGCCGTCCGCGTTTCGCCCAGCTCGCCTTCCTGATCGTCGCCGCGTTCATCCTCACCAACAAGGTCTACTCGCCGCAGTACGTCCTGTGGCTGGTGCCGCTCGCCACCCTCGCCCGGCCGAAGTGGCGTGACTTCCTCATCTGGCAGGCCTGCGAGGTGGCGTACTTCCTGGGCATCTGGATGTATCTCGCGTACACGACCAGCGGCGACGCCCACAAGGGCCTGCCGACCGACGGCTACCACTGGGCCATCGGCATGCATCTGCTGGGGACGCTCTACCTGTGCGTCATGGTCGTGCGCGACATCCTGATGCCGGAGCGGGATCCCGTGCGCCGGTCCGGTGACGACGACCCTTCGGGCGGTGTGCTCGACGGGGCGGAGGATGTCTTCGTGCTCGGTCCCGCGGCCCGCCCCGCCCGACACGCGGCCCACTTCGAGGGCCCCCGGGTCGAGTGGGGCAGGACGGAGGCCACCGGGAGTTCGCTGTGAGCGAACAGCTCGCCGAAAGGGTCACTTTGCACACGGCAAAGGCCGGACACGGGAGTTCCGTGCCCGGCCTTTTCCGCCGGGTCAGCGGTCGACGAGCCGGTCGAACTGCGTGGTGGTGTGCCGGAGATGGGCCACCAGTTCCTCGCCGACCTTCGGCTCCGGTGCGTCGGACGGCACGAACAGGATCGACACCTGCATGTGCGGCGGCTCGGCGAACCAGCGCTGCTTGCCGCCCCAGACGAAGGGCGAAAGGTTCCGGTTGACCGTGGCGAGGCCGGCACGGGCGACGCCCTTGGCACGCGGCATCACCCCGTGCAGGGCCTTGGGGGCCTCCAGGCCCACTCCGTGCGACGTACCGCCCGCCACGACCACCAGATAGCCGTCGGAGGCGGCCTTCTGCTGCCGGTAGCCGAACCGGTCCCCCTTGGCGACCCGCGTGACGTCCAGAACCGCTCCCCGGTACTCGGTGGCATCGTGGTCACCGAGCCACAGCCGGGTGCCGATCCGGGCGCGGAAGCGGGTCTGCGGGAACTGCTGCTGGAGCCGGGCGAGTTCGTCGGCCTTGAGATGGCTCACGAACATCGTGTGCAGCGGGAGGCGGGCCGCCCGGAGGCGGTCCATCCAGCCGATGACCTCCTCGACGGCGTCCGAGCCGTCGGTACGGTCCAGCGGCAGATGGATGGCGAAGCCCTCCAGCCGGACGTTCTCTATCGCGGAGTGCAGCTGGGGCAGGTCCTGCTCGCTGATTCCGTGCCGCTTCATCGAGGACATCACCTCGATGACCACCCGGGCACCCACCAGGCCGTACACGCCGTCGACGGACGACACCGAGCGGATGACCCGGTCGGGCAGCGGCACCGGCTCCTCGCCGCGCCGGTACGGCGTCAGCACCAGCAGATCACCGCCGAACCAGTCCTTGATCCGGGCGGCCTCGTACGTCGTGCCGACGGCGAGGACGTCGGAGCCCAGCCGGGTGGCCTCCTCGGCGAGGCGCTCGTGGCCGAAGCCGTAGCCGTTGCCCTTGCAGACCGGGACCAGCCCCGGGAACTGCTCCTGCACGTGCTTGTGATGCGCCCGCCAGCGCGCGGTGTCGACGTAGAGCGTGAGCGCCATGGCCGGACCTGGAACCTTTCTCGTGGCTGCGGTGTATCAAAGGTATGGGAGCCAACGAAGCCCGCGGGGCTACGAAGACAAAGACCGTGACGAAAAGCGGGTCAGCGGCGCGACATGTAGATGTCGAGTGCCTTGTGGAGCAGCTTGTTCAGTGGGAAGTCCCACTCGCCGAGGTACTCGGCGGCCTGGCCGCCGGTACCCACCTTGAACTGGATCAGGCCGAAGAGATGGTCGGTCTCGTCCAGCGAGTCGGAGATGCCGCGCAGGTCGTAGACCGTGGCACCCAGCGCGTAGGCGTCGCGCAGCATCCTCCACTGCATCGCGTTCGAGGGCCGGACCTCACGGCCGATGTTGTCGGAGGCGCCGTAGGAGTACCAGACGTGACCGCCGACGATCAGCATCGTCGCCGCGGACAGATTCACGCCGTTGTGCCGGGCGAAGTACAACCGCATGCGGTTGGGGTCCTCGGTGTTGAGGGCCGTCCACATGCGCTGGAAGTACGACAGCGGGCGGGGCCGGAAATGGTCGCGCACGGCCGTGATCTCGTAGAGCCGCTGCCACTCGGGCAGGTCGTCGTAGCCGCCCTGGACGACCTCGACGCCGGCCTTCTCCGCCTTCTTGATGTTGCGGCGCCACAGCTGGTTGAAGTTCTTGTGGACCTCTTCCAGGGAGCGGTTGGCCAGCGGCACCTGATAGACGTAGCGGGGCTGGACGTCACCGAAGCCGGCGCCGCCGTCCTCACCCTGCTGCCAGCCCATACGGCGCAGCTTGTCGGCGACCTCGAAGGCGCGGGGCTCGATGAAGTCGGCCTCCAGGTCGCGCAGGCGCTTCACGTCCTGGTCCTGGATGCCCTTCTTGATGGTCGAGGCCTCCCAGCGCCGGATGATCACCGGCGGACCCATCTTCACGGAGAAGGCGCCCTGCTGCTTCAGGTGCGCGAGCATGGGCTCGATCCACTCCTGAAGGTTCGGTGTGAACCAGTTGATGACCGGGCCCTCGGGCAGATAGGCAAGGTAGCGCTTGATCTTGGGCAGCTGCCGGTAGAGGACGAGACCCGCACCGACCAGCTCGCCGGTCCGGTCGTCGAACCAGCCGAGGTTCTCCGAGCGCCATTCCGCCTTCACATCAGCCCAGGCCGGGACCTGCATGTGACTCGCCGACGGCAGACTCTGGATGTAGGCCAGATGCTGCTCTCGACTGATGGTCCTCAGGGTCAGGCTCATTCGGGGCGCTCCTCGGGCTGGTGTGTCCCCATGGGTCAGGGGCTCCGGCTCTCGCGCGAAGCCTACTGCGCCTCGGGTGCGCCCCGGTTGGGCACACGGGACCTTCGCCCCGGCCTGCAGCCGGCCGGGGCGCCGGGGGATGTGCGGAAGGAGTGGCGTCCGGAGCCGGTCAGCCGAGCCCGCCGAAGAGGCCGCCGTGCGCCATGCCCAGGAAGAACCCGACCGCCGACGCACCGAGGCCCAGGACGAGCCCGAAGCGCTCGCGCGTCGTCACCGAGATCCACTGGCCGTACGCGCCGGTGAGGATTCCCACCAGGCCGGTCCAGGAGCTGAGCAGGTGCAGATGGTGGAACATCGCCGTGATGAAGGACGTGATCCCCAGCACCAGGGTCACCGCGAGCAGTGTGTCCTGGAGGGGGTGGGGCTTGCCGTCCGTGGCGAAAAGGCCTCCGGCGGTGTTGGGTCGCATTGCCTGTGCCATGGGGCACCTCCTGCGAAAGGCGTCGGATCGTAGCGCCGTACACACCCGATGTGTACAGATTGGGGGTGCCGGCGGCCGGATTTCAACCGCACGCCGCAGTGCGGGTACTCTGTAGCGTCTGCACCGGTGTCTGTCCGGACAGAGCCAGGCACGAGCAGGGCAGGGCCACGGCCCGTCCCGGCCGGCCTGGAACCGCCGCCCGGCCTCGATTGTCAGTGGCGGCTGTTTTACTGACAGGCATCGTTGCGCAACGCATCACGACCCTCCTGCCACGGAACGACCGTGGCCGCTGAGTCCAAAGGAGGTGGGTTCCACATGCGTCACTACGAGGTGATGGTCATCCTCGACCCCGATCTCGAGGAGCGTGCTGTCTCCCCGCTGATCGAGAACTTCCTTTCTGTCGTCCGTGACGGCGGCGGAAAGGTCGAGAAGGTCGACACCTGGGGCCGTCGTCGTCTCTCGTACGAGATCAAGAAGAAGCCCGAGGGCATCTACTCGGTCATCGACCTTCAGGCCGAGCCTGCGGTCGTCAAGGAGCTCGACCGCCAGATGAACCTGAACGAGTCGGTCCTCCGGACCAAGGTCCTCCGTCCCGAGACCCACTGAGCTCTCCCGCTCAGCTGATCTCAGGACTCGAGTAGCAGCACAAGCAGCCAGCAGCAAACCCGCCGAGAGGTTCCCCCATGGCAGGCGAGACCGTCATCACGGTCGTCGGCAATCTTGTCGACGACCCCGAGCTGCGCTTCACCCCGTCCGGTGCGGCCGTCGCGAAGTTCCGTGTCGCGTCGACCCCCCGCACTTTCGACCGTCAGACGAACGAGTGGAAGGACGGCGAGAGCCTGTTCCTGACCTGCTCGGTCTGGCGCCAGGCGGCGGAGAACGTCGCCGAGTCGCTCCAGCGAGGCATGCGCGTCATCGTGCAGGGCCGGCTGAAGCAGCGGTCCTACGAGGACCGTGAGGGCGTCAAGCGCACGGTCTACGAGCTGGACGTCGACGAAGTCGGCGCCAGCCTGCGCAACGCCACGGCCAAGGTCACCAAGACCACCGGCCGCGGTGCCCAGGGCGGCTACGGCGGCGGTGGCGGCGGCCAGGGTGGTGGCGGCTGGGGCGGCGGTCCCGGCGGCGGCCAGCAGGGCGGCGGCGCTTCCGCCGACGACCCGTGGGCGACCGGCGCTCCCGCCGGTGGCCAGCAGGGCGGCGGTGGCGGCTGGGGCGGTGGCTCCGGCGGCAGTAGCGGCGGCGGCTACTCGGACGAGCCCCCCTTCTAGGCGGGGCCGTACCCACACTTCTTGATCACACAGGAGATACATCATGGCGAAGCCGCCTGTGCGCAAGCCGAAGAAGAAGGTCTGTGCATTCTGCAAGGACAAGGTCACGTACGTGGACTACAAGGACACGAACATGCTGCGGAAGTTCATTTCCGACCGCGGCAAGATCCGTGCCCGCCGCGTGACCGGCAACTGCACCCAGCACCAGCGTGACGTCGCCACGGCCGTCAAGAACAGCCGTGAGATGGCGCTGCTGCCCTACACGTCCACCGCGCGATAAGGGAAGGGTGACCGACTCATGAAGATCATCCTCACCCACGAGGTCTCCGGCCTCGGTGCCGCGGGCGACGTCGTCGACGTCAAGGACGGTTACGCTCGCAACTACCTGATCCCGCGGAAGCTCGCGATCCGTTGGACCAAGGGTGGCGAGAAGGACGTCGAGCAGATCCGTCGTGCTCGCAAGATCCACGAGATCCAGACCATCGAGCAGGCCAACCAGGTGAAGGCCCAGCTCGAGGGCGTCAAGGTCCGCCTGGCCGTCCGCTCGGGCGACGCCGGTCGTCTCTTCGGTTCCGTCACCCCGGCCGACATCGCTTCCGCGATCAAGGCCGCTGGTGGTCCCGAGGTCGACAAGCGCCGCATCGAGCTCGGTGCGCCGATCAAGACGCTGGGCTCTCACGAGACGTCCGTGCGTCTGCACCCCGAGGTTGACGCCAAGGTCAGCATCGAGGTCGTCCCCAGCTGAGTGCCGGGCTCGCTGAAGCAGTGAGCATGGGGGCCGCGTCCTTCGGGATGCGGCCCCCATGGTCGTGTTTGACCTGAAGTCGTGTTTCACGTGAAACAGTCAGTCTCAGCGCGCCGCGCCCGTGACGATCCAGCGGCCCGAGCGGGTACGCACCCACAGGGTCAGCATGCGGACAGTCATCATGAGCGTCATCGTGGCCCACAGCGCGGTGAGTCCGCCGCCGAGTGCAGGAACGAGCAGGGCGGCCGGAGTGAACACCGCGAGGGTCACCAGCATCGCCCAGGCCAGGTACGGTCCGTCTCCCGCGCCCATCAGCACTCCGTCCAGGACGAAGACGATGCCGCAGATCGGCTGGGACAGCGCCACGATCACCAGTGCGGGCAGTGCCACGTCCTTCACCGTGGCGTCGCTGGTGAACAGGGGAAGGAACACAGGCCGGGCGAGGATCACCAGGACACCGAGGACGACACCGACGGCGATGCCCCACTCGACCATGCGACGGCATGCCGCGCGGGCTCCCTGGGCGTCTCCGGCCCCCAGGTAACGCCCGATGATGGCCTGCCCGGCAATGGCGATCGCGTCCAGCGCGAAGGCGAGCAGGCTCCAAAGCGACAGGATGATCTGATGCGCCGCGATGTCGGCGTCGCCGAGGCGGGCGGCGACGGCCGTCGCGATCATCAGGATGGCCCTCAGAGAGAGGGTCCGCACCAGCAGGGGGACGCCTGCCTGGGCCGACGCCCTGATCCCGGCGGCGTCCGGGCGTAGTGAGGCCCCGTGCCTGCGCGCTCCGCGAAGTACCACGGTCAGATAGACCGCGGCCATGCCCCACTGGGCGATGACGGTGCCCCAGGCGGATCCCGCGATACCGAGGCCGGCGCCGTAGACCAGGGCGACATTGAGTACGGCGTTGACGATGAAGCCGGCGATGGCGACGTAGAGCGGTGTCTTGGTGTTCTGCAGTCCGCGCAGGACACCGGTCGCGGCGAGCACGACGAGCATGGCGGGTATGCCGAGCGCGGAGATCCGCAGATACGTGGTCGCGTAGGGGGTAGCCGTGTCGGAGGCGCCGAAGAGGCTTACGAGGTCGGGTGCCGTGGGCAGGACGACGGCCATGACAGTGGCGCCGAGGAGCAGCGCCAGCCAGATTCCGTCCATGCCCTGACGGATGGCCGACGGGAGGTCGCCCGCGCCGACCCGCCGGGCGACGGCGGCCGTGGTGGCATAGGCGAGAAAAACGAAGACGCTGACCGCGGTCATCAGGAGCGCCGAGGCGACTCCGAGGCCGGCGAGCTGTGCCGTTCCGAGATGGCCGACGATGGCGCTGTCGGCCATGACGAACAGTGGCTCGGCGACGAGGGCGCCGAAGGCCGGGACTGCCAGCAGAACGATCTCTCGGTCGTGCTGCCGTCGAGCGGCTTTGGAGCGCGCGGGGGCCTGTGTCATGTGCACCAATCTAATCGTCCACAGGTAAGAGATGCAAAGCATCTGCGGGGCTTACTTCATGGCGTAGCGTGCGGGCTTGCGTGCACCGCATCAAGCGATCTTGATCCTGCTGGGCAAGTTTTTCTTCTGCACAGCCGGTGGACGGCAAAGGTGCAGGTCAGGGAGCTTGTTAAGCGGAGGTGCCGGGCTTGTTCACAGGACTGTCCACCGCCTCGTGCACAGGTTTCCCGGAGTTCTCCACAGCATTGGGCCCGTCGTCCACATGGCCTGTGGATAACCAGATTGGCTGACGCTGCTGACGGGCCTACGGTGGTCCGGCGCCCGCTCCTTCCGCCGGTTTCAGAAACGTCACAAATCCGGCGCGCGACAAACGGAGTTGGGCCTCTTATTTGTCAGTGCCGTGCCGTAGAACAGAGAGGCACGGCGAGGTCCGCTCGGCGGACGGGAGGAGGTGGCTCGGTGAGCATTTCCGAGCCCTTGGACGACCCGTGGGCCGACAGCGGTCCCAGTGATCGTCTGCCCGCCGCCCGCCGTCGTGAGGACCACGGCAGGGGCCGCGACGAGCAGCACGACCGCGGCCGGGAGAGCGGAGGGTGGGACGGCGGAGGCTCCGCATTCGAGCGGGTGCCGCCCCAGGACCTCGACGCCGAGCAGTCCGTGCTGGGCGGCATGCTGCTGTCCAAGGACGCCATCGCCGACGTCGTCGAGATCCTCAAGGGCCACGACTTCTACAAGCCGGCCCACGAGACCGTCTACACGGCCATCCTCGATGTCTACGCCAAGGGCGAGCCCGCAGACCCCATCACGATCGCCGCGGAGCTGACCAAGCGCGGTGAGATCAACAAGGTCGGCGGGGCCTCCTACCTCCACAACCTCGTTCAGACGGTTCCCACCGCGGCCAACGCGGCCTACTACGCCGAGATCGTGCACGAGCGCGCCGTGCTGCGGCGCCTGGTGGAGGCCGGTACGCGCATCACGCAGATGGGATACGCGGCCGACGACGACGTCGACGAGATCGTCAACCGGGCGCAGGCGGAGATCTACGCCGTCACCGAGCAGCGCACAAGCGAGGACTATCTGCCGCTGGGCGACATCATGGAGGGCGCCCTCGACGAGATCGAGGCGATCGGGTCGCGCAGTGGCGAGATGACCGGCGTGCCCACCGGGTTCACCGACTTCGACTCGCTCACCAACGGCCTCCACCCGGGACAGATGATCGTCATCGCCGCGCGTCCGGCGATGGGCAAGTCGACGCTCGCCCTGGACTTCGCACGGGCGGCGTCCATCAAGAACAATCTGCCCAGCGTCATCTTCTCGCTGGAGATGGGACGCAACGAGATCGCGATGCGTCTGCTCTCCGCCGAGGCGCGCGTGGCCCTGCACCACATGCGTTCCGGCACGATGACCGACGAGGACTGGACCCGTCTGGCGCGCCGGATGCCGGACGTCTCCGCCGCACCGCTCTACATCGACGACTCTCCGAACCTGTCGATGATGGAGATCCGCGCCAAGTGCCGTCGTCTGAAGCAGCGCAACGATCTGAAGCTCGTGGTCATCGACTACCTCCAGCTGATGCAGTCCGGCGGATCCAAGCGGGCCGAGAGCCGCCAGCAGGAGGTCTCGGACATGTCCCGTAACCTCAAGCTGCTCGCCAAGGAGCTGGAGATCCCGGTCATCGCGCTCTCCCAGCTCAACCGTGGCCCGGAACAGCGCACCGACAAGAAGCCGATGGTCTCCGACCTGCGTGAGTCCGGCTCCATCGAGCAGGACGCCGACATGGTCATCCTGCTGCACCGCGAGGACGCCTACGAGAAGGAGTCACCGCGGGCGGGTGAGGCCGACCTGATCGTGGCGAAGCACCGAAACGGCCCGACGGCAACGATCACGGTCGCCTTCCAGGGCCACTACTCACGATTCGTGGACATGGCACAGATCTGACCTCCGGCTGCCGCCGTCGATGGCACCTGCCGGGCACCGGTGCGGGCGAGGTGCCCGTTTCACGTGAAACATGGCCCGAGCACTTCGTCACAGCGGAAGTTCGAAACCCACGTGGGAGGCCGTGAAGCCGAGCCGTTCCCAGGCGGTCAGATACTGGCTGAGGTCGTCCGGTGACTCGCGCTACGCGCCCAGGGGTCGTCCGCGAGCATGCCGACGATCACGGGGATGTCGTCGGCGACCGCGGCGCGTATTTCAAGATCGGCCATGCCGGCACCCTATGCGGGCACCGGTGCCTTCAGTGTCTCCACCGCCCGGACCAGAGGTGCCAGACCGGGTTCTTCGCCGCCTCGTCGAGCGCCTCGCGCAGGGCGGTGTCATTGGTCGGCCGTGCCTGTTCCAGGAGCTCGAGGCCGGACTCGGTGACATTGGTGTAGATGCCGCGCCGGTCGGTGGGGCAGAGATAGCGCTCCAGCAGCCCTCGGTCCTCGAGCCGGGTGACCAGACGGGTAGTGGCGCTCTGGCTGAGCAGCACCGCACACGCCGCAACCCTCGTCACCGCCGCACGCCGGGCCGCCGAAGCGGCCGGTGTCACGGTCAGCGTCACCGTGGTCGATACCGGCGGGCACCTGCTCATCTTCCGCAGGGACGACCGCGCCGTACTGATCTCCGGTGAGACCAGCATCCGCAAGGCGTACACCGCTCTCCAGCTGAACGCGCCGACCGCCGAGCTCGTGGGCGCCGTGCAGCCCGGAGGCCTCTTCCACACCCTGCCCACCGCCCTTGACCGCCCGCTGCTGTTCATCGCCGGGGGCGTGCCCGTCCGGCGCGACGGCAGGCTGATCGGTGCGATGGGTGTCGGCGGTGCTGCTCCGGAGCAGCACCACGCCTTCGCCACCGCCGCCGTGGAGGCCCTCGTCTGACGACGTGCCCCGTGACGCACGACGACGCCGGTCGCCAGCGTGCGGGGGCCGCCGTCAGGCCGCCGCGACCGTCACCGGGGCGAACCGTTGGCTCGGGTCCCCGGGCAGTTCCGCGGTCCCGTATGTCATGACGGCGTTGAACTCGACCGACGCCAGGCCCTGGCCCTTCGCCCAGTCCAGCAGCTCTTCGTGCCGCACATCGATGTCGGTGCGCAGGGGCCGGACGGTATGGGCGGCGAGGGAAGCGAGGAGTGCCTTGGCCGTCGTAGTGTCACGTGCGATCAGCGGGCCCACGACATGGGTGTCCGTGGTGGGCCAGGCGGCCGCGTAACCGATGAGCTGTCCGTCCTCCTCGGCGACGCGCAACTGATCGGCGAAGGCGGGCAGCCTGGTGACGACATGCGTCCGGTTCGCCCCGAACACCTCCTCGTCGAGCCGGAGGGTCGACGGGAGGTCCTCGGCGGTCGCGGTACGGGTGGCGACCTCCGGCCGGGCGTCCGTACCGACGAACCGGCCCCGCAGCATCTCGGCCCGGCCGGTGACCTTGAAACCGAGTTCCTCGTAGAGCGGCCGGCCTGAGGGGGTCGCGTGCAGGGTGAGCGGCGTGGTTCCCGCCTCCGACAGGATGTGCCGCATCAACCGGCGCCCCACACCCCGGCGCGCATACCGCTCGGCGACCAGGACCATGCCGATGGCCGCGAGTGCCGGGTGCTCCTGCGGCCCGTACTCGGTGACGACACAGGCGCTCACCAGACCGCCGCCGGGGTCGTCGATGCCGTACCCCTTCCCGGACGCCAGCAGGAGTCCCCACTTGTGCTCCTCCCGTGGCCACCCCCGGTCCTCGGACAAGTCGGCGCAGGCGGTGAGATCGCGGAGCGTCAGACGGCGGATGGGCAGAGAGTCAAGGGAAGGTGTCGGCACGCAGGTCAGGCTGTCCGACAGCGGCCGTCGGCGTCCACCAGTTTCCACGGACTCGTGCGAGCTTTTGGCCATACCCGAGAGGGCCGGAGGTCAGCCCAGGTCGGGCGCGTGCATGGCGCGCACACCCTCGATGTTGGCGTCCAGATAGTGGCGCAGCGAGAGAGGCACGAGGTGGACGGAGGCGATGCCGACCCGGGTAAACGGCACACGGACGATCTCGTACTCGCCGATGGGTTCGTCGACCTCGGGGCCGTGCCGCAGGGACGGGTCCATCGATTCCAGGCGGCATACGAAGAAGTGCTGCACCTTCACGCCGGTGGCGCCGCCGTCCTCGCCGATGTGTTCCACGGTGTCGACGAAACAGGGCACCACATCGGTGATCTTCGCGCCGAGTTCCTCGTACACCTCCCGGTGCAGGGCGTGCACGACGGTCGGGTCGTCAGGTTCGACTCCGCCCCCCGGGGTGAGCCAGTAGGGATCCATGCCGGGTTTGGTGCGCTTGATCAGAATCAGGTTCTCGCCGTCGAGCAGAACGGCTCGGGCGGTGCGCTTGACCACGGGTCGGACGGTCATGGGGGAAATGTGGCCCGGCTGGTTCCACGTGAAACATCGTGCGGTCCCACCGGCCGGTTTCACGCGACGAGACGCACGCCGGCGGGTCAGCACCAGTCGGCGGCGGCCTGTTCCAGCCACTCGTGGGCCCGTGCGATGTGGGGCATCGCCAGCGTGCCGGTACGGACCACCAGGAAGTATGTGCGCAGTGGTGGCACCGTCGGTTCGTGCAGGGCGACCACTTCGCCCCGCTCGAGTGCGCCCGTGCACAAGTACCGCGGCAGCACCGCCAGCCCCGCTCCCACCGTGGCGCAGGCCAGCACCGCGCGTAGATCCGGAACGATGACGGTGCCCGGAGCGACGGGACGGGAGTCAAAGACGGACGCCCAGTAGCGGGCGACGAACGGCAGCGTCTCATGCACTTCGACCACGGGAACCTGCTCAAGGGCGGACGGGCCGGTGCGGCCGACGGCGCCGATCCGCTCGGCCCAGCGCGGGGAGGCAACCAGGACATGCTCCTCGTCACAGAGCGCAGTCGCCGAGAGAAGGGCGCCCCGTGGACGGGCGGTACTGATGGCCAGATCATGATGTCCGGCGGCAAGCCCTTCCAGCGCTTCCTCGGCGGTGCCGAAGGAGGCACGCAGGGCGAAGCCCTGACCGTCCTCACCGGCCAGCCCCGTGAGCGCGGGCAGCGCCCGCTCGGCGGTGAACTCCGGAGGGCCGGCCAGGTGCAGGGTCCGTAACGAGGAGTCCTCCTCGAGCCCGGACTCCGCTATCTCCACCAGGGCGTCGAGATGCGGTGCGGCCTTGTGGGCGAGCTCGTCGCCGATGGTCGTCGGTGTCACACCGCGCGCCTGCCGCAGGAACAGGGGACGCCCCAGCTGCCGTTCCAGCGTCCTTATCTGCGAGGTCACAGCCGGCTGGGAGAGGCCGAGCAGGGCGGCGGCACGGGTGAAGGAGCCGGCCCGGTGCACGGTCACAAAGGTCCGCAGCAAGGCCAGATCCACGGCACACCCTCCCTTGTCAGCCCCCGCCGCAGGCCGGATGCGGCCAACTATAAATAAGTCGATAGGTCGCTGTCGCTACTGTGATTGGACACTGACACTGAGTCAACTAGCCTTGGTCGCGCGGTTCTTCGCGCGCGGAACCGAGGACGGTCCGAGCCACGAGGGGGGAGGCTCGGACCGTCCGCCGCAGTGCCCCGGTGTCTGTACGACGGCTGGTCAGGAGGCTGATGCGGTCAGGGCCCGCAGCACGTCCGCCACCAGGTCCTCGGGGTCCTCGGCGCCGACGGAGAAGCGGATGAAGCCCTCCGGCACCGCGTCCCCGCCCCAGCGCCCGCGCCGCTCCGCCGTGGACCGTACGCCGCCGAAACTCGTCGCGTCGTCCACGAGCCGCAGCGCGTCGAGGAAACGGTCCGCGTGCGTGCGCGTGGGCAGCGTGAAGGACACCACGCATCCGTAGCGCCGCATCTGCCGCGAGGCGATCGTGTGCGAGGGGTCGTCGGGCAGTCCGGGATAGCGCAGCCCCGTCACCTCCGGCCGCTCCCGCAGCGCCTGGGCGAGCCCGAGAGCGGTGGCGTTCTGCCGGTCGACGCGCAGTTGGAGCGTGGCGATCGAGCGGTGTGCGAGCCAGGCCTCCATGGGACCGGGGATCGCACCGACGATCTTGCGCCAGCGCCGGACGGCGGCCATGGCCTCGGCGTTGCGGCCGGTGACGTAGCCCAGCAGCACGTCGCCGTGCCCGGTGAGCTGCTTGGTGCCGCTGGCCACCGCGAAATCGGCGCCGAGCTCCAGCGGCCGCTGGCCGAGCGGCGTCGCAAGGGTGTTGTCGACGGCGACCAGTGCGCCCCGCGCGTGGGCCGCATCGGCGAGCCTGCGCACGTCGCACACGTCGAGCCCCGGATTCGAGGGCGTCTCGATCCATAGCAGCTTCGCGCCGTCGAGGACCTCGAGCTGGGCATCGCCGCCGGTCGGCGCGGTGCGCACCTCGATGCCGTACGTCTCCAGCTGGGCCCGCACCAGGGGCAGCGCCTGATAGCCGTCGTCCGGCAGGACGACCGCGTCCCCGGTGCGCAGCTGGGAGAAGAGCACCGACGAGATCGCGGCCATGCCGGAGGCGAACACCAGGGTCTCGACACCGTCCTGCCCCGGTGCCTCCAGCTCGCCGATGGCCCGTTCGAGCAAGGTCCAGGTCGGGTTCTCGTCCCGGCCGTAGGTGTACGGGCCGGTGGGGTCGCCGGGCAGGTGGAAGTGGGCGGCGAACACGGGGCCGGGCAGGGTCGGCTCGTGTTTCACCGGCTCGGGCAGTCCGGCGCGCACCGCGCGGGTGCCGTCACCCGTGCCGTCGGGGAGCGTCCGGCCGGTGCCGGCGTCGGTCGTCGCATCGTTCATGCCGCGTGTCCTTCCACGTGCGCGCGTACCGCGGCGAGCAGCCCGGTGCTCGCCGCCTCCACCATCTCAAGGCACTCGTCGAAGCCCTCCGGGCCCCCGTAGTAGGGGTCGGGCACGTCGAGGTCGTCGCCGGCGGCGGGGTCGTACGAACGCAGCAGACGGACCTTCTCCGCGTCCTGGTCCGTCGAGGCGAGCCGCCGCAGCGCTCTGAGGTGGCCGGAATCGAGCGCGACGACGAGGTCGAGGCGGGCGAACCAGGACCGGTCGAACTGGCGGGCGGTGTGTCCGGAGTCGTACCCGTGCTCCTGCAGCACGGTCACCGTGCGCGGGTCGGCGCCGTCGCCCTCGTGCCAGCCGCCCGTACCGGCACTGTCCACCTCGACCAGGCCGTCGAGCCCGGCCTCGGCCACCCGCGCCCGGAAGACGGACTCGGCCATCGGGGAACGGCAGATGTTGCCGGTGCAGACGAAGCAGACGCGGTAGGCCATCGCGCTCAGTCCCCGTCCGGCAGGACGACGTTCAGCGCCCAGGAGACGACGGAGATGATCAGACCGCCCAGGACGGCCGTCCAGAAACCGTCCACGTGGAAGCTCAGGTCGAACTGGTCGGCGATCCAGGAGGTCAGCAGCAGCATCAGCGCGTTCACGACCAGGGTGAACAGTCCGAGCGTCAGGATGAGCAGGGGAAGACTCAACAGCTTCACGAGCGGCTTGACCAGGAAATTCACCAGACCGAAGATCAGGGCGACCAGGAGGAGGGTGCCGATCTCCTTGCCCGTGCTGTCGCCGGTCAGGGTGATTTTGTCGAGCAGCCAGACCGCGACGGCGAGGGCGCCCGCGTTGGCGATCGTCTTGACTAGGAAATTCATCATGTGTCTGATCGTGGCAGACACGATCGGGCTTGAGCATTGAGGTAGGGGCGGGACCAGGAGATGAAGGCATTCCGGCTGGACGAACTGGAGGCGGAACGCGCCGCCAACGACGGGGCGTACCTGCAGTTCCTGCGGGAGCGGAACATGTCGGTCGGCCTCTACGCCCTGGATGCGGGAGCCCAGGACCCGCAGCAGCCGCACAGCCAGGACGAGGTGTACTTCGTCGTCAGCGGCCGGGCGTCGATCACCGTCGGCATGGAGACCACGCAGGTGGCACGCGGCAGTGTCGTGTACGTGCCGGCCGGGGTGGCCCACAAGTTCCACCACATCAGCGAGGACCTGCGGGTTCTGGTGGTGTTCTCTCCGCCCGAGAGCTGAGCCGGGCGCCCCGGGTTCCCTAGGGGATCGGTCAGGGGAGGACAAGGGATCGGGCGCCCCCACCGGACCACCCGCCGCCCTAGCATCGAGTGCAGGACATGATGGCGCGACCCGGCACGGACGGGCGCAGAGGTAAGGACAAGGGCGATGCGAGAGATCTTCGCGGGACTGCCGTGGTGGGTGAAGTGGATCGCGGTGCCGGTCATCGCTCTGGTGGTGTTCGGCGGGCTGATAGCGAGTGTGGTCGGTTTCGTGATCGGACTGCTCTTCAAGCTGCTGGTGTTCGTGGCCCTGGTCGGCGGACTGATCTACGTCGTACGCAAGTTCACGTCGAGTTCCTCCTCGCGCAGCGACTGGTGAGCCGAAAGGGACCGGTGAGGCGGTAACAGGAATCACCGGTTCCCTCGGGCGGGGGACATTTCTCCGGCGGGCCGTCTGCGTGCGGTGAGGGCCCGTTAGAGTCCGGAACTCGACGCGGGGTGGACGATCCCCGCGAGCGGCGACCCTCCTGCCCGTGTACCACACGGGCCGCACCCTCGCGTTTCGGAGTGACCTTTGGCCACGACTGGCACCGCCTCCGCACAGGTGACCGCGGTCCCCTCACAGCCCCGCTCGCCGGCGACCCCCGCACCCACGGCGACCCTCATCGGATCCGTGCAGCGGGCCATGCGCCTGCTGGAGGCCGTCGCCGGGCACGACTACGGGGCCCCCGCCAAGCAACTGGCCCGCGAGACCGGGCTGGCGCTCCCCACCACCTACCACCTGCTGCGCACCCTGGTGCACGAGGGCTATCTGCGCCGCGACAAGGGACTGTTCTTCCTGGGGGAGGCGGCTGAGCGGCTGAGCAGCAGCGGAGCAGAGGAGAAACGTCGCAGCAAGGTCGTCGAGACTCTCGCCCGCTGGCGTGACGTGATCGGTGTCCCCGTGTACTACGCGGTGTACCGCGACGGGGAGATCGACGTCATCTGCGTCTCCGACACCCCGGGCAACCCCGCGGTCGAGGAGTGGGCCGACTTCCGGGAGACCTGCCACGCGCACGCCATCGGCCAGTGCCTGCTCTCGCAGCTCGACGAGGAGACCCGCCGCGACCACCTCGACCGCTATCCCGTGCGTCCCGTCACGCCGTACACCGTGCGCGACGACAACAGTCTGCTCAGGCGCCTCGAGCGGAACCGGCGCGCGGAGCTGGTGACGGAGCGCCAGGAGTACGCCCTCGGGACGGTCTGCGCGGCCATCCCGATCACCGTGGGCACCACGGCGGCCTCGATGGCCATCTCCCTGCCCGCACACCAGGCCGACCGGCTCCTCCCCGCGGCACGGCTTCTGCAGGCCGAGTTGGGGCGTCTGCTCGGGTCGTTCACGCTGTCTATCAGTATCTGAAAACTCACTCCTTGTGATCTGCTGTGTACGTTCAGCAAGATTCCCTCTAGTGTCAGGGTTTATGCCCGGCCAGTCCGCGGCGAATGACGGGGTAGGCGATGCGCGCATCCGTACAGGCAGAGGTCATGATGAGCTTTCTCGTGTCGGAGGAGCTCTCCTTCCGCATCCCGGTGGAACTGCGGTACGACACCTGTGATCCCTACGCCGTGCGACTCACCTTCCACTTGCCCGGAGATGCCCCCGTGACCTGGGCGTTCGGCCGGGAACTGCTGATCGACGGCGTCGGCCGGCCGTGCGGCGAGGGGGATGTACGCGTCTCACCGGTCGACGGCGACCTGCTGGGCGAGGTGCTGATCCGGCTTCAGGTCGGACCCGACCAGGCGCTGTTCCGGTCGTCGACCGCACCGCTGGTGGCCTTCCTCGACCGCACCGACAAGCTGGTGCCGCTGGGCCAGGAGGGAGCGCTCGCCGACTTCGACGCCCACCTCGACGACGCGCTCGACCGGATCCTGGCGGAGCAGAGCGCCGGCTGAAGCGTTACGCCCGTCGGGTGAGCCGGTGACGGAACGCTTCAGCGCGTTCCGCCCCGCTCCGCGGACATCAGCGCCTGCGGCGCCTGCCCCGCCCCCCGGAGCCTGTGGCCGACCGGGCATCCGGTACCTGCGGCTGTCCCCGACCCGGGCTCTGTCCCCGCCCCTGCGCCCGCGCCGTCGGACGGTCGGCGGAGACGACCAGCGCGGCCAGGGCCGTGGTGACCGGCACCGAGGCCACCAGGCCGATCGAACCGATCAGCGTGCGCACGATCTCCTCCGCGACCAGCTCGCTGTTGGCGACCGTCCCCACGCCGCTCTGCGCGATGGAGAACAGCAGCAGCAGCGGCAGCGCGGCGCCCGCGTAGGCGAGGACCAGCGTGTTGACCACGGACGCGATGTGATCGCGGCCGATACGGATGCCCGCCCGGTACAACCCGCGCCGGCCCATCGACGGATTGGCCTCGTGCAGCTCCCAGACCGCGGACGTCTGCGTGACCGTCACATCGTCCAGGACACCGAGCGACCCGATGATCACGCCGGCCAGCAGCAGACCGCTCATGTCGATCCCGGGATACAGCCCGTGGATCAGACCGGTGTTGTCGTCGGTGTTGCCGGTGAGCGCGGCCCAGCCGATGAAGACCGACCCCAGGATGCCGATCAGCAGCAACGAGATGAGGGTGCCGAGCACCGCCACCGAGGTGCGCGCCGACGGTCCATGGCAGAGATACAGGGCGAGCAGCATGATGGCGCTCGCGCCCACCACCGCCACGACCAGCGGGTTCGACCCCTGCAGAATGGCCGGAAGGATGAAGAAGTTCAGCACCAGGAAGCTGACGGCCAGGGCGACGAGCGCCATGACGCCGCGCATCCGTCCCACGGCCACGACGGCGAGCGCGAAGACGCCGGCGAGCAGCGCCATGGGAAAGCGCCGGTTCACGTCGGTGACCGAGTACTGCAGGTCCTCGGGCGCGGAGGGCTCGTAGGCGACCACGACCTCCTGACCCTCGCTCAGCTGACGGGACTGGTCCGGCTGCACGATCTCGTTGAACGTACGGCCCTTGTCGTCGCCGGTGTCGACCCTGATCGTCGCCTTCTTGCAGGTACCGTCCGCCTGCTGCTGGGCGGAGGAACCCTCGGCGGTGGAGGTATCGCCGGTCGGGACGCCTCCGGAGGCGTTCACGGACTGGCAGCTCACCTCCACCACCTCGGTCACCGTGGCGTGCTGCGTCTGCCGGTCGAAACCGACACCGGTGCGCTCGTGCGCCGGCGCGCCGCCCGGCCACAGCACGGCGAGTCCGACCAGCACCGCGGCGGCGAACGGGATCAGGATCGCCGCGATGACTCTGCGCAGATGCCGCGACACGGGAGCCGCCGGGCCGTGACTGTGACTGTGTCCATGCCCGTGTCCGCTGCCGGCGCCTGCGCCGTGCGGTGGTTCGGGCGGTGGATACGGAGGAGGCTGAGTCGGGGTCACCGCCCGATCATCCCAAGAACGAAGGGGGCCCTCTGTTCACCGCGCCAGAAAGGACGCTAGCGTGAAGGCACCTTTTGAACACGCGGGAGCTCGGAGCACCGGGCTGAGAGGGCGCTGACCTCCGTCCCAGCGATGTTTCACATGAAACATGACCGACGTCGAGTGATGTTTCACACGGAACGTCGGCAGACGGAAACCGCTGCGTCGACCGCCGAACCTGTTACCGGGTAATGCCGGCGTAGGGAGTAGGTCTCATGACCAACAAGGACGCAAGCACGCCTGCCTCCACGCAGAACCCGACGGAGACGTCGGCGAACGCCGAGGCCGGGAAGTCCAACGGCTGGCACAAGGCGTACGTCGAGGGCTCGCGCCCCGACCTGCGGGTACCGGTCCGTCAGGTGCACCTCACCAACGGGCAGTCCGTCACGCTGTACGACACCTCGGGGCCGTACACCGATCCGCTCGTCGACACCGACGTCCGCCGAGGACTGACTCCGCTGCGGGAGAACTGGATCATCTCCCGCGGTGACACGGAGGAGTACGCGGGCCGTCCCGTCCGTCCCGAGGACGACGGAATCAAGCACACGTCTCCGCGCGGGGGCCTGCGTAACCTGGACGCCGTCTTCCCCGGCAGGCCACGCCAGCCGCGCAGGGGCCGGCCGGGGAAGGCGGTCACCCAGCTGGCCTACGCGCGCCGCGGTGAGATCACGCCCGAGATGGAGTTCGTGGCGATCCGGGAGAACGTCTCACCCGAGGTGGTCCGGGAGGAGATCGCGGCGGGCCGCGCGGTGCTGCCCGCGAACGTCAACCACCCGGAGACCGAACCGATGATCATCGGCAAGCGGTTCCTGGTGAAGGTCAACGCCAACATCGGCAACTCGGCGGTGACGTCCTCCATCGAGGAGGAAGTGGAGAAGATGACCTGGGCGACCCGCTGGGGCGCCGACACGGTCATGGACCTCTCCACCGGCCGCAACATCCACACCACCCGCGAGTGGGTGCTGCGCAACTCCCCCGTCCCCATCGGCACCGTGCCGCTCTACCAGGCCCTGGAGAAGGTCGACGGCCGGGCCGAGGAACTGACCTGGGAGATCTACAAGGACACGGTCATCGAACAGGCCGAACAGGGCGTGGACTACATGACGGTCCACGCGGGCGTCCGCCTCGCGTATGTGCCGCTCACCGCCAACCGCAAGACCGGCATCGTCTCCCGCGGCGGCTCGATCATGGCCGCGTGGTGCCTCGCGCACCACAAGGAGTCGTTCCTGTACGAGAACTTCGAGGAGCTCTGCGAGATCCTCGCCGCATACGACGTCACCTACTCGCTCGGCGACGGCCTGCGGCCCGGCTCCATCGCGGACGCCAACGACGAGGCGCAGTTCGCGGAGTTGCGCACGCTCGGGGAACTCAACACGATCGCGAAGCGTTTCCACGTACAGACCATGATCGAAGGCCCGGGCCATGTCCCGATGCACAAGATCAAGAAGAACATCGACCTCCAGCAGGAGATCTGCGATGAAGCCCCGTTCTATACGCTCGGCCCGCTGACCACCGACGTCGCGCCGGCGTACGACCACATCACCTCCGGCATCGGTGCCGCGATGATCGCGTGGTGGGGAACGGCCATGCTCTGCTACGTCACCCCGAAGGAACACCTTGGCCTGCCCAACCGCGACGACGTCAAGACGGGCGTCATCACCTACAAGATCGCCGCGCATGCCGCCGACCTCGCCAAGGGGCACCCCGGCGCCCAGGAATGGGACGACGCGCTGTCCGACGCCCGTTTCGAGTTCCGGTGGGAGGACCAGTTCAACCTCGCCCTCGACCCGGATACGGCACGTGCGTTCCACGACGAGACCCTTCCGGCGGAACCCGCCAAGACGGCCCACTTCTGCTCGATGTGCGGTCCGAAGTTCTGTTCGATGAAGATCTCCCAGGACATCCGCCGGGAGCACGGTGGCAGCCGGGACGAGATCGAGGAGGGAATGGCGAAGAAGTCGCAGGAGTTCGCGGCGGCGGGCCATCGCGTGTATCTGCCGATCGCGGACTGAGCGTCCGGCTGCGGAACAGGGAGCGGTGCCCGTCGCGGGTGCCGCTCCCGTGGGACGGTTTCCCTCGTCTTCGCCCGAGCGGATGGGCAGACTGGCCCCATGACAGCGAGTTCGATGAGCAAGGGGTCCAATCTGTCCGTCGGTGCCTCCGTGGTGCGTGTCGAGCTCGCCTGGGCGGCGGGGCCCGGGGTGCCCGACATCGATGCCTCGGCGCTGCTTCTCACGGAGGGCGGGCGGGTGCGGGACGACGGGGACTTCGTCTTCTACAACCAGCCCCGTCACAAGTCCGCCGCCGTGACGCATCTCGGGAAGCGGAGTGCCACCGGGGCCGCGACCGACACCATGGAGGTCGATCTGGGCGCGGTCGAAGCGGCCGTCGAACGGATCGTGCTGTGCGCGTCGGCCGACGGCGGGACGTTCGGCCAGGTACCAGGGCTGGTCCTCAGGCTTCTCGACGCCGGCAACGGGACCGAGGTCGCCCGGTTCGACATGGCCGCGGGGACCGAGACCGCGTTCATCGGAGGGGAACTGTACCGGCGGCAGGGACAGTGGAAGTTCCGCGCGGTGGGGCAGGGGTACGCCTCCGGGCTTGCCGGGCTGGCCACGGACTTCGGCATCACCGTGGACGATCCCTCCCCGCCGGCCGTCGCCCCAGTGCCCGCTCCCGTTCCGCCGGCCCCGGCGTCTGTGCCGCCCGCGCCGCCCGTACCCGACCGGGCTCCCGCCCCTCACCCCCACCCGGAAGCCCCCAGGCTCACCAAGGGCGAGGAGCGGCTGCCCGTCGACATGCGCAAGCGGCTGTCCCTCCGCAAGGAGCAGGTGGCGGTCAGCCTGCGCAAGCACGGGGCGGCCGGGATCACCGCGCGCGTCATCCTCGTACTGGACGCCTCCGGGTCGATGTCCTTCCTGTACTCCAAGGGCACCGTGTCCGATGTCGTCGAGCGGATGGCCGCCGTCGCGGCGCAGCTGGACGACGACGGTGAGATGCAGGCCTGGACGTTCGCCTCGAACCCGGCGCGGCTGCCGGATCTGAGGCTCGGCGAGCTTCCCGAGTGGCTGCGGCTCCACGTGCGCGTGGGGGAGATGGGCCTCTTCCGTCGGGGCAGGAAGAAGGGACTGGAGCCCAGCCAGGTCGACATGCGGGACGTCGGAATCCAGAACGAGGAGCAGAAGGTCATCGCCGAGGTCCGCGCGTTCGTCCGGAACAACCCGGCGTCCGCCCCGACCCTCGTGCTGTTCTTCTCCGACGGCGGTGTCTACCGCAACAAGGAGATCGAACGTGAGCTTCGGGAGGCGGTCGAGGAACCCGTCTTCTGGCAGTTCGTGGGGCTGGGCAGGTCAAACTACGGCGTGCTGGAGCGGTTCGACACGCTGCCCGGTCGCCGCGTCGACAACGTCGGCTTCTTCGCCGTCGACGACATCGCCACCGTGCCGGACCCGGAGCTGTACGACCGTCTGCTGTCCGAGTTCCCGCTGTGGATCAAGGCCGCGAGGCACGCGGGCATCCTCTGAGGGCCGAACGGTCCGAACGGTCCGAACGGTCCGAACGGGCCGAACGAAACCGGACGAGGACCGGACGACGGCCGGTCCCATCCACCCGGCTCGCGCCCCCTGGGGCGGGCGTGGTTGCGCAGCCCGGCGCAGGCGGGGTGCCGTCGCGCCCACCCGTGCAGCCCCAGCGGCACGACTGCCCGCGGGTACGCCGGCGCCGATGCGGGAAGCGCAAGCCGACGGACGGGCCCCGGACAGCCGGCCGGGCCGGTCCGGCTACTCCGGCTGGTGCTCCGGCCCGCCGAAGTCCGGGCTGGAGTAGTCCGGACTGGTGTAGCTCGGTCGCGTGCCGCGGGTCGAGCCGTCGTCGGGGCTGGAGAAGCCCGGCCGGTCGTACCCGAGCTGTGGCATACGGCTGGCCGGCGCGGGCGGTGCCGTGTGCTGCAGCGCGGCGGCCGCCGCCGGGTCGGCGAGCGCGTCCCGCAGGAACGGGATGATCCCCCGCTTCAGCAGCGCCTCCCGCCAGGCGTCCCTGGCCCGCTTCACCTCCCCGTCGAGTTCGCGGTACGGGCCGCCGAGCGCCGAGGGCTTGTTGCGCAGTGCGGTGAGCAGCAGACCCACGGCGGCGACGAGGATGGCGACCGCCGTCACCGCGCCGAACACCCACCCCGTGGTGAGCATGGTGCGGGCGAACGCCGCCTCGGGGTCCAGCATGCGCAGGATGTAGCCGACGAGCAGGAATATCGCGGCCGCGGTCCCGGCGAGCACCGGTGCCAGGACGGCCACGACGGCCACGACGCCCGCACCGGCGGTCTCGGCGACCTCTCCCATGGTGGCGGCGAGCCCCGCCGCGCCCGTGTCCGGCTCGGCGGAGCCGGAGTCTCGGCCGGCCGGGGTGGACGGTGTCGGCGGCCGGCGCAGTTCCTCGCGGACCTTCACATAGTGCTGGTATTCGGTCGCCGCGGCCGCCGCGACGATCGCGGTGGCGTTGAGCGCCATGGTGCGCAGTTGTTCCGAGTTGAGCCGCTGTCCGACAGCGGCCAGTTCCGGGTTGTGTGGTGCGGAGCGCAGCGCCTCATCGAGAATCCGCTCGTATTCCTGGCGGTCCTCGCTCAGCAGGTGCTGCGGAACGCTGTTCATGTGCATCCCCCGATGCTCCGTAGGGCTTGGGGCTCGGCATGCTGACGAGCCGTCGGGCAGAAACGGAGGGGAGCCTGCTACGGATAAGCCGATGGTAGAGCGGTGACGGCGCGCGGTGACAGGGGGTTTACCGAAATTGCCGCTCTCGCGGTGCGGTCGCGGGCCGCCGGCAAGCGGCCCGTGGAACGGTCAGGCGCTCAGCGGCAGTTGCTGGACCAGCAGTTTTCCGGCCATGGTGACCCCGCCGTCCATCGCGATGGCCAGTCCGTCGGCGTAGACGTGCGGACCGGCGACCACGGGACCGCTGTCGTCCTCGCCGTCCTCGGAGCCGACCTCGCCCAGTAGATACGGGATGGGGCTGTGGCCGTGCACGACCCGGGTGCCGCCGTAGGTGTCCAGCAGGGAGCGCACCGCGTCGGCGCCGCCCTCGTCGCGGAAGGAGAACCGCTTGGTGAACTTGCGGAACAGGTCCCAGACCTCGTCCGCGTCGTTGCGGGTGAGCGTCTCGCGGACGGTGTCGTTGACCTCTTCGATGGAGCGGCCGTAGTCCAGGTAGGCGGTGGTGTCGGAGTGGAGCAGCAGATGGCCGTCGACCTCCTCGACGGCGTCGAGGCGGGCCATCCACTGGAGGTGGTGGTCCTGGAGGCGGTCCATGTCGGTCTTCTGGCCGCCGTTGAGCAGCCACGCCGCCTGGAAGGTGGCGGTGCCGGCCCCGGAGTTGACGGGGGTGTCGCCGAACCGCTTGGCGCCGAGCAGCAGCAGTTCATGGTTGCCCATGAGGGCCTTGCAGTAGCCGCCGGCCGCGGCGGCCTCGGCGGACAGCCGCATCACGAGGTCGATGACGCCGATGCCGTCCGGGCCGCGGTCGGTGAAGTCGCCCAGGAACCACAGCCGCGCGGTGCCGGCGCACCACTGCCCGGCCGAGTCGACGAGGTTCTGCTCCCGGAGGGCGGCGATCAGCTCGTCGAGGTATCCGTGGACGTCACCGACCACGTACAGCGGCCCGTGGCCGGTGGTGGACTGAGGGGCGGGCGCGGACACGGCGTCGACGGTCACCTGGACAGTGTCGCCCCGATTGATGACGGGGAGGTCCCGCTGGGTGGGCGTGTACCCCTCCGGATAGGTCTCCTCGGAGGGCGGGGCGGTGTTGCCGGGGTGGGTGCTCTGGGCATACGGACCGGTCTCGTGGACGTAAGCGGGTACCCGGAAGTCGCGCAACGTCGCCGTCCGCTCCACCTCGGGTCCCTGACCGGCCCCCTGAGTCATCGACCCCTCCACCATCGCGCCGCATCTGCACCGCATCGGACTGCCTGGTCGCAGCGGCCCGCGGTGTCGTGGGCCCATCATAGGAATGCGGATCGCGCTGTGTGATGACCCAGGGGTGGTGAATCGGAGCGAGACTCCGATTCGCTGCGGCTTTCGTCCCGTTTGGGGCGGTTTACGGCCGCCCTGTGACCGTTCCTGTCGCGCGCTCGCTGCCGGTGGCCGGCCCGCCTATGCCGGGTGGCCGGCCCGTTCTTGTCGGTGGACGCCCTCTACGCCCTCGCTCCGTGCCTCCGGAAGCGGGGCTCCACGCTCCGGTCCGCCGTGCGACCCGGCGGCGACCCGGGCTCACCTCCCCTTCGGCGACCTCGGCGGGCTGACCGTCCTGCGGGGCGGACGGCGCTGTGAGGAGGTGCGCACGATCAGCTCGGTCGGTATGACCTGCTCCACCGGTTGGTCGGAATCGACCCCTTCGATGGCGTCGATCAGCAGCTGGACCACCGCCGTGCCGATGCGGCGCGGTTTCAGGGACAGCGTGGTGACGGGCGGCTCGGTGTTGGCGTAGACGGTGGACTCGCTGCAGCAGACGAGCAGCAGGTCGTCCGGGACGCGGAGGCCGTAGCGGCGTGCGGCGGCGAGCAGGTCGGTGCCGTTGGGGTCGAAGAGGCCGTAGACGGCGTCGGGGCGGTCGGGGCGGGCCAGCAGCCGGTCGGCGGCAACGGCGCCCGCGCACGGATCGTGCGCCGGGTAGGCCTCGTACACCGGGTCCTGGCCCACGCGCTCGCACCAGCGCAGATACGCGGTGGTCGACAGGTGGGTGTAGGTGTCGGTGGTCGTGCCGGTGAGCAGGCCGATGCGGCGGGCGCCGGAGTCGGCGAGGTGGTCGAGGATGCCGAGAACGGCTGCCTCGTGGTCGTTGTCGACCCAGGCCGTGACCGGGAGCGAGCCGGCCGGGCGGCCGTCGGAGACGACCGGTAACCCCTGGCGGACGAGTTCGCTGACGACCGGGTCCTGGTCGGAGGGGTCGATGACGACCGTGCCGTCCAGCGCGACGTTGGACCACACGTCGTGGCGGGAGGTCGCGGGCAGGATGACGAGGGCGTAGCCGCGGGCGAGCGCGGCGGAGGTGGCGGCCCGCGCCATCTCGGCGAAGTACGCGAACTCGGTGAAGGTGAAAGGTTCATCCCCGTACGTCGTCACGGTCAGGCCGATGAGCCCGGACTTCCCGGTGCGGAGCGTACGGGCGGCGGCCGAGGGGCGGTACCCCAGTCTGTCAGCCACCTCGCGGACGTGGCGCCGGGTGGCGTCCGGGAGCCGGCCCTTGCCGTTGAGGGCGTCGGAGACGGTCGTGATGGAGACTCCGGCGGCGGCGGCCACGTCCCTGATGCCCGCTCGACCCGGCCGGCTGCCTCGGCGTGAGGTTTCCGCGCGGCTCACCTGGTGCTTCCCTGCTGCTGTCATGGCGAGCCGATAGTAGGGCTCATGCGGTGGGGTAGGGCGGACGCATATGCACGCATTGACAGGCACGTTTCTGCATGATCGTTAATGGTCAAGCCCCTTGGAAATAAAGGGTGTTGAACGTTTCCATGGCAGGACCTGACGTGTCGGCGCATGCGGGCCTGCCGACGGTGCGATGTTGCGAAGAGGTCTCAACTCACCTGCACGGGGGATGCGCGCCACGGCGCAAGCCACCGGCGCATAGATATATGTGCGGCGCGCCCCTGCCCCGCGCGCCCTTCGTACCTCTTCGGGTGATGTTGCGCCTGTTGCTGGCGTGACTCATGAGGCCCCGGAAGCTGACGAGGCCAGACGGGAGCGATCACCGCGCCTATACGCACCGGCGCCCAATCCTCATAAGGTGAGGAGTATTGGATGTCGGCGGCGGTCCTGGGCCGCCGGTCTTCGCGAGGAGGACTGCGGTGAGCGAGACGAGCCCCAAGCTGCGCGCCGAGCTGGAGGGGATTCCCACGTACAAGCCGGGCAAGCCGGCTGCGGCCGGGGGACCGGTGGCGTACAAGCTGTCCTCCAACGAGAACCCCTATCCGCCGCTGCCGGGCGTGATGGAGACCGTGGCGGCCGCGGCCTCCTCCTTCAACCGCTACCCGGACATGGCCTGTACGGCGCTGACGGCCGAGCTGTCCGAGCGCTTCGCCGTGCCGGTGTCCCACGTGGCCACCGGCACCGGCTCGGTCGGTGTCGCCCAGCAGCTGCTGCAGGCCACCGCGGGCCCCGGCGACGAGGTGATCTACGCCTGGCGGTCCTTCGAGGCGTACCCGATCATCACGCAGATCAGCGGTGCCACGTCGGTCCCGGTGCCGCTGACCTCGGGCGATGTGCACGACCTGGACGCGATGGCCGACGCGATCACCGACCGGACCCGGCTGATTTTCGTCTGCAACCCGAACAACCCCACCGGCACGGTGGTGCGGCGGGCCGAGCTGGAGCGTTTCCTCGACCGGGTGCCCGGTGACGTCCTGGTGGTGCTCGACGAGGCCTACCGCGAGTTCATCCGGGACACCGAGGTGCCGGACGGCCTTGAGATCTACCGGGAGCGGCCCAACGTCTGTGTACTGCGGACCTTCTCCAAGGCGTACGGCCTGGCGGGGCTGCGCGTCGGTTTCGCCATCGCGCAGGAGCCGGTGGCCGCGGCGCTGCGCAAGACGGCGGTGCCGTTCGGGGTGAGCCAGATCGCGCAGGACGCGGCGATCGCGTCGCTGCAGGCCGAGGACGAGCTGATCGGCCGGGTCGGCTCGCTGGTGTGCGAGCGCAACCGGGTGATGGAAGGGCTACGCGCCCAGGGCTGGACGGTGCCCGAGAGCCAGGCCAACTTCGTGTGGCTGCGGCTGGGGGAGCGCACGGTGCCGTTCGCGCAGGCGTGCGAGCAGGCGGGTGTGGTCATCCGGCCGTTCGCCGGGGAGGGTGTGCGGGTCACCGTCGGCGAGACCGAGGCGAACGACATCTTCCTGAAGGTCACGGAGGACTTCCGCAAGGAGGTCTGATCAGCGCGCACGTTGAGGCGGCCGGCGGGCATCCGCCGGCCGCCTTCGCATGTTCCGGCGGAGCCGGTGTTCGAGACCGTTGTTCCGAAGACGGCGCGAAGGGGTTGACATCACAGGGGACCCCCCTTCCTGGTCGGAAAAGCAGTAAGTCATAATTGCTTGTGAATGTGAACGCGTTCACAAGCGCATCCCGTTTTCCCGAGATGCGCGGGGATGAACGGGATCAAGCGGTCACAGCCACCGCTGAGTAACAAGCGGTCGCTGTGACCACCGCTGAGTAAGGAGCGACGACGTGGATCTTGCTCTGGCGCCGGAGACCCTGGCGCGATGGCAGTTCGGTATCACCACCGTCTACCACTTCCTCTTCGTTCCCCTGACGATCTCGCTGGCCGCCCTCACCGCCGGGCTGCAGACCGCCTGGGTGCGCACCGGGAAGGAGAAGTACCTCAGGGCGACGAAGTTCTGGGGCAAGCTCTTCCTGATCAACATCGCGATGGGTGTGGTAACCGGCATCGTCCAGGAGTTCCAGTTCGGCATGAACTGGTCCGACTACTCGCGGTTCGTCGGTGACGTCTTCGGGGCCCCGCTCGCCTTCGAGGCGCTGATCGCCTTCTTCTTCGAGTCCACCTTCATCGGCCTGTGGATCTTCGGCTGGGACCGGCTGCCCAAGAAGATCCACCTGGCCTGCATCTGGATGGTCTCGATCGGCACCCTGCTGTCGGCGTACTTCATCCTCGCCGCCAACTCCTGGATGCAGCACCCGGTCGGCTACCGGATCAACGAGGAGAAGGGCCGCGCGGAGCTCACCGACTTCTGGCTGGTGCTCACCCAGAACACGACGCTCAACCAGGTCTTCCACAGCTTCTCGGCCGCCTTCCTCACCGGCGGCGCCTTCATGGTGGGCATCGCCGCCTTCCACCTGATGCGCAAGAAGCACATCCCCGTGATGCGCACCTCGCTCCGGCTCGGCCTCGTCACCCTGGCGGTCGGCGGACTCCTCACCGCGGTCAGCGGCGACACCCTCGGCAAGGTCATGTACGAGCAGCAGCCGATGAAGATGGCCGCCGCGGAGGCCCTGTGGGACGGCGAGGAACCGGCGCCCTTCTCCGTGTTCGCCTACGGGGACGTCGACAAGGGACACAACGAGGTCGCCCTGGAGGTACCCGGCCTGCTGTCCTTCCTCGCCCATAGCGACTTCGAGTCCTACGTGCCCGGCATCAACGACACCAACGAGGCCCTCCAGGAGAAGTTCGGCCCCGGGGACTACAAGCCCATCGTCCCCGTCGCCTACTGGGGCTTCCGCTGGATGATCGGCTTCGGCATGGCCTCGTTCTCGCTCGGTCTGTTCGGTCTGTGGCTCACCCGCAGAAAGTTCCTGCTGCCTGCTGCCCACCGCACCGGGGAGGATGAGGTGCCGCACCTGATGCTGCTGAAGAAGCCGCTCGGCTCCCGGCTCACCCGGCTGTACTGGCTCCTGGCGCTGTGGACCATGGCGTTCCCGCTCATCGCCAACGCCTGGGGCTGGATCTTCACCGAGATGGGCCGTCAGCCCTGGGTGGTCTACGGCGTGATGCGGACCGAGGACGCCGTCTCCCCCGGTGTCTCCACCGCCGAGGTCATCACCTCGATGTCCGTCTTCACCCTGCTCTACGCCGTCCTTGCCGTCATCGAGGTCAGGCTGCTCGCCAAGTACGTCAAGGCCGGCCCGCCCGAGCTCAGCGAGTCCGACCTCAATCCGCCCACGAGGCTCGGCGGCGACGTGCGTGACGCCGACAAGCCGATGGCCTTCTCGTACTAGGCCGAGGGAGCCGTACTGTCATGGAACTGCACGACGTCTGGTTCGTTCTGATCGCCGTCCTGTGGACCGGCTACTTCTTTCTTGAGGGCTTTGACTTCGGGGTGGGCATCCTCACTCGGCTGCTGGCCCGGGACCGGGCCGAGAAGCGGGTGCTGATCAACACCATCGGTCCCGTCTGGGACGGCAACGAGGTGTGGCTGCTCACGGCCGGCGGTGCCACTTTTGCCGCCTTCCCCGAGTGGTACGCCACGCTCTTCTCCGGCTTCTACCTTCCGCTGCTGGTCATCCTGGTCTGCCTGATCATCCGTGGCGTCGCCTTCGAGTACCGGGCGAAGCGGCCGGAGGAGAGCTGGCAGCGCAACTGGGAGACGGCGATCTTCTGGACCTCGCTGCTCCCGGCGTTCCTGTGGGGTGTGACCTTCGGCAACATCGTGCGCGGGGTGAAGATCGACGCCGATTTCGAGTATGTGGGGAGCTTCTGGGATCTGCTCAACCCGTACGCCCTGCTGGGCGGTCTGGTCACCCTGACGCTGTTCACCTTCCACGGCACGGTGTTCACGGCGCTCAAGACGGTCGGTGAGATCCGGGAACGGGCACGCAGGCTGGCCCTGCGCGTGGGGCTCGTCACCGCCGTACTGGCGTCGGCCTTCCTGCTGTGGACGCAGGCCGGCAACGGTGACGGCACCAGCCTGGTCGCGCTGGCCGTCGCGGTCGCCGCGCTGGTCGCCGCCCTGCTGGCGAACCGGGCCGGACGCGAGGGATGGTCGTTCACCCTGTCCGGCATCACCATCGTGGCCGCCGTGGCGATGCTCTTCCTGACCCTGTTCCCGAACGTCATGCCGTCCACGCTCGACGCGGACTGGAGCCTCACCGTCACCAACGCCTCCTCCAGCCCCTACACCCTGAAGATCATGACCTGGCTGGCGGTGATCGCCACACCGGTAGTGCTGCTTTACCAGGGCTGGACGTACTGGGTGTTCCGCAAGCGGATCGGCACCCAGCACATCGCCGATCCCGTGCACTGAGGTGTGTTTCACGTGAAACCAATCGACCCGCGACTGCTCCGGTACGCGCGTGCCACCCGAGGCTTCCTGGTGGCGGTCGTCGGCCTGGGCGCCCTCGGCGCGGTGCTGGTCATCGCCCAGGCCATGCTCATCGCCGAGATCGTGGTGGGCGCGTTCGAGGACGGTCTGTCCGTCGGCGACCTGAGCACTCCCCTGCTGCTGCTCGCGGTCGTCGCGGCCGGCCGGGGTCTGGTCGGCTGGCTGACCGAACTGGCCGCGCACCGGGCGAGCGCGGCGGTGAAGTCGGAGCTGCGGGGCCGGCTGCTGAGCCGGGCGACGGCTCTGGGGCCGGAGTGGCTTGCCGGACAGCGCACCGGATCGCTGGTCACCCTGGCGACCCGGGGAGTCGACGCGCTCGACGGCTACTTCTCCCGCTACCTCCCCCAGCTGGGTCTCGCGGTGGTCGTACCGGTGGCGGTGCTGGCGCGAATCGTCACCGAGGAATGGGTCTCGGCGGCGATCATCGTCGGCACGCTGCCGCTCATCCCGGTCTTCATGGTGCTGATCGGCTGGGCCACCCAGTCCCGGATGGACCGTCAGTGGCTGCTGCTGTCCCAGCTCTCCGGCCACTTCCTCGATGTCGTCGCCGGGCTGCCGACGCTGAAGGTGTTCGGACGGGCCAAGGCCCAGGCGGAGTCGATCCGGCGCATCACCGCCGAGTACCGGCGGGCCACCATGCGCACGCTGCGGATCGCCTTCATCTCCTCCTTCGCGCTCGAACTGCTCGCCACGCTCTCGGTGGCACTCGTCGCCGTGACCATCGGCATGCGGCTCGTGTACGGCGAGATGGACCTCTACACCGGCCTGCTCATCCTGATCCTGGCGCCGGAGGCCTATCTGCCGCTGCGGCAGGTGGGCGCCCAGTACCACGCGGCGGCGGAGGGCCTTGGGGCAGCCGAGGAGATCTTCGCCGTACTGGAGACACCCGTCCCCGCCCCCGGAACCGGCGCGGTGCCGACGGGCGCCGTCTCCTTCGAGGACGTGACGGTCCGCTATCCGGGCCGGGACACGGACGCCGTGACCGGTGTGTCCTTCACGGTCGCCCCCGGGGAGACCGTCGCGCTCATCGGGCCGAGCGGAGCGGGGAAGTCGACCCTGCTGCACCTACTGCTGGGGTTCGTCCGGCCTGCGGAGGGACGGGTGCGGATCGGTGGCGCCGATATGGCCGGGCTCGATCTCGCCGCATGGCACAGCCGCGTGGCCTGGGTGCCGCAGCGGCCGCATCTGTACGCCGGGACGATCGCGGAGAACATACGGCTGGCCCGGCCCGGGGCGGACGACGACGCCGTACGGCGCGCGCTGCGGGACGCGGGCGCGCTGGAGTTCGTGGACGCGCTGCCCGAGGGCACGGACACCGTGCTCGGAGAGGACGGAGCGGGACTGTCGGCCGGGCAGCGGCAGCGGCTCGCGCTGGCCCGCGCGTTTCTCGCGGACCGGCCCGTCCTGCTGCTCGACGAGCCGACGGCCGCGCTGGACGGCGCCACCGAGGCGGAGGTCGTGGCGGCGGTGCGGCGGCTGGCGGCCGGCCGGACGGTGCTGCTCGTGGTGCACCGGCCGGCTCTGCTGGCCGTCGCGGACCGGGTGGTGCGGCTGGCGGAACCGGCCCCTGCCCAGTCCCACGGAGAACCCGTGCGCCCGGTGACCGGTCTCCCGGAGGACCCGGCAGTGGGGCCGGCCGAGGACGGTGTGTACGCCGTGGAGCCGCCGCCGGACGGTCCGCTCCCCGGCGCCTCCGCCGGGACCGGGGCGGACCCGGTACCGGGCGGTGTCCTGGCCCGCGTCCGCGCCCTGTCCGGCGCCCGGCGGGGGAGGCTCACGCTCGCGCTGCTGCTCGGCAGCCTCGCCCTGGGCAGCGTCGTCGGGCTCATGGCGACGTCCGGATGGCTCATCTCGCGGGCATCGGAGCAGCCGCCCGTGCTGTATCTGATGGTGGCCGTGACGGCCACCCGGGCCTTCGGCATCGGGCGAGCCGTGTTCCGCTACGCCGAGCGGCTCGTGTCGCACGACGCCGTCCTGCGCATGCTGGCCGACACCCGGGTCGCGGTCTACCGGCGCCTCGAACGGCTGGCGCCCGCCGGGCTGCGCGGCTCCCGCCGGGGCGACCTGCTCTCCCGTCTGGTCTCCGATGTGGACGCCCTCCAGGACTACTGGCTGCGCTGGCTGCTGCCGGCCGGTGCGGCCGTGGCCGTCTCCGCCCTGTCCGTCGGCTTCACCGCGTGGCTGCTGCCCGAGGCCGGGGCCGTGCTCGCGGCCGGGCTGCTCGCGGCGGGCGCCGGCGTGCCCCTGCTGACCGGTGCCGTGGCCCGCCGTGCGGAACGCAGGCTGGCACCGGCCCGAGGCGTCCTCGCGACCCGGGTGACCGATGTGCTCACCGGCACCGCCGAACTGACCGTCGCCGGTGCCCTGCCCGCACGGACCGCCGAGGCGCACCGGGCCGACGGCGCACTCACCCGGATCGCCTCGCGCGCGGCCACCGCCACCGCGCTCGGCGACGGGCTCACCGCACTGATCTCGGGGCTGACCGTCGCGGCCGCCGCGGTCGCCGGCGTCGGGGCCGTGGCCACCGGGCGGCTGGACGGTGTGGCCCTGGCCGTCGTGATCCTCACCCCGCTGGCCGCGTTCGAGGCCGTCCTCGGAATGCCGCTCGCCGTGCAATACCGGCAGCGGGTGCGCCGGAGCGCCGAGCGCGTGTACGAGGTTCTGGACGCCCCGGTGCCGGTACGGGAGCCGGAGCCGCCCCGGCAGGCGCCCGTGTCCCCGTTCCCGCTCGTCGTCAAGGGGCTGGCCGCCCGGCACGCCGGGCAGAGCCGGGACGCACTCGCCGGGCTGGACCTGACCCTGGAACGGGACCGCCGTGTCGCGGTGGTCGGCGCCTCCGGGTCGGGCAAGACGACACTCGCCCAGGTGCTGCTGCGGTTCCTGAACCCGGGCGCGGGCTCGTACACGCTGGCCGGTGTGGACGCGTGCGCCCTCGACGGCGACGACGTACGGCGGCTGGTCGGCCTGTGTGCGCAGGACGCGCACCTGTTCAACAGCTCGATACGGGAGAACCTGCTACTCGCCCGGAAGGACGCGACCGAGGACGAGCTGCGCGACGCGCTCGGCAGGGCCCGGCTGCTGGAATGGGCCGACGGCCTGCCCGAAGGGCTCGACACGCTCGTCGGTGAGCACGGGGCGCGGCTGTCCGGCGGACAGCGGCAACGGCTGGCGCTCGCCCGGGCACTGCTCGCGGATTTCCCCGTGCTGGTACTGGACGAACCCGCGGAACACCTCGACCTGCGGACCGCCGACGCGCTCACCGCCGATCTGCTCGCGGCCACCGAGGGCCGCACGACCCTGCTCATCACCCATCGGCTGGCCGGCCTGGAGGCGGTGGACGAGGTCGTCGTGCTGGACGGGGGACGGGTGGTCCAGCGCGGACCGTACGCGGAACTCCGCGCTGTGGACGGCCCGTTGCGGGAGATGGCGCGGCGGGAGGAGGACGCGGAACTGCTGGTGGCGGCCCGTTAGACAGACGGCGTCACAGGGCGGTTGTGTGTGACAGGACGTCAAGCTCCTACCGGCGAAGGCTGTTCGGCGGTATGGATGGGCCGTCCGGGGTGAGTGCTCCCCCATGTGTACGACGTGAACAGGACCGCGTGCCGGGACGGGGTCCAGGATCGCAGTCATGCGCTTCACTCGCCGCCATCCGCTGCTCGTCGCCGTGTTGCTGTGCGCGCTTGCCGTGCTCGCCGCCCGGCCCGCCGACCGCGACGGCTCCCACGCCCCCGGCCACGGTTCCGCCTCCGGCATCGGCGCGGAGGTGGCGCGGCTGTACGAGGAGGCGGCCACGGCGACGGAACGGTACGAGGCCGGCCGCCGTGAGGCGGAGCAGCAGCGGGCCAGGGCCCAGCGGCTGGAAAAGCGGATCGACCGGGAGCGGCAGGAGATGGCCGGCCTGCGCAAGGGCCTGGGCCGCATCGCCAGCTCCCAGTACCGGGACGGCGGTGGGCTGCCCCTCACCGCGCACATGCTGCTCGCGGACGATCCCGACGAACTGATGCGCAGTCAGCGGGCGGTCGCACAGGCCGAGGTGACGCTGGACAAGGCGATCGACAGGAGCGAGCGGGCCGAGGCCCGGCTGGTCCGGGACGAGGCGAAGGCCGCGGCGGCTTGGCGGAGGCTGGAGAAGCGGAACGAGGAACTCGCCGGCCTGAAGCAGCGCATCGAGGCCAAGCTCGAAACGGCGCGGTGGAAGCTGCAGGGGCAGGCGGACGCCTCGGTCGCGGCGGGCGCCTGCCGCGGCGCGGTCCGGCTGGACCAGCCGGAGACGCGGTTCGACCGCAGCTGGGTGGCGCCGGTGGAGACGTACGCGCTGTCCGCGTCGTACGGCAGCGGCGGCGCGCGGTGGGCGAACCGGCACTCCGGGCAGGACTTCGCGGTGCCGATCGGCACGCCGGTGCGGGCCGTGGGGACCGGCAAGGTGGTGAAGGTGTCCTGCGGAGGGGCCTTCGGCATCGAGATCGTGGTCCAGCACGCGGGCGGCTACTACACCCAGTACGCCCATCTCGCCGCGGTCGCCGTCGACCAGGGCGACCGGGTGACGCCCGGGCAGTGGATCGGGCAGTCCGGTACCAGTGGCAACTCCACGGGGCCGCATCTGCACTTCGAGGTGCGGGTCACCCCCGAGATGGGCTCGGCCGTGAACCCCGTGACGTGGCTGGCCCGGCACGGGGTGGCGCTCTGAGCGGCTACAGGCGCCCGTCGATCAGCTGCTCGATCACCACGGCCACACCGTCGTCGTTGTTGGCGACGGTGCGGCCCGAGGCGGCGGCGAGCACGTCCGGGTGCGCGTTGCCCATCGCGTAGGAGCGGCCCGCCCAGGTCAGCATCTCGACATCGTTCGGCATGTCCCCGAAGGCGACGACCTCCTCATGGGAGATGCCGCGCTCGGCGCAGCACAAGGCCAGCGTGCTGGCCTTGGACACCCCCGGGCCGCTGATCTCCAGGAGTGCGCTGGGGCTGGAGCGGGTGACGTCGGCGCGGTCGCCGATGGCGATCCGGGCCAGGGTGAGAAAGGCGTCGGGATCCAGCTCGGGGTGGTAGGCGAGGATCTTGAGCACCGGTTCGCCCGCGGTATGGGAGTCCGGGGCCAGCAGGTCCTCGGCGGGGGCGAGGGTGTCCGGGATCTCCATGTGCAGCTTCGGGTAGTCGGGCTCCTGGTTGAAGCCGTAGGTCTGCTCGACGGCGTACACGGTGCCGGGGGCTGCGTCGCGCAGCAGTTGGACCACGTCGAGGGCGTTCTTGCGGGGCAACTCGCGGACCTTCACGAACCGGTGGGTACCGGGGCCGCCGTGCAGGTCGACGACGGCCGCACCGTTTCCGCAGATGGCGAGGCCGTGGCCGTGGACATGGTCGCTGACGACGTCCATCCAGCGGGCCGGGCGGCCGGTGACGAAGAAGACCTCGACGCCGGCCTCCTCGGCGGCGGCCAGTGCGGCGATGGTGCGGGGGGAGACCGACTTGTCGTCGCGCAGCAGGGTGCCGTCGAGGTCGGTCGCGATGAGCCGCGGTGGGGTGAGGGCTGCCGGGGTCTCGGGCTGTCGGGTCGCTGAAGTCACCCGGCCATTGTCCCGCATATGCCCGCACGACCGTTCGGGACTCCGCGCATCTGAGTGATTACCGCCGTCACCAGCGGTCTTCTCGCTGGTGCGGCGGGGCGGGCTGCCGTCCTGGCTCACCGCAGCTGTGCCGGTGCTTCCATGGCGATGCGTTCGAAGACCTTCTGGTCCGCGGCGAAGTCCGTGTCCGGGATGGGCCAGTGGACAACGATCTCCGTGAATCCCAGCTCGATGTGGCGGCCCGCGAAGTCGACGAAGGCGTCCAGGGACTCCAGCGGACGGTTCCGGTCCGGGGTGAATCCGGTGAGCAGGATTTTGTCCAGTCCGGTCATGTCCCGGCCGATTGCGGCGCACGCGTCGGCCAGCCTCTCCGCCTGACCGCGAATGGCCTGAACAGACTGTTCGGGCGTGCCGCTCTCGTACAGCTTGGGATCGCCCGTGGTCACCCACGCCTGCCCGTGGCGCGCCGCGAGCCGCAGTCCGCGCGGTCCGGTGGCCGCCACCGCGAAGGGGAGCCGGGGCCGCTGTACACAGCCCGGGATGTTGTGTGCCTCGTGCGCCGCGTAGAAGTCGCCCTCGTAGGAGACCGAGTCATCTGTGAGCAGCCGGTCGAGCAGCGGCACGAACTCGGCGAAGCGGTCGGCACGCTCGCGCGGGGTCCACGGCTCCTGGCCGAGCGCGGTGGCGTCGAAGCCGGTGCCACCGGCGCCGATGCCGAGGGTGACACGGCCGCCGGAGATGTCGTCGAGGGAGATCAGTTCCTTGGCGAGGGTGACCGGGTGCCGGAAGTTCGGCGAGGTCACGAGCGTGCCGAGGCGCATCCGGTCGGTGACGGCCGCGGCGGCGGTCAGGGTGGGGACGGCGCCGAACCACGGGCCGTCCCGGAAGCTGCGCCAGGACAGATGGTCGTAGGTGTAGCCCGTGTGGAAGCCGAGTTCCTCGGCGCGCATCCATGCCATACGGCTGCCTTCGTGCCAGCGGCGGTAGGGGAGGATCACGGTGCTCAGGCGCAGACTCATGGCCCTGAGCCTATGCCGCCGCCGCATGTTTCACGTGAAACACCTGGGCCACGCGTCCGTCAGCGCCCGCGGATCATGCAGGTCAGCGGCTGCCGGGGAAACGCAGGTACCGGCTCGGTACGGCCTGCGTCAGCCACACGCCGTTCGCGCTGACGTGGAAGACATGGCCGTCGCGGTGCATGGCACCCGCGTCCACGGACAGCACGACCGGCCTGCCCCGGCGGGCCCCGACGCGGGTGGCCGTCTCGCGGTCGGCCGAGAGGTGCACGGCGTGCCGGTTCATGGGGCGCAGCCCCTCGGCGCGGATCGCCTCCAGGTTCCGGGCGACGGTGCCGTGGTAGAGATACGGCGGCGGGGTGGCGGTCGGCAGTTCGAGGTCGACCTCGACGCTGTGCCCCTGGCTGGCGCGGATCCGGGTGCCCTCGACGGCGAAGCGCCGCTTGTCGTTGGTGGCGACGACATGGTCCAGTTCCTCCCGGGTGAACCGGAAGCCGTGCGCGGACGCCGCCGCGATCAGCGCATCGATCTCGACCCAGCCTCCCTCGTCGAGAGTGAGTCCGATCCTCCCGGGCTGATGGCGCAGATGCCGGGCGAGGTACTTCGACACCTTGACGGTGCGTCTTTCGTCCATCCGTCCAGACTGCCGGGAGAGACGCGCATCATGCGATCGCTTTTGCCCCGGAAGTTTGATCCACAGCTAAGTGCGTTTATCCACAGGGGACTTGGGGATCCTGTGGACAACCGCCGCCTCCCAACGGCGTCACCGCAGCGGCGGTTTCACCCGCGCGATCCTCCGCAACGCGCCCGGCATCCACCGCGACAGGGCATACGCAGTCCTCGCCTCCGGGGTGACCGGCACCACCGGCTCGTCGCGCACCACCGCCCGCAGGATCGCGGCCGCGACCTTCTCCGGCGGGTAGCCGCGCAACCCGTACAGGCGCGCCATCCGCCGCCGCAGGCGCCGCTCCTCCTCGGCGTCCACGCCCGCGAACCGCGTGGTGGAGGTGATGGCGGTGTCGACGAACCCGGGGCATATCGCCGAGACGCCGATCCCCCGACCCGCCAGCTCCGCACGCAGGCACTCGCTCAGCATCAGCACCGCGGCCTTGGACGTGCCGTAGGCGGACAGCGCGCTGGACGGCTGGAACGCCGCCGCCGAGGCCACGTTCACGATGTGACCGCCCTGTCCGCGCTCCGCCATCCGCTTCCCGAAGAGCCGGCAGCCGTGGATCACACCCCACAGATTGACGTCCAGGACCTTCTTCCACTCCTCCGTGGTGGTGTCGAAGAACGATCCGCCCAGCCCGATGCCGGCGTTGTTCACCAGGACGTCCACCACCCCGTGCTCGGTGGTCACCCGCTCGGCCAGCTTCTCCATGGCCTGCTCGTCGGACACGTCCGCCGTCTCCGCCCAGGCCGCCGCCGCGCCGCGACGACGCGCCTCCCCTGCGGTACGGACCGCGGCCTCCGCGTCCCGGTCTACCGCCAGCACGCGCGCACCCGCCTCCGCGAACGCCAGCGCGGTCGCCCGCCCGATGCCGCTGCCGGCCCCCGTGACCAGGACCAGCTGCCCGCCGAACCGGTCGGCGTACCGACCCGCGGCGGACGCCTCCGGCCTGCCCGCCTCCACCGACGTCACGAAGTCGGAGATCCATGCCGCCAGCTGATCGGGGCGGCTGCGCGGGACCCAGTGCCGGGTCGGCAGCGTCCGCCGGGTCAGCCGCGGAGCCCACTGCTCCAGATCCTCGGAGAGCCCCTCCGAGAGAAACGCGTCCTCCAGGGGCGTGACGAGCTGCACCGGCACGTCCGCGTAGGCGTCCGCACGCGGGCTGCGCAGCCGGCGCCGCACGTTGTCCCGGTAGAGCCAGGCGCCGTGGGCCGCGTCCGACCGCAGGGACGCGGTCGGATAACCGTCCCCGGGCGTTCTCTCGAGACGCTCCAGGATCCGCGGCCAGGCCCTGCCGAGCGGCCCGCGCCAGGCCAGTTCCGGCAGCACGGGCGTGTGCAGCAGGTACACGTACCAGGACTTGGCGCCCTGGCCCAGCAACTGGCCGACCCGGCGCGGGGTCGGCCGCTTCACCCGGCGGTTGATCCAGTGCCCGAAGTGGTCGAGCGACGGGCCCGACACCGAGGTGAAGGAGGCGATCCGTCCCGCGGTGCGCCCGACGGTCACGAACTCCCAGGACTGCACCGACCCCCAGTCGTGCCCCACCAGATGCACCGGCCGGTCGGGGCTGACGGCGTCCACGACGGCCAGGAAGTCGTCGGTCAGCTTCTCCAGGGTGAACCCGCCGCGCAGCGGACGCGGCGCCGTGGACCGGCCGTGGCCGCGGACGTCGTACGCCACGATATGGAATCGGCCGGCGAGCCGGGGCGCGACCTCGGACCACACCTCCTTGCTGTCCGGGTAACCGTGCACCAGGACGACCGTCGGCCGCCCGGGGTCGCCCAGTTCGGCCACGCAGAGTTCGACCCCGCCCGTACGCACCCGGCGCTCTCGCGCGCCTTTCAGTCCCGTCACACCGGCGAATCTGGCAGTGGTGAGAGAGCCCGTCAACAGTGCCTCGATCCCTGTGCATAACTCTCAGGCAGGGCTTCCCTTACGGGCCCGTACGACTCCAGGTGGACACCAAGACGGCTCTCCGGTCTGACGACCGGCGTGGCAGGGGTCACTAATGTCATGAACGTGACTGTGATCGCGACCGAAAGCCTGAGCAAGCGGTTCCCCAGGGTGACCGCCCTTGACCGGCTCTCCGTGGACGTCGGGCCCGGTGTGACCGGACTCGTCGGAGCCAATGGAGCCGGCAAGTCCACACTGATCAAGATCCTGCTGGGTCTGTCCCCCGCCACCGAGGGCCGCGCCGAAGTGCTCGGCCTCGACGTCGCCACCAAGGGCGCCGCCATCCGCGAGCGGGTCGGCTACATGCCGGAACACGACTGTCTGCCACCGGACGTGTCGGCGACCGAGTTCGTCGTTCACATGGCACGCATGTCCGGCCTGCCGCCCACCGCCGCGCGGGAGCGCACCGCGGACACCCTGCGCCATGTCGGCCTGTACGAGGAGCGCTACCGCCCCATCGGCGGCTACTCCACCGGCATGAAGCAGCGCGTGAAGCTCGCTCAGGCCCTTGTGCACGACCCCCAGCTGGTCTTCCTGGACGAGCCGACCAATGGCCTCGACCCGGTCGGCCGCGACGAGATGCTCGGCCTGATCCGCCGGATCCACACCGACTTCGGCATCTCCGTCCTGGTCACCTCGCATCTGCTGGGGGAACTGGAGCGCACCTGCGACCACGTCGTCGTCATCGACGGCGGCAAGCTGCTGCGCTCCAGCTCCACCACTGACTTCACCCAGATCACCACGACCCTCGCCATCGAGGTCACCGACACCGACGAGCACCCGGACGGCACCCGCGCGGTGCGCGAGGCGCTCCACGCGCGCGGGGTGGACGTCGAGGACGGCAGCGGGCTGCCGGGCGCCGGACACGTCCTGCTGCTCACCGCACAGGGCGAGGAGACGTACGACCTGGTCCGCGACGTGATCGCGGACCTCGGCCTGGGCCTGGTGCGCATGGAGCAGCGCCGGCACCACATCTCCGAGGTCTTCACGAACAGCGACGAGAACAGCGACGAGAACAGCGACCCGATCAGCGACGAGGCGCGGAAGGAGGCGGTCGGCCATGGCAGCTGAGCAGTCCATGCAGACACCAGCCACTGCACCGGGTGACACCCGTATCCACAACATCGGCTACCGCTCCTACGACGGCCCCCGCCTGGGTCGCGGTTACGCCCGGCTGTCGCTGTACACGCAGTCCCTGCGCGGCTCCTACGGCCTCGGCCGCTCGGTGAAGTCCAAGGTGCTGCCGATGCTGCTGTTCGTGGTGATGTGCGTGCCCGCCGCCATCATGGTGGCCGTCGCCGTCGCCACCAAGGCCAACGAGCTGCCCATCGACTACACGCGCTACGCGATCATCATGCAGGCCGTCGTCAGCCTGTACGTCGCCTCGCAGGCGCCCCAGTCCGTCTCGCGCGACCTGCGCTTCAAGACCGTGCCGCTGTACTTCTCCCGGCCCATCGAGACCGCCGACTACGTGCGCGCCAAGTTCGCCGCGCTGGCCTCGGCGCTGTTCATCCTCACGGCCGCTCCCCTGCTGGTCCTGTACATCGGCGCGCTGCTGGCCAAGCTCGACTTCTCCGACCAGACCAAGGGATTCGCACAGGGGCTCGTCTCCGTGGCACTGCTCTCGCTGCTCTTCGCCGGCATCGGCCTGGTCATCGCCTCGGTCACCCCGCGCCGCGGCTTCGGCATCGCGGCCGTCATCGCCGTGCTGACCATCTCCTACGGCGCGGTCTCCACCCTCCAGGCGATCGCGCATATGGAGAACACCGGCGACGGCATCGCCTGGATCGGCCTGTTCTCGCCGATCACCCTCATCGACGGTGTGCAGTCCGCCTTCCTGGGCGCGACCTCCGCCTTCCCGGGCGGAAGGGGCCCGACCGACGCCGAGGGCGTCGTCTACATCCTGTTCACCCTCGGCGTGATCGCCGCCAGCTACGGCCTCCTGACGCGCCGCTACAAGAAGGTGGGCCTGTGACCACGCTCAGCATCGACCACGTCTCCCGCTGGTTCGGCAACGTGGTCGCCGTCAACGACGTCACCATGACCATCGGCCCCGGGGTCACCGGCCTGCTCGGCCCCAACGGAGCCGGCAAGTCCACCCTCATCAACATGATGGGCGGCTTCCTCGCCCCCTCCACCGGCACCGTCACCCTCGACGGACAGCAGGTGTGGCGCAACGAGGCCATCTACCGGCACATCGGCATCGTCCCGGAGCGCGAGGCGATGTACGACTTCCTCACCGGCCGCGAGTTCGTCCTCGCCAACGCCGAGCTCCACGGCCTGGGCGCCAACGCCGCCCAGAAGGCACTGGCCACGGTCGAGATGGAGTACGCGCAGGACCGCAGGATCGCCACGTACTCCAAGGGCATGCGGCAGCGCGTGAAGATGGCCTCCGCGCTGGTCCACGACCCGTCGCTGCTCCTGCTGGACGAGCCCTTCAACGGCATGGACCCGCGCCAGCGCATGCAGCTGATGGACCTGCTGCGGCGCATGGGCGACGAGGGCCGCACCGTGCTGTTCTCGTCCCACATCCTCGAAGAGGTGGAGCAGCTCGCCTGGCACATCGAGGTCGTCGTCGCCGGCCGGCACGCGGCCAGCGGTGACTTCCGCAGGATCCGCCGTCTGATGACGGACCGTCCGCACCGCTACCTGGTGCGCTCCAGCGACGACCGCGCGCTCGCGGCCGCGCTGATCGCGGACCCGTCGACATCCGGCATCGAGGTGGATGTGGCGGAGGGCGCGCTGCGCATCCAGGCCGTCGACTTCGGCCGTTTCACGTCCCTGCTGCCCAAGGTCGCGCGCGACCACGGCATCCGGCTGCTCACGGTCTCGCCGTCCGACGAGTCCCTCGAGTCCGTCTTCTCGTATCTCGTCGCGGCGTAGGAGGCCCCTGATGTACGACCCCACAGTCGCCCGGCTCACCTACCGGGCCCTGCTCGGCCGTCGCCGGGCCCTCATCCTGGGCGCGCTGCCCCTGCTGCTGATCACGATCTCCCTGGCGGTGCGCGCCCTCGTCGGCGCGGACGACCAGACCGCCGCCGACATCCTCGGCGGGCTCGCGCTCGCCACCATGGTGCCGATCATCGGCGTCATCGCGGGCACCGGCGCGATCGGCCCCGAGATCGACGACGGCTCGGTCGTGTACCTGCTGTCCAAGCCGATCAAGCGGCCCACGATCATCTTCACCAAGCTGATCGTCGCCATCGCCGTGACCATGGTGTTCTCGGCGCTGCCCATTCTGGTCGCGGGCTTCGTCCTCAACGGCAACGGCCAGCAGGTCGGGGTTGCCTACACGGTGGCCGCGCTGGTCGCCTCCATCGCGTACGCGGCGCTGTTCCTGCTGCTGGGCACGGTCTCGCGGCACGCGGTGGTCTTCGGCCTGGTCTACGCGCTGGTCTGGGAGGCGCTGTTCGGCTCCCTGGTGCCCGGCGCGCGCACGCTGAGCGTGCAGCAGTGGTCGCTGGCCGTGGCGCAGAAGGTGGCGGGCGCCGACCTGGTCACCTCGGACGTGGGCCTGACGACCGCGACGGTCCTGCTCGCCTCGGTCACCGTGCTGGCCACCTGGTACGCCGGCCAGAAGCTGCGCTCGCTGACGCTCGCCGGCGAGGAGTGAGCTTCCACTCCGCAAGGCCCGCCGACGCGGGGTGGCGGCGCCGCTGTCAGCGGCGCCGCCTGCGGTTTATTCGGTGGCGTTCGCACGGTCGGCCGGGCAGAGTGAGGGTGTCCGCATCGCCGGGAACGTCCGGCGACCAGGTGCCGGGAAGGGAGCGGGACGATGTCCATGCACGGCAGTACGTCCAGCTCCCGTCAGGGCAGCCCGCGGCGGACTCCGGAGTAGTCCCTACTGCTCCGTCGAGTCCGCCCCGCACGGGGAGCTGCCCGGGGCGGCCGCTTCGAGCGCGCGCATTCGTGTCGCGCGGGCCGCCCACCCGGAGGATTGGCCGAGTGGTAAGGCACCGGCTTGGCTCAAGCCGTGGTCGGGCGTAACGGCCCGCGCACGTTCGATCCGTGCATCCTCCGCACAGCGCGGGGCGTCAGCCCAGCAACCGCTCCACGACCACCGCGATCCCGTCCTCCTCGTTGGAGGCCGTCACCTCGTCGGCCTCCGCACGCAGTTCCTGGTGGGCGTTGGCCATGGCCACGCCGTACGCGGACCAGGCGAACATGGGGAGGTCGTTGGGCATGTCGCCGAAGGCGATCGTCTCCGAGGCCTTCACGCCCAGCCGGCGGGCCGCCAGTGACAGCCCCGTCGCCTTCGACAGGCCGAGCGGGAGCAGCTCGACGATGCCCTCGCCCGCCATGGTGACGGTGACGAAACCGCCCGCGGTGCGGGTGGCGGCCTCGGCGAGCTCGTCGGAGGTCAGCGTCGGGTGCTGGATGTACAGCTTGTTCAGGGGAGCCGTCCACAGGTCCGACGCGTCCGTGAACGGTGTCGCGGGCAGCGCGCCCACGACCTCGTAACCGGGGCCGACCAGCACCTCGCCGTTCAGGCCGTCGCGGCTGGCCGCCAGGTACAGCGGTCCCACCTCGGCCTCGATCTTGGCGAGCGCCACCCCGGCGAGCTGCCGGTCCAGCGTCACCGACGTCAGCAGCCGGTGGGCCCCGGCGTCGTACACCTGGGCGCCCTGGCCGCAGACGGCCAGACCGGTGTAGCCGAGGTCGTCGAGTATGGGACGCGCCCACGGCACCGCGCGGCCGGTGACGACGATGTGCGCCGCGCCCGCCGCGGTGGCCGCGACGAGCGCGTCACGGGTGCGGCGGGAGACCGAGTGGTCGTCCCGCAGCAGCGTGCCGTCGAGATCGGTGGCGAGGAGCCGGTAGGGGAAGCCGGCGCTCACTTGGCGACCGGTTCCAGGAGCTCCCGGCCGCCCAGATACGGACGCAGTACCTCCGGCACGCGGACCGAGCCGTCGGCCTGCTGGTGGTTCTCCAGGATCGCCACGATGGTGCGCGGTACGGCGCACAGCGTGCCGTTGAGCGTCGCCAGCGGCCGCACCTTCTTGTCCTCACGCACCCGGATCGACAGCCGGCGCGACTGGAACTCGGTGCAGTCCGAGGTCGAGGTCAGCTCGCGGTACTTGCCCTGGGTGGGGATCCACGCCTCGCAGTCGTACTTACGGGCGGCCGAGGCGCCCAGGTCGCCCGAGGCGACGTCGATCACGCGGAACGGCAGCTCCAGCGACGTCAGCCACTGTTTCTCCCACTCCAGCAGCCGCTGGTGCTCCGCCTGCGAGTCCTCGGGCATCACGTACGAGAACATCTCGACCTTGTCGAACTGGTGCACGCGGAAGATGCCCCGGGTGTCCTTGCCGTGGGAGCCGGCCTCGCGGCGGAAGCAGGGCGAGAAGCCCGCGTACCGCAGTGGCAGCCGGTCGGCGTCGATGATCTCGTCGCTGTGGTAGGCGGCCAGCGCCACCTCGGACGTGCCGACCAGGTACAGGTCGTCCTTCTCGAGGTGGTAGACGTCCTGCGCGGCCTGGCCGAGGAAGCCGGTGCCCGCCATGGACTGGGGGCGGACCAGCGCGGGGGTCAGCATCGGTGTGAAGCCGGCCGCGGTGGCCTGTGCGATCGCGGCGTTCACCAGGGCGAACTCGAGCAGCGCGCCGACACCGGTCAGGAAGTAGAAGCGCGAGCCGGAGACCTTGGCGCCGCGCTCGACGTCGATGGCGCCGAGGATCTGGCCGAGCTCCAGGTGGTCCTTGGGCCGGAAGCCCTCGGCGTCGAAGTCGCGGACGGTGCCGTGCGTCTCCAGCGTGACGAAGTCCTCCTCGCCGCCGACGGGCACATCGGGGTGGACGAGGTTGCTCAGCCTGAGCAGGAGGTCCTGGGTCTCGGCGGCGGCGGCGTCGCGGTCGGCCTCGGCCGCCTTCACATCGGCCTTGAGCTGTTCGGCCTTCTTCAGCAGCTCGGCCTTCTCGTCACCGGTCGCCTTGGGGATGAGCTTGCCGAGCGACTTCTGCTCGGCGCGCAGCTCGTCGAAGCGGACGCCGGACGACCTGCGCCGCTCGTCGGCAGACAGGAGGGCGTCGACGAGCGCGACGTCCTCTCCACGGGCGCGCTGGGAAGCGCGCACACGGTCAGGGTCCTCACGAAGCAGGCGAAGGTCAATCACGCGGTCAAGGCTACCGGTGCGGGATGACCACCCACGACTGACTATTGCCAGGGACCGGCTCACGTTCCGCTATGGGGGAAATGCGCATTGTGTCCCCTGAGATCGATCTCGGGGTCAATAAGGGACGCGCCTCCCCTGAAACGGGTCGGTCACGGGCTTCCGGTTGACTGGCAATCCCTTGTGCGGACCGGGACTTGGGGTTCCTTGTCCACAGGAGTCCCCGCCGTGGCGAAAGTTATCCACAGGGTGTGGGGAAGATCTGTGGACTTCGGAATTGATCACTCCGAAACGCCGGGCATCTGCCGAGGATTCCCAGCACAAACCCCCTCGATCCCTACTTTTGGGTGGAAAGAGTTCCCCCTAAAGGGTTGACCAAAGGAAAAGCGTGAACGAAGGGTGAGGTGTGCGGCGATGAATGCGATCATGGCCTGCAGGGCGATTTGTCGACCGAATCGGGCTTTGGTGTCGACTTGTCCCCAGGTCGAGAAGCGGACCTGTGGATAACTCCTGTGGATAACGACAATCGGCAGGTAGGACCGGGCGGCGTCCAAGGGCGCCGTCCTCCTCAGAACCGGCCGTCCTGGCAGCGGGCCACCCAATCCGCCGCATCCCCGAACTCCTTGTCCGACGTCCCGGGCAACGGAGGCCCTACCTCCCCCGGCCGCACATCCGCACGCGGATAGGAACCGAGGTAGCGCACCTGGAGGCAGATCCGCTTGAGCCCCATCAACGCGTCCGCCATCCTGCGGTCCGAGATATGGCCCTCGGCGTCGATGCAGAAGCAGTAGTTGCCGATGCCGGCACCGGTCGGCCGGGACTGCAACAGCATGAGGTTGATGCCCCGCGTGGCGAACTCGCCCAGCAGATCGCGCAGCCCACCGGGGTGGTCGTCGCGCTGCCAGAGGACGATCGAGGTCTTGTCGGCACCGGTCGGTGCCGCAGGCCGGGCGGGGCGGCCCACCAGCACGAACCGGGTCTGGGCGTTCTCGGCGTCGTGGATGCCCGTCTCCAGCGCCTCCAGGCCGTACCGGGCCGCCGCGAACTCACCGGCGAAGGCGGCGTCGTACCGGCCCTCCTGGACCAGGCGCGCACCGTCCGCGTTGGAGGCGGCCGACTCCCAGACGACGTGCGGGAGGTGCCTCTTCAGCCAGTTGCGCACCTGCGGCTGCGCGGCCGGGTGGGCGGTGACCGTCTTGATGTCCGACAGCTTGGTGCCCGGACGGACGAGCAGCGCGAAGGTGATCGACAGCAGCACCTCGCGGTAGATCATCAGCGGGGCGCCCGCGACCAGTTCGTCGAGGGTGGTGGTGATCCCGCCCTCGACCGAGTTCTCGATGGGGACGAAAGCGGCCTCGGCCTCGCCCGCCCGCACCGCGTCCAGCGCGGACTGCACGGACACATAAGGGATCAGCTCACGGGTCGCCGCCTCGGGAAGCGTGCGCAGGGCGACTTCCGTGAAGGTGCCCTCAGGGCCGAGATACGCGTAGCTCGCTGGCATGTCCTCACCCTAATGGGCCCGCGCCGGGAGCAACCCCCCGAAGACCCTCAGGGGTGACCCGGGGCCGTTCTCACCCCTCCAGCAGCGCCTGGCCCACATACTCTCCCCGCGCCGCGCCGCCCGGAACCGCGAACAGACCGCTCGCCTCGTGCCGGACGTACGGCGTCAGGGCGTCGCCGCGGTCCAGTTTGCGCTGCACCGGCACAAAGCCGCGCAGCGGATCGGCCTGCCAGCAGATGAACAGCAGACCCGCGTCCGGCACCCCGTCCGCGCCGATGCCGTCGTGATACGAGAACGGGCGGCGGAGCATCGCCGCGCCGCCGTTCTGGTCGGGCCGGGTGATTCTCGCGTGCGCGTTGATGGGCACGACCGGATTCCCCTGGGCGTCGGTCTTGTCGAGGTCCATCTCCGATGTCTCGGTGCCCCCGGACAGCGGAGCCCCGTCGGACTTGCGGCGCCCGATGACGCCCTCCTGCTCCTTGACGGACAGCTTCTCCCAGTCGTCCAGCAGCATGCGGATACGGCGTACGACCACATAGGAGCCGTTCGCCATCCAGGCGGGCTCGCCATTCTCCGGTACGAAGATCCGCCGGTCGAAGTCGGATTCGGCGGGCTTGGGATTGCGGGTGCCGTCGACCTGTCCCATCAGATTGCGGGTGGTCATGGGGTGAGCGGTGGCTCCTGGTGAGCGGTTGAAGCCGTTCATCTGCCAACGCACCTTGGCCGCCGAGCCGGCGTCCTTCTGGACGGCACGCAGGGCGTGGAAGGCCACGAGGGCGTCATCCGCGCCGATCTGCACCCACAGGTCGCCGTTGCTCCGCGCCTTGTCGAGGTGGTCGGAGGAGAAGTCCGGCAGCGGATCCAGGGCGGCCGGGCGCTGCTTCTCCAGCCCGGTGCGCCCGAAGAAGCTGTGGCCGAAGCCGAAGGTGAGGGTCAGCGAGGAGGGACCGGCGTCGCGGGCCACCCCGGTGTCGCCCTGTGCGCTCGGCTCACCCGCCATCAGGCGGCGGGCCGTGTCCGACCAGCGGCGCAGCAGTGCGGCCGCCTCCTTGCGACCGGCGCCGGGCGCCAGGTCGAAGGCGATGAGATGACCCCGGGCCTGGAGCGGCTGTGTGATGCCGGGCTGATGTTTCACGTGAAACGGCACCCGGCCCTCGCCCACCGAGGACAGCGGAGTGGCCCCGACGGGCGCCGACGCATATCCCACGGCCCCGCCCGCCGCCCCCAGGACGAGCCCCGTGGCGCCTGCCGTGCCGAGCAGCCGGCGCCGGGAGATGCCTTCCCCGGCGGTCCGGACGGACTCCTCCGGGGGCGCCTGCGGAGGACGGGTCTGCGAAATGGACTGGTCAGCCATGGTCGTTCAGCCGATCTGCGCGTTCTTCGAGACGGTCACCTGGTCGATGTCGGAGGTGCGCACCGTCACCTCGACTGTCCAGTCGCCCGTCATGGGGAGCTGCACTCCGCTCGCCGACCAGTGTCCGGTGGTGATGTGGTCGGGAACGACGGGCAGCGGCCCGATGTCCTTGGCGGAGAGGGTGAAGGCGACCTTCACCTCAGGAATGTCGACGGGACGGCCGTCCGGGCCGTCGACATAGACGTGCATGACGTTGTCGCCGGCCCGGGCGGGATCGAGGTCGATCGACACGACACCCTTGCCGTTCCTGCCGCCGGTGTCGAAGGGCATGGTCAGGGTCACCGCTCCGGTGCCCTGGCCGGTGGAGCTGGACGCGGAGGACGAGGCGGAGCCGGCCGCCTTGGCCTCCTGCTCTGTGCGTCCCGGCTCCGTCTGCGTCAGGACGGTGGTGACGGCGAGCAGAACGACGGCGACGCCCGCCTCGGCGAGGACGGAGCGCCGCAGACCGGACCGGTGCGGATCGGCGTCCCGCAGCCGCTTCTGCCGGGCGGTCTCCATCGCGGCCCGCTGCCGGGCGAGCTGAGCGGTCCGTGTGGACCCCGCTCCCGAAGCCTCACCGTCCCCGGACCCCGCCTGTGTGCCCTCCGCGGTCCGCCCGGCGGAGGCCACGCCTGCCCGCGTTCCGGACGCCTCCGCCTCGGACTGCTCCGCATCCTGCGCGGGCACGGCGTCCGCGGGTGCCTCCGCCAGTCGTGCGGTCCATCGCCGGGAGATGGAGGCGATCCCCACCAGCACCACCACGAGCCCGATCTTGACCAGCAGCAGCTGCCCGTACCGGGTGTCGGTGAACGCCGACCAGGAGCCCAGCTGCCGCCAGCTCTGGTAGCTCCCGGTGACGACCAGGGTGACCACGCTGCCGAAGGCGAGCCGCGAGAACCGCTGGACGGCGTCCCGGCCGACCGGCATCTCGGCGGGCGCCCGGAAGAGCGCGACGAGCAGCGCGGTGAGCCCGCCGAGCCAGGCGGCGACGGCCAGCAGATGCAGCACGTCGACAGGCATGGAGACCCCCGGCTGGAGTCCCTGGGAGGCGTGCTCGGACATGGCCCAGCTCGCCGCGAGCCCGGCCGCCACCACCGTGCCCCCGACCGCGAGCCCGAAGGACAGGTCCCGCTTCTCCTCGTCCCCCCGCTTGTCGTAGGCCCCGAACAGAACCGCAATGAACAGCGCCGCCGCGGCGAGCAACAGCAGCCGGGAGACCAGCGCCGCGCCCGTCTTGGTCTGGAGCACGTCCCCGAGCAGCGACAGGTCGAAGATGTCGCCGGCGTTCCCGGACGTGGTGTAGGAGCCGCGCAGGAGCAGCAGCCCCAGCGTGGCCCCGGTGAGCGCCAGCCACCCGGAGACCACCAGCCGCTGCACCGCCCGGACCCCTGAACCGCGCCCCCAGCAGGCGAGCACGAACGCCGCCCCGCCGGCCATGACCACGAAGCCGGCGTAGGACACGTACCGGCCGAAGCCGTACAGCAGGCCCACCAGCCCGTCGTCGGAGCCCTGCGCCGAGACCGAGACCGACGTCTCGGAGGGTGCGCCGACGGAGAAGGTGAAGGCCCCGGCGACAGGATGGCTGTCCGCCGACACCACCTGGTAGGCCACGGTGTACGTGCCGTCGGGGAGCCCGCCGACCAGACCCACGGTGTAGGTCGTGCCGCTGGGGCTGGCGGGGTCGCCCTTGTCGACCCGCTTGCCCTTGGGGTCGAGCACCCGCACGGCGTCGTCGCTGACCGCGATCTGCTCGGAGAAGGTGAGCGAGACCTGGCTGGGCGCCGTGTCGACCACCGCGCCCTGCCCGGGGTCGCTGCCGGTCAGCGCGGCGTGCGCCGACGCGGGAGCGGCCCCGGCGAGGAGCGCGCCGGTGACGGCCAGGAACAGCAGCACCAGGGTCCGCACGCGGGGGGCGATGGTGTGGGTCACAGGGGTGTCTCCCTCAGTGTCCGGTCTTCGGGGTGTAGGTGGCCGGCTTCACCGGAATCTCGACCGTGACGGGGTCGGACCGTTCGAAACGCAGCTGGACGGAGACGCTCTGCCCCTGCTTCGGCTTCTTCTTCAGCTGCTCGAACATCAGATGGTTGCCGCCGCTCTCCAGCACCAGGCTGCCGTGGGCCGGGATGTCGAGGGCCTCGACCTCCTGCATGGCGCCGTCGACCGTCTCGTGCACAGTGACCTGGCCGGCGACGTCGCTGCTGACCGAGGTGAGCCGGTCCGGGGCGTCACCGTCGTTGGTGATGGTGAGGAAGCCGGCGGCCATGTCCGACACCGGCTGGGGCATGTACGCCGAGCCCACCGACAGGTCCGCCGTGCCGTCGCCGGAGCCCGAGCCGTCCGAGCCACCGCATCCGGCCAGGACCAGCGCTCCGGCGACGGCCAGGGCCACGGCCGCCGGACGTCTCACGGGTTCTCCCCCTTGATGATCTTGGGGAGGTCGTTGGTGTAGTCGTCGACGGTGGCGTCCTCGCCGTAGAGGACGTAGCCGCCGTCGGTCTTCGGGGAGAAGGCGATCACCTGGGTGCCGTGGTCGGAGACGGTCTTGCCGTTGTCCTCCTTGCGCGGCGGATCGATCGAGATGCCGATGCTGCGGGCGCCGGCCTGGATGGTGTCGAAGTCGCCGGTCAGGCCGACGACCTGGGAGTCGATGCCCTTGAGCCACTTGCCGAGCGCGGCGGGGGTGTCCCGCTCCGGGTCGGTGGTGACGAACACGATCCGTAGCTTGTCCTGCTGGTCCCGGGGCAGCTGTTTCTTGGCCACCGCGATGTTGTTCATGGTCAGTGGGCAGACGTCGGGGCAGTGGGTGTAGCCGAAGTAGATCAGCGTGGGCCGGCCCGCGGTCTCCTCGCGGAAGTCGTACTTCTTGCCCTGGGTGTCGGTGAGGACGAGGTCCGGCTTCTCGAAGGGCTTGTCGAGAACCGTGGCCGCCCTCTCGGAGCCGGCCTCCTCGGACACCACGGAGACGGGCTGGCCGCTGTCGCCGCTGCCGCAGGCGGAGAGGGTGAGGGAGGCGACGGCGAGCAGGGCCGCCGCCGCGAAGGTCTTCTTGCGCATGGAAGTTCCTGAAGGTGAGTGCTCCGGCGCACACCGGGGGCCACGCGGGCCGTGGACGCCCCGGTGCGCGCCGTCGAACGAGCGGGGAGGATCAGGCGGTCGTGCGCCGGCGCCCGGCGAGGACGCCGTAGGCGACGCCCGCGGCACCGACCACGATGCCGACGACGCCCAGGACACGGGCGGTGGTGTCGGTACCGCCGGAGTCTGCCTCGTCTGAGGCGCCGGTGGTCTCGGCGGAGGCGTTCTCGGCCTGTGCGGTGTCGTCGGAGGCCTTGTCGTCGCCCGAGGCGCCGTGGTGGTCCCCGGAGGCCTCGGAGAGGGCGAGCACGGGAGCCGGGTGCTCCGGCTCCTCCTGGCCCTCCTGCGGCACCTCGATCCAGCGGACGACCTCCTTGTCGGAGTACGTCTGCAGCGCCTTGAAGACGAGTTCGTCGGCGTCCTCGGGCAGCGTGCCCACGGACACCGGGAACTTCTGGAAGAAGCCGGGCTCGATGCCGTCGCCCTTGGCGGTCCAGGTGACCTTGGAGACGGCCTCGTTGATCTTCTTGCCGTGCATCTCGAGTGGCTTGTCCAGCTTGGACGTGGTGACCTTGACGTCCCAGCCCTCGACCGGCTGGGGCATCACCGACGCCAGGGGGTGGTCGGTGGGGAAGGTGACTTCGAGCTTGGTGGTCGAGGCGTCGTCCCGCTCGTTGGGGACCTTGAAGCCGACGGTCGCGTAACCGCCCTTTGCCGCCTGGCCCTCGGGCTGCACGCTGACGTGGGCGAGGGCGGGGGAGGACACGGCGAGGACGGTGACACCGGCGACGGCACCGGCGGCGGCGATACGGGAAGCCTTCATGGGCAGAAGCACTCCGCTTCGATTGAGGTTTTCACTGACGGTGAGGGAGGCGCCTTTGTGCGGCCGAAGGGGTCCTCACGCGGACGGCCCGGACACACACCGGCGACGGAACGCACCCGCGCGTGCCGCACGCCGGCGCCCCGCTCCTCCCCCGGGGGATCCGGCAGTGGCGGAGTGGTGGTCGCGTCAGGCGGCGAGAGCGAGTGCGGTGACGGCGGCGGGCGGGCCCCGGCGAATCACCGTGTGCTGAAGTACGGGAGTCCGGGGTACGGGGGCCGCGAGCAGCGCGGTACGCGGGGTGCGCAGCTTCCAGTCGGGTGCTCCCGGGAGCCCGGCGCGCAGGGCACGCACCAGGGCGAGCGCCGCGCGGAGGGACCGCATGAGGGTGCCTTCGGCGACACCGTGCGCCGACAGTTCGGCCAGCCGCAGCAGGGCCAGGTCGCCGCGGCGCAGCAGCCATCCCGCGGCCGTCGCGGCGAGGAGGTGGCCGAGCAGCATGGGCAGCGACGGCAGCAGGACCGCCGGGGACTCTCCGGCGGCCGACAGGGCGTCCGCCGCGTGGGCGTCCGCTCCGCCAGGGTGGATCCGCGCGTTGGCCAGGATGCGCTCGGCCCGGGCGGGGCTGATTCCCGCCGCGGTGGTCCCGCACAGCAGCCGCGCGGCCTGCTCGACCAGCGCGGTATCGGAGAGCGCGGACGACGAACCCGTGCCGGGTGCGCCGTGCTGCCCCAGACCGAACAGTGTGTGCAGTGCCGTCTGGCCGAACGCCAGCGTCGCCGCGATGCCCGGCAGTGAACGGGCGCGTCCCGCGAGGGGCGCGGCGACCGCGACTGTCCCGAGGAATCCCGCGCCCAGCGTCCACAGCGGAACGGCGTCGCAGGAGGCGAGCGAGTGACCTGCCCCGGCCAGCACGACGCAGACCACGGCGAACACCGCGGCCCGCAGAATCCGGAGCCCTGGTCCGGAGCACATCGTGTGGGGGGCAGACATGGCGGCCTCATCATCGCACCGGCCCCCCGGCCGTCGTACGGCAGGTCCGCAAGATGAGCTACGACCGGTAGATCACTTCTGCCACCTGCCGTCCCACATACACCGTTCGGATCCATCGCGCACCCGCCATATGGGCGGTGTCACGTCAACTCCACGCTTACGAGCGACGACTGAGGGCAATACGTAACGGTATGTCGAGCCGCAGCCAGGAGGCTGGAGCATGAGCATCTGGTGGTCACTCCATCTGCGGCGCGATGCTGCCAGCGTGCCGCTCGCCCGGCGCCTGCTGCTCGGCACCATGGAGACCGCGGGCGTCGACCCCGACATCTCCTACGACCTGTCCGTCGCCCTCAGCGAGGCGTGCGCGAACGCGGTCGAGCACGGCGGGGACGCCGCGTGCGGCGGCACCTCGGAGGCGTACCGGGTGACCGCCTATCTCGACGGGGAGAAGTGCCGCATCGAGGTCGCCGACGCGGGCCCCGGCTTCCCGGCCGTGGCAGCGGCGCACGCTCGTCCGGCGGCCCGCCCCGCGTCGTCGGACGCGGAGCACGGCCGGGGGCTGTGTCTCATCCAGGAGCTGGCCGACCACGTCCACTTCGGCAACAAGCCGGGACGGGGCGGCGCGGTGGTGAGCTTCGACAAGATCCTGAAGTGGCGCAAGAACGCGCCGCTGGTGGCGGTGTAGCGCGACGGCCGGGCACGCGCGCGTACCCGGCCGTCGTCGTGCGGTGCGTCAGCCCTTCAGGGCCGCCATCCACGCCTCCACCTCGTCCGACCGCCGGGGCAGCGCCGCGGACAGATTCCGGTTGCCGTCCTCGGTGACGAGGATGTCGTCCTCGATGCGGACGCCGATGCCCCGGTACTCCTCGGGCACAGTCAGGTCATCGGCCTGGAAGTACAGGCCTGGCTCGACGGTGAGCACCATGCCGGGCTCCAGCGTGCCGTCGACGTATGTCTCGGTCCGCGCGGCGGCGCAGTCGTGGACGTCCATGCCGAGCATGTGACCGGTGCCGTGCAGCGTCCAGCGGCGCTGCAGGCCCAGCTCCAGCACCCGCTCCACGGGGCCCTCGACCAGGCCCCACTCCACGAGCCGCTCGGCCAGCACGCGCTGGGCGGCGTCGTGGAAGTCCCGGTACTTGGCGCCCGGCTTCACCGCCGCGATGCCGGCCTCCTGGGCGTCGTACACGGCGTCGTAGATCTTCTTCTGCAGCTCGGTGTAGCGGCCGCTGACCGGCAGGGTGCGCGTGACGTCGGCCGTGTAGTACGTGTGCGTCTCCACGCCCGCGTCGAGCAGCAGCAGGTCACCGGAGCGGACCGGGCCGTCATTGCGCACCCAGTGCAGGGTGGTGGCGTGCGGGCCGGCGGCGCAGATGGAGCCGTAGCCGACGTCGTTGCCCTCCACCCGGGCGCGCAGGAAGAACGTTCCCTCGATGTAGCGCTCGCTGGTCGCCTCGGCCTTGTCGAGGACCTTCACCACGTCCTCGAAGCCGCGCACGGTGGAGTCGACGGCCTTCTGCAGCTCGCCGATCTCGAAGTCGTCCTTGACCAGCCGCATCTCGGAGAGGAAGACGCGCAGCTCCTCGTCCCGCTCGGCGGTGACCTTGTCGGTCAGCGCCGCCTCGATCCCGGCGTCGTACCCGCGCACCACCCGGACCGGGCCGGTGGCCTCGCGCAGCGCCCCGGCCAGCTCGCGCACGTCGGAGGCGGGGATGCCGTACAGCTTCTCGGCCTCGGTGAGGGAGTGCCGGCGGCCGACCCACAGCTCGCCCTGGCCGTCCAGCCAGAACTCGCCGTTCTCGCGGTTCGAGCGGGGCAGGAGGTAGATCGTCTCCTGGTGGCCGTCGGCCGTGGGCTCCAGGACGAGGACGCCGTCCTCCGTCTGGTTGCCGGTGAGGTAGGCGTACTCGACCGACGCGCGGAAGGAGTACTCGGTGTCGTTGGAGCGGGTCTTCAGGTTGCCCGCGGGGACGACCAGACGCTCACCCGGGAAGCGTGCGGACAGCGCCGCGCGGCGGGCGGCGGCCTCGGCGGCCTGCGCGACCGGCTCCAGGTCGTGCAGCTCGGTGTCGGCCCAGCCGCTCTTCATGTTCTCGGCCAGCTCGTCGGACACGCCCGGGTACAGTCCGTTCTTGCGCTGCTTGACGGGTTCCTCTTCGGCGATCTCCGGGGTCTCCGGCAGCTCCTCCGCCACGGTCATCCTCCTCGATACGGGCACTGGACCACCCCCATCGTACGGTCGGGCGGAAACGGACGAATCGGTGAAGGGCCTGTTACGGAGGACGCAGAGAGGCCGCGCGGACCGCGGCCGGACGCGGCTACTCGAACCGTGCCGCCAGCAGCACCACGTCCTCCGTCGAGTGCCCGGTGCCCGTTCCCTCCGGTCCCTCCGGCAGCACCGCGCGTAGGACGTGGTCGGCGATGGCGCCGGGGTCGCGGCGCAGTGCCTTGGGCACCCCGGCCGCCGCGGCGTGCAGCCGCGCGAAGGCGCGGTCCGTCGGGTCGCCCGTACGGTGCAGCAGCCCGTCGGTGTAGACCAGCACCGTCTCGCCCGGCTCCGCCTGGACCTCCACGCTCGGCGCCTCCCAGCAGGCGAGCATGCCCAGCGGGGCGGAGACCGAGGTCTCGACGAACTCCGTGCGGTGCTCCCCGAGCAGCAGCGGCGGACTGTGCCCGGCCCCGGCGAGCGTGATTCGGCGCAGCGCGGGTTCGCAGTAGCCGAACAGGGCGGTGGCCGAACGGGCCGGCTCGGTAAGCCGCAGCAGGAGCTCCAGGTCGGACAGGACGGCGACCGGATCCTCGCCCTCCATCACGGCGTACGCGCGCAGCGACGCCCGCAGCCGTCCCATCGCGGCGACGGCGCTGGGCCCCGACCCGGTGACGGACCCGACCGCGAGGCCGAGCGCGGCGTCCGGCAGCGGCAGCGCGTCGTACCAGTCGCCGCCCCCGCTCGGGGAGGTGCGGTGCCGCGCGGCGAGCTGGACGCCGGCGACGCGGGGGAGGCGGGAGGGCAGCAGTTCCTCGGCCATCGTGGCCATGCGCGTGCGGGTCCGCTCGAGCTCGAGGAGCCGGGCCAGGTGCTCGGCGGCGTGGCGGATGTACAGACCGATGAGGTGGCGCCGGCGCTCCGACGGCTCGGCGGGCTCGTCGTAGAGCCACACCGCGGCGCCCAGCCGGCCGGCGGCCGCGGTGGTGAGGGGGAGGGCGAAGCTGGCGGCGTAGCCGAGGCGGGCGGCGACCGCGCGATGCCGCGGGTCGAGCCCCTTCTCGGCGAGCAGGTCGGGCTCGGCGATGCCGTCGTCGGCGCCGGGCAGTCCGTCGAGGATCCTGCCGTGCGACAGGCAGCTGCGCGGCACCGTCTCGATGTGGCCGAGGTCCGAGCGGGCCAGTCCCAGGCCGATGGTCGTGACCGGGCCGAGTCCGTCGGCGGGTTCCAGGGCGACGAGGCCGCGCCGCGCGCCGACCAGTGCGGCTCCCGCGCGCAGCAGTTCCTGGAGCGCTTGGTCGAGCGTGCCGGCGCGGACCAGGCGTTCGGTGAGTTCATGGAGGGTGGTCAGGTCGGAGACCCAGCCGGCGAGACGGTCCTGGAGCAGTGCGCCCGGCGCGTGCTGGGGGTTTGCCGATGGGGCCAGAGAGGTACCCGCGACGGGCGCGACAGTGTGTGCCGGTGCGGGAACCACAGAATCGATTCCGGCCACTTTCGGAGGGTGCGGGGCGTTCATGGCGTCCGGCTTTCCGACCGGTACGTACTGCTCAAAAGCATCGCAAACCCCCATGTCATTCTGCGTCGCCGGCAGTGTCTCCACATGTACACGTACTCGTGACGAGATGTCCAGCATTGTCCTGCTGGGATTCCTGGTGTCCGTGGGACTGAAGGGAACTCCCCGCAGACCCCTTGCCGAAAAGCGAAGTTGGCTTGAAACTGCCTCAGGGGGAGGCATATTGCGGTCGACTGGCCTTGCTCGACGGAAGCGTCACAGCGGTCGTGATGGGTACGTACTCGGTGAAGGCCAGGGTTGGTGGGAAACCGCTCGGGAACCTGGCGACGGACCCGGGCGTCTTAACCACCGACGACCGTGCCCCATCCTCCCGTGGCGGAGGCGGAGAGAAACACGCGCGACGGTAAACGCCAGACTTCGCCACCCCCACGCCACGCCCGTATTTCTGATACACGCAGTATGGGCGGAACGGCCGCGGAGGCAGCCCAAGCTCGGCCCCTAGGGGTTCCCCCTGCCCGGCGCGGGGGTGTGATGCGCCAACAGGTACGCACAGTGAAGTGATCGACACATGACGTGATCTGGACCACGGTGTTGCCAGGCGTGCAACGGAAAGGAACGAGCGCTGATGCGCGAGATCCTCGGAAGGCGACGCAGGCTCCTGTCCCGACGCGGCGACGGAGGGCCTGAGCTGATGAGCGCGGCCCTCACCTACGCCGCGCAGTGGCAGTGGCCCGTACTCCCCGGCGTGGCGGCCGACCCGCAGGGCCGGTCCCGCTGCTGCTGCCCCGACCCCGAGTGCACAGTGCCGGGCGCCCACCCGTTCGACCCCGGCCTCCTCGCCGCCACCACCGACGCCCGCATGGTGCGCTGGTGGTGGAGCAACCGGCCGACGGCTCCCGTCATCCTCGCCACCGGTGGCAAGGCCCCGTGCGCGGTCTCGCTGCCCGCCGTGCCGGCCGCCCGCGCCCTGGCCGCGCTCGACCGCCGGGGCATGCGGCTCGGCCCGGTCGTCGCCTCCCCCGACCGCTGGTCGATCCTCGTGCAGCCGTACTCCATGGAGCAGCTGGGCGAGCTGCTGTACGCCAAGGACTTCGTCCCCGGCTCCCTGCGCTTCCACGGCGAGGGCGGCTACCTCGCCCTGCCCCCGTCCGAGACCGCACAGGGCGGGGTCCGCTGGGAGCGCGCGCCGCTGCCCGGCTCGGCCACTCCCTGGGTGCCGGGTGTCGAGGCCGTGGTGGACGCCGTGGTCGAGGCCCTCACTCGTACGGGTGTGAGCGCGCCCGAGATGTAGCTGGTGCAGGCGCGTGCCGCGCCCGGGTGGCTATCTTCCCGGGGCATGCCGCGCCACGCCGGGGACCGCGCCCCGGCCTTCCGCAGAGCTCGTCCGCTCGTCCTGGCGGGCGTCGCGGGCGTCGCGGCGGCCTGCGCGTTCGCGCTGCCGTTGAAGGTGGAGTCCGCCGGTACGGCCGGCCGTCGTTCCGCCTCCGGGCCCGCGGACCCCCCTGCGGGACGGTCCGCCCCGCCCGGCGACGGCACCGCGCGGACGCCGACCGCCGGCGCCCCGGCGTCACCCGCCCCGCACCTGTCCACCGCCCAGCGCTGCGGTCCCGCGGTCTCCTCCCCCGACGGCATCGAGGCGCAGACCTGCGTGGTCGCGCAGGGGGAGGAGGTCTGGTCGCGGACCTACTACCGCAACGCCACGGGTGAGCCGCGGGCCGCCGCCTTGAGTTTCATGGGGCCGGGCGGCCGCACCGTGCGGACGCACTGTGCCGTGGACGCCGGCGACGAGCCGGCCCTGTGCGAGACGCCGCGCGAGCGCGGAGGCCTCGCTCGCCACACGGCCGTCGCGGAGTTCGCGTACCGCGCCGGGCGGGGGCTGCTGCTGCGTTCCGGAAGCAACTGAACGGCCGGGACGGGCGGTTGGCCGGTGGGGGCAGCGGCCCGCCGGCCAGCCGGAAGGCGATTCCGGCTGGCCGGCAACGAGCGGTCGCGCCATGGTCGCGCCGAGTGAGCGGAGACCGGTATGCAGTGACCGGAGACCGGCATGCGAAGGCCCGGTTGCTGGCGACGGGGGATGCACCAGCAACCGGGCTACTGGAACGGTAACAAGAGATCCGCGGTTCGCAAATTCGATCTCGGCGTTTCCGGTCACCGACTGGCTTGTCCGCACCGGGACTTACGCATGGGGCGGGCAGTGCGCGCCCGGGCGGTTCCGCCGGCCGGCCGCCGGCGGAACCCGCTGGTCCCGCCGGTGCCTCAGCTGAGGGTGACCTGGCGGTTCGTCAGACCTCCGCGCGCGCGGCGCTCGTCGGCGGTGAGCGGAGCGTCCGTGGCCAGGGCCTCGGCGAGCCGCTCGGCGAACTCGGCCGCCGGCTTCTCCACGTCCTCGGCGCCGACCCCGCTGGGCAGGTCCCAGACCGGCACGGTGAGCCCGTGAGCGCGGAAGGAGCCCACGAGACGGGTGCCCTCGCCGAGGGAGGACCGCCCCGCCGCGTGCAGCCGCGCGAGAGCGTCCAGAAGCTGCTCCTCGGGATGCGGCATCACCCACCGCAGATGGTTCTTCTCGGGCGTCTCGCACCAGTACGCGGAGTCCACACCCGACAGCTTGACCGTCGGGATGGCGGCGGCGTTGGCGCGCTCCAGGGAGGCGGTGACGTCCGGCGTGGCGTTCTCCGGGTCCGGGACCCAGAACTCGAACCCGCTGTGCACCACCGGCTCGAAAGCGCTCCCGGGCGCCAGCAGGTCCTGCAGCCGGGGACCGTCGGCGGGGGCGCGCCGGGCCTGCACCGGCGTGCCCGGGTCGGCGCCGAGCGCGCGCTGGAGGGTGTCGGCGAGATCGCGGCTGATGTCCCCGGAGGAGGTGTCGTTCTGCAGGCCGAGCAGGACCGAGCCGTCGTCGCGGCGCAGCGCCGGCCAGGCCATCGGCAGCACCGTGGCCAGAGTGACCGACGGGATGCCCTCGGGCAGTCCGTCCTTGAGCGTCAGCTCCGCAGTGGCGGCCGGCACCAGCTCGCGCAGCGCCACCCAGTCGCACTCGCCGGGCAGCCCCTCGAAGGGGCGGTGCACCAGCTCGGTCACGGCGTGTGCGGCGGCGCGGCCGTGGCAGGCCTTGTAGCGGCGGCCGCTGCCGCAGGGGCAGGGCTCGCGGGCGCCGACGACCGGGATCTGCCCGTCCGTGAGCTGCGGGCGCTTGGCCTTCGTCTGGGGTCGCTTCTTGGCCATCGTGGGTGTCTCCCGGTTACGGCTCGTCTCGTACGGGCGCGAGCCTAGCCGTTCGCGCCACGACCGTCGGGAACCTGTGGACAACGTGCCGGACCGTGGTCCCCGCAGGCGCGGTGACCGGCGGGCGCCGGACTGCCCTCTCCCGTGGCCGGTGAGCCGTCAGCCCAGGTCGTCGAAGACGTCCGCGAAGTCCAGTCCCGGTATGCGGGAGACCGGGGGAGCCGTCACCCGTGCGGCGAAGTCCTCGCGCCGGTGGCCGGCGCCGGCGTCCGGGTCGTGGACGTCGTCGTGGACGACGACCCACACCGTGACCTCGCCCGGCACCTCGTCGCGCACGCCCCAGTCGTCGGCCAGCGCGGTGATGATGTTGAGCCCGCGGCCGCCGTGCGCCGTCACCGACGGGGTGGCCGGTGCCGGACGGGTCGGACCGCCGCCGTCCGTGACCTCGACGACGAGCCGGCCGCACGGATCCACCCGCCAGGCGGCCCGCACGTCGCCGTCCCCGGTCAGGGCGTCGCCCAGGGGCCGGCCGTGCTTGCACGCGTTGCTCAGCAGTTCCGAAAGAATCAGTACGGCATCGTCGACGACCGAGTCCGGCACGCCCCCGTCGCGCAGTTGCGTGCGCATACGGCGCCTCGCCTGCCCCACGCCCGCAGGGCCATGGGGTACGGCCATGCTCGACGACGTGGGCACCTCCTGTGCCACCACCAACGCCACCCCCGAGACCTCCTTCGCCCCACGCCACGGTGTGGATGCCCCATTGGCCTGAACCGGAAACCGGCCAATCCATGAGCGGTGACGCACACGAAACGAGCGAATACGCGCCGAACGCGCCGGAGCACTCCTTGTAGCCGTGTGGCTGGAATTCGTCGGTGTGGCCGAGATGTGAGGATGCTCCCCGCCGAAGCGCACGGTCAAGACACCTGCGGGGAATTTCCGGGGCGGATGGGGAGGATGTGACACGAGGGGACCACCGCGCGGTCAGCGTCCGAGCCGGTCGAGCACCGCGCGGGGACGGTTGGTGATGATGGCGTCGACGCCGAGGCTCACACAGAGGTCCACGTCCTGTGGTTCGTTCACGGTCCACACATGCACCTGGTGGCCGGAGCGCTTGAGGCGTTCGACGCACGCCGGGTGACTGCGCACGATGCGGATCGAGGGGCCCGCGATCCCCACGCCGACGGGCAGCCGTCCGTCACGCAGCCGCGGTGTGACGAACTGGGTGAGGTGGACCGTGGGCAGCGTCGGCGACGCTGCCCGCACCCGGTGCAGCGACCGCGCGGAAAAGCTCATCACGCGCACCGGCGAGTCCTCGGGCGTCGCGGGAGCGTCCAGGCCGAACCGCTTGAGCAGGAGCAGCAGCCGCTCCTCCACCTGCCCCGCCCAGCGCGTGGGGTGCTTGGTCTCGATCGCCAGCTCGACCCGGCGCCCGGCGTCGGAGACCAGCTCGAGCAGCCGTTCCAGGGTGAGGACGGAGGTGGCCTCCCGGTCCTCCGGGCGGTGCTCCCAGTCGGGCTCCTCGACGCGTGGCCCTTCGGCGGGGTCACGGCTCTTCCACGAGCCGAAGTCCAGGGCGGCGAGGTCGGAGAGTTCGAGCGCCGACACCGCACCGCGCCCGTTGGACGTACGGTTGATGCGACGGTCGTGAACGCACACAAGGTGGCCGTCGGCGGTCAGGCGCACATCGCATTCGAGCGCGTCCGCGCCGTCCTCGATCGCCTTGCGATAGGCGGCCAGGGTGTGTTCGGGGGCGTCCTCGGAGGCCCCGCGGTGCGCGATGACTTGGGTCGGGTGCTGATGTGCGTGGGTCACCGCGTCATGGTGCCACCGCGCGCGCGGGGACGGGCGCTCGGAGTGGCGTGCACGGGGTCGGCGTCCGGTCGGAGGCATCGATGTAGCGCGCCTTATGTGAGAAATGCCCTATATAAAGGATGGCCCCGGACCCACAGGAACGGCTTATCGTGCCCTGACGGCCCGTGGGAAAAGCTGACGTCATACAAAGGGACATGCACAGCTGCATCGCGCCGGACTCGTGGACGTGCGTGAACGAGCGGGACCGAGTGCGACCGAGAACAACAGCCGTGGATCGAGGAGAGAAGCTGTGAGCACCGAGAACGAGGGCACCGCGGTACCCCCGGCCCCGTCCGCACCGCCGCCCGCGCCGGTGGATGCTCCCGCTGCTTCGGCGCACCAGGGGTACCACGGCACGGCAGCCCCGCAGACCCCGGCGGCGGAGAACGCGTACGGCCCCCGGGACGGCGACGGCGCCCAGGACCCCGCCTCCCACGGCGCCGCGCCCGCCGGCCCCCCGTCCGGGGCCCACTCCTCCTCCACCCCCGACGCCTCCTGGCCCCCGCCCCCGCCGCCGTCCACCCCGACGTACGGCGACGGCGGCGCGGGCCACGGCGGATGGGGCTCCTCGTACCAGCAGCCGGCACCGAAGAACGGCGGCGGACGCGGCCGCATGGTCGCCGCGGTCCTGGCGGCCGCGCTGGTCGCGGGCGGCGCGGGCGGCGGCCTCGGCTACACGCTGGCCAAGGAGAACGACACCAACGGCTCGACCACCGTCTCGTCCTCCACCAGCGGCGGCAACGTCAAGCGCGAACCGGGCACGGTCGCCGCCGTGGCCGCGAAGGCGCTGCCCAGCACAGTCACCATCGAGGCCGAGAGCAGCAGCGGCGAGGGCGGCACCGGCACGGGCTTCGTCTTCGACAAGCAGGGCCACATCGTCACCAACAACCACGTCGTGGCGGAGGCCGTCGAGGGCGGAAAGGTGACGGCGACCTTCCAGGACGGCAAGAAGTACGACGCCGAGGTGGTCGGCCACGCACAGGGCTACGACGTCGCGGTCATCAAACTGAACGACGCCCCCTCGGACCTGAAACCCCTCCCCCTGGGCAACTCCGACGAGGTCGTCGTCGGCGACTCGACCATCGCGATCGGCGCGCCCTTCGGCCTGTCCAACACGGTGACCACGGGCATCATCAGTGCGAAGAACCGCCCGGTGGCCTCCAGCGACGGCAGCGGCAGCCAGGCCTCCTACATGAGCGCCCTGCAGACCGACGCCTCCATCAACCCCGGCAACTCCGGCGGTCCGCTGCTCGACGCGCAGGGCAACGTCATCGGCATCAACTCCGCGATCCAGTCCACCAGCAACGGCGGCTTCGGCACGGGCCAGGCCGGCTCCATCGGCCTGGGCTTCGCCATCCCCATCAACCAGGCCAAGTACGTCGCCCAGGAGCTGATCAAGACGGGCAAGCCGGTGTACGCCAAGATCGGCGCGTCGGTCTCCTTGGAGGAGACGACGGGCGGCGCGAAGATCACCGAGCAGGGAGCGGGCGGCTCCGAGCCCGTCGACCCCGGCGGCCCCGCGGACAAGGCCGGCCTGAAGCCCGGCGACGTCATTACCAAGCTCGACGACCGCGTCATCGACTCCGGCCCCACCCTGATCGGCGAGATCTGGACCCACAAGCCGGGCGACAAGGTCACGATCACCTACGAGCGCGACGGCAAGGAGCGCACCACGGAACTCACCCTGGGCGCCCGCGTAGGCGACAACTGACCACACCCCCGCACCCCGGACCCGTTACCCTTGTCCCCGCGCCACCGATCACAGGCGGGCGCGGGGAGGCGTGCCCGAGCGGCCTAAGGGAACGGTCTTGAAAACCGTCGTGGCAGCGATGTCACCGTGGGTTCAAATCCCACCGCCTCCGCAGATCAACGGCCTCTGACCAGCACGAACGGTCAGGGGTCGTTGTCGTGGGCGCTGCCCGCGACCGTGACTCCCCTTCCCAACTGGCAGGTGAGTGGCACGGGAACCTCAGGCTGACGTATTTGGCTGCTGTACAGCACGGCTGGCTGGCCACCGCCTTTTGCATATCGATCACTCGTTGCTCGGTGGCCAGCCACTGGGGCTAATTCGATCGAGTGACGTTGCGGCGAATGCAGCCTAAGCAAATTCACCTAGGTCTATAGGCCTCCCATGAAGCAACATGCAAGCCCATCGAGTGGCCGTGAATGCCCCTACTGCAAGGAAGAGGTCAAGCCCGACGCCACCAAGTGCAAGCACTGCGGCTCCTTTCTCCTACCCGAGGAACCGGGTCATGGGGGCATCTGCCCGTACTGCAAGGAAGAGATCAAGCCCGACGCCACCAAGTGCAAGCACTGCGGGTCCCAAGTTAGCGGGCAATCGTTGCGCACTGGCAAGGGCAGTCCCTGCGAGCGACACTGGCCGAAACCCCGGCCGGGTAGTCCGTTGCACCGCCTCCCGAAACGGAATCCCAGAACCGCATCGAGAGTAAGCCCGTACGGTGTGGAAGTTGGGCCCGCCACAATTTTGGGAAATTGCCGGACTGAAACTTTCTCGAACTGCGAGTACGGCACAATGATCTGCACAGATGTAGAGCACTGCGATGGATGGGTGGAGACGGAGAACGGATACGAATACGTTGGTCAACAAACGTGGACATGGCCTAGCTATCCTTGTGGGTCCTGTAGGTGGGACATTTTCTAGCAGCGTCCCGCTACAAATATCGCGCCATGTGCTCGAACGGGCGTTGTGCATCTGACGGACCGCGACGTAGCGGCTCCCAGTAGCTTCGGGACCTGCCTGCCTCGATGGTCGGGGGCGGCATGCTGTGCCTATGACAAAGGGCCAGGGCGCGCTCGTCGGCTACAGCATGCTGACCCTTCGGTGTACCGCGCGGATGGACTGGGACAGTCGCTGCCGGATGGCTCACTGCGCACGGAGCGGGCACGGCAACGACGACTTCGGCCTGTGTGCACCGCGTCTCACACGAAATTGTCGGTGTCCCGCTGATCCGGGTGGTCAGCGGATAGGTGGGAGGGGGCCGAGGTGAGGGGTGAGGCGGGTGCGGAGGAGGAGGTATTCGGGCCAGCGGCGTGGGAGAGGGCCGGGTGGGCGTTCGACGGTGCGGGGGGCAGTGATGGTCTGGCCGTGCCGGAACTGTTCGCGGGTCAAGTCGAGTTCGATGCCGCTGGGGAGGCGGTTCCACCAGTGGTAGCCGCGCTGGGTCCCGTCCAGGTGCACCTCCCCGACCACGAGTTCGCCGCCGAGGAGGTCGTTGACGACCAGGGCGGTGATGTCGCAGTGGCCCAGGGCGGGGTTGTCCGGGTGCCAGTCGGGCAGGTCGTCGGGTGAGCAGGTGTCGGCCGCCCAGCAGGTCCTCAGGGCCGTGTCCAGGTCGAGCAGGTTCCACGGTGACATGCAGGCAGCATCGCAGCCGTCACTGACAGCGGGTCGGAGGCTGGGTCAGGAGGCTGCAAGCAGGAGGCAGAGCTGCCGATTTCCGTGGCGTTGTTCATCAGTTCCGCGTTGGCCCGTGGCGTCCAGGTCGGCGTCCGTGAGGCCGTTGAGGGGCGCCGGCCATTCCGTGCGCAGGGTGCGCAGCCAGGCGGTGGTCGGCACGGGTACGGGTACGGGGTCGGGTCGGTGTCCGCCCAGTCTGGGACCCACGTGCCCTCGGGGGACCGGCGCACCGTTCAGGAGTCAACGTGGCGGGCGCAGGCGTGGTCACAGCTCCTCGTCGGTGGCGAGCTGGTCCCAGGGCAGGTCCCGGAGGACGGGCTCCGCGTCGCGTCGTAGCCCGACGGTACGGACGGCGTCGCGCGGGGGCGGGATCAGGTGGACGGGGGTGCCGGGGAAGGCCTGTCCGGCCGTGCGCAGCAATCCGTCGGTCGTTGATGATCTTGCACGGGTAGCCCTCGAGGAGTCCGCCGTACGTCGACGAATCCGCAGCTCGAAGAGGTCGACCGAGCGGTCAGAGGTGGTGGGACGTCATGCGGGCCGCCGATGCGATCGTCGCGCGGGCCTCGCGTTCGGACAGGCCCGTGCTGACGGCGGCGTCGACCAGGGGGTTCACCAGGGCGGGGCCGATGCCGTCCTCGTAGGCACGGCAGGCGGCCCAGAACAGGCGGGTGTTGCGCTGGCCCTGGTGGGCGGCGAGGACGAACTGCACCAGGCCCTGGCCGTGTCGGCCGGTGGACGGGGGCGTCGGGTGGTGGGCGCGGGGCGGCGGGAGGAGCAGGCGCAGGAGGGCGGGTGGGCAGGTGGCCGGGGCGAGGTGTGCGGTGCCGGGCGCGGTCGTGTAGGTGCCGTGGGCGGTGCGGGAACCGGGGCCGACGAGGTAGCCGCCGGCGCCCCGGATGTCGATGCCGGGGGCCAGGCGGCCGGCGGAGTTGGGGACGACGACGTCCGGCGGGCCGCTCAGCCACAGGTGGCGGCCGCCGCTCGGGGTCAGGACGACCACCGTGGCGGGGATCGTGAACAGGTGGCGCAGCGCCAGTTCGCGCAGGGCGGCGGAGGAGTCCGTGCCGGTCTTGGTGTCCAGGTCGACGCCGATCAGGTGGTGCGGGGGAAGGCCGCAGGCGATTCCGTATCCGGTGGCGCGCGGGGCGGCGGCGAACAGCGCGCGGATGCGGGCGGGGTCGGTGGAGGCGTCGTGGACCCCGTGGCCGAAGCGGCCGCACTCGCCGTGGCAGGGCGGCTGGTCGGGGTCGGGGGTGTCGCGGTGCGGGGAGCGCAGGGCCGGGAGTTTCGTCCGGGACAGGGGGATGACGGCCAGTCCGCGTTCGGCGGCTGACAGGGCGTGTGCGAGGGCCAGCGTCGTGGCCTGCCGGTCGGTGGTGGCCATGCTTCTATGTTCGTACAAATGTTCGAGTATGGGAAGAGGGGCGCGCCGCGACGCGCCGGGGCAGGGCAGTAAAACGAGCCCGGTGCCGGAACGCTTCATCCCTTGCGGTGCTTGGGATGCCGGTGTCCGCGCTGAGGGGACTTCGCGCTTCGGAGGTTGTCTGGGGGTTTATCGGCCGGTCGTCACGCTTGCGTGGGATGGCGGCTTCCGGGGCGGTTCGGTGGTGAACCGGTGGGCAAGTCTGATCTCGACGACGTCGTGAACAGCACCAGGGCGGGGGGCAACGTCCCTGGTCACAGCCGTACTTCACGCACAGACGGCCCTGAGCCGGTGCGTCCTTGTTCTGGAGGGAACACAACATGGCAAGCATCCGTACCGCCCGTGTCATCGCCGCGGTCTCGGCACTTCCGCTCGCGGCCGCCCTCTTCACCGGCGTCGCGACGGCGGACAACGGCGCCGTCGCGGACGACGGATCGAACGCGACGGCGACGAGCTCCGCGGCCGACGCCCTCGGCAGCGGTGTCGGCGGCGACAACTTCGGCAACTCGGCCACCACGCAGCAGCAGGCCACCGGGTCCGGCGCCACGAACCAGAGCAACACCGCCCAGGTCAACGGCTCCGCCTTCACCGCCATCAACCAGGGCACCGACAACGTGGCCATCACCTTCAGCCCGCTGTGGTGATGAGGCCGGCCCCCTGACCGTCCGGGTGTGTGCTTCGTGGGGTGCAAGATGACTGCGCGGCGGTGCTCCGGTGCCGCCGCGCAGGCGTTTCGCCGCGATGCCCGCCGCTCCCGCGGCCTCCCGGCACTCTGGCCGGCGGCCCGCCTCCCGCGCGGCTTCCTCAGGGGGCCGACCCGCAGTACCCCTCATCCGCTCGTCCACCTACAGGAGGTGCGGCGGACCCCACCCCTACAACCTGAGGGGGATCCGGCTTCGGGACCTGGGGCCGATCCGCCGGAGGGGGCCCGCTTCTAGCGTTGAGACATGACCACACCCGTCTGCACCAGCGCTTCGAACGCCGCTGTTCCACCGACGCAGACCGTCCCGTACCCGTCGTTCTCGTCGTACATGAGAGCCCGCCACCCGGTGCTCCTGCGTACCGCCCGGTCGCTGACCGGGAACCCGAGCGACGCCGAGGACCTGCTGCAGACCGCGCTCACCAAGACGTACGTCGCCTGGGAGCGCATAGAGGACCACCGCGCGCTCGACGGCTATGTGCGCAGGGCGCTGCTCAACACGCGCACGTCGCAGTGGCGCAAGCGCAAGGTCGACGAGTTCGCCTGTGACGAGCTGCCCGAGCCCGACCCGGTGCCCGGCGGCGACGACCCCGCCGAGCAGCAGGCGCTGCGCGACGCGATGTGGCGGGCGATCATGCGGCTGCCCGCGCGGCAGCGGGCGATGGTCGTGCTGCGGTACTACGAGGACCTGAGCGAGGTCCAGACGGCCGAGGTGCTCGGCGTATCGGTGGGTACGGTGAAGTCCGCCGTGTCGAGAGCGCTCGGCAAACTCCGCGACGACGCTGAGCTGGGACTTGTTCGAAAATGAGCGGTATGTGAGCGAGGAAGTCCTCCGGTGCGGAGTGATCGATCATCCGCTCCCCTAGTGACATACCACGCGGTATGTGCGCAGAATCAGCGCAACCTTTACCGACGCGTAGGCGATGTCGCCCAGGAGGACGCCGTGCTGAGCACCATGCAGGACGTACCGCTGCTGATCTCGAGGATCCTGACCCATGGGTCGACGATCCACGGCACCTCGCAGGTCACCACCTGGACCGGCGAGGGCGAGCCACAGCGCCGTTCCTACGCGGAGATCGGCGCCCGCGCGGCCCAGCTGGCCCACGCCCTGCGCGAGGACCTCGGCGTCACCGGCGACGACCGGGTCGCCACCCTCATGTGGAACAACGCCGAGCACGTCGAGGCGTACTTCGCGATCCCGTCCATGGGAGCCGTCCTCCACACCCTGAACCTCCGCCTGCCCCCCGAGCAGCTCGCGTGGATCGTCAACCACGCCGCCGACCGGGTGATCATCGTCAACGGCTCGCTGATCCCGCTGCTCGCCCCGCTGCTGCCGCACCTGAAGACCGTCGAGCACGTGGTCGTCTCCGGCGCCGGTGACCGTTCCGCGCTGGCGGACGCCACCGTCCGGGTGCACGAGTACGAGGACCTGCTCGCCGGACAGCCCGTCGCCTACCACTGGCCCGAGCTGGACGAGCGTGCCGCCGCCGCCATGTGCTACACCTCCGGCACCACCGGCGACCCCAAGGGCGTGGTCTACAGCCACCGCTCCATCTACCTGCACTCCATGCAGGTCAACATGGCCCAGTCGATGGGCCTGACCGACCAGGACACCACGCTGGTCGTCGTCCCGCAGTTCCACGTGAACGCCTGGGGCCTGCCCCACGCCACCTTCATGACCGGCGTCAACATGCTGATGCCGGACCGCTTCCTGCAGCCCGCCCCGCTCGCCGAGATGATCGAGGGCCAGAAGCCGACCCACGCCGCCGCCGTCCCCACCATCTGGCAGGGCCTGCTCGCCGAGCTGACCGCCAGGCCCCGCGACGTCTCCTCCCTCACCCAGGTCACCATCGGCGGCTCCGCCTGCCCGCCCTCCCTGATGGAGGCGTTCGACAAGCTCGGCATGCGGGTCTGCCACGCCTGGGGCATGACGGAGACCTCCCCGCTCGGCACCATCGCCCGCCCGCCGGCCGCCGCCGTCGGCACCGAGGACGAGCTCTCCTACCGGCTGACCCAGGGCCGCTTCCCGGCCGCGGTAGAGGCCCGCCTCACCGGCCCCGGCGGCGAACGCCTCCCCTGGGACGGCGAGTCGGCGGGCGAGCTGGAGGTCCGCGGCGCATGGATCGCGGGCGCCTACTACAACGGCCCCGACGCCGAGCCGCTCCGCCCCGCCGACAAGTTCAGCGAGGACGGCTGGCTGAAGACCGGCGACGTCGGCACCATCAGCCCGGACGGCTTCCTGACCCTGACCGACCGCGCCAAGGACGTCATCAAGTCCGGCGGCGAGTGGATCTCCTCGGTGGAGCTGGAGAACGCGCTGATGGCCCACCCGGACGTCGCCGAGGCGGCCGTCGTCGCCGTCCCGGACGACAAGTGGGGCGAGCGCCCGCTGGCCACGGTCGTCCTCAAGGAGGGCTCCACCGCCGACTTCACCACGCTGCGCGCCTTCCTCCAGGAGGAGGGCAAGATCGCCAAGTGGCAGCTGCCCGAGCGCTGGACGGTGATCGAGGCGGTGCCGAAGACCAGCGTCGGCAAGTTCGACAAGAAGGTGCTCCGCAGGCAGTACGCCGAGGGCTCGCTGGACGTCACACAGATCTGACGCCCGTACGGCGCCGCGCCGGGCGATGAGCGGGGAAACGCCCCCTCACCGCCCGGCGCGCGTCGTTCGCGGGGCGGACGCCGGTCAGTTGGTGCCGATCCGCGACAGCAGGTCGACGATCCTCTCCTGCACCTCGGCACTGGTGGACCGCTCCGCGAGGAACAGCACCGTCTCGCCCGAGGCCAGCCGCGGCAGGTCCGCCTGGTCGACGGCGGCCGTGTAGACGACCAGCGGCGTGCGGTCGAGCTGCCCGTTCGCCCGCAGCCAGTCCACGATCCCGGACTGCCGGCGCTGCACCTGCATCAGGTCCATCACCACGAGGTTCGGCCGGAACTGCCCCGCCAGCGCCACCGCGTCGGCGTCGCTCGCGGCCCGCGCGACCTGCATCCCGCGCCGCTCCAGCGTCGCGGTCAGCGCCAGCGCGATCTCCGCGTGCTCCTCGATCAGCAGCACCCGCGGAGGGTGCTGTTCGCTGTCGCGCGGCGCGAGCGCCTTCAGCAGTACGGCGGGGTCGGCGCCGTACGCGGCATCGCGCGAGGCCTGTCCCAGCCCGGCCGTGACGAGCACCGGCACCTCGGCGGCCACCGCCGCCTGGCGCAGCGACTGGAGCGCCGTGCGCGTGATCGGCCCGGTCAGCGGGTCCACGAACAGCGCGGCGGGGAACGCCGCGATCTGCGCGTCGACCTCCTCGCGCGAGTGCACGATCACCGGCCGGTAGCCCCGGTCGCTCAGCGCCTGCTGGGTCGCCACGTCCGGCGCGGGCCACACCAGCAGCCGGCGCGGGTTGTCCAGCGGCTCCGGCGGCAGCTCGTCGTCCATCGGCTGCGGACGCGGCGTGTCCGAAACCTCCACGGCCCCGCCCGGGCCGTCCAGCGGCTCGGGACCCTCGGCGGCGTCCGCGTCGGGCGCCCCTATGGCGTACGAACGTCCGGCGGCCTCGGTGGCGGGCGCGAGCCGGGACTGACCGGCGAGCGAGTGCTGCGGCTGGGGCCCTGCCGGCGCCGGGGCGGAAGCCTGGGCGACCGCCGGTGCCGGGGTCCCGTTCCGCTGGGCCGGTGCCGGTGCGGCGGGCGCGGATTCGGCCGCCGGGTGCGGGCGCCCGTTCTGCTCGTTGCCCGCGGCCGGGTCGGGCCGCGTACCGAGCTTGCGGCGCCGGCCGGAGCCGCCGGGCTGCTGCGGAGGAGGCGTGGCCGACGGCAGCGGCTGCTGCACCTGGGCGGCCTGCCGGTTGAACGGCACACCCTGGCCCAGCGTCCGCACGCTGATCGCCCGCCCCTGCGTGGAGTCCGCGTCCGCCGGCGCCGCGGCCTCCGCGGGCAGCGGCTGGGCGGCCCGCTGCGCCGCTGCCGGTGCGCCCTCGGGCGGCAGCGGGGTGCCGGAGGCGGGCGTCGGCTGTGGCGGTGCGGGAGCCTGCGGCTGCGGCTGCGGTACGGGCGTACCGGCGCCGGAGGGATCACCGGCCGCGGGCCAGGACTGCGGGGCCGGGGTGCCCTCGGCGGGAGTGCCCTGCCCGGGCGCGGCCTCGGCGGGTAGCGGCTGGGCGGCGGGACGCTGTGCCGGTGCTGCTGCTGCCTGTGCCTGTGCCGGGGCGTCGGCGGCCTGGACCTGAGGCTGGTTCTGCGGCACCTGCGCCGGGACGGCCCCCGGCGTGCCCTGTCCGGGCACGGACGCCCCGTGCGGCGGGACGGGAGCACCCTGCGGTGCCACCGGACCCGCCTGCGGAGCTGCCGCCGCCCACTGCTCCGGAGCCCCCGGCGCCTGCCCGGCCTCCGCCGGCGAGGCGACGGCCCGCCGCCGGCGACCCGTCGGGGCGCTGGTGGGATGCGGCTGCGGCGGCGTGTGGTCACCGGCCTGGTCGTGGGGTACGGCGTCGTGGCGGCCCTGGTCGACCAAAACGTCGCCGGGCGGCACGGATGCCTCCGTGCCCGGCTGCGCGGCCTGCCCGACGGCTTCGGCCTGCCCGGCCCGCTCCGGCTGATCCGCCTCGGCCGGCGGCAGCGCGAACACCGTACGGGGCGCCGCCTCCTGGGCCGCCGCGCGCTCGGTGGCGGCGGCCAGGGCACGCCGCCGCCGTCCCGTCGGCTGCCCCGCGCCCTCCTCCGGCGCCTGACCCTGGGCGGGGACATGCACAGCCACCTCAGCGGCCCCGTCCCCGCCGCCGGCCGACGCGGGCAGCGCCGGCGGCAGCGCGTGCTGATCGCCGGACGCGCGCCGGGCACGCCGCCCGGAGGGCGCGGGCACCCCCTGCGGCGGTACGGTCCCGCCCAGCCCCGTGTTCGACGCGGCGGCCCCCGCCGCGTGCTCCGCGGCGGTGACGACGGCCCCCTCGGACACCCCGGCACCGGCGAGCTCGAGCGCGGTGCCGGCCGGCACGTCCTCGGCGGGCCGGCCACGCCGGCGTCCGGTACCGCCCGACACCACCGCGCCCTCGGCGGACGCCTGGGCCGGAAGCTGTGCCTGCGCGGGCTCGGCGGGGGCCGCGCGGCGCCTGCGCCGGCCGGTCGGCGCGGTCCCCGTCCCGGTCCCGGTCCCTGCGTCCTCGTGCGCGCCGGGCACCTCGCTCTCCAGGAAGGCGTCCACGGAGGAACGCCGCGCCCGGCGCCGTCCGCCGGCGGCAGCCGGAGCGGCGGGAGCCGGCTCCTCGGCCGGGGCCGGTGCCTCGGGGGCCGCCACGGCCCCCGCCCCGGCACCGATCGGCACCTCGAGGACGAACGCGCTGCCGCTCATGCCCGGCACCTCGTGTGTCTGCAGCACACCGCCGTGCGCCCGGACGATCCCGCGCACAATCGGCTCGTGCACCGGGTCGCCGCCGCTGTAGGGCCCGCGCACCTCGATGCGGACGACCTCGCCGCGCTGCGCCGCCGCCACCACGACCGTGTTGTCGAGGTAACCGCCCGTCGACAGGGGCGTGTTGCCGGTCGCGTCGACGCCCGCGACGTCCGCGACCAGATGCGCGAGGGCGGTCGCGAGCAGCCGCGGATCGACCTCTGCCTCGATCGGCGGCGCGTGCACGGCGAACTGCACCCGGCCGGGACCGATCAGCTCCACGGCGCCGTCGACCCCGGCGGTGACGACGGCGTCGAGCATCACTTTCGTACGGGTGATCTGCTCGGCGCCGACGTCGAGCCGCTGGTAGCCGAGGACGTTGTCGATCAGCGTGGTGATGCGGGAGTAACCGGCCGACAGGTGGTGGAGCACCTGGTTGGCCTCGGGCCACAGCTGTCCGGCGTCGTCGGCGGCCAGGGCGGACAGTTCGCGGCGCAGTTCGTCCAGCGGGCCCCGCAGGGACTGCCCGAGCAGGGTGAGCAGCTGGTCGTGCCGGGCGGCGAGGGCCTCGTAGCGGTCCTTCTCCCGCTCGCCGAGCGCGGCGTAGCGCTCCTCGTTGGCGGCGAGTTCCTCCGCGTGGCGCTCCTTGAGCTGCTCCAGCTCGGTGACGTGGCTCTGGCGCAGGGCGGTGAGTTCGGAGCCGTGTTCCTCGGCGAGGCGCTCCAGTGCCTCGGCGTGCTCCCGCTCGGCCTCCTCCTTCTCCGTGGCGAGGGCGTCGTAGGGGCGGCGGTCGAGGAAGGTCATGACGGCGCCGACGAGCTGGTCGCCATCGCGCACCGGCGCGGTTGTCAGGTCGACGGGCAGCTTGTCGCCGTTCTTGGCGTACAGCACCTGCCCGCGCACCCGGTGCTTGCGCCCGGAGCGCAGGGTGTCGGCGAGCGGGGACTCGTCGTAGGGGAAGGGGGAGCCGTCGGCGCGTGAGTGCAGGACGAGGGTGTGCAGCTCGCGTCCCCCGAGCTCGCCGGCCCGGTAGCCGAGGATCTGGGCGGCGGCCGGGTTGACGAGGACGATCCGTCCGTCGGTGTCGGTGCCGACGACGCCCTCGGAGGCGGCGCGCAGGATCATCTCGGTCTGCCGCTGCGAACGCGCCAGCTCGGCCTCGGTGTCGACGGTGCCGGAGAGGTCGCGGACGACGAGCATCAGCAGTTCGTCGGCGGTGTAGCCGTAATTGTCGTACGCCTGCTGGCCGGTCTCCAGATTGGCACTGGTGACCTCGACCGGGAACTCGCTGCCGTCGGTCCGCCGCGCGATCATCCGGGTCGGCTTGGTGCGCCCGCGGGGGTCGATGTGGTCGGGACGCCGCATGGATCCCGGGATGAGCTTGCTGTCGAACTGCGGCAGCAGATCCAGCAGCCCCCGCCCCACCAGGGCCGTGCCCGGGGCCTCGAAGGCCTCCAGTGCGATGGTGTTCGCGTTGACGACGGTCCCGTTGGCGTTGACCAGCACCAGGGCGTCGGGAAGCGCGTCCAGTATGGCTGCGAGGCGAGCAGCGCCTCGGGATGGCCTGCTGCTCACGAGACGCTTCCTCCCTGTTACCGCGACGTGCCGACCGCTCGGGCCATCTTGCCAACCTGCCCGCAGCGTGTCACGCGAGGGAGTCTAAGGGCTGGGGTTGCGCCCGCGGCGCCGGATCGGACGGACATCGCATCAGGAAGTGACCGCAATGTGACGCCCGGTACGCCCCGAACGCGCGCTGCCTGCACCGACGCGACCGGAACCTTCGCGGGACCTTTACGTCCCCTGTGCCCCGACTCGCCGCCGCGCCTCGGGCACCAGGGGGACGAGCCGGTCCCAGCGGGCGATCGCGCATCCGTTCGTACGGTCATACGTCGCGTCGACGGGACGTATGGCCCGGGTGCCGGTGACACGGGCGGTGGCGGGTCCGCCGTACTACATGGTGCAGACGGCACCGCGCGGCACCGGGGCGAACGGGTCCTCCCCCCACCGGAGGTTCCGCTCGACGGCCGCGCAGGCCCCGGCGGGGTCGGGATGGCTGCCGCCGGGGCCTGGCCGGCAGCGCACCTAGGCAGCGACGGCGAGCTGAGGCATCACCTGATCAACGCGCCACCGCGCGGGATGGTGCGCCACGCCGACGTGCCGACCGGAAGGGCTTTGCCCTGCGGGCTTCCTGCCTAGTACCGTGGGGACCGATTGGTGACACCCCACATGGTTGTGTCATCATCGGCACGCACTGACCCGCTCGCGCTCACGCGCGGGAGGCCTGTGCATGGAGGCGTCGCCTAGTCCGGTCTATGGCGCCGCACTGCTAATGCGGTTTGGGTCTTAAAGCCCATCGAGGGTTCAAATCCCTCCGCCTCCGCCCTCATCACGAAGCCCCGGCCCCAGCGGCCGGGGCTTCGTCGCACTCCCTCCGAAACCGCGTTTGCGCAGGTCACAAGGGGTGGGCGAAACGGATTTCACATGGCGGCGGCAGTCATGTAATGTTCTTCCTGTCGCCGCGAGCGGGCCGGAAGGGCCGGGAGCGGCGAGAAAACTGAAGAGACAAGCACTCGTAGCTTAACGGATAGAGCATCTGACTACGGATCAGAAGGTTGCAGGTTCGAATCCTGCCGAGTGCACAGTGGAGCAGAGGCCCTGTGGAGTGATCCACAGGGCCTCTGCTCTTAGTTGTTTCGAGACATCCGACTGAGAGAGTCACCCGGGCGCGTGATTTCTTGGAGAAGTGGGGAGAGCTCTCCTGCTCGCCTCGGAGGATGATCCCCGTGACCGAGATATGGGTGGCGATCATTGCCGCCGCAGCTGCCCTGGCCAACCTGATCCGGTTCGGAGGTCTCAGGCCGCGGACGGCGGGATGTTCTGGTTCGCGCGGAAGAAGTTGTGCGGGTCGTAGGTGCGCTTGACCGCGGTGAGGCGGTCGTACTGGTCGCGGTATGTGGAACGGACGCGTTCCGGGCCCTCGGCCTCGCCGAGGAAGTTGACGTACGAACCGCCCATGGAGAACGGGTGCAGATCGGTCCAGTAGTCGACGCACCACTGCCGGATCACGTCCGCGTTGGCCGGGTCGGGGTCGATGCCGGCGACCACACCGGACCACATGGCGTCCCGGTAGGCCCAGGCCGTTTCGCCGGGGTCGACGCGGTGGGCGGCCCCGTCCACGGGGTACAGGTGCATCATCGACAGGGCGGTGGGCAGGGCCCGGCCGTACCGCTCGTGCACCGGGAGGGACTCGTCGGGGATGCTGTCGAAGAAGTCGCCGCGCCAGTACCACTGCAGACCCTTGGGGACCAGCTCGTCGAACATGCTCTGCAGGGCCGGGTACGGCATGGGCGTGGTGAAGTGGAAGGCCGGCGGGGCCGGGTCGTTGACCACGGACAGCACGTCCTCCAGGCGCCCGTCCGTGAGGTCACCGGTGTAGCACCAGATCACGGCGCACATCTTCCGGCCGTGGATCGGCTCCGGGAAGGGCGGCCCGGGCGGGACGGCCATGATCGCGAAGAACCCGTTGAGGTCGTCCGGCGCGGCAGGCAGGAACTCCCGGTACCACCGCAGCACTTCCTGTGTGCGGTCGACCGGCCACACGGTCGCCGCGACCCCGACCGTGTCCACCGGGTGCGGCCGGTAGGTGAGGGAGGTGACGACGCCGAAGTTGCCGCCGCCGCCCCGCAGCGCCCACAGCAGATCCGGGTGCTCCTTCTCGGAGACGCTGATCACGCTGCCGTCCGCCAGGACGACGTCCGCGCCGATCAGACTGTCCACCGTCAGCCCGTACTTGCGGGTCAGATGGCCGTGTCCGCCGCCCAGGGTGAGACCGCCGACGCCCGTGGTCGAGTTGATGCCTGAGGGGATGCCGAGTCCGAAGGCGTGGGTCTCGTGGTCCAGGTCGCCCAGCTGACTGCCGCCGCCCACCTGCACGGTCTCGGTCAACGGGTCGACCCGCACCCAGCGCATGGGAGCCAGATCCAGCGTGAGCCCGTCGTCGATCAGGCACAGGCCCGGCCCGCTGTGCCCGCCCCCGCGTACGGCGAGATCGACGCCCGTCTCCTGGGCGAAGGCGATGGTGGTCCGTACGTCCGCCACTCCCCTGCACTGGGCGATGGCGGCGGGACGCCGGTCGATCATGGCGTTGTAGATGCTGCGGGCCTCGTCGTAGTCCGGGTCCTGCGGTGCGACGACACGTCCTCGCAGGGCGGTACGGAGGTTGTCGAGAGCAGTTGTGTCCAGGCCGCTCATGAACGGACACCCCTCGGGAAGATGGCGGAACCGGATGGCCGCGGCGGACGGAACCGGCGTCCCGGCCGACGGCGTCCAGGGATCGAAACCCCCCTCAATTCAGTGTCACGCGCGTCACACTGGCTCGCGACATGGCGGGGGTCAGCCCGGCCGGCGGGGGGTCTCGCGGCGGCGGAGCTCGTCGCGGAGGTAGCGGGTCAGGGAGGTGGCCGCCGCGGTGAGGAAGACGAAGGTGTAGAGGATCTGCAGGACGGTCACCAGACGGGCCGCCTGGCCGCGGGGGGTGATGTCGCCGTACCCGATGGTGGCCAGGGAGACGAGCGTGAAGTAGAGGGCGTCCAGGCGGGTGGCGATGCCGTCGACTTCGCCGGGGTGCTGCGCCAGGCCCTGGTAGGCGGTCGCGAAGACCAGGATGGACAGGCACATCAACGGCGGGATGACCATCCCCGGGCGGACGCCCGGGACGGACAGCAGCACGTGCACGACCTGGCGCAGCAGCAGGAGGGCGATCACTCCCAGCGCGAGTCCGAAGAGGAGCCAGCTCAGCACCGGACGCCGCGGGCCCAGCCCGTCCAGGGGCAGCAGGAAGTAGGCGGTGACCATCACCGTCACCCCGGCCACCTGGAGCAGCCAGGGCCAGAGGGCGTCCCAGGCCGTGGACGCGCGCCTCAGGCGCGGGACTCGCGGCTTCCGCGACGCGGTGCGCACAGGGCCCAGACGATGAAGCCGTCGATGACGATGAGGACGATCGACCATACCGGCGCGTACGGCAGCCACACGAAGTTGGCGATCATGCTGAGTCCCGCCAGCGCGATGCCCACCGCGCGGGCCCAGGTGGCCCCGGTGAACAGGGCGAGACCGGCGACGGCCACCAGTGCGCCGAGGATCACATGCACCCAGCCCCAGCCGGTGAGGCTGAACTCGTACGTGAAGTTGCGGGTGGCGACGAAGACGTCGTCCTTGGCGATGGCGGCGATGCCCTGGAAGATCGCCATGATCCCACCGAACGTCATCAGGACCGCGGCGGCGGCCGTCCAGCTCGTCGCCCAGGGGCTCTCCGCCTCCCACCCGGACCGGTGGTGCGTACCGCTGACATTGCTCGTCATGTTGTCGGCCTTTCGGACGTCCCCGAGCAGTGCGCTGCCTCATCCAGACTGGCACCCCTGATCGCATCCGGCACCTCGGCCCGTGCCCGCCGTCAGCCGGTGCGGCAGTGCTCCTCCGGGTAGTCCGCCGCGACCGCGCCGGTGCGGGTTAACGAGTCGTGCGGTACGGCGTTCTCCTCGGGGGCGTAGTCGGCGAAGCGCGCGGTGCTGCGGACGTAATAGAGGGAGCTGAACCGTCGGGGGCGGACCCGTTGTCAGTGGTGCCCTCTAGTCTCGGCAGGGATGGGACAGGCATGGAGCTGCTCGGGGCTGCGGTGGTCGGCGGAGGGTCCCGTGCTGCTGTGGGACGGCGGCCGGCGCTCCGCGCTGACCTGGGGGAAACGGGTGGCCTTCGCGGTCGCGGAAGGGGGAGTGCGGACCTGCGTGGGGGCGCGGGGGCACGCCTGTCCGCTCGGTGCGCCGGTGCCGGCGCGGAGCACGGGGGCGCGCTGCGAGGAGTGCGCCCGGCTGGACCGGGCGCACTCGGTGGCCGCCGACACCCTCGCGGACGATCCGCGGCCCTACCGCGTCTACCTGGCGTGGTTCGGGCCCGGGATGGTCAAGGTCGGGATCACCGCGGCCGAGCGGGGGCCGGCGCGGCTGCTGGAACAGGGCGCGGTCTGTTTCACCTGGCTGGGCACCGGACCGCTGATGGCGGCGCGGCGCACCGAGGAACTGCTGCGCGCCGCGCTTCGGGTGCCCGACCGGATCCCCTATGCGGGCAAGCGGGCGGCGAGGGCGGCTCTCCCGGCCACGAGGGAGGAACGGGCGGCGGAGATCGTCGGGCTGCACGCGCGGGCGGTTGCCCTGAGCGGGTGGCCGGAGTCGCTCGACCCGGCGCCGTGCCGGCCGGCCGACCACATGGAGGTGTTCGGCCTGACGGGGGCGTCGGCGGCCGTGGGGGAGGTCGCCGGACTGGTCGCCGGGGGCGCGGTCAGCGGTGAGCTGGTGGCCGCGGCCGGGCCCGATCTCCATCTGCTGACGGACAAGGGGGTCGTGGCGCTGGACACCCGGCTGCTGACCGGGTGGGACCTGGTCCCGGCCGGGGGACTGGAGTTCGCCGTGCCGGTCAGGGCGCTGAAGGAGACGGCGGCGGCGCAGGACGGGCTGTTCTGACCCGGCCCCTGGACGGCGGGCGGGGTCACGGGTGATCGTGTCGGGATGAACGATCACCGCGACACGGGTGCCGAAGCGGACGACGTGCGGCGTTTCTGGAAAGGGCTGGGGCTGCCCGGGCTCATCGACGTGCACACGCACTTCATGCCGGAACGGGTGCTCCACAAGGTGTGGGCCTACTTCGACGCGCTCGGTCCGCTGACCGGCGGGGTCGAGTGGCCGATCACCTACCGGAAGGAGGAGGGCGAACGGGCGGCGATGCTGCGCACGTTCGGCGTGCGGGCGTTCACCGCCATGCTGTACCCGCACAAGCCGGGCATGGCCCGCTGGCTGAACGACTGGGCGACAGGCTTCGCCGGGCGCACGCCCGACTGTCTGCACACCTCGACGCTGTTCCCCGAACCGGGCGTCACGGACTACGTGCGGGACGCCGTCGAGGCGGGCGCGCGCGTCTTCAAGGCGCATGTGCAGGTGGGCGCGTACGACCCGGCGGACGAGGCGCTCGACGCCGCGTGGGGACTGCTCGCCGAGGCGGGGGTCCCCGTGGTGATCCACTGTGGTTCCGGCCCCGCGCCCGGCAAGTACACCGGCCCCGAGCCGGTCGCCCGGGTGCTGGCCCGGCACCCCCGGCTGCGGCTGGTGGTCGCGCACCTCGGGATGCCGGAGTACGAGGACTTCCTGGACCTCGCCGAGCGGTACGGCGAGGTGCGGCTGGACACCACGATGGCGTTCACCGACTTCAGCGAACGCATGGCGCCGTTCCCCCGGCGTGCCCTGCCCCGGCTGGCCGCTCTCGGCGACCGGATCCTGCTCGGCTCGGACTTCCCCAACATCCCCTATCCCTACGTCCACCAGCTGCACGCGCTCGAGCGGCTGGGGCTCGGCGAGGAGTGGCTGCGCAGGGTGTGCCACGACAACGCGGCGGCACTCTTCGGCCTTCGGGGCGGTGAGGGCGGGGCCGTGCCGCCCGGTGGCGCCGTGCTGCCGGGGCGCACGGCGTAGGTCGTCGCCGCCGACGTGTTTCTCAGCGAAAACACAGGTTGCCGAAAGGGTGCTCTCAGAGGCCGTCGACACCGTGTGCGGTATGACCACGACCTCGCCCCGAACGCGCATCGAACCGCTGAGGCCGGACGGGGGCCCCGTCCGCGTGCTGGTGGTGGACGACGAGCGGTCGATCACCGAACTGCTCTCCATGGCCCTCCGGTACGAGGGCTGGCAGATCCGCAGCGCGGGGGACGGGCAGGGCGCCGTCCGGACCGCGCGCGAGTTCCGGCCCGACGCCGTCGTCCTGGACATGATGCTGCCGGACATGGACGGGCTGTCCGTCCTCGGGCGGCTGCGCCGCGAGCTGCCGGACGTACCCGTCCTGTTCCTGACCGCCAAGGACGCCGTCGAGGACCGTACCGCCGGGCTGACGGCCGGCGGCGACGACTTCGTCACCAAGCCGTTCGGCCTGGAGGAGGTCGTCGCACGGCTGCGCGGGCTGATCCGCCGCTCAGTGACGGCCGACCGCCGCTCCGCGTCGATGCTGGTCGTCGGCGACCTCACCCTCGACGAGGACAGCCACGAGGTGACCCGGGGCGGGGACGGCATCCACCTCACCGCCACCGAGTTCGAGCTGCTGCGCTTCCTCATGCGCAATCCGCGACGCGTGCTCAGCAAGGCCCAGATCCTCGACCGCGTCTGGTCGTACGACTTCGGCGGGCGGGCGAACGTCGTCGAGCTGTACATCTCCTATCTGCGCCGCAAGATCGACGCGGGCCGGGAGCCGATGATCCACACCCGGCGAGGCGCCGGCTACATGCTCAAGCCCGCGGTGTCGTGACCGGACGCCGACGACCGCGCCCCGGACGAGGAGAGACCGACGACTGACGGGCACCCGGTCGCGCTGTACGCCGTACGAGGGTCGTTATACGGTGTACGACATGACCGCGTCCCCCCAGAAGCACGCCCCCGGCCGGACCCCCGACCGGACGGACCGGCCGCCACAGGGCCATGCGCGGCGCTGGCTGATCCTCGGCGTCATCTGTCTCGCGCAGCTCACCGTGCTGCTGGACAACACCGTCCTGAACGTGGCGATCCCCTCGCTCACCCGGGAGATGGACGCGTCGACCGCCGACATCCAGTGGATGATCAACGCGTACTCCCTGGTGCAGTCGGGTCTGCTGCTCACCGCGGGGAACGCCGCCGACCGCTACGGCCGTAAGAAGATGCTGCTCGTGGGCCTGGCCCTGTTCGGTGCCGGATCCCTGGTCGCCGGGCTGGCCCAGTCGTCGGGCCAGCTGATCGCGGCGCGGGCCGGCATGGGGGTGGGCGGTGCGCTGCTCCTGACCACGACCCTCGCCGTCGTCATGCAGATCTTCACGCCCGAGGAGCAGCCCAAGGCGATCGGTATCTGGAGCGCCGTCAACTCGCTGGGTTTCGCGGCCGGTCCGCTGGTCGGCGGGTTCATGCTGAACCACTTCTGGTGGGGCGCGATCTTCCTGGTCAACCTGCCCGTGGTGGTCCTGGGCCTGGCCGCCGTCGCCGCCTACGTCCCCGAGTCCAGGAACCGGCAGGGCGACCGTCCCGACCTGGTCGGCGCGGTGCTCTCCACCATCGGCATGGCGGCGCTGGTGTACGCGATCATCTCGGGCCCCGGACACGGCTGGACCTCCGGCCGGGTCCTGGGCACGGCGGCCGTGGCGGCCGCGGTCCTCGGCGCCTTCGCGTACTGGGAGAGCCGGATCCCCTACCCCATGCTCGACCCGCACTTCTTCCGCAACCGCCGGTTCACGGGCGCGGTCGGCGGTCTCGTGCTGATCACCTTCGGCATGGGCGGGGCGCTCTTCCTGCTCACCCAGTACCTGCAGTTCATCCTCGGCTACGGCCCCCTGGAGGCGGGACTGCGCACCGCGCCCATGGCCCTGACCGTCGTCGCCCTCAACTTCACGGGCCTGGGCACCAAGTGGGCGGCGAAGCTGGGCACCCCGCTCGCCATAGCCCTCGGCATGGGGCTGATGGCGGCCGGGCTGGTGTCGATCGCGGTGCTCACCGAGCACGGCTACGCCGGTACGCTGCTCGGCCTGGTCCTGATCGGGGCGGGCACCGCGATCGGCAGCCCGGTGATGGCGCACGCGGTGATGAGCTCCGTGCCCCGTGAGAAGGCGGGCGTCGGCGCCGGGATCAACGGCACCCTCGCCGAGTTCGGCAACGGGCTCGGGGTCGCCGTCCTGGGCGCGGTGCTCAACGCGCGGTTCGCGGCACTGGTACCGGTGGCAGCGGGCTCCCTCCCGGCGGCGCTGGCGGCGGCGGGCTCGGACGGCGGGCGAGCGCGGATCACCGACGCGTTCTCCGCGGGACTGGAGACGAGTCTGCTGGTGGGGTCGGTGGCCGTGCTGCTCGGCGGACTGATCGCGGCCGCGTTGCTGCACCGGGCGGACCGGGCAGACTCGGGGGAGAAGGCCTGAGAGCCGGATCCCCGCGGACCCGGGCACGCGCCCGGCAGGAACCGGTATCGGCACGTCGAGGAAGGTGCGCCATGGTGAGGGCAGCCCAGCGGTCCGGCGGTGCGCCGCGGACCAGCGTCTGGCTGGAGGGCAGGACCCGCGGGGGCGGCGGCGGGCAGCCGTCGGGACTGGACCGGGAGAGGATCACCGAGGCCACCGTACGGCTGCTGGACGCCGAGGGCCCGGCCAAGTTCTCCATGCGCCGCCTCGCCGCCGAACTGAACGTGACGGCGATGTCCGTCTACTGGTACGTCGACACCAAGGACGACCTTCTCGAACTCGCCCTGGACCGCACCTTCGGCGAACTCACCCTGCCCGATCCCGGCGCCGACGAGGACTGGCGCGACCAACTGCGCGCCCTGGCCCGTGAGTACCGCACGCTGCTGGTGCGCCACCCCTGGCTGTCGCCGCTGGCCGGGCGGTTCCTCAACATCGGGCCCAACGCCCTGGCGTTCTCGCGGGTGATCCAGCAGGTCATCCGCAAGACGGGACTGCCCGCCCACGGGGTGACCGGGGCCATCTCGGCCGTCTTCCAGTTCGTGTACGGCTACGGCACCATCGAGGGCCACTTCCACGCCCGCGTCGCCGCCACCGGCATGACCGCCGACGAGTACCACCGGCACGCCATGAGCGAGGTGACACAGGCGCCGGACGCCTCCGAGGTCATTGAGGAGTCGGCCAGGATGATGAAGGCCCGAGGCGGCGACACCGTTGAGGAGATGCTGGAACGGGACTTCGTCTTCGCCCTGGACCTGCTGATCGCGGGCATCGAGGCGATGGTGGCCCGCGACCGGGACTGAGGCCGGGAGGGCCGGCCTCCCGGCTACTCCCTCTCGGCCAGCCGCGCCGGGAACCCGCCGGTCGCGACCGGGCCCCAGCGCTCCGGAGTGATCCGGATGAGCGACTTGCCCTGCTTGACCATCGCCGCCCGGTACTCGTCCCAGTCGGGATGCTCGCCCGCGATGTTCCGGTAGTACTCCACCAGCGGCTCCACGGACTCGGGCGCGTCGACGACCTCCGCGGTCCCGTCGATCTGCACCCAGGGCCCGTTCCACTCGTCGCTGAGGACGATCAGGCTCACCCGGGAGTCCCGCTTGGCGTTGCGGGTCTTGGCGCGTTCCGGATAGGTGGAGACCACGATCCGGCCCGAGTCGTCGACCCCGCAGGTCAGCGGAGAGCCCTGGGGGCCGCCGTCGGCCCGCCGGGTCAGCAGGACCGCCCGGTGCCGGGGCCGCACGAAGTCCAGCAACTCGTCGAGGGAGACACGGGTGTTCGTCGCGATGTTCGCTGCCATGGCGTCAGCCTAGGCCGCCTTCGCTTGGGCGGGGCGGACCCGGGCCGCTGCCTCACCCGTCCACCCCCGCACCACGTGAAGGCACGTCCGTGAAAAGCGGTTAAGGTTCTGTACGTCCTGTGCTCGCAGTCAGGAATGTGCTGCGGAGCTCTCCTGCGCACGGCCGTTAGGCCGTGCATGCCGAAGAGGTTCGTGGTGGCTGCGTCCCGGTTTTCTGATTTGCCCCGTTTTCCTGCCGGTGGGGAGCTGGCGGAAGCGCTGACGGCCGCGGCCTGCCGACTGCACCAGACGTCGACCCCGGACAGCACCCTGGACACGGCCGTCCGGCTCGCGGTGGACCTGGTGCCGGGCGCCGACCACGCCGCCATCTCGGTGATAGAGCGCGACAACCGGCGCACCACGCTCGCCTGGACCGACGAGGTGGTCCGCGCCGCCGAGAACGGCGACCCCCCGGCCGGGCAGCAGCCGTACTGGCACCGTCTGTGGACCGCCCCGGTCGCCGAGGTCGAGGACAGCGGGGGCGACAGGGGCGAGGACGCCCTGTCCGGGCTGGGCCTGCGGTCCGTGCTGTCCCTGCGGCTGCGGGAGGACCGCCGCCGGCTCACCGTGCTCACCGCGTACGCCCGCAAGCCGCACGCCTTCGACGAGGCCGCGCTGCGGGTGGGCCGGCTGTTCACCGCGCACGTCGGCATCGCCCTCGACTCCGCCACCGTGCGCCAGCAGCTCACCGAGGCGATGCGCACCCGGGACCTGATCGGCCAGGCCACCGGCATCCTCATGGAGCGCCTGGACATCGACGCGGCCGGCGCCTTCGACAGCCTGGTACGGGCCTCGCAGCGGGAGAACGTCAAGCTGCGCGACCTCGCCCGGCGGATCGTCGGCGCCCCCAACAAGCCCTGAGACGGGCACCGTCGACGGCCCCTGACGGTTCCTGAGACGGCCGGACTTCGCGGCCGTCTGACCGATCAGCCCTGCGGGTCACTCCACCTGGTCGCCGGGATGGGCGAGCTCGATGTCGTGGTCGCCGGGTCCGCCGTCGGTGACCGTCGCGGTGGTGGCCACCGGCGGGTAGCCCGTGGCGGTCACTGTGTACTCGCCGCCGTCCAGACCGGCGAAGGCGTACGCCCCGTCCGCACCGGTCGTCGCCGTGCCGGCCACGTTGCCCGCCGCGTCGACCAGGGTGACCCGGGCATCGGCCAGCGGGCCGTGCCGGCCGCGGACCACGCCCTGTACGCGGGCGCCGGTCTCCAGGTCGACCTCGACCCGGGTCACGCCGGTGCCGCCCACCTCGACGGGCAGCGCGCGCGGACGGTGACCGGCGGCCTTCACCGCGACGGTCACCGCGCCCGGCACCAGCCCGGTGAACGAGAACTCGCCCTGCTCACCGGTGCCGCCGGTGGCCAGCACGTCCCCGCGCGCATCGGTGACGATCACCATGGCGTCCGGTACCGGCGCTCCGGTGCCGGCGGTGCGCACCGGACCGGTCAGCCCGCCGGTGCCGCCGAGCAGGATGTCGTGGGCGACCGGTGCGCCGTCCACCACGACCGTGGACGCCTGCGGCTGGTGGCCGCCGGCGGCGGCGATCAGGACGTACGACCCGGCTCCGGGTGCGTCCACCGCGTACGAGCCGTCGGCCTGCGCCACCGAGCGCCCCAGCTGACGCCCGCCCAGCGAGATCAGCGTGACGGCCGCCTGGGGCACCGGCGCGCTGTCCGCGCCGCGCACGATCCCGCGTACCGCGAAGCCGCCGGCGGACACAGCGCTCTCGCTCTCCCCGGACGGCGCCGTTGCATTCTCGTCCGCCGCCTGGGCGAGCGCCCCCGTGGTCCGCAGCGGGACCTCCTTGATGAACAGGGTCACCAGGAAGGCGAGCAGGGCGACCGGGGCGACGTACAGGAAGATGTCGGCGATCCCGTGCCCGTAGGCGCTCTCCAGCCAGGTGCGGATGGACGGCGGCAGCAGATCCATATCGGGGATCGCGCCGCTGCCGGAGGCCTTGGCGGCCGCCGCCCGCTCCTGCGGGCCGAGCTGCCCGATGGTGTCCTGGGCGTAGCCGCTGATACGGCCGGACATCACCGAGCCGAGCACCGAGACGCCCACCGCACCGCCGAGGGACCGGAAGAAGGTCACCACCGAGGACGCCGCGCCCAGGTCGCCGGGCGCCACCTGGTTCTGCGTGCACAGCACGAGGTTCTGCATCATCATGCCGACGCCGAGCCCCATCAGCGCCATGTGGACGCCGATCTGCCAGTACGGGGTGTCGTGGCGCATGGTGCCGAGCAGGCCGAGGCCCGCCGTGAGCAGCACGCCGCCGGCCAGCAGCCAGCGCTTCCACCGGCCGGTCCGCGTGATGATGATTCCGGAGACCGTGGACGACACGAACAGGCCGCCGATCATCGGGATCGTCATGACGCCCGACATCGTCGGGGACTTGTCCCGGGCCAGCTGGAAGTACTGGCTGAAGTAGACGGTGCCGGCGAACATCGCGATACCGACGAACAGCGAGGCCAGCGAGGCCAGGGTGATGGTGCGGTTACGGAACAGACGCAGCGGGATGATCGGCTCGGCGGCCCTGCTCTCGACGAACAGGAAGACCAGGGTGAGCACGATCGAGCCGCCGACCATCGCACCGGTCTCCAGGACATCCACGCGTACCTGTCGTCCGCGAAGGTGACCCACACGAGCAGCAGGCAGACCGCGGCGGTGACGAAGAAGGCGCCCGCCCAGTCGACCTTGACCTGGCGCTTGAGCACCGGGAGGTGCAGCGTCTTCTGCAGCACGAGCAGCGCGACCAGCGCGAAGGGCACGCCGACGTAGAGGCACCAGCGCCAGCCGAGCCAGCTGGTGTCGGTGATGACACCGCCGAGCAGCGGGCCGCCGACGGTCGCGACGGCGAAGGTGGCGCCGAGGTAGCCGGAGTAGCGTCCGCGCTCACGCGGGGAGATCATCGCGGCCATGATGATCTGGGCCAGGGCGGACAGACCGCCGGCGCCCAGTCCCTGGATGGCACGCGCGCTGATCAGCATCGCCGGGTTCTGTGCCAGTCCGGCCACGACGGAGCCGAGGACGAAGACGCACAGGGCTATCTGGACCAGGACCTTCTTGCTGAACAGGTCGGCGAGCTTGCCCCACAGGGGGGTGGAAGCGGTCATCGTCAGCAGCGAGGCGGTGACGACCCAGGTGTAGGCGCTCTGGCCGCCGCCGAGGTCGCCCACGATCTCGGGCAGGGCGTTGGTGACGATGGTCGACGACAGGATGGCGGCGAACATGCCGAGCAGCAGCCCGGACAGCGCCTCCATGATCTGCCGGTGGGTCATCGGAGCGTCTCCCAAGGAGCCTCCCCCGTGCTTGGCATGAGCCCGCACACCGGTGGGTGTGGTCGTTGCCATGGGCGTCCTTCTCTTATGTGCTTGCGGGTGTACGCAGGGCCTCTTCGCCTGCGGGAGGCGCCGGCCGGGGTACGGTGCGGCCCTCGCCGAAGCTGTCCCTGAGCCGGGCCATCAGCTGGGTGAGGCGGCCGACCTCTTCGTCGGACCAGTCGCCCAGGCGCTCGGCGAGCAGCTCGGTGGTCCGCCGGAACAGCTCGTCGAGCCGCTCCTGGCCGGCGGGGGTGAGCCGCAGGATGCGGGACCGTTTGTCGGCCGGGTCGGGGGAGCGCTCGATCCAGCCGCGCTCGGCCAGATGGGCGACGTGGCGGCTGGTGACGGACATGTCCACGGAGAGCAGCTCGGCGAGTCTGCTCATACGCATGGCACCGTGGCGGCCGAGAAGCGTCAGCACGGACGCGGAGCCGCCGTGGCAGTCGGCCGGCATGAGCCGGTTCATCTCGCGCCTGACGGCGCCGAAGGCGCTGAACTGCCGGACCAGCTCCTCGTACTGCGCCGACTGGGCCATGGCACCTCCCATTTCGTTGCTTAAAGCAACCGTAGAGATTGATGGTTGCCACAGGCAAATAAAAACCGGCGGGAAGGCTCAAAAAGTTGGCAAAGGCAAGTAATCGCGAGAGTAAACGCGCAGGTGGGGCGGGCCGGGCCGGTTCCGGCCGTGCTCCCCCGCCGCCGCCCGTGCACCCCTACCCCGCCCCTGCACCGCCCCGCTTGGGCCGCCCGTCGGGGATTCGCTAGGGTCTCGTGCCATGGCTGACACCCAGGGCCCGCAGGGCCAGCACGACCCCGCCGGCAGCACCCAGATGTTCCGCGCGTTCGTCGACGAGGCACCCCAGGGCCGGCAGGCCGCGTCCACGGGCGGCGGGCCCCGGATCGGGCTGATCGTCGGCATCGTCGTGGCCGTGGCGGTCGTGGCCGCGGTGGCCTGGCTCGCGCTCAAGTAACGGGCGCGCCCGCGCACAGCACGGCGGCCGCCGTTGCGCCCCTGCGGGCGCCCCGGCGGCCACGAAACCGCATCCCGGATACGGGGAGTTCACGCGCGGAGCGTCCGGGGGACGCCCCGCGCCGCGTGGTGCCTCAGTCGGAGATGAGGCCCTCCCTCAGCTGGGCGAGGGTCCGGGTGAGCAGCCGCGAGACATGCATCTGGGAGATGCCGACCTCCTCGCCGATCTGTGACTGGGTCATGTTGGCGAAGAAGCGCAGCATGATGATCCGCCGCTCGCGCGGCGGCAGCTTGGCGAGCAGGGGCTTGAGCGACTCCCGGTACTCCACGCCCTCCAGCGCCGTGTCCTCGTAGCCGAGGCGGTCCGCGAGGGAGCCCTCGCCGCCGTCGTCCTCGGGGGTGGGGGAGTCCAGCGAGGAGGCCGTGTACGCGTTGCCGACCGCGAGACCGTCGACGACGTCCTCCTCGGACACGCCCAGCACGGCGGCGAGTTCGGGAACCGTCGGGGAGCGGTCCAGCTTCTGGGACAGCTCGTCGCTGGCCTTCGTCAGCGCCAGCCGCAGCTCCTGCAGCCGGCGCGGCACCCGCACCGACCACGACGTGTCGCGGAAGAACCGCTTGATCTCGCCGACCACCGTCGGCATCGCGAACGTCGGGAACTCCACGCCCCGTTCGCAGTCGAAGCGGTCGATCGCCTTGATCAGGCCGATGGTGCCGACCTGGACGATGTCCTCCATCGGCTCGTTGCGCGAGCGGAACCGGGCCGCCGCGTACCGCACCAGCGGGAGGTTGAGCTCGATCAGCGTGTCCCGGACGTAGGCACGCTCGGGGCTGTCCTCGGCGAGTACGGCGAGTCGCAGGAACAGGGAGCGGGACAGGGTGCGGGTGTCGAGGGCCGCCGTGTCCGGAAGCTCCGTGGTGTCCGGGAGTTCGGGGACCGGTGTGGCCGGGCCTTCGTCGATGGGGCCGAGTGCGTCGAGAGCATGGGGAGCTGCCTCGCTCTCCGCGAGCGTGAGCACCTTCGAGCTGCCCTGTTCTGCGGACATGCCACCCCCTTTGGGTCGCGGGACGGTCGCGGCGAACGCTCCCGATCCGAGGAACGCAGCCTTCACCCTGAATACCGGCGCCGAAGCCCCGGCAAACGCGCTTCCCGCAGAATGTCACATGTCGGCAACGCGCTGTAGTGACATGTCGACATCTGAGATACGAATCAGCCCTGCAAGCAAGGGGTCTGACGGGGTTTCGGACCAGAAGTGCACAGAACGGCACTCTTGAGTGATTCACTCGTTCCGGTTACGCGTCGATCCTGTTTGCTGACCGCAGCCGCTGGAAGCTACGCGCCAGTAGGCGGGACACGTGCATCTGCGATACGCCGAGTTCCGCACTGATCTGCGACTGGGTGAGATTGCTGTAGTAACGCAGCAGCAGGATGCGCTGCTCCCGCTCGGGCAGCTGGACGAGCAGATGCCGGACCAGATCGCGGTGCTCGACGCCGTCCAGGGCGGGATCCTCGTAGCCGAGCCGGTCCAGCAGGCCGGGCATCCCGTCGCCCTCCTGCGCGGCCTCCAGCGAGGTGGCGTGGTACGAGCGCCCCGCCTCGATGCAGGACAGCACCTCCTCCTCGCTGATGCGCAGCCGCTCGGCGATCTCGGCAGTCGACGGGGAGCGCCCGAAGGCGGTGGTGAGGTCCTCCGTCGCGCTGTTGACCTGCACCCAGAGCTCGTGCAGTCGGCGCGGCACGTGGACGGTGCGGACGTTGTCGCGGAAGTACCGCTTGATCTCGCCGACCACCGTCGGCATCGCGAACGTCGGGAACTGCACGCCCCGCTCCGGGTCGAAGCGGTCGATGGCGTTGATGAGTCCGATGGTGCCGACCTGAACGACGTCCTCCATCGGCTCGTTGCGGGAGCGGAACCGGGCGGCCGCGTAGCGCACGAGCGGGAGGTTCGCCTCGATGAGCGCCGCGCGCACGCGGGTGTGCTCCGGCGTGCCCGGCTCCAGATCCTTGAGCTGGCCGAAGAGCACCTGGGTCAGCGCCCGGGTGTCGGCGCCGCGTCGCTTGGCGGGCGTCTGGATCGTGTCGGGGGGCACCTCGTCCTGGGGCGGCGCAGTACTGGCCGACATCGGTCAACGCCACCTCTTCATCGCTCACATCGTCCGTCGACATCCGTCAAAAGCGGTCATAGCATCACAAGACTGACTCACTGTGTGCAAGCACCGCATATCCCGTGTTGGGTGAGGGTGAGAGAGGACATCGGCCCTCGGACGCACCGGGGCCCCCTGTCGTCACCACAGGGGGCCTCGGGAGACGTCCGGGATGCGACCGGGCGGAGTCTCAGAACTCGTAGTCGGCGATCACCCAGGTGGCGAACTCGCGCCACAGTCCGACACCCGCCTGGTGCTCCGGGTGCTCCACGTAGCGGCGCAGGGCGCCCGCGTCGTCGAACGCCGAGTTGATGGCGAAGTCGTAGGCGTTGGGACGGTCGCTGATGTTCCAGGCGCACTCCCAGAAGCGGATCTCCGGGATCCTGCCGCCGAGCGAACGGAAGGCCTCCACGCCCTCCAGGACCCTCGGATCGTCGCGCCCGACGCCGTCGTTCAGCCGGAAGAGCACCAGATGTCGGATCATCACTTACCTCCGTTGGCGAGCCAGGTCATGAAGTCGCCGATGGCCTGCGCGGCGTCCGAGATGCCCTGGAACCCGACCGTGACGTAGTCGCCGGCCTTCTCCGGGTCCGTGATGATCAGATAGAGCACGAAGACCACGACGACGTAGACGGCGGCCTTCTTCGCGTTCACCGCCATCGCGGCCCTCCCTGTCGCAGATGTGTGCTGTCGTCACACACGTCGAGCGGGCCCATGATCGCACGAAGGGCCCCGTCCGACGACGGGGCCCTTCACCAGCGGTAGCGGAGGGATTTGAACCCTCGGTGACTTGCGCCACACTCGCTTTCGAGGCGAGCTCCTTCGGCCGCTCGGACACGCTACCGAGGGAGACCTTACAGCAAGGTGGCGCGTGGTTTGAAATCGGTATTCAGCGCTTGCGGAAGAAGTCCGTGAGCTGCCGGGAGCACTCCTCGGCCAGCACTCCCCCGATCACTTCGGGCCGGTGGTTGAGCCGCCGGTCGCGGACGAGGTCCCACAGGGAGCCGACCGCGCCCGCCTTCTCGTCCCGGGCGCCGTAGACGAGCCGGTCCAGCCGGGACTGCTGGATCGCGCCCGCGCACATCGTGCACGGCTCCAGCGTCACCACCAGGGTGCAGCCGGCCAGCCGCCACTCCCCGAGCCGAGCGGCGGCCCGCCGCACGGCGAGGACCTCCGCATGGGCCGTGGGGTCGCCGGCGGCCTCGCGTTCGTTGTGGGCGGCGGCCAGCAGGGTGCTGCCGTCCGGGGCCAGCACGACGGCGCCGACGGGGACGTCCCCGCCCGGGACGGCCCGTGCGGCCTCTTCCAGGGCGAGCCGCATCGCCGGCCGCCAGCGGTCGCGTACCGGATCCGGCGGTCCGGACACGGTGGTGGTGGTCGGCACGGTCAGCGGACGGTCTCCAGGACCTCCGAGGCGCCCAGGGCCTCGGCGATCTCGTTGACGGCGTCCCCGGTCATCGAACGCAACTCCTTCTCGCTCACGCCCAGGTCCTCCAGGACCTGGGCGTCACCGACCGGTCCGTGCGGTACGGCGTCGGCGGAGCCCGCCGTCGCGGCGCCGTCGTCGGCGTCCTCGTCGTCCGGTTCACCGTCCTCCGTGCCGTCGAGGTCGAGGGCGTCCAGGTCGGTGCCGTCGTCCCCGGGCTCACGGCCGAGCAGCTCGTCGGTGAGCAGGATCTCCCCGTAGCTGCTGCGGGCGGCCGCGGCGGCGTCGGAGACGTACACCCGAGGGTCCTCCTCGCCGTCCACGCGGACGACGCCGAACCAGCCCTCCTCCTGCTCGATCAGCACGAGCACCGTGTCCTCGTCGGGAGAGGCTTCCCGGGCCAGGTCAGCCAGATCCGACAGGGTTTCCACATCGTCGAGCTCCGTGTCGCTCGCTTCCCACCCGTCTTCGGTGCGCGCGAGCAGTGCGGCGAAGTACACCGTGACTCTCCCACTGGTCATAGGCGTGCCGGTTGGGAATCCCCCCGGCGGAGGTGTGCGGGCGAGGTCGGCGCGCCGAGCCCCGCCCACTCGGAATCGTGGCAGAAACAAGGCCATCAGGGGATGCCTTCCACTCCCTGTGTCCGCCAGTTTTGATCGCAGTACGCCATGTGCGCACCCAAAGGGCTCACCGGCATGCTCGTTGCGGCCACGTGCGGATCGTACGCGGCCCCGCCCGCCGCACCCGCGCGGCACTCGGGAGGTGCCTTCTACCAGCGGAAGGCGCGCATCCGCATCTACCAGCGGAAGGTGCGCATGCGCATCGCGTGCCGCAGCCGGGCGGCCTTGGCGCGGCGCGGCTGGACCCGGTCGCGCAGCGCGCGGGCCTCGGCGAGGTCACGCAGGAACCGGGCGCGGCGCCGTCGTCGTTCGGCCTCCGGCTCGGTCTCGGCACCGGCCGCACGGCCGGTCCCGTTCCCGGCCCGGCCGGGCGTTTCGCGCGGCGACGGATCCCGCTCTTCCTGCTCAGGCATTGGTTCATCACCCCAGTCCGTCCCTCCCACTTTCCCCGGACGGGCGGTTTGACGCCAGCGAAGGAGTGACGCGGGCCCCGGTGCGCTTGCCGTACGCGGGGACATCGAGCTCTCGGGGCCCGGTTACTGTTGACGGCATGCGTCTCCACGTCGTCGACCACCCCCTGGTCGCCCACAAGCTCACCACGCTGCGCGACCAGCGCACCGACTCCGCGACCTTCCGCCGCCTGGCCGACGAGCTGGTCACCCTGCTCGCCTACGAGGCCACGCGTGACGTGCGCACCGAACAGGTCGACATCCGGACGCCGGTGGAGCTGACCACGGGCGTCAAGCTCTCCCACCCGCGCCCGCTGGTGGTGCCCATCCTGCGGGCCGGTCTCGGCATGCTGGACGGCATGGTCCGGCTGCTGCCGACCGCCGAGGTGGGTTTCCTCGGCATGATCCGCAACGAGGAGACGCTGCAGGCCTCGACGTACGCCACCCGGATGCCGGAGGACCTCTCCGGGCGCCAGGTCTACGTCCTGGACCCGATGCTCGCCACGGGCGGCACGCTGGTCGCGGCGATCCAGGAGCTGATCAAGCGTGGCGCGGACGATGTGACCGCCGTGGTGCTGCTGGCCGCGCCCGAGGGCGTCGAGGTCATGGAGCGCGAGCTGGCCGGCACGCCGGTGACGGTCGTGACGGCGTCGGTCGACGAGCGGCTGAACGAGCACGGCTACATCGTGCCGGGCCTCGGCGACGCGGGGGACCGGATGTACGGGGCGGCCGAGTAGACCGCGGTCCCGTCAGCAGTTCTTCTTCGGGGCGGGCGTCGGTTCGGGGGTGGCCAGTGCGGTCAGGGCCCGGTCGGCGTCCGCCTTCTTCGACAGCTCCCGGAACCCGTCACCGATGATGAGGTCGATCTCGCCGCCCGTGCGGGCGGGGTCGGTGCGGCGCTCGGCGCCGGGGAGCTGGGTGCCGAGCACCGGCAGCGAGGTGTCGAGCGCGGAGGAGGGGCCGAGCAGCACACCGGTGCCCTTGACCTTCTTGTCGTACTCCTCGGTCGCGTTGGCAACCTTGCCGACCTTGAAGCCGCGCTTCTTGAGCTCGTCGGCCGTCTGCTGGGCCAGTCCGCTGCGGGTCGTGGCGTTGAAGACGTTGACCGTGATCGTGCCGGGCACCGGGAACGCCCTGGGGGTGGCCGCGGGGGCCGCCGCGGGGGTCGCCCCGGTGGCGCAGCCGGCCTTGGTGCCGGCCGCGGACACGGAGTCGTCGCCGCTGGTGAACACGTCGATGAGCTGCATCGTGCCCCAGCCGCCGACGCCGAGTACGGCGACGGAGGCGACGGCCAGCGCGACGATCCTCCCGCGCCGCCGGGGCCGGCGCATGCGCGGATATCTGTCGCCCGTGATCCGGTACTGGCCGCCCATGCCAGGTGGAGTGAGCATGCTCATGAGCGCAGCGTAGTGCGCCTGGGCGTCCGTGCCTACCAGATGATCATTCGACTGGGTGCAGTCCGACCCGAAAGGGCCAAACCGGCCGTGGGAAGGCTCCCGAACGGGCGTCTGGGCGGGCGGAACGGACCCCGGGCGGGTATGAGGCGGACCGGTTCCGCGGGGGCCTCAGTCCAGTTCGAGCACGCGCGCGTGCAGCACCTGGCGCTGCTGGAGCGCCGCCCGCACCGCGCGGTGCAGCCCGTCCTCGAGGTAGAGATCGCCCTGCCACTTCACGACATGCGCGAAGAGGTCGCCGTAGAAGGTCGAGTCCTCGGCGAGCAGGGTCTCGAGATCGAGCTGCTGCTTGGTCGTCACGAGCTGATCGAGGCGGACCGGGCGTGGCGCGACGTCCGCCCACTGCCGGGTGTTTTCCCGGCCGTGGTCGGGGTACGGCCGGCCGTTTCCGATGCGCTTGAAGATCACACGGAAAGCCTACCGGTCAAGACGTTCCGGGCGCAGCCATGGCGACGCAGTGCGACGCCGGAAAAGGCACGCGAAAACGGGTGGAAACGGGCTTCCGAGGTCGGGCGCGTCCGCTGTTCGGCGACGCCTCCGCGGTGTTCCGGGCCCCATCGCATGCCCCCCGCCGCCCATTCCCCCGAAAGGGTTCGGTGCTAGGCGCCCGGCTTCTTCGCCGCCTTGGCCGCCTTGGCCGCGGCCTTCATCTCCTGCTTGTGCGCCCGCACCTTGGACAGCGACTCCGGCCCGGTGATGTCGGCGACGGAGCGGAATGCCTTCTCCTCGCCGTACGCCCCCGCGGCCTCCCGCCAGCCCGTGGGCCGGACGCCGAGTTGCTTGCCGAGCAGGGCGAGGAAGATCTGCGCCTTCTGCTTGCCGAACCCCGGCAGGTCCTGCAGCCGCTTCAGCAGCTCCCTGCCGTCGTCGACGTCCCGCCAGATGGCCTCGGCGTCACCGTCGTAGTGCTCGACGAGGTACCGGCACAGCTGCTGGATACGGCCCGCCATGGAGCCCGGGTAGCGGTGCACGGCGGGCTTGTCGGAGAGCAGCGCCGCGAAGGCGTCGGGGTCGTACGCGGCGATCTCGTGCGCGTCCAGATCGTCCGCGCCGAGCCGCTCGGCGATCGTCGCCGGGCCCTTGAACGCCCACTCCATCGGGACCTGCTGGTCCAGCAGCATCCCGGTCAGCGCGGCGAGCGGGCTGCGGCCCAGCAGGGCGTCGGCGTCGGGGTCCTGGGCGAGGTGAAGAGTGACGTCCATGCCCCGATGATCGCGCGTCGCGGCTCGGGCCGCGCGCCAGTACCCCTGCAGCCGCTGTTTGGGCACGCCGAGCTCCTTGCGTACGAACGCCGAGAGCACCCGGGTGGTCGTGGTGTCGCAGGCGATCCACACGTACGGGTCGGGGCCGGCCTGCAGCAGTACGGGCAGTCCGGCCCGCACCCGCTCGCCGAGCCAGGTGCCCCGCCTGCCGCCGGGGCACCTGGCGCACCTCGTGCCGACGGGATGCGGCGCGGCAGGGCAGTCCGTCGAGGGTGCCCTCCAACCTCCTCGCCCCTGCCGGACCCGGAGGGCCGGCGCCCCGGCTGGACGGCGGGCTGCTGGCCGCCATCACCACCTACGCGCTGGATGTGCACGACGTGCACATCCCGGAGAACAAGGCGCAGCTCGCCCTCCTCACCCGCCAGGTAGCCTTCGGCGGGTGACCCCCGACGACCTCGTCGCCCACTACGGTCTGGAGCCGCTCCCCCGGGAAGGCGGGCGGTTCCGCCAGACCTGGGCAGGTCCCGAGCTCCCCGACGGCCGGCCCGAGGGCACCGCCATCGTCGCCCTGCTCACCGACGCCCCCGGCGACCACTCCGCCCTGCACCGGCTGCCCTCCGACGAGATCTGGCACCACTACCTCGGCGACCCACTCCACCTGCTCCTCCTCGCCCCCGACGGCACCTCCCGCACTCCCGTCCTGGGCCCGGACGTCCTCGGCGGCCAGCACGTCCAGCTCACCGTCCCCGCCGGTACCTGGATGGGCGCGCGGGTGGCGGCGGGCGGCTCCTGGACGTTCTTCGGCTGCACGATGGCGCCCGGGTTCACCTTCGACGGCTACGAGCACGGCGACGCGGCGCAACTGACGGCACGCCACCCCGACCGGGCGGCGCTCATCGCGGAGCTGTGCCGCCCATGAGCGGTCAGGGACTGCTCCGGGGGCAGGTCGCCCTGGTCACCGGCGCGGGCGGCGGCATCGGCCGGGGCATCGCGCTGCGGTTCGCCGAGGAGGGCGCGGCCGTCGCGCTGCACTGCCGTACGTCGGCGGCGTCCGCGCGGGACACCGCCGAGCGCATCCGGGAGGCGGGCGGCGCGGCCGTCGTGCTCCGCGCGGACCTCACCGACGAGGACGCCTGCCACCGCGTGGTGGCCGAGGCGGCCGAGTGGGGCGGCGGCCGGCTGACCGCGCTGGTCAACAACGCCGGAATCCAGCCCGTCCAGCAGCTCGCCGGGATGACCGCGGCCGAGTGGCGCACGGTCGTGGACACCAACCTCACCGGTGTCTTCGCCTGCACCCAGGCGGCGGCCCGGCACATGCGCGACCAGGAAGGCGGCGGCTCCGTCACCCACATCGCCTCCGTCGAGGGCCGCAGTCCGGCACCCGGCCACGCCCACTACAGCGCGGCCAAGGCGGCGGTGGTGATGCACGCCCGCGCGGCGGCCGCGGAGTACGGGCCGTGGGGCGTCCGCATCAACACCGTCTCGCCCGGGCTGATCGAACGGGAGGGCCTGAACGACGCCTGGCCGGAAGGCGTACGCCGATGGCGGGAGGCGTCCGCCGTGGGCCGCCTCGGCCGCGCGGAGGACATCGGGGACGCCTGCGTGTTCCTGGCTTCCCGGCTCGCGTCCTGGGTGACGGGCCACGACCTCCTCGTGGACGGAGGAGCCTCGACCCGCCCGACCTGGTGAGCGGCCCGAGCCCGGTGCTCGCTGCGATCGGCAGGGCCGACACCTGGCCCACACATCCGCCGTCCGCGCCCCGAACGGTCGACGGCAGCGCCGGAGAGCCGGAGGCAGCATGTCGGACGGCCTCGTCGCGGCCGGGACGGCGCATCACGTGGGCGGAAGCGGTGACCGGTCCGGGTGGCGGTCCTGTGGGGTGCTGATTGGGGCGCGCCCCGCGTGCAGGGGTCGGCGTTCGTCGCACATCCGCGCGGGGGCCGGTGAGCAGTCCGGTGTTCGTATCCGTACATAACCCGTAGCCGGATTGCCGGGAGGCGGGTACGACGTGGAGCGACGGCGGAAGGGGGCCGCGGGCGATGGCCGACGAGGCGAGGGCGCGGGCCGCGGAACCCGGCGACTTCAAGGGCTGGTGCTGCTGGGCACCGTGCTGGTCCTGCTCCTCCTCGGCAGCGCCGCCCCGGCGAGCGCCCACGCCGCGCTCGCGGACAGCGACCCCGGGGACAACAGCGTCGTCGAGTCCGCGCCGCGGCACATCACCCTGACCTTCACCGAGTCCGTCGGCCTGCTCGACGACTCCTTCCGCGTCTACAGCCCCGACAACCGCCGTGTCGACCTGGGCGAGCCGCGGCACGCGGACGGCGCCTCCGACACCGCCCGCGCCGAACTGCCCGGCGGCCTCGAGGACGGCACCTACACGGTGGCCTGGCGGGTGGTGTCGGCGGACAGCCACCCGGTCTCCGGAGCCTTCACCTTCTCCATCGGCGAGCCCTCCCCAAACCCGCCCGCGGCGCCCGCGGACCACGCCGAGCACCCGGTCACCAAGAGCCTCTACGACACCGGCCGCTATCTTGCGTACATCGCCGCCGCCCTGCTCATCGGCGCGGCCGCCTTCGCCGGGCTGTGCCGCCCCCCGGACACCTCCCCGCTGCGGCTGCCGCTGCTCACCGGCTGGTGGACCCTGCTGACGGCGACCGTCGCGCTGCTCGTCCTGCGCGCCCCCTACGAGAACGGCACGTCACCCACTACCGCCCTCGACCTCTCCGCGTTCACCGGCACCCTCACCGGCCGCCCGGGCCTGGCCCTGCTGACCCGGCTGGCCCTGCTCCTGCTGACCGCGGTGGTCCTCGTACCGCTCGCCCGGCGCGGCGGCCCCCGGTCCCGCCTGGCCACCGGCGCCGCGGTGTCCGTCGCGCTCGCCCTGACCTGGGCCGCGGCGGAGCACGCCTCCGCCGGGATCCAGGTCCCGCTCGCGATGACGTCGTCCGTCGTGCACCTGCTGGCGATGGCATGCTGGCTCGGCGGCCTGACCGCGCTGCTCCTCACCCTGTACCGCGCGAAGACCCCGCCGCCGCCCGCCACGGTGGCCCGCTTCTCTCGCCTGGCCTTCCTCTCGGTGACCGTCCTCGTGGTCACCGGCGTCTACCAGTCCTGGCGCGGCCTGGGCTCCTGGACCGCCCTCACGGACTCGTCGTACGGCCGGACCCTGACGGCCAAACTCACCGCGACGGTCTTCCTGCTGCTGGCGGCGGGCCTGTCGCGCCGCTGGACGGCACTCCTGGTGCGCAGGGCGGCGCAGGACCCGGCGACGGTGGAGGCGCGGGTGCCCGAGCTGGTGGGCGTGTCCGGTGCCGCCACTCCCGGGCAGGGGGCGGGGGAGACGGTGACGGACGGACCTGACACTCCCGACGCGCCGGGTTCGGACGGACCGGGCGCGCCCGGTACGGCGCCGGAGCCGCCGGAACCGACGGCCGGTCACTACCGCCGCGCCCTGCGCCGGTCCGTGCTGGCCGAGGTGCTCGTCGCCGTCGTCGTCCTGCTGATCACCACGGTGCTCACCGGCACCCTCCCCGCCCGCGCCGAGGCGGAGGCCGCCGGCGCGCCCCGGCCCCAGGTGGCCGGGCTCCCCGGGGCGGAGGCGTTCACCGTCCCCTACGACGTCGGCACCCCCGGCGGTCGCGGCACGGTGCAGATCACGATGGACCCGGGCCGGGTCGGCGAGAACGGCATCCAGGCTGTCGTCTTCGGCCCCAACGGCGCCCTGACCTTCGTACCCGAGGTCCGGATCTCCTTCACCCTCGCCGCCGAGGACATCGGCCCCCTCGACGCGAAGGTGACCGACCGCGGCGGCTACTGGGCCACCAACGACCTCAACCTCCCTCTTGAGGGCACCTGGACCATGAAGCTGACGATCCGGGTCTCGGAACTGGACCAGGTGAGCGAGACCCGGCAGGTGAGGATCACCCGCTGATCACCTGACTGCCCGCCAACCGCATGATCCGCGCGGTCGCGACGCCGCGGCATCCGTGCTGTGCTGGAAGCAGTCGCAGGAGTACGCGCCGATGCGTCAGAGCCGGACCACCACCGTCACCTCCGCCCCGCCGCCCGCGCCGACCGGAGCGGGCGGAGGCCTGCTGCCGGCCCGGGAACTCGCCGCCGCCTGGCTGCTGATCGTGCTGATCGCGGTGCCCGCCTGGGCGCTGACGATCGGGCAGGCCCGGGACATGGGGGTCGGGCCCGGCACCATGGGCATGGCCCTGCCGCTGTTCCTGCTGCTGTGGGTGACGATGATGGCGGCCATGATGCTGCCGTCCATGGCGCCGGTGGCTGTCACCTGGGTCCGTGCGATCGGCCGCCGGTCCTCCGGCTGGACGCGGACCGCGCGCACCGTCGAATTCGTGGGCGGATATCTGCTGCTGTGGACCGCCGTCGGCCTGCTCGCCTACGCGGCCCTGGCCCTCACCGGCGACCTGGTGGAGGACCATCCGACCGCCGGGCGCTGGATCGGCGCGGCGGCCTTCCTGCTCGCGGGCCTGTACCAGCTCGGCCCCCTCAAGAACGTCTGTCTGCGGCACTGCCGCGATCCCATGGGCCACCTGGTGCGCTACGCCGGGTTCCGCCGACCGGTCCGCGACCTCCGGGTGGGCCTGCACCACGGCGCCTACTGCGTCGGCTGCTGCGCGGGACTGATGGTGGTCCTGGTGCCGCTCGGCGTGATGAACGTGGCGGCGATGGCCGGGCTGGCTGTGGTGATCTTCGTCGAGAAGCTGTGGTCCCGCGGCCCGCTGCTCGCCCGGGCCGTGGGCATCGCGTTCCTCGTGCTGGCCGTGCTCGCACCGTTCCAGGACTGGCTGCTGCCGGGGCTGCAGGGGACGATGCCGATGACGGACGACATGTGACGCGGGCGGCGCGCCCTCACGAATCGGGACCGCTCCACTCGAACGGGAAGTGCTTGCTCGACTTCCCTGAGCGCTCCCAGGAGAAGCCGAAAGCGTCGGCGCGGTCGGCGGTGGCCCGTCCCCAGGTGGCGACCTGCCCCGGTCCGACCTCGGCCCCTGGGGCGTTGTGCACCTGGACGCGGGCGCCCTGTGGCGTCGTCGGACCGGTGAGCGCCTCGGCGGTGGCCGTGACCCGGCCGGGAATCTCGGCCCGCCAGGTGGCGAGGTCCTCGTCGATCTCGACATGGATGGGGGCGACGTCCATTCCGCGCATCTCCGGGTGGAACATCTCCCCGAACTCCGCCGGCCATCCGCCCGCCTCACCGCCGAAAATGGCGCCGAGCGCGGCACGCTGCCGCTCGTCGGCCCGCTCGTCGAGGAACACCGCGGCATACGGATCGGTATGGGTACCGGCCCAGGGATTGCCGGTGAAGGAGCCGAGCATCAGAACGTTCAGATCGTCGAGCCGCACGTCACCGAAGCTGCCTTCCCGGATGTGCCAGACGAGCACGCCTTCGCAGTCGCCGTAGGTCGGGGGCTGGGCGAACGTACAGGGGCACGGTATGGCGCACTTGCACACGTCGAACCAGTCGCCGGTCAGATGCCAGCGGGTACCGGTAGTGACTTGATCGGTCATCTCGCTCCCCTCCTGCCGAGCCGGAGGGCTCACTCGGAGTGGCAAGACCGCACGCCCACGAGCCCGCGCCCGCCACGACGACCCGGCCTCCCTTCCAGCTTGCACCCCACCCCCCACCGACGGAACCCGCCCCCGACCGGCGGTTGGGATCCGGGCGGCGCCGCCCGGATCAGGGCGCGGTACCTGCATGTGACCGACCTCATGCGGCAAGGAGGCGGTCCGGAAGATGGAGCGCGCCATCTGGGGAGCTGCGGAAAACCTCGCTGTGGACAAAAACCAGGACAGCGAGGCGTAGGGACAACGTCGAAGGGCCCCCTGTTTCCAGGGGGCCCTTCGACATCGTGCCCGGTGAGGCACTGGCGGAGGATACGAGATTCGAACTCGTGAGGGGTTGCCCCCAACACGCTTTCCAAGTGTGTTGGTGCGTCTCCTTTCCGCGTACGGGCTCGATCGTCCGCGTTCGCGGCGGCCCGCTTCCCGCAGTCCCGGACTGGGGCACGACGCATCCGCACGGAGGCGGACGCATGCGAATGAGACCAGAAATGAGACCGCGACCACTCGCGCTGTCCAGGGCTGAGGTGCTTTTCTCGTACCTGCTTCCCTGCTGTGGGAGGCTGGTCTCGTGATCAGAGAGCCTGCGCAGCTGACCATCGGAGAAAACGGCACGGTCGTCCTGCCGCTCGGGCTGTTGGCCGAGGCGGGCCTATCGCCGGGGAGCTCGCTACTGGCCTACAGCGACGGGGACGGACGGATCGTCCTGAGGCGGGCCGAGGACGCCATGCGCTCCCTTCTGGAGGACGGGACGCTCTGATGCAGCCCTTGACCACGACTGCCACGGTGAGTCGCCGCATGAGTCGTCAGCGGAGCCGAAACACCGAGGTGGAGGTTCTGCTCCGCAAGGAGCTCCATCGCGCTGGGCTGCGCTACAGGGTGCATCGGCGGCCTCTGCCCAACCTGCGTCGAGAGGCCGACGTGGTCTTCGGCCCTGCGCGTGTGGCTGTCTTCGTAGACGGTTGCTACTGGCACGGTTGCCCTGAGCATGCGACGTGGCCCAAGACCAACGCTGACTTCTGGCGCACGAAGATCACTCGCAACCAGGAACGGGATCGCGATACTGATCGGAAGCTGATCGATGCTGGCTGGGTTCCGGTGAGGGTCTGGGAGCACGAGGACCCGGCCGTGGCCGCTCGCAAAGTCGCTGAGGTGGTGCAGCAACGGCGACAGTTGCCCAAGGTATGACGTAGTCGCACTGGGGGCTTTGTCAGTGCTGGGACGTAAGCTTGCCGGCGTGACTCAGCCTTTGACCATGATCGACTTGTTCGCTGGATGCGGCGGTATGACCGCTGGCTTCGTGCGGACGGGTCGCTACCAGCCGACCATGGCAGTCGAGTGGAACCTGCATGCCGCAGCGACCTACGCCGCCAACTTCGGCGAGGATCACATGAGGTGGGGCGACATCGCGGAGATCAAAAACTCCGAGATTCCCCGAGCTGACGTCATCATCGGCGGCCCGCCATGTCAGGGCTTCTCCAACCTGGGCAGTCGCGATGTGAACGACCCGCGGAACACACTCTGGAAGGAGTACATCCGCTTCGTACGGCGCGCGAAGCCCAAGGCCTTCGTCATCGAGAACGTGGACAGGTTCCGGTCTTCCAGCGAGTTCGAGCTCCTTCTCAAGGAGGTTGAGCCGGGTGGCCTTCTGGAGGGCTACAGGCTTCAGCATGCCCACATGCTGGCGGCGGACTACGGAGTGCCACAGCGGCGTCTGCGCACGATCGTGATCGGCTCACGAGTCGGTGTGATCCCGATCCCTCGGCAGACCCACGCCAAGGACCTCACGCTGGACAGCGTGGAGCACGAGGTGCTGCCCTGGCGCACGGTGCGGAATGCAATCGACGGTCTGCCGAAGGTTCCGGCTACTACGGACCTTCCGGACTCTGAGGTCGAGTTCTTCGGCCAGAAGATTCCTGGGGTCTTCAAGGGCCTCGACATCCACCTTGGACGACGTCCCACCCAGTTGTCCTTGGAGCGGTACAACCACATCCCTCCGGGCGGCGGCCGGTTCAATCTTCCGGACCACCTTCTGCCGAACTGCTGGCGTAACAAGAAGTCTGGTACGACGGACGTCATGGGACGGATGGCCTGGGATCGCCCGTCGCTTACCATCCGTACAGAGTTCTTCAAGCCGGAGAAGGGGCAGTACCTGCACCCTCAGTGGGAAGCGGACAGCCCCGAGAACCGTGTGAATAGGCCGATCACGCACTTCGAGGCTTCGCGGTTGCAGGACTTCCCCGAGGACTATCTCTGGTGTGGGTCGAAGATCGAGATTGCTCGGCAGATCGGCAATGCCGTCCCCGCGGGCCTCGCTGAGGCCATAGCGCGCCACCTGCTTAACTACCTGTAACGGCTTGGAGTGCCGCGGCCTGAACCTCGCGGCACCCCTACTGGCGCTCAGCCTGTGTGAACGTCCGGCTCCTGGTCAGGATTGAGTAGCTCATCCCTCACGCTGGTGCCCATCAGGGCATGGCGGCCGCCGTGACACTCAGAGCACAAGGTCACGAGGTTTTCCATGTCATTCTTCCCGCCTTGGTGCACGGGCAGGATGTGATGGACCTGGAGCGTGGCTCCCTGGCCGGGAATCCGGCCGCAATCCTGACACGTCATGTCGTCGCGTTCCAGAATCTTGTACCGAAGCTTAATGGCCTCACGTGCTCGGGGTGGTCGCCTGTTCAGAGTGGGGAGTTGGTACGAGCCGGGTGGAAGGGTCGGGTCATCGATGCTCGAGACGATCTGCCAACCCTCTTCGTCCAACTCGCGGATTCTGCGTGCGTAGGACTTGATTCGGCCGACATAGGACAATTGCTCTTTATCGGCCGGTTGTGGACTGATGGCCTTAAGGTAGTGAAGAATCCGGTTCTTCCCGGAAACCTTCAGATTTCGTGCCTCTTTGGCGACCTTCCATCGTTTGGCCAGGTCTTCGTCGGGCTGATCTGCGGTGAGCACGTAGTGATCGTGTGGCATGTCGTCTCGGGTGATGCCCGACTCGATAGGCCAGCCATACTCGACCCGGAGTTCACGGACGCGCCGGGCCCACTCCGCGATACACGCCACTCCTGCAAGTGCATCGGCCGGAACCGACTGGCCTATGTGTTTCCTCAGGTAGAGCAGTATGGCGTCGCGTCCCGACGTGATCCCGAACGCTCGGTTCACCTGTGAGAGCGCCTCACGCATCTCCCCTGATATGACACCGGCCTCCGCGGCGGACTCCAGCCATGAGTCCTGGTCGAGCTCGGTGTCCTGCATCTGCTCGACGGTCTTCAGGTACCGCTGCGCGGTCACCTTTACGTCCGACAGAGCGGCTCTGGGATCCTTCCCCACCTTCGCTGCCACAGCGCCCTCCCCACAGGCCGGCAAGATCGTGCAGGCAGCTTAGCCCCTATACCCACAGGTCGGGGCATGATCCGCACTCTAACTAGCATGCAGCTACCCGTACCTTGCCGGTGTTGTAGGCCGTCGATCTCACACCTTGCAGGAGAGCCGCGATGATGTCACAGTCGCGGCCCCCCTGAACCAGCCGACAGCTTCTCTAAGGGACCTCAAACCCATTTCAGCGGAAGGATCCCTTCAGTGCATTAATCCTCGGCAGCCATGATTCGCAGGAAATCGCTGAGGGAGATCACGAAAATGGTATGGTCACCGCCGCTTTGGAGACGTGCGAGGTGAGTCACGCCATGATACTTGCGCTCAACAGATTCCTCGCACGCGGTGAACGTCACCTCGTTTCCGCCGGATTTTTTGTCCTTGCCGACCTCCCAACAGACCAAAAACTTCATGTCGGTCCACTGTTTGATTCCGGCAACGACATCCGTGAGGATCGAGTCAGCGGTCAGCTTGAATTCAGTCACACCCTCTTTTTCTCGGATGTCGACATCATCTATTCCTGGAAGCCTATCCCTGACGTCTAGATGCGTGAGGCTAGGGACGTACTGGAAGTAGGAGTCGTAGAAGTCGAAGCCGCTGTAAAACACTGGCTGGAGGTGCCGAAAGGCCCCCAAGCCAACGAGCTCACTGTAAAGAGCGATGACGTCTTGCTCGGACTGCGGACGGGTCTGAAGTGTGATCTCATCAAACCCAACCAGCAACTTCGGAGAGAGGGGTTCCTGTCGACGAAGGTGCGCCTTAACAGAGGGATCGACATAGCCGGTAGGTGTCGGAGCCGTACGCGGAGGGCTAACCCTCAGGAAGGGCTGACTCTGCTCCGCTACTCGATTCGCAATGATCTCCTCCGAGATTCTCAGGAAATCGTGCACCTTTGGCGGGAAGTCTTTCCTGCCGAGGTCGGGTTCAATGCCCTGCATGCTGTAGAGCAGCCACGTCCTATCGACGTTGAATCCTCGGTGCGTCAGTGTGATCTCGCGACTCCAGGAAGAGATCATCCCGTCAGTTGCCACGCGCAGGCTCGGGTAGTGAAGCAGCTTTCGGTTTTTCGGGATCTTCCAGGTTTCACCGAGTTGATCCCGGTATGAGGCGCTGTATGAAAAGAGGGCGTATACATGCACCTGATGTTCGTCTAGAAAAGCGGCTACTTCCTCAGGCTCGGTAAGTTGCTCACCTACGCGAGTGCCAATCAGCTCTTTCAGGTCATCTGGTGTGAAGATCCAGTAACACGCGTGATAGGCTTTTCGCTCTTTGGCCTGAGGCTCGGAGTTCTTGTTGGATTTAAGCCACTGGCCAAGGTTGAGTGCGCGAATCCCCTTAGCGAGGTCTTCATGGGGGTATCGGTAAGTGGCCGGAATGACGACTGACGTAGTCTTTGCGTTGGCCCTGTACTCGAGCGTCACGCTCAGTTGTCGCTTCTTGAGCACCGCTGGAGGCTCAACCAATCCCGCAGCCGTTTGGTTTCTGATTGCGGTGGCTGCGTAATCAACCGTAGGGAAGGCGTGGCGCAGACTGCGAGGTTCAGTCTGAGGGCTGAGCCTGATCGTAACGATGGTTCCGGCGCCTTGAAGGCGTCCTCCGTCGGTGATTTCCGCCAGTTTCCCTACTGGCGGTGTAACGTCTTCAGGATCTTCAACCCATGATCGACCATGCTCGAGGCGGACGGTGTAGTGCTCCTCCGCTGTCCGGCTTTCAATCTCGAAGAAATTGAAGCCGTATGCAAGGAATGTCAAGCCAACACCCTTGTGGCCTCTGACGAGGCCAGCCAGAAAGTCTGCGCGCTTGCTTCCCACGTCAGGGGCGAGCCATTTCTCGATTTCTGAGCTGGCAATGCCGCGGCCATTGTCTCGAACCGAGATCGTGTTTTCGTCCGTGTCGAGAGTTACCCTTACTTCACCGGTGCCTTCAATATTTTCGGCTGACAGTACCTCGTCCACGGCGTTTTGAATGGGTTCTGCAATTACGTCTGCAGCGTTGTGGTAGCTCTTGATGACGTTTATCACCCGCTGCTTAATCCAGGATTGCGTGTCGGCCTTGGTAAGCGTGTTGAGTGGGTGAATATCGCGCGGCATAGCTGCCCCTGCCCTCCCCTGGACCCCTCAGTTGTGGGGCTCAGGATGCCACAACTTCTCCGGATGTGTGACGCCGGGTCAGTTGCATGCAGGTCGGTGGAACGGCTTTGGGCTGGAGCTGCTTTGGCGCGAGTGATCATGGCCCATTACGCTGGCCCGCGGATCGGGCAGGTTTGTGAGCCTGCCCGTTAGTGTCCGATCTTGGGCCATGATCTTCGAGGCTCGCGCCAAAGTGGCTGCCTAAAGCCGTGGAGCCGACCGGCCTCAGCCACAGAGGGTTTCCTACCTCCGCCCGCATGCACGCAGCGCGCCGCCGGGCGCGGCCAGCCGGGGCGAAGACAGGAGGCAGGCCGCGCCGCAGAGGCGGCGCGCGCCCGCGCCGTGCGCGGGCCTTGATGAGGTAGAGAAAGTTCCACCGCGCTCTCTTGGTGATCGTCTAGATCGGCACGAACCTACTCACGTGAGTAGCTTCACGGCTACGCTGGTGCCGGTCACTGCAACTCAACCTCAGGAGCGTGCTCATCGGATGGGACCGAAGTCGGAGCGGGTCTACCGCACGATTCGCGAGTGGATCGCGGCGGGCAAGTACTCGCCAGGTTCCAAACTCCCGTCCGAGCGGACCATGTCCGAAGAGCTGAGCATTGGCCGCACAGCTCTGCGTCAGGTCCTGAACAAGCTCGTTGCCGAGGGCGTCGTGGAGGTGCATGGACGGAGCTCCTACCGGGTGCCGGATCGGACCGTGACCACTGAGGCACCGACCGATGTCGAGCCCTGGCAGATCCATGGCGAGCGGACGCTGTACGACAACCGGTGGGTAAAGCTCAGCCTCGTCGATGTCGAGCCGCCTGGAGTCGACCGCTTCGAGCATCACGTCGTGCGGCTGCACCACGTGGCTATCGCCGCCGTCATCGACGACCAAGACCGGGTGCTGATGATGTGGCGCTACCGCTTCGTTCCCGACTCGTTTGGGTGGGAGCTCCCTGGCGGCATCGTCGACGAGGGTGAAAACCCCCTCCAGACGGCGATGCGTGAAGTGGAGGAAGAGACCGGCTGGCGGCCGCACGCCTTGGAGCATGTGGTGACCTATCAACCCATGGTCGGCATGGTCGACTCGCCGCACGAGATCTACGTGGGCCGAGGGGCAAAGCTTGTTGGCGAACCCACTGACGCAGAAGAGGCCGGGCACGTCGCGTGGGTACCTCTCTCCGACATCCCCGGCCTGATGGCCCGCGGTGAACTGATGGGCTCTGGAACCCTCGTTGCCCTACTGCATGTACTTGCCATGAGGAGTCCCGGAGTGTCGCCTACAACCGCTGCGTGAGCTGCTCGATCCGCCGCCGATGACGAACTGATCCGGTGCGGCCTGCAACTAGCCGGGCTTGCCGCAGGTGTTCGTGTGCTTGATCGTACTCGCCGCGCGCTAAGTGTGCCTGTGCCAGATCACAGCGCAGGCCTGCCGATGCGCGGATGAAGGTCGGATCGGTTGATTCGAGCGCGGTGTAGAGGCTGCCCACTGCTTCGTCGTCGCCTATCAGCGCGAGCGCGTTTCCGCGCCACCTGGCAAGGTGGCCTTCGTTGAGGAAGATGCTCAGCATGTCGGGGTCTCGGGCCTCTGTCCCGCCGGGCAAGTGTCGCGCCGCCTGTTCTAGAGCCCGGCGGCATTCGTCTTGGCGACCAGCTCTGGCACAGATCTCGGATTCAGCTGCGTACAGCCAGGCAGTGAGACGCGGGGACATGGCCTTACCTCCGAGTCGTTGCGCGTCCCGTACCAGCTCCACTGCCATACCTGCGCGTCCGGCATCGCAGAGCACGTACGCCTGCTCGGCCGTGGCGTGCGCCAAGTACATCGGTTCGCCGGCCTCCTGGGCCGCACGTTTGCCCAGCTCATAATGCCGCCAGGCCCGCTCGACCGCTCCCACATCGAGTGCCTGCCAGGCCGCCAAGGTCGCCGCTCCGGCCAATGCCAGGGCGACCGGACGGCGTGTCTCGGGGAGCACAGCGAATGTGAGGGCGTCTTCGAGAGTGGCCAGGTGGGCGGTCATCTGGTCGACGAGGCTTGCGGCACCCATCTGCCGGTCCATGGTCCGGAGAAGTTCCGTCTGATCCATGAGCGTCTTCACCATGGTCAGGCTGACGCTCCGAGCCGCGTCGATCCGGCTCATGAGTTCGTCGTATCCGTCGGCTACTGCAAGCTCGGGCAACGACGCTGGCTTACCGTTCAGCTCGTCATCCGTGATCCCGAGCAGGGCACGGAGAATCTTCGCGTAATGGGCGGAGATCGTTCGTCGACCGTTCTCCCACTCCGAGACGTAGACTCGCAGGCTCGCTGTTGACGCGACGATGAGCATGTGCTGGCGCGCGTAGCGTTCGATCTCTCGAACCAGACGCTCCTGCGACCACTCCCGTGCGCTCCTTGCCGTCTTGAGTCCACTCATCACGTAGTGCCGCCCTGCGTATGGGTGTTGAGCCGTATCAGCAGCATGCCTCACATCAACGCAGGTCGGCAGGGGTTAACCGGTCGGCTGTTAACCCCTGTTGTCTACCGGGGCGTTGCCGTGAGCGCTTCCCTAGAAACGTCGCAGGCAGGCGAGTTGAAGCGCCGATCCGGCGACATCGCTTGACAACTGGTGCGCACCAGATGCAGCCTACTGGTGCGCACCAGTTGGAGGCGCAAGCGCCTGTGGCTTTGCCACGGGCTTCCGACAACGCACAGGAGCGGCGACCCACCGCCAAGCAAGTACGCCGCTCCCGCCCCCGGAAAGGGAGTTCCATCATGCGTCAGATCCCTGTCGACACCACCAACGCGACCGTGATGGTCGCCAAGGCTCCGCAGCCCAAGGTCAAGGACCGCCGTACCGGTGAGATCGCCACCGACAAGGACGGCGTCACGCTGATGGTCGTGGAGGTCATGTTCTCCACGCCCGACGAGGTCGAGATCCTCAAGCTCACTGTCCCGCAGCCCGGCGTCTCCGAGGACCTGACCATGGGCACCCCGGTCGCGCTGACCGGCCTGGTCGCCTCGGCGTGGGAGAACGAGTTCAACGGCCAGAAGCGGCACGGCATCGCCTTCCGCGCGGTCGCCGTCACGTCGCTGATGGCCGACGCGTCGAAGCCGAAGGCGGCCTGAGCCATGACGTGGCTGATCGTCGCCCTGGTGCTGGTCGCCGCCGCTGCGGGTCTCCTGCGGTGGCGGCGCCCCGCCTGGTACTGGCTGACCTTCGGCGTTGCCCTGGCCACGTTACGGGTCCTGGCCCGCTACGCCTCCGTGATGGAGGCCTGCGGCCTGACGGTCCCGCCCTCGCGCTGGCGTCTGCGGCTGGCCCGGCTGACTAACCGGCCGGTACCGGAGTCCCGCCCGCCGCGCATCCTGCGGCTGCGGCCGACCCGCACCGGCCTGGTCCTGCGGCTCAAGCTCCGCCCCGGACAGGACGCCTTCGACGTGGCCGCCTCGTGTGACCGGCTGCGGCACTCGTTCGGGATGTACGGCGTCACCTCCCGGGAGCTCCGCTCGGGGGTGGTCGAGGTGCGGATGACCGGCTACGACGTGCTCAAGCGGGTGCAGATGCCCGCCCGGACCGACACGGCCCCGATGCGGGTCCCGGTCGCCCTGCGCGAGGACGGCGCGGTGCACTACCGCGACTACCGGGCGGTGCCGCATGCGCTCACGATCGGCGCCACCGAGTCCGGCAAGTCCGTCTATCAGCGCAACCTGGTGGCCGCGCTCGCCCCGCAGAGGGTGGCCCTGGTCGGCATCGACTGCAAGCAGGGGGTGGAGCTGTTCCCGCTGGCCCGCCGGTTCTCCGCGCTGGCCGACAACCCCGACACCGCCGCCGAGCTCCTCGACGCGCTGGTGTCCCACATGGAGGAGGTGTACCAGCTCATCCGCGCTGAGCAGCGCATCACCGCCGACGTGCCGGATGCGGAGATCGCCGCCGACATCTGGGACCTGCCCGCAGAGGTGCGGCCGGTGCCGGTCGTGGTCCTGGTCGACGAGGTCGCCGAACTCGCGCTGAGCACGAAGAAGAACGACCCGCGCCGGGACCAGATCGTCAAGGCCCTGGTCCGCCTGGCCCAGCTCGGCCGCGCCGCCGGCATCTACCTGGAGGTCTGCGGGCAGCGCTTCGGCTCCGAACTCGGCGACGGCATCACCATGCTGCGCGCCCAGCTCACCGGCCGCACCGCCCACCGGGTCAACGACGAAACCAGCGCCAAGATGGCCTTCGGCGACATCGCCCCGGACGCCGTGCTGGCCGCGATCCAGATTCCCACCGACACCCCGGGCGTCGCCATCACCGGCGACTCCAGCGGCGGCTGGGCCCGCATCCGCGCCCCGCACACCTCGCTGCGGCAGGCCGTGAACACCTGCAACCGGCACGCCGACCTGGTCCCGGACCTGCCCGCCCTGGCCCCGTTCCGGCCCGCCCTCGACGCCCCGAAGCCGGTTGCGGCCCCGGCCGTCGAGTCCGCCCCGGCCGCCGCCTGAACCCTTCCCCGCTCCACGGTCGGCGCGACCGCCTTCGCGCCAGGTCCCTGCCCCGCCCATGCCGAAACCGGGAGGACCCCGATGCACCGCAAGCCCTGGTACGAGTACGACCCGGCCGAACGGGACGACGCCAACCGGCTCGGTGTCCTGTTCGAGACCCTGCTCAACCACCTGCACCACCACCCCGAGCGGGACGCCTTCGTCACCACCCTGAGCAGCGCGTTCGACGCCGAGTTCGCCCACCGCGCGGCTGGCGTCTACCCGCCGGTCGGCCACGGCTACCCCCAGCTGGAGGCGTGATCGCCATGGCCGCCACCGGCAAGCGCACTCGCCGCCCGGCGCCCAAGCCGCCGAAGTGCTCCGACTGCGACGGCACCGGCGAGACCACCGAGGCCGTCCGCGTTGGCGCCCGCAAGGGCCGCGCCACCGAGAACCGCCAGACCGGTCTGTGTCCCACCTGCTGGGGCTCCGGCCTCGACCCGAACCCGGCCGTGTGAGGGAGCTCCCGCGATGCGCTTCTACCTGACCACCCACAAACGGCACTGGATCAAGCTCACCGGCCACCCGCTGTTCTTGAAGTCGGAACACTTCGCCACCGCCCGCACCCTTCCCGAGGCGCTCGGCCCGTACGCGGTGGACTCCGGCGGCTTCACCGAACTGCAGCGCCACGGCCGGTGGACCCGCACCCCCCGCCAGTACGTCGACGACCTGTGCCGCATCTGGGAGCACGTCGGCCCGTACGACTGGGCCGCCCCGCAGGACTGGATGTGCGAGGACCTGATCATCCACGGCGGCACGGCCGGACCGCTGCACTTCACCGGCACCCACCTGAGCGTGCTCGAGCACCAGCGCCGCACCGTGGCCAACTTCCTCGACCTGCGCTCCCTCGCCCCCGACCTGCGGATCATCCCCGTGCTGCAGGGCCGCACCATCCCGGACTACGAACGCTGCCTGGCCCTGTACGAGCGGGCCGGAGTCGACCTGCGCCGAGAACCGGTCGTCGGGCTGGGCTCGGTGTGCCGGTTGCAGTCCACCCGCGAGGGCGCCGCCATCGTCACCGCCATGGCCGCCCACGGGCTGAAGCTGCACGGCTTCGGCTTCAAGACCCTCGGCCTGGCCCGGGTCGGCCACCTGCTGGCCTCCGCGGACTCCGCCGCCTGGAGCTCCCACGCCCGCCACCGGCCCGCCCTGCCCGGCCACCCGCACAAGAACTGCGCCAACTGCCTCGACTACGCCCTGCGCTGGCGCACCCGCGTCCTCGACGCCATCCGCCCCGCCCCGGCCACCAGCCCCGACGCCTCGCACGCCCAGCTGCCCCTGTTCTGACCCGAAGGGAGGTGAACACCCATGGCTCGCTCGATCCGCCCGGACGCCGTCCTCATCCAAGCCGTGATCGCCGGAGCCCTGTCCTTCGCCCACCTGCACGACCTCGCTGCCGCCGCCGGACAGACCGGCTGGAAGGCCTGGGCCTACCCGGTCAGCGTGGACCTGCTGCTGGTCGCCGCCTGGCGGCGGCTGCGCACCTACGGGCCGTCCCGGCTGGCCTGGTGCTGGTTCCTGATCGCCCTGGCGGCCTCGCTCGGCGCGAACGTCGCCACTGCCGGACTGCTCGACCTGAACGACGTTCCCGCTTGGCTGCGCATCCTCGTCGCCGCCTGGCCCGCCCTGGCCTTCATGGGCGGCACCCTGCTCGCCCACTCACCCGCGGGCCGTTCCCCGGTCCCGGCGGCATCCTCCGTCCCGGCCCCGGACCCCGCGCCCGAGGTGCAGCCCGAACCGGCCGCTGTCGCCGAGCCGGACCCGGCGCCCGAACCCGTCCCGGCGCCCGAGGAGACCCCGGCCCTGCCCACCCCGGCACCGGCGGTGCCGGTCCCGGCCGCACTGGTCGACCACGCCCGCAAGGTCGCCGACGACCACCACGCCCGCACCGGGACCCGGATCGACACCGACACCCTGCGCGCCCGCCTCGGCGTCCCGCCGCACCTGGCCGACGCCATCGCCGCCCAGCTCGCCTGACCCGGAAGGAGACCGCCGCCATGACGCGTGACCCGGCCGACCTGACCGCCGCCGACTACCTCGACGGTGCCCGCGAGATGACCGCGGCCGACCGGCCCTTCCTCGCGCACCTGCTCGCCGAGGAGGCCGCCCGGCGCACCGCCGACCCTGCCACCGCCGCCGGGATCCGCGCCGCCTTTCCCGACCCGGCCACGACCCGAGAGGAGACCGACTGACATGCCCGCCCGCGACTTCTTCCACTCCGTGATGCGGATCGGCCCGGTGCAGATCGGCACCCACCGCGACCGCCACGGCCAGACCAAGCACGCCGCCGTGTGCAGCTCCGACGGCTGCGGCTGGTCCGCCGACTACACCAGCGCCTCCGCCGCCCAGCTCGCCGCCCGCACCCACCGCTGCAAGGTCCGCTAGGAGGCCACCCGTGGACGTCCCGCTCTGGTTCGCCCTGCTGGTCGTCGGAGTCCTCGGCGTCAAGCTCATCCGCCCGCCCTGGTGGCTCGTCGCCGTGCTCCTCCTGGGCGGATACCTCCTCGCTGACAGCCTCATGGCCCCGGTCATCGACACCGCCGTCAAGTAACCCGCGAAAGGAGAAACGCCATGCTCCGGCCCAAGCTCCCGACCATGCCCCAGCCCACCGGCACGGTCACCCCGCCCGCCGTCGTCGAGCCGACCGCCATCACCCCGGCCGCCCAGATCCCGTCTACCGCCCCGGCGGCCCCGGCGCCGTCCCGGCCGGTCGTGCAGCTCACCCCCGGCACCGCGCTCGCCCTGGTCGGCGGCGGCACCGCCGTGGTCCTGGTCGTCGGCGCCGTACTGGTCTCCATGCTCCTGGCGGTCGCCATCACCGCCACCTCGGTCGCCGTCTGCGCCGTCGTCCTGCGCTCCCTGCTCGCCTCCGAGTCCAAGCGACGCTGACCGGCCCACGGGCGGCCTCGATACCGCCAAGCATCCGCTGCCCGGGTGCCGTCCCTGTCCGATCACCAAACCGGAAGGAACCTCCATCATGACTGGTCCCACCCCGGCCACCCGCACCACGGCACGGATCTGCCCCAACTGCGACGGCTTCGCCACCGCCGCCATCTCCTCCGGCGGCCGCGACGACCGCGGCCACCTGCACACGCTCACCGTCGACTGCCCGGCTTGCCACGGCACCGGCACCGCCCCCGCCCGCCGCGACCGGGAGGGCGCCCGTGCCTGAGACGCTGCTCGACCCGGCCACCCTCAGCGACCTGCTGCGGGTGGCCTCGGCCCTCGACTACCACCGGTGGGAAGACCAGATCCGCCGCACCGGCGGCTGTGCCGACCCCATCCACCTGCGCGGCTGGATCCTGCACAAGGACAAGACCACCGGCGAGGTACTGCACCACTACAGCACCGAGAACGAACCGGGCGGATGCCTCCGGGTGGCCTGCGGCAACCGGCGCGCCTCCCGCTGCCCCGCCTGCGCCTGGACTTACGCGGGCGACACCTACCACCTCATCCGCGCCGGACTCGCCGGAGACGACGACAAGGACATCCCCGCCACCGTCCGCGACCATCCCCGCGTCTTCGCCACCTTCACCGCCCCCTCGTTCGGCCCGGTCCACAACCGGCCCGACCGCGGGACCTGCCGCTGTGGCACCCGCCACGCCGAAGACGACCCCGCCCTCGGCACGGCCCTGGACCCGGCGACATACGACTACGCGGGCGCGGCGCTCTTCAACAACCACGCCGGGGAGCTCTGGATGCGGTTCGCCAACCGGCTGCGCCGCGAAATCGCCAGGCGCGCCGGACTGACCCAGCGCGAACTGAAAGAAGCCTGCCGGGTCTCCTACGGCAAGGTCGCCGAGTTCCAAAAGCGCGGCGCCGTCCACTTCCACGCCGTGATCCGCCTCGACGGACCCGACGGACCCGACTCCCTACCGCCCGCCTGGGCCACCACCAACCTGCTCACGGACGCCATCCGCACGGCTGCCGCGCACTCCTACAGCAGCGTGAGCGTGCCCGCCGCCGGGGACCAACCCGCCCGCACCTTCCAATGGGGGCGGCAACTCGACATCCGCCCCGTCAAGGCGTTCGGCGACGGCTCCGACATCACCGAACAGGCCGTCGCCTCCTACGTCGCCAAGTACGCCACCAAAGCCGCCGAGAACACCGGCACCCTCGACCGCCGCATCGGCGAGCTGCCCGAACTCGACCGCCACGGAGTCCCCGACCACACCCGCCGACTGATCCGAGCCTGCCGCGACCTCGACGAGCTGTACCCCGACCGGCGGCTGTGGGCCTGGGCGCACATGCTCGGCTTCCGCGGCCACTTCTCCTCCAAGTCCCGCCGCTACTCCACCACGCTCGGGGAGCTCCGGCAGGCCCGCGCCGACTACCGCGCCGCCCAGGAACACGCCGCTCTCGGCCTGGACGACCGCGAGCCGGACACCGTCCTGGTCCTCGCCGACTGGCAGTACGCAGGCCACGGCCACACCCCCGGTGAGTCGGCCCTCGCCGCCTCGATCGCTCGTGATCTCCAGCTCAATCGCCAAACCGCCCGTGAAGAACTGGCCGCTTCGGGAGGAGTCGACCATGCGTAAACGCTTGCGGTGGGTGCCGGGCTCGGACTGCCCGGTGTGCCACGAACTGTCTTGTGCCGACTGTGCCGCTTGCTGGGCCGCCTTCGCGGTCAACGAGTGGACGGCCTGCCTGGAGTGCGGCGGGTCCGGGCGTCACTCGACCGAGCTGCGCTTCCCGTGCCCCGTCTGCGCTGGCTCCACGATCGTGCCGGCTCGCCCCGTTTTGATCTTGCTCGGTCTGGATTCCAAGGAGGAGAAGTGACCACTGCCGCAGCCACACTTGCCCCGACGTCCGCTGATCCGACGCTCCTTCTCCTCACGGTCGAGGAAGCTGCCCGCCGACTGGGCATCGGCCGTACTACGTGCTTTGCGCTCATCGCCTCGGGCGAACTGGAGTCAGTCAAGGTCGGCAGCCTGCGGCGTGTCCCCGCGGATGCCCTCGTTGCGTACGTCGGTCGCCTTCGTGGCGCCCCTGCCTCCTCGATGAGGGATGCGTGATGGCGAAGCGGAGTCGTGAGCCGAACGGGGCGGCCTCGATCTACAAGGGTGCCGATGGCCGGTGGCACGGTCGTGTGACCGTAGGCATCCGTCCGGACGGCAAACCCGACCGGCGGCACGTCGGCCGTAAGACCAAGGCTGAAGTCGTCAAAGCCGTTCGGGACATCGAGCACAAGCGCGACTCGGGGAACCTCAGCAAGCCGGGCGAGAAGTGGACGCTTGGGAGCTGGCTGGAGCACTGGGTGCACGAGATCGCGAAGAAGTACGTCTCTGAGAACACGTACGCCGGATACGAGGTGGACGTACGCGTGCACCTGGTCCCGGGCCTCGGCGCTCACCGGCTCGACCGCCTGGAGCCGGAGCACCTGGAAGCCTTCTACGCCAAGATGCAGCGCGAGGGCAGCAAGGCCGGGACGGCGCATCATGTCCACCGAACCGTGCGTGTGGCGCTCGCCGAGGCCAGGCGGCGCGGGCACGTCTCCCGGAACGTTGCCGAGATCGCCCGGGCTCCTCGGATCGAAGAGGAGGAGGTGGAGCCGTACACCATCGAGGAGGTGCAAAGCCTGCTCCTGGAGGCATCCAAGCTCCGCAACAGCGCGCGTTGGGTCGTGGCTCTCGCACTCGGCCTCCGTCAGGGAGAAGCACTCGCGCTCCAGTGGGATGACGTGGACCTGAACGCCTGGTACCTGCGCATCCGGCGGAACCGGCTCCGGCCCAGGTACCGGCATGGCTGCGGAAACGAGTCGTGCGGCAAGAAGCCGGGCTACTGCCCCAAGCGTGAGCAGACCCGGCGTGAGCACAAGAGCACGAAGTCACGCTCCGGTCGCCGGACGGTCGGCCTGCCCGACCCGTTGATCAAACTGCTTCGCAAGCACAAGGAGGAGCAGGACCGGGAGCGCGCGGAAGCCGGAGCCGACTGGGAGGACAAGGGCTACGTCTTCACGTCGTCGACTGGTGGGCCGCTGAGCCCGAACACCGACTACCACGTGTGGAAGCGGCTTCTCCGGGACGCGGGCGTGCGGGATGGGCGCCTTCATGACGCTCGCCACACGGCGGCCACGGTTCTCCTCGTGCTCGGTGTTCCGGATGTCATCGTGGACGCGATTATGGGCTGGGAGCCGGGTGGCGCCGCACGGATGCGGGCTCGCTACATGCATGTGACAGGGCTCATGCTCCGGAAGGTCGCGGATCAGGTCGGCGAGAAGCTGTGGGGCTCGCCCGGCGCCGAAAGAGACCAAAAGTGAGACCACGCACGATGAAGGCCCCGACCGGCGAACCGGTCGGGGCCTTCATCTGCCCTGATGGGCTGAGGCGGAGGATACGAGATTCGAACTCGTGAGGGGTTGCCCCCAACACGCTTTCCAAGCGTGCGCCCTAGGCCTCTAGGCGAATCCTCCGCCGGAAACATTACATGACCGAGAGGAGTGCTCGCGAACTCGTTCCTTGCCCGCGACATGCGGTAGCCTCTGTGTAGCCCCCCACGCGGCGCTATCTGACTGAACTCCCCCAGGGCCGGAAGGCAGCAAGGGTAAGTTGGCTCTGGCGGGTGCGTGGGGGGCGCTTGCGTTTCCGGCGGCCGGTCCGGTTGTCAGTGGACGCCTATAACCTCGTATGCGTGTCGTCTCTCGCGCTGTACCGCCGCTATCGCCCGGAGTCGTTCGCCGAGGTCATCGGGCAGGAACATGTCACCGGCCCGTTGCAGCAGGCGCTGCGGAACAACCGGGTCAATCACGCGTACCTGTTCAGTGGTCCGCGTGGCTGTGGCAAGACGACCAGTGCCCGCATCCTCGCGCGGTGCCTGAACTGCGAGCAGGGGCCCACGCCGACTCCGTGCGGGGAGTGCCAGTCGTGCCGCGACCTCGCGCGCAACGGACCTGGTTCCATCGACGTCATCGAGATCGACGCCGCGTCCCACGGTGGTGTGGACGACGCCCGTGACCTGCGAGAAAAGGCGTTCTTCGGGCCCGCCTCCAGCCGGTACAAGATCTACATCATCGACGAGGCCCACATGGTCACGTCGGCCGGTTTCAACGCGCTGCTCAAGGTCGTCGAGGAGCCCCCGGAGCACCTGAAGTTCATCTTCGCGACCACCGAGCCCGAGAAGGTCATCGGGACGATCCGGTCGCGTACGCACCACTACCCGTTCCGGCTGGTCCCGCCCGGCACCCTGCGGGAGTACCTCGGCGAGGTGTGCGGGAAGGAGAACATCCCCGTTGAGGAGGGTGTGCTGCCGCTCGTCGTGCGGGCCGGTGCCGGGTCCGTGCGTGACTCGATGTCCGTCATGGACCAGCTGCTCGCCGGTGCCGGGGCCGAGGGTGTGACCTATGCCATGGCCACCTCCCTGCTCGGGTACACGGACGGCTCGCTGCTCGACTCCGTGGTCGAGGCCTTCGCGACCGGCGACGGCGCCGCCGCCTTCGAGGTCGTCGACCGGGTGATCGAGGGCGGCAACGACCCGCGCAGGTTCGTCGCGGACCTGCTGGAGCGGCTGCGGGACCTTGTCATCCTCGCCGCCGTCCCCGATGCCGCAGAGAAGGGGCTCATCGACGCCCCCGCCGACGTCATCGAGCGGATGCAGGCCCAGGCCGGCACCTTCGGCCCCGCCGAGCTGGGCCGTGCCGCCGACATCGTCAACGAGGGGCTGACCGAGATGCGCGGCGCCACCTCGCCCCGTCTCCAGCTGGAGCTGATCTGCGCGCGTGTGCTGCTTCCCGCCGCGTACGGCGACGAGCGCTCGGTCATGGCCCGGCTGGACCGGATCGAGCGCGGCGTGAACTTCTCCGCCGGGGCCGGCGGCGCCGGTGCGCCCGCCATGGGATACGTCCCCGGGCCGGAGGCCCACGGAGGAGCGCAGGGGCAGGGCGACATCGAGCCGGGGGGCGGTGCCGCCGCCGCCCGGGCCGCGGTGCGCGCCCCGGGTCCCGGCCCCGCGCCCACCCCTGCGCCGCCCGCGCCCACTCCCGCCCAGGCTCCGCCACCGGCGCCCGCCGAGAGCCCGGCCGCTCCGGCGGCGGGAGCCCCCGGTGCCTGGCCCACCGCCGCCTCCGCCGGTGGTGGCGGTGGCGGACGCCGGCCCGGCGGCTGGCCTACGGCGACCCCGGCCGGCGGCCGGCCTGCCGCCGCGGCACCGCCGACCGCCCCGTCGCCCGCACCCGCACCGGCACCCGCCCCCTCGGGCGGCGGCGGTGGCCTCGACCCCCGCAACCTCTGGCCGAACATCCTGGAAACGGTCAAGAACCGTCGTCGCTTCACCTGGATCCTGCTCAGCCAGAACGCCCAGGTGACCGGCTTCGACGGCACGACCCTCCAGCTCGGCTTCGTGAACGCGGGCGCCCGGGACAACTTCCTCAGCAGTGGCAGCGAGGACGTCCTGCGCCAGGCGCTGGCCGAGCAGTTCCATGTGCAGTGGAAGATCGAGGCGGTCGTCGACCCGTCCGGCGGCGGTGCGGCGGCTCCCGCGCCGTCCGGATCGTCCGGACCATCCGGACCGTCCAGCGGTCGCAACGGCGGCGGGTACGGCGGTGGCGGTGGCGGCGGGTACGGCGGCTCCGGCGGAGGTCAGCGCCCCTCCACACCCCAGGCGGCCCCCCCGCCCGCCCCCGCGCAGCCGACGCCCGCACCCGCGCCCAGCCCCGCCCCGGCGGCCCCCCGCCCCTCCGCCCCGGAGCCGCCGCCGCCCGTCTCGCCCGAGGACGACATCCCCGAGGACGACGACCCCGACCTGGACGAGTCCGCCCTCTCGGGCCAGGACCTGCTCGTACGGGAGCTGGGCGCGACGGTCGTCGAGGAGATCGCGAACGAGTAGGGCGTAGGGGGCGTATGGAGGAAGCCACAAACCCCTTCGCCCCGCGCCTTCGGCAGCCCGCACAAAGGGAACCCGCCGCCTCCCGTTAGGCTGACCCCGTGAAGGTCCTCGTCATCGGCAGCGGCGCCCGCGAACACGCCCTGTGCCACTCCCTGTCCCTCGACCCCGATGTCACCGCGCTGCACTGCGCGCCCGGCAACGCCGGCATCGCCGAGGTCGCCGAGCTGCACCCGGTCGACGCCCTCGACGGCGCGGCCGTGTCCGCGCTGGCCGTGCGGCTCGGCGCGGACCTCGTGGTGGTCGGCCCGGAGGCGCCCCTGGTCGCCGGTGTCGCCGACGCCGTGCGGGACGCGGGCATCCCCGTCTTCGGCCCCTCCAAGGAGGCCGCGCAGCTCGAGGGCTCCAAGGCCTTCGCGAAGGACGTCATGGCGGCGGCCGGTGTGCCCACCGCCCGCAGCTACGTCTGTACGACGGCCGAGGAGACCGACGCGGCCCTCAAGGCGTTCGGCGCCCCCTACGTCGTCAAGGACGACGGGCTCGCGGCCGGCAAGGGCGTCGTCGTCACGGACGACATCCAGGCGGCCCGCGCGCACGCCGCCGGCTGTGAGCGCGTGGTCATCGAGGAGTTCCTCGACGGCCCCGAGGTCTCCCTCTTCGCGATCACCGACGGCGAGACCGTGGTGCCCCTCCAGCCGGCCCAGGACTTCAAGCGCGCGCTGGACGGCGACGCGGGCCCGAACACCGGCGGCATGGGCGCCTACTCCCCGCTGCCGTGGGCCGACCCGAAGCTGGTCGACGAGGTCCTGGAGACGGTTCTCCAGCCGACCGTCGACGAGATGCGGCGCCGTGGCACCCCGTTCTCCGGTCTGCTCTACGCCGGTCTGGCGATCACCTCGCGCGGTGTCCGCGTGATCGAGTTCAACGCCCGCTTCGGCGACCCCGAGACCCAGGTGGTGCTGGCCCGGCTGCGGACCCCGCTGGGCGGCCTGCTGATGGCCGCCGCGACCGGCAACCTCGCCCATCTGGAGCCGACCCGCTGGAGCGACGAGGCCGCCGTCACCGTGGTCGTCGCCTCGCACAACTACCCCGGCACCCCCCGCACCGGCGACCCGATCACCGGCCTGGACGAGATCGCCGCCCAGGACGGCCCGCACGCGTACGTCCTGCACGCGGGCACGAAGCGCGACGGCGAGACGATCGTGAGCGCGGGCGGGCGGGTGCTGTCCGTCACGGCGACCGGCAAGGACCTCACCGAGGCCCGCGACCGGGCCTACCGCGCGGTCTCCCGCATCGGCCTCGACGGCTCCCAGCACCGCACGGACATCGCGGCGAAGGCTGCGCAGGATAGCTAGCCGGTCCGCCGGACGGCCGGTCCGTTCGCCCGGCGCCGATGAACCCCGCAGGCCCCGTCTCAGGATTCGGGGCCTGACCCTTGCCGTCCGTCATCCACCTTTCCCCAAAGCCATTCCATCGAGTGAGCGATATCCCATCCGGCTGACGTGACCCGGGGCCCCAACTAGGGTGCCGCGCAGGCGTCCGGCACTTGGCCCATCGGCATTGCGATGTCAGTGGCCGGTGTCACAGTGGGGGGCATGGGCAACGCCAGGACAGCGTCCGGAGCGGGGAGGGGGTGAGGTCGGGCCATGAGCGGAAGCGGAATGGGAGCTCACGCGGGCGGACAGAGCGCACGGTCCCGTGCGCTTGCCGTGCTGCGGGTCCGCAGCCGGGCCCTGGCCGTCGCGCTGCTGCCGGCCGCCGTCGCCGTGATCCTGCTCGTCGGCGGCTCCACCGGGCATCTGCCGGGCACCGGCTGGGACGTGGCCCGCAGGCTCGTCACCCCGGCCGCGGTGCTCGTCCTGCTCCTCGCCGCCGGGGTCGCCCTGGTCGTCGCCCGCGCGCGGCCCGCGATGAGCCCCACCGTGCCGATCGCCGAGGAGGCGGCCCCGGACCTGTACCGGATGGTGCGCGACCTCGCCGACCGTCTCGACGTTCCCCCGCCGTCCGCCATAGCGCTCACCCCGGACTGCGACAGCTGGCTGGAGGACCGCACCCATCCGGCCCACGGCCCTCCGCCCGCGGAGAAGTACGACGACATAGCGGGCGCGGGGCGGCCCCCGCGCCGGACGCCCGTGCCGCCGGTGCTGGTGATCGGCTCCCCGTTCCTGTGGTGGATGCGGGTCGGGGAGCTGCGCGCGGTCCTCGCCCCGGTCGTCGCCGGTACGGGACCGTCGGCGCACCCGGACATAGCCGCCGCGCGGCGCTTTGTGCAGGGGCTGGACGCCGCGGTGGCCGTGACGTCGGCCCCGCACCGCGGGCCGGTGACCCGCTGGGTGTTCGCGACCGTCGGCCGGGTGGCCCGGCTGCTGCTCCGCGGCTGCCGGATACACGCCGCGGAGATGGAGCGCGGGGTCGCCGCGGCGGCCGCCGAGCGTGCACAGGCTGTGGATTACGGACTGCGGATCGTCGCCCAGGAGCAGGTGGGCCTGGCGTACGCGGGCTGGGACCGGCTGCTCACCCGGGTCGCGCTGCCCGCCTGGCGGATGGGCCGCTGGCCCTCCCGGCTCAACGCGGGCGTGGTGGCGGCGCTCACCGAGCTGTCCCGCCGGGACCGGCTGGCGGAGGGGTTCGCCTCCCGTCTCGGCGAGCGTCCCGCCTGTGATCTGCTCGAGGAGCCGGGCGCGGTCGACCAGGCCGCCTCGCTGCTCGCCGCCCGTCTGTTCCACGGGGAGCCCGCGGAGACGCGACCCGAGTGGGCCCCGGTCCACTGGGGCGGCTATGCGGAGGAGGTCGTCGACCGCAAGTGGCGCACCGACGCCGCCCGCCTGCACCGGGTCCTGGACGCCCTCCAGGCGCCCCCGGCCCCCGGAGACACCCCGGCCCCGGACGGTCCGACCCTCACCCGCGTCCTCACCCACCTGGCGGCCCGCCCCGGCCCCGGGGAACCGCTCGCCCCGCCCCCGGCCCCACCTCCGTGTCCCCTCGCAGGCGACGACGAGGACCTGTCCGGCACCACGGCGCGCAGTGCCGCCCTGGCCGCCCGGCTGACGGCCGAGCTGGCGCGCGAGGAGGCGGGGCCGACCACCGCCGCCCCCGGTGCGGCCGACCCGGCCTCCCACCGCGACGACCGCGCGCTCCCGCTCTTCCCCCTCCAGCCCGCGCGCACCGGCCGTGAGCTGCTCGCCGACCACATCACGGCGATGGTGTGCTGTGCGGCGATGGACACCGCGGGCGCCACCCCGAGCCTCGACTGGCTCGACGGCCCGGCCCTGGTGCTGGGCGGCGTACGAGCGGCGGATCTGTCACGCCAGGTCCTGGCCCTGATCGAGGACGGCGATCCCTCGGCCCTCCGCGGATGGCTGACCGAGCACGGCATACGCGCCGAGAAGCCGGTACGGCTCGTCTGAGCCACCGGCCCCGCCACCCCGCCCGGAGCAGACCCTTCCGCTTTCGGTCAATTCAAAACGAACGGTGACGGAGTGCGCGCGTTATGTGATGTGCTTGGACCGTTCGGACCCGTGGGCAAGGGCTCGGGACATACGACAAGCACATAAACGTCGCCGGGCCTCACCCGTCAGGCGCCTGCCGGACAGCACCACGCACCGCATCGCAACGGGGGCATGAGGGAGGGGAGCGATCATGGGCTCGGAGCAGATCCGCCGCTGGGAGTCGGGAGCGCTGGCGCACGCCGTGGACGATCCCTTCGGGCTGGGCCCCCTCCCGTGGCTGCGCGGCAGTGAGACCTATTTCGGCGACACCGGCCAGGTCGTCCCGTGGTACCTGGACCCCGACCCGGCGCACCCGGACACCGGACCGGGCACGGGCCGGGCGGCCGCCCCCCGCCTCCCCCGGCAGGGCGGCCCCAGGGTGCCCGCCCCCCGGTCTTCCGGCGGCCCCCGCGCCGCAGATGACGTGCACCGCCAGATCAAGGGCTTCACCTCCACCGGCGCGGTCGCCCCCGGTGAGGCCATCGACTTCCACATCACCGTCGACCCGCCCCAGGAGTTCGGCGTCGACGTCTACCGCATCGGCCACTACGCCGGGGACGGCGCCATCAAGATCACCTCGAGCCCCCGGCTGTCCGGCATCGTGCAGCCCCCGCCGCTCACCGCCGACCGCACGGTCTCCTGTCACCACTGGTGGCTGTCCTGGCGGTTACCGGTGCCGTCGTACTGGAGCGTCGGCGCGTATGTCGCCGTGCTGACCACGGCCGACGGCTACCGTTCGCACGTCCCGTTCACCGTCCGCGACGACCGCCCCGCGGACCTCCTCCTCGTCCTGCCCGACATCACCTGGCAGGCCTACAACCTCTATCCGGAGGACGGCCGCACCGGCGCGAGCCTCTACCACGCGTGGGACGACGACGGCCGGCTGCTCGGCGAGTCCGACGCCGCCACCACCGTCTCCTTCGACCGCCCCTACGCGGGCGCCGGCCTCCCGCTGCACGTCGGGCACGCCTACGACGTCATCCGCTGGGCCGAGCGCTACGGCTACGACCTCGCCTACGCCGACGCCCGCGATCTGCACGCCGGCCGGATCGACCCCACCCGCCACCGGGGCCTGATCTTCCCCGGCCACGACGAGTACTGGTCGGTGTCCATGCGCACCGCCGTGGAGCGCGCCCGCGAGCACGGCACGTCCCTGGTCTTCCTCTCCGCCAACACGCTGTACTGGCAGGTGGAGCTCGCCCCCTCCCCGTCCGGCCCCGACCGCCTGCTGACCTGCCGCAAACGCCAGGGCCCGGGCAAACCGGCGCTCTGGCGGGAGATCGACCGGGCGGAGCAGCAGCTGCTAGGCATCCAGTACGCCGGGCACGTCCCGGAACCGCACCCGCTGATCGTCCGCAACGCGGACCACTGGATGTGGGAGGCGACCGGCGCCCGCGAGGGCGACCGGATCGAGGGCCTGGTCGCGGGCGAGGCGGACCGCTACTACCCGCGCACCCCGCTGCCCGCCTACGAGGAGCGCGTCCTGCTCGCCCACTCCCCGTACACCGACCGGGCGGGCGCCCGTCGGCACCAGGAGACCTCCCTCTACCGCGCCCCCTCCGGCGCCTGGGTGTTCGCATCCGGCACCTTCGCCTGGTCCCCGGCCCTGGACCGGCCGGGCCATGTCGACCCCCGCGTGCAGCGCGCCACCGCCAACCTTCTGGACCGCATCTGCAAACGCGACTGACCCACCCCCGGCCGCGACTCTTCCCTCCGTGCGGGAGAATCAAGTCATTCAGACAGAACCACGGGGAGGAACCGTGTCCGGATTCGTCGAAAAGCCCGAGCCGATCCAGGTTCCGGGTTTGGTGCATCTGCACACCGGCAAGGTGCGCGAGCTGTACCGGAACGAGGCGGGCGACCTCGTGATGATCGCCAGCAACCGCATCTCCGCCTACGACTGGGTGCTGCCGACCGAGATCCCCGACAAGGGCCGGGTGCTCACCCAGCTCTCCCTGTGGTGGTTCGAGCAGCTCGCCGACCTGCTCCCCAACCATGTGCTGAGCACCGAGCTGCCGCCCGGCGCCCCCGACGACTGGGCGGGCCGCACCCTCGTCTGCAAGTCGCTGAACATGGTCCCCGTGGAGTGCGTGGCCCGCGGCTATCTCACCGGCTCGGGCCTGGCCGAGTACGACGAGTCCCGCACGGTCTGCGGTCTGGCCCTCCCCGAGGGCCTGGTGGACGGCTCGGAGCTGCCCGCCCCGATCTTCACCCCGGCCACCAAGGCCGCCGTCGGCGAACACGACGAGAACGTCCCCTACGAGGAGGTCGCCCGCCAGGTCGGCGCGGACACCGCGGCCCGGCTGCGCCAGGCGACCCTCGCCGCCTACTTCCGGGCCCGGACCATCGCCCGTGACCGCGGCATCATCCTCGCGGACACCAAGTTCGAGTTCGGCTTCGACGGGGAGAACCTGGTCCTCGCGGACGAGGTGCTCACCCCGGACTCCTCCCGCTTCTGGCCGGCCGATCAGTGGGAGCCGGGCCGCCCGCAGCCGTCGTTCGACAAGCAGTTCGTGCGGGACTGGCTCACCTCGGCCGAGTCGGGCTGGGACCGCAGGAGCGAGCAGCCCCCGCCGCCGCTGCCGGAGCACGTGGTGGACGCCACCCGGGCCAAGTACGTGGAGGCGTACGAGCGGCTGACCGGCACGACCTGGAGCTGAGCACCCGCCGGAGGGGCGGGCCCGCGGGGGCGCCGCCCCACGACCTCCGTGGGCCCGGCCCCCTGACCTTCGTGGCTCGGCCCACGACAAAAGCCCCGGTCGATGACCGGGGCCTTGTTCCTGAGCGAACGACGAGGTTCGAACTCGCGACCTCAACCTTGGCAAGGTTGCGCTCTACCAACTGAGCTACGTTCGCATGCGCCATAGCGCGGCCCCCACTATACCCAACCTCGCTCCCGTGCGAGGCGCACCGCCGCATGACGGTTCTCCGCCCCGAGTTTCGAGACGGCGGAGGAGAGGTAGTTGCGCACGGTCCCCTGGGACAGCGCGGCCCGTTCCGCGATCTCCGCCACGGGTGCCCCGTCCGCCGCGAACTCCAGCACCTCGGCCTCGCGCGCGGTCAGCGGCGAGTCACCGGAGGCGATCGCGTCGGCGGCCAACTCCGGGTCGACGTAACGGTTTCCCTCGTGCACCGTGCGGATGATCTCCGCGAGGCGCTGAGCGCTGACCGTCTTGGGGACAAACCCGCGCACCCCCGCCGCGAGCGCCCGCTTCAGATGGCCGGGCCGCCCGTGACTGGTCACGATCAGCACCCGGCAGCCGGGCAGCTCCGCCCGCAGGGATGTGGCGACCTTCACACCGTCGGCGCCGGGCATCTGCAGATCCAGTACGGCGACATCGGGGGCGTGCGCCCGTGCCATCGCCAGCGCCTCCGGTCCGGACGCCGCCTCGGCGACGACCGTCAGATCGTCCTCGAGCGACAGCAGCGCGGCCAGCGCGCCCCGGATCAGGTGCTCGTCGTCGGCCAGCAGCAGCCGCACCTGCCGGGGACCGGTCACGTTGTCGCCTCGCTCACAGGAACGGATGTCGCCTCACGCGCGGGAGCGGGGACCGGTACGGCGGCGGGAGGGGCCTCGCCGGGATGCGCGGGCAGCGGGACCTCGACGGTCAGCAGGAACAGCCCGTCGCCGGCCGGTCCGGCCCGCAGCGTCCCCCCGATCTCCGCCAGCCGCTCGCGCAGCCCGATCAGCCCGGATCCCCGGGCGCCCGAACCGCCGGGCGCCGGTGCCCCGTCGTTCTCCACGGTCAGCACCACATGCCCCTCCCGTACCCGCAGTTCCATCGCGCACCGCCGTGGGTCGCCGTGCCGCAGCACATTCGTGGCCGCCTCCCGCACCACCCACGCGAGTGCGGACTGCACCGGTGCGGGGAATCCGGTCGCCGGTCCGGTGACCGTGCAGTCGATACCGGCGGCGGACAGCACCCCCTGCGCGCCCGCCAGTTCGCCGGCGAGGTCCGCCTCGCGGTAGCCGCGCACCACCTCGCGCACCTCCCGCTGCGCCTCGTGCGCGAGGCGCTGCACCTCGACCATCTGGGTCACGGCCTCCGGCCGCTCCCGCTGGGCCAGCTGGACGGCCAACTCGCTCTTGAGCGCGATCACCGCGAGGTTGCGCCCCATCACATCGTGCAGGTCGCGTCCGAACCTGAGCCGCTCCTCGGCGACGGCGAGCCGGGCGCGGGTCTCACGGGCGTCGTCGAGTTCGTAGACAGCGTTGAGCAGCCACGCGGAGAAGGCGTAAGTGAAGGCGAAGAAGCCGCCGCCGGCCAGCACGAACAGGCTCGTGACCAGCGCGACGAGCCACGGCAGTCCGACGCCGACCGACGTGGCTCCCGCCGCCGCCGCGAAGCCCACCGTCACGGCGGACACCCGCCGCCGCCCGCGCACACAGACCCCGGCCGCACCCGCACCGAAGATCATCACGATCCCGTAGACCCCGCCGGCGGCGCCCGCGACGTCGTCGTCGCCCTGGCCGTGCCGGGCGACGACGAGCGCGGCCACGGCCATCACCGCCGTCGTCACACCGAACACCCACAGGGTCCGCACCGGACGGTCCCGCTGCCCGCGCTGCCAGTCCAGGGCGCGCGAGGCGGTGACGCCGCACACCACACTGTGCAGGGCCGCCATGGACACCAGCGGAACGGCCAGCCGCGGACCGACCTGACCGATCAGCATCCCGCCGGCCACCGACAGTTCGGTCAGCGCGAGCAGGTGGAACGACCACCGCGTGTACGTCTCGAACTTCGCCGGTGTGCTCTTGCGCTCCCACCAGCCGCCCGGCCTGCTCATGTCCTCGCGTCCCCTGCTCTCGCCCGTGTCAGCGCCTCGGCTCCCAGCGGAACCAGCGTCGTACGGCGTACACCGACAGCAGGACCCAGCCCACCGCCACCGCCACGGCCTCCAGTGTCTCGGACGCCGACAGGTCGCCGGTAAAGCCGCCGCGCACCAGCGTCATGACCGGCGTCAGGGGCAGCAGTTCGCAGAAGGAGGCGATCCGGTCGGGCAGGATTTCGAGAGGGACCATCATCCCGGAGGCCAGCATCGAGAGGAACAGCAGCGGCAGCGTGGTGACCTGCGCGCTCTCGCTGGTCCGGGTGAAGGCGGCGGTGACGGCGGCGAGTCCCGCGCACATCACCAGTCCCAGGAGCAGCCCCAGCACGGAGAGATGCACGGCCGGCGGGGCCTTCATGTCCAGCAGGACCGCGCAGCCGGCCGCCAGCACCAGGGACTGGGCCAGACCGGTCGCGGCGGCGGGCAGCGCGGCCCCGGTCAGGATCTCGGTGTCCCGCAGCTCCCCGGTGCGCAGCCGCTTGAGGACCAGTTCCTCGCGGCGGGCGACGAGGGACCCGACGAGCGCCGCGTAGACGGCGAACAGAAGCGAGAAACCGATCGCGGCCGGCAGCACCATCTCGCCGATGGTGAGCCCGGCCTCGGCGAGGTCCATCTCCTTGGCCGCCTCGTGGGCGCTGACCGGCAGCACCAGCGGCACGAACAGAGCGGTGACGAGTGTGCCCTTGCTCCGTCCCAGCAGGGTGAGTTCCGCGCGGGCGAGCGCGGCCATCCGGCTCATCGGTGTGGTCACGGTCGTGCTCATGCCGCGTACTCCTTCGTGGCCGCCGCGTCCGCGGAGGCGTCCTTGGCGATGGAGAGGAAGGCCTCCTCCAGGGATGCGGACCGCACGTCCAGTCCGTGCAACTCCACCCCGGCGTGCTGCGCCCACACCAGCAGTCTGGTGGCAGCCCGCTGCAGTTCGCGGGTGCGCAGCCGGACGGTCCGGCCGTCGGTGGTGTGGTCGCTCACGCCCAGTTCGGCGAGCGGCGGCAGATCGCCCAGGTGATAGCCGTCGGGCAGGTCGAAGGAGATGCGGGACGGCTCGGTGGCGGTCACCTCGGCCGGTGTGCCGGTCACGGCGATGCGGCCCTCGTGCATGATCGCGAGCCGGTCGGCGAGCTGCTCGGCCTCCTCCAGGTAGTGCGTGGTGAGCAGCACGGTCGTACCGGCGTCGCGCAGGGAGGCGACCAAGTCCCAGGCCTCACGGCGGCCTTCGGGGTCGAGTCCGGTGGTGGGTTCGTCGAGGAAGAGCACCTCGGGGTCACCGAGCAGCGCGAGCGCGAGGTCCAGACGGCGCCGCTGGCCCCCGGACAGCTGCTTCACCCGCACACCGGACTTGGACTCCAGGCCGACCAGCGCCAGCACTTCCCGCTCGGGCCGGGCGCCGCTGACACAGCCCGCCCACATCCGGGCGGTCTCGGCGACGGTCAGCTCGGAGGGGAAGCCCCCTTCCTGGAGCATCACGCCGGTGCGGGGCCGTACGGCGGCGCGCTCGCTGTACGGGTCGTGGCCGAGGACCCGGACCCGTCCGGCGGCCGGGGCGGCGAGCCCCTCCAGCAGTTCGACGGTGGAGGTCTTGCCCGCGCCGTTGGTCCCCAGCAGGGCGAAGACCTCCCCGCGCCGTACGGAGAAGTCGATGCCGCACACCGCTTCGAAGCCGCCCCCATAGACACGTCGCAGGCCGGTGACCTCAATCACGTGTTCGTGCTCGTTCGCTTCCACGCCTCGAGCATCCCGGTCACCGGGGCGCGGGGGCAGTGCGTGCTGTCACCACCGGACATGACAAATGTCAGACGGGCGCGTCCGGGCATGCGAAAGACCCCGGTCCGAGGGACCGGGGTCTCACTACCGAGCGGACGACGAGGCTCGAACTCGCGACCTCAACCTTGGCAAGGTTGCGCTCTACCAACTGAGCTACGTCCGCATTGCCTCCGACCGGCTCTCACCGATCGGCGCGGGCACCAGCCTACCCGATCGACCGGGGTCGTCGGTACGGCGATGCAGAGCGGGTGACAGGAATTGCACACTGCGCCTTCCCCCTGGAAGGGGGACGTTCTACTACTGAACTACACCCGCATGTACTCCGTGGGCCGGACCTTTCGGCCTCGCCCCTCGGCGTGCTCCAGACTCTAGCTGATCAGCGGGGGTGCTGCGCAAGTCGGTTGACGCGGGGGGTGGGTGACCGGCCGTCGGGCGGATCGCCGGCACCCGGCTCGGGACGGTCACCCGGTCGGCTCACCGCGCCGCGGCGAATGCCTCGTACACCCTCTTGGGGATCCGGCCCCGCGCGGGCACGTCCATCCGGTTCGCCTGCGCCCAGGCGCGCACGGCGGACGGGTCGGGGGCGACCTCCGTCTGCCGGTAGGCCTTGCCGGAACGCGACCGCTTGCGGCCGGCGTCCACGTAGGGCTCGAGGGCCTTCCGCAGTTTCCTGGCATTGGTTTCATTGAGGTCGATCTCGTACGACTTGCCGTCCAGTCCGAAGGCGATCGTTTCCGCCGCTTCCGAGCCGTCGATGTCGTCAAAGAGAGTGACCACGACCTTCTGCGCCACGAATATCGGTCCCTTCGTGCGACACCTCTCGTCCGGACGTCCGTGATGACGTGCCGGTACGTCGCCGAGATGTCGGCTGTCCGCCCCTAATCGGGCAAAGTACCTGCTAATGACAATTCATTTGTACAGTGCCCGGCATTGCAATGTGAAGCCCGACTAAATCTGTCCGCGTGTCCGGTGCGCAATAGAGATGTACGAGCGAACACGGATCTTTCCCGGATCTTTTCGCTGACGCCTGCCCGCGATGCCGAATCGTGATGGGGGTCACGTAGATTCCTCCAACTCTACCCGCGTAGAAATTTTGTACGGGTAGTCTGAAGGAACCTGCTCAGCACCACACACCGGGAGTGCCAGTGGCACGCGTCGTAGTCGACGTCATGCTCAAGCCGGAGATCCTCGACCCCCAGGGCCAGGCGGTGCAGCGCGCACTGCCGCGACTGGGTTTCGAAGGGATCTCGGACGTCCGCCAGGGAAAGCGATTCGAACTGGAAGTTGACGGGCCGGTCGACGAGGCCGCGCTCGCCCGTATCCACGATCTTGCGGAATCCTTCCTCGCCAACACCGTGATCGAGGACTTCACCGTACGGGTCGAGGAAGTCGCGGAGGCCGTGAAGTGACCGCTCGTATTGGCGTCGTCACTTTCCCGGGCAGCCTCGACGACCGGGACACCCAGCGCGCGATCTGCGTCGCCGGCGCCGAACCCGTCGCCCTCTGGCACAAGGACAAGGACCTCAAACAGGTCGACGCCGTGGTGCTCTGCGGTGGTTTCTCGTACGGCGACTATCTGCGCGCCGGCGCCATCGCGCGCTTCTCGCCGGTGATGGACACCGTCATCGACCAGGCGAAGGCCGGTCTGCCGGTGCTGGGCATCTGCAACGGCTTCCAGATCCTCACCGAGGCGCACCTGCTCCCCGGCGGCATGCTGGGCAACGACCATCTGCACTTCATCTGCCGCGACCAGAAGCTGCGGGTGGAGAACGCGGACACCGCCTGGACCACCGACTACACGGCCGGCCAGGAGATCCACATCCCGCTGAAGAACATGGACGGCCGCTACGTCGCCGATCAGCGGACGCTGGACGAGCTGGAGGCCGAGGGCCGGGTCGTCTTCCGCTACCTCGACTTCAACCCCAACGGCTCGCTCAACGACATCGCAGGCATCAGCAACGAGGCCGGGAACGTCGTAGGCCTGATGCCGCACCCCGAGCACGCCGTCGAGTCGCTGATCGGTACGGGCCGTACCGACGGCCTGCCGTTCTTCACGTCGATCCTCAAGAAGCTGGTCAACGCATGAGCAAGACGCCCCTGGACACGGTCGAGCACGCGGCCGCGACCCCCGACGTCGAGCTGCCCTGGGCCGAGCTGGGCCTGAAGAAGGAGGAGTACAAGCGGGTGGTGGAGATCCTCGGCCGCCGCCCGACCGGCGCCGAGCTCGCCATGTACTCCGTGATGTGGTCCGAGCACTGCTCGTACAAGAGCAGCAAGGTGCACCTCCGCCAGTTCGGCGAGAAGGCCCCCGAGTCCGACGCCCTGCTCGTCGGCATCGGCGAGAACGCGGGCGTCGTGGACGTCGGGCAGGGCTACGCGGTCACCTTCAAGGTCGAGTCCCACAACCACCCCTCCTACGTCGAGCCCTACCAGGGCGCGGCCACGGGCGTCGGCGGCATCGTCCGCGACATCATCGCCATGGGCGCCCGCCCGGTCGCGGTCGTGGACCCCCTGCGCTTCGGCGCCGCGGACCACCCCGACACCAAGCGCGTCCTCCCGGGTGTCGTCGCCGGCATCGGCGGCTACGGCAACTGCCTGGGCCTGCCCAACATCGGCGGCGAGGTCGTCTTCGACGCCTGCTACCAGGGCAACCCGCTGGTCAACGCCGGAGCCATCGGCGTCATGCGGCACGAGGACATCCACCTCGCCAAGGCCTCGGGGGCCGGCAACAAGGTCATCCTGTACGGCGCCCGCACCGGCGGCGACGGCATCGGCGGCGCGTCGATCCTCGCCTCCGAGACTTTCGACGACGCCAAGCCGTCGAAGCGCCCCGCCGTCCAGGTCGGCGACCCCTTCCAGGAGAAGCTCCTCATCGAGTGCACCCTGGAGGCGTTCGCGGAGAAGCTGGTCGTCGGCATCCAGGACCTCGGCGCGGCCGGCCTGTCCTGCGCCACGTCCGAGCTGGCCTCCAACGGCTCCGGCGGCATGCGCGTGACGCTGGACGACGTCCCCCTGCGCGACTCGACGCTCTCGCCCGAGGAGATCCTCATGAGCGAGTCGCAGGAGCGCATGTGCGCCGTCGTGGAGCCCGACAAGGTCGACCGTTTCCTCGAGATCTGCGACAAGTGGGACGTCATCGCCACCGTCATCGGCGAGGTGACCGACGGCGACCGGCTGGAGATCTTCTGGCACGGCGGCAAGATCGTCGACGTCGACCCGCGCACCGTCGCCCACGACGGGCCGGTCTACGAGCGCCCCTACGCCCGTCCGTCCTGGCAGGACGAGCTCCAGGCGGACGACGCGAACAAGCTGCCGCGCCCGGCGACGAGCGAGGAGCTGAAGGACCAGGTCCTGAAGCTGGTCAGTTCACCCAACCAGGCGTCCAAGCAGTGGATCACCCAGCAGTACGACCACTTCGTGCAGGGCAACACCGTGCTGGCGATGCCGGAGGACTCCGGCATGATCCGCATCGACGAGGAGAGCGGCCTCGGCGTGGCGATCGCCACCGACGGCAATGGCCGCTACGCCAAGCTCGACCCGTACACGGGCGCGCAGCTGGCGCTCGCGGAGGCGTACCGCAACGTGGCGACGACCGGCGCCAAGCCGCTCGCCGTCTCCGACTGCCTGAACTTCGGCTCCCCGGAGGACCCGGCCGTCATGTGGCAGTTCGCGGAGGCCGTACGCGGTCTGGCGGACGGCTGCCGGCAGCTCGGCACCCCGGTGACCGGCGGCAACGTCTCGCTGTACAACCAGACGGGCGAGGCGGCCATCCACCCGACGCCGGTGGTCGCGGTCCTCGGTGTCATCGACGACGTGGCGCGCCGCACCCCGGTCGCCTTCCAGGAGGAGGGCCAGCTGCTGTACCTCCTCGGCGACACCCGCGAGGAGTTCGGCGGCTCGGCCTGGTCGCAGGTGATCCACGACCACCTCGGCGGGCTGCCCCCGAAGGTCGACCTGGAGCGCGAACGCCTCCTCGGCGAGATCCTGATCGCCGCCTCCCGGGACGGCATGATCGACTCCGCGCACGATCTGTCCGACGGTGGTCTGATCCAGGCGGTCGTCGAGTCGGCGCTGCTCGGGCAGAAGGGCGCACGCCTGGTCGTCCCGGACGGCCTGGACGCGTTCACCTTCCTCTTCTCGGAGTCGGCCGGCCGCGCGATCGTCGCCGTGCCGCGCTCGGAGGAGCTCCGCTTCAACGACATGTGCGGCGCACGCGGCCTCCCGACCACCCGCGTCGGCGTCGTCGACGGCGACACGATCGATGTCCAGGGCGAGTTCACCCTCACCCTGGAGCAGCTCCGCACAGCCCACGAGCAGACAATCCCAACCCTGTTGGCGTAGGCGCGCCGTAGGCGACCTGCCGCCGCCATCCGCGGGCAGTCGTGCCTCCCTCAGTGCCTTAAGGGCCTGGGAGGTACCCCCAGGGCAGCACGGGCGACGGCACCCCGCCCGCGCCGGGCTGCGCAACCCACCCCCGGCTGGCACCCACGCCGGCACCTGCGTCGCTTCACAGCCCCCGTTCCGGTCCGCCGGGCGGGGGCTGCGGCGTTTCCGGTCGCCCGCGTCGGCAACTCCGGCAACTCCACCGAGCCGCACCCGCACTTCCACTCCCCGCATAGGCTGCCGTCATGCCACCGGCCAAGAAGCGCACCCGCTCCTACGACCCCGCCAGGACCCGCGCCGCCGTCCTGGTCCAGTTCGGGAACGTGCGCGCGGCGGTCCGCACCCTGACCCCCGAGCAGCTCGCCCTGCCGACGCGGCTCGGCGACTGGACCGTACGGGAGCTGGTGGCGCACATCGGGATGGCGCTGACGGCCGTGGACCGGCTGCTCGACGAGCCCGAGCCCGCGCGCCAGGACGCGCGGGCGACCGACTGGCCGTCCGCCATCGCCGCCGACGCGGACGCCATCGCCGGCACCGCGCGCCGGCTCGCGGCGGACCACCCCGACCTCGACGCCCACCTCGCGGACGTCGAGCGGCGCTTCACCGCCCGGCTCGACGCCCACCCGGGCGGCAGGCTGCTCCCCACCAGCGCGGGCGCCCTGACGCTGGCCGACTACGTCGTCACCCGCACCGTCGAGCTCGTCGTGCACACCGACGACCTGAACGCCGCCGTCCCCGGCCTGGACATCCCGTACGACCGTCAGGCCCTGGCCGCCTGCACCCGGCTGCTGGCCGACGCGCTCGCCGCGAAGGCGCCCGGCGGCTCCACGGAGGTGCGGGTGCCGCCGTACGCGGTCGTGCAGTGCGTGGAGGGACCGCGGCACACCCGGGGCACCCCGCCGAACGTCGTCGAGACCGACCCGCTCACCTGGATCCGGCTGGCCGCGGGGCGGACGGCCTGGCGGGACGCCGTGGCCGGCGCCCGGGTCGGCGCCAGCGGGGAACGGGCGGACCTCGGACCGTATCTGCCGCTGCTGGGCTGAGCCCCGGACGGAAGGGGAACCGTCCGCTCCTGGGGTCCGTCGAATCGTCATGTACAGGCAGAAGCACAAGCAGCGCATGACCCTGACGGCCGTCGCCGTGCTCGCCGTCCCGCTCGCGGCGGCCTGTGGCAGCGAGAAGGCGGGGGCGGGCAGCGGCGCCGCCGAGCCGGCCGAGCCGGTCACCGGCATCCGCTGGAGCATCGACAGCGTCACCGTCGACGGCACCACGCGGCGCGCTCCCGACGGCGCGAACCTCACCGTCGACGACGACGGCAGCGTCGAGGGCACCTACGGATGCAACCTGTTCAAGGGCCGGGCCACGTTCGAGGGCGACCGGATCCGGCTCGCCGACCGGGACACCACTCTGCGGGCCTGCGAGAAGCAGGTCATGGACCTGGAAGGCACCCTCGCCCGCACCCTCGGCGACGGCGCCCTGAGGACCGAGGTGGACGACGGCCGCCTCACCCTCACCACCGAGGGCGGCGACACCGTACGTCTCAGCAGGGCCGAGGACAGCCCGCTGTACGGCACCGAGTGGACCGTCACCACCCCCGCCGTCGACCGGCGCGCCCACCTCACCTTCGACAAGAAGGAGGGCACCGTCGCCGGCAGCCTCGGCTGCAACCATGTGAACGCCGAGGCCACCGTGCGCGACGGCCGTATCACCCTCGGCGTGCCGGGACTGACCCGAATGATGTGCGAAGACTCACTCATGGACAGCGAGCGGGCCCTGACACAGCTGTTCAACGGCACCGTGAGCTACCGAATCGAAGGCCAGAGCCTCACGCTGACCAGCGAAAACGGCACCAGTGTGCGGGCCGTCGCGCAACGCTGATCCACCTCGGGGGTCATATCCCGCATTCGGACCAGTGGCCGCTCTCGCCTACACTCGGGGACGTGCCACGTGGTGACGGACGACTCAACCACGACCTGCTCCCCGGCGAGAAGGGCCCCCAGGACGCTTGCGGCGTCTTCGGTGTCTGGGCGCCGGGCGAAGAGGTCGCCAAGCTGACGTACTTCGGGCTCTACGCCCTCCAGCATCGGGGCCAGGAATCCGCGGGAATCGCGGTCAGCAACGGCTCCCAGATCCTCGTCTTCAAGGACATGGGCCTCGTGTCCCAGGTCTTCGACGAGACCTCTCTCGGTTCGCTCCAGGGTCATATCGCGGTCGGACACGCCCGCTACTCGACCACCGGTGCCTCCGTGTGGGAGAACGCCCAGCCGACGTTCCGAGCCACCGCGCACGGATCCATCGCGCTCGGCCACAACGGCAACCTGGTCAACACGGCGCAGCTCGCCGAGATGGTCGCCGAGCTCCCCAAGGAGAACGGCCGCGCCCCCAAGGTGGCGGCCACCAACGACACCGACCTGATCACCGCCCTGCTGGCCGGCCAGCGCGCCGCCGACGGCGAACCGGTGACCGTGGAGCAGGCCGCGCACGTGGTCCTGCCCAAGGTCAGGGGTGCCTTCAGTCTCGTCTTCATGGACGAGAACACCCTGTACGCGGCCCGCGACCCGCAGGGCATCCGTCCGCTGGTCCTCGGCCGCCTGGAGCGCGGCTGGGTCGTCGCCTCCGAGTCCGCCGCCCTCGACATCTGCGGCGCGAGCTTCGTACGCGAGATCGAGCCGGGCGAGTTCGTCGCCATCGACGAGAACGGTCTGCGCACCTCCCGATTCGCGGAAGCAAAGCCCAAGGGCTGTGTCTTCGAGTACGTGTATCTGGCCCGCCCGGACACCGACATCGCCGGCCGGAACGTGTACCTCTCGCGCGTCGAGATGGGCCGCCGGCTCGCCAAGGAGTCCCCGGTCGAGGCCGACCTGGTCATACCGACCCCGGAATCGGGCACCCCGGCCGCCATCGGCTACGCGGAGGCCTCCGGCATCCCCTTCGGCGCGGGCCTGGTCAAGAACGCGTACGTCGGCCGTACGTTCATCCAGCCCTCGCAGACCATCCGGCAGCTCGGCATCCGCCTGAAGCTGAACCCGCTCAAGGAAGTCATCAAGGGCAAGCGCCTGGTCGTGGTCGACGACTCGATCGTCCGTGGCAACACCCAGCGCGCCCTGGTCCGTATGCTGCGCGAGGCGGGTGCCGCCGAGGTGCACATCCGGATCTCCTCGCCGCCCGTGAAGTGGCCCTGCTTCTTCGGCATCGACTTCGCCACCCGCGCCGAGCTCATCGCCAACGGCATGACCATCGACGAGATCGGCACCTCGCTGGGCGCCGACTCGCTGGCGTACATCTCCATCGACGGCATGATCGAGGCGACCACCATCGCCAAGCCGAACCTGTGCCGCGCCTGCTTCGACGGCGAGTACCCGATGGAGCTTCCCGACCCCGAGCTCCTCGGCAAGCAGCTCCTGGAGACCGAACTGGCCGCCGGCACCGCCGCCCCGGCCGCGGTCGACGCGATCCGCCGCCCGTAAGCCCTGACGGACGACACGAAAGCTCTCACAGCCATGTCCCAGAACACCGGTGCCAGCTACGCAGCGGCGGGCGTCGACATCGAGGCGGGCGACCGCGCGGTCGAGCTGATGAAGGAGTGGGTGAAGAAGACCCGGCGCCCCGAGGTCCTCGGCGGCCTCGGCGGATTCGCCGGCCTCTTCGACGCCTCCGCCCTCAAGAAGTACGAGCGCCCGCTGCTCGCCTCCGCCACGGACGGCGTCGGCACCAAGGTCGACATCGCGCGGCAGCTCGGTGTCTACGACTCCATCGGCCACGACCTGGTCGCGATGGTCATGGACGACATCGTGGTGTGCGGCGCCGAGCCGCTGTTCATGACCGACTACATCTGCGTCGGCAAGGTCCACCCCGAGCGCGTCGCCGCCATCGTCAAGGGCATCGCCGAGGGCTGTGTGCTGGCCGGCTGCGCCCTGGTCGGCGGCGAGACGGCCGAGCACCCGGGTCTGCTGGGTCCGGACGACTTCGATGTCGCCGGCGCCGGTACGGGCGTCGTGGAGGCCGACCGGCTGCTCGGCCCGGACCGCATCCGTACGGGTGACGCGGTGATCGCCATGGCGTCCTCCGGACTTCACTCCAACGGCTACTCCCTCGTCCGGCACGTGCTGCTGAACCGGGCGGGGCTCGCGCTGGACGCCCGGATCGACGAGCTCGGCCGGACCCTCGGCGAGGAGCTGCTGGAGCCCACCAAGATCTACTCGCTGGACTGCCTGGCGCTGATCCGCACCACCGAGGTGCACGCGTTCAGCCACATCACCGGCGGCGGACTCGCGGCCAACCTGGCACGTGTCGTCCCCGACGGGCTGCACGCGGTCGTGGACCGCTCCACCTGGACCCCCGCACCGGTGTTCGACCTGGTCGGCCGGACCGGTTCGGTCGAGCGGCTGGAGCTGGAGAAGACCCTGAACATGGGCGTCGGCATGATCGCCATCGTGCCGCAGGAGTCCGTCGACGTGGCGCTGGCCACACTGGCCGACCGCGGAGTGGACGCCTGGGTGGCCGGTGAGATCACCGACCGCGGCGAGCACACCACGGGCGCGGCCCTCGTCGGTGACTACGCGAACTGAGCACCGGGACGCTGTCCGTGCGACGGCCGGGCGGGCAGCACACCGGGTGGTGAGAGCCCTTCCGCGGTCCCGGGCAGCACTGAACCCGGCCGGTGACCGAGGTCACCGGCCGGGCTCATGCTCAGCGCAAGGTCAAGCGCCGCGACGCTGTTGCGAGGACGGGCCGTCCTCGTCCTCGTCGTCGTCCTCATAGAGGTCGGCGTACCGTGCGTACAGGTCGTCGTCTTGCTCATCGTCCTCGAAATGCTCACCGTTCGGTGGCTGATTCGTAGGCGATGCACCCAGCTCCTCGGCCAGGCGTGAGAGGTCAGTCCCACCGCTGTTGTACTTCAGCTGGCGGGCGACCTTCGTCTGCTTGGCCTTGGCCCGGCCGCGCCCCATGGCTCGACCCCCTCAACGACGGGGCTCGACGGCCCCAGAGTCTTGACACGCGTTCATGGTCCAGAACGGACTCTCCGCGGAGAGTCCGGTCCGTAGGGCTTCCACGGTACCTGAGCCCGCGCCCATACGGTACGTCGCCCGCATGACGTGCCCGTGCCCGGGACCGTCGAGGTGCCCTGTCCTCGCTGGTCAATCGCGATTTTAGCCACTTATCGACGGTCGACCCGCCGGGAGAAGTGAGAGTTCTCTCCAAGTGCCCGCCGGCGGGTACCGCTCAAACGTGCGAGGGCGGCCCGAACCGGGCCGCCCTCCCACGCGTCAGCGCGCCGAGCGTGCCTCCGCCATCCGCTGCTCGGCGATCCGATCGGCCGCGGCGGCCGGCGGAATCCCGTCCTCCTTCGCACGTGCGAATATGGCGAGCGTGGTGTCGAAGATCTTCGACGCCTTCGCCTTGCACCGGTCGAAGTCGAAGCCATGCAGTTCGTCGGCGACCTGGATGACACCGCCGGCGTTCACCACGTAGTCCGGCGCGTAGAGGATCCCGCGGTCGGCGAGGTCCTTCTCCACACCCGGGTGGGCGAGCTGGTTGTTGGCCGCGCCGCAGACCACCTTGGCGGTCAGGACCGGGACGGTCTGGTCGTTCAGCGCCCCGCCCAGCGCGCACGGGGCGTAGATGTCCAGGCCCTCGGTGCGGATCAGCGCCTCGGTGTCGGCGACGGCCGACACACCCTCGGGGTGCCGGTCCAGGATCCGCCGCACGGCGTCCTCGCGCACATCGGTGATCACGACCTCGGCCCCCTCGGCCCGCAGGTGCTCCACCAGGTGGTGGCCGACCTTGCCGACGCCCGCCACGCCGACCTTGCGGTCGCGCAGCGAGGGGTCGCCCCACAGGTGCTGGGCCGCGGCCCGCATGCCCTGGTAGACGCCGAAGGAGGTCAGCACCGAGGAGTCGCCCGCGCCGCCGTTCTCGGGGGAGCGGCCGGTGGTCCAGCGGCACTCACGGGCGACGACGTCCATGTCGGCCACATAGGTGCCGACGTCACAGGCGGTGACGTACCGGCCGCCGAGGGAGGCGACGAACCGGCCGTAGGCCAGCAGCAGCTCCTCGGACTTGATCTGCTCCGGGTCACCGATGATCACGGCCTTGCCGCCGCCGTGGTCGAGACCGGCCATGGCGTTCTTGTACGACATCCCGCGCGCGAGGTTCAGCGCGTCGGCGACGGCCTCCTCCTCGGAGGCGTACGGGTAGAAGCGCGTCCCGCCGAGGGCGGGGCCCAGGGCGGTGGAGTGGATGGCGATCACGGCCTTGAGGCCGCTGGCACGGTCCTGACAGAGCACGACTTGCTCGTGTCCCCCCTGGTCCGAGCGGAACAGGGTGTGCAGGACGCCGTCAGATACGTCGGTCACTGTGGTGACTCCTGAGTAGTTGCGGCGGGTGGGGTCGGCTCCCGGTGGTCCCCCCACGCTTGTGGCAAGGAGGCGGCGGCGGGTGCTGTGGCATGAGAGTAGATCCTTCCGCGTCCGACGGCGGCACCGTGTCCCATATCACCTCCGTCCGGAGTACCGCCGTGCGGCAATTTGGCCGGGTTTGCCATCCGTCCGAGCGGAGGTCCGGCAGGTTTTCGCGGCGGTCCGTGGGGGAGGGAGCAGGCGTGCCCAAGGTGTCCTCGGTGATCGTCCCCTACGCGGCGTACCTGCGCGTGTACGAACCGCTGGCCGCCTTCCCGGAACCGGAACGCGGCCACTGGGCCCGTTACGCGCGCCGTCCCGACCTCCCCTCCTACCAGGACGAACTCCGCCGGTCGCTCGCGGACCTGGCGCCCACCCCGCCGGTCCCGGTGCCGGTGCACGAGAGCGACGACGCGTTCGTCCTGGAGGCCGACGGCGTCGTCTGCGTCTGCCCGTGGCGCACCCGGCTGCGCAGCTGGCAGGCTCTGGGCGAGCTCGCCGAGGACTTTCCGCTGTCGGTCCTGGACGCTCTCCTGCCTCCGGTCGTACGGCACCAGGCCACCCAGGACTACGAACGCTGGCTCGCCGACCATCCCGACGCCCGGCCGTGGATCCGCACCGCGACCTGGCAGGTGCCGATCAACTGGTTCGTGCTGTTCGCGGACGACGAGCGGGAGTACGACAAGGGCTCCGGGGACGTGGCGCCCGTCCTGCGCTACCGGACCCCCATGGTGCAGGCCCGCCGGCGAGTGGCGCGCGGGCTGCGGGCGCTGCGGGACGCCGTGGACGAGAGCCTGCTGATCGACGGCCTCGTGGACGTGGGACGCTGGCTGGAGGAGTTCCACCCGCGCTCGCTGGTCGAGCTGGACTACGGCGGACTGGTGCACGCCGTGCCGGCCGGCGCGCTGGAGGGCGACCACTCGGCGGCGGACGTGGCCGAGGGGATCGCGGCGCTGCGGCGCGGCGACGGGGAGGGTGCGGGGGAGGCCTACGGGCGGCTCGTGGAGCGCTGGCGGGCGGTGCGTGACCTGCGCTCGGCGAACTGACGTTTGACCAAACGCCCTTCTTGGGGTTTTGTCTTCGCCCTGAGGTGCCTGAGGTTGTGTCAGCGCGGGCCCGAGAACGGACGTAGATGCCGATCCGGGCGTATGTCCCAAGCGCGCCAAGCGTGACGGACCGCACGTACGCGGCCCTTGCGCCGCTTGCCCACCCTCATGCCAAAATAGGACAAGGAGTCCGGCGAGGACTCCTCCGTCCTGCTGTGCTCGACTATGGGCGGTATCTCAGCATTGCACGCTTTGGGGGGTCTAGGGACTCCTGATCGCCGCTGTGACTGATCGTCACAGCGGCGTGACTGTCCGCTATGGCATGGTCCATCGGCTTCCGCGGCTGATGAACACCTGGGAGGGCAATTCCATCGGTTTGGCCGACGTGGCTGGACAGATGGTGTAGTTGTAGTGCCGAGGACAAGCCGTTCGTCCTATAACCGACTCGACTCGCGTCCGCCATTTCGGGCAACGCGGGTCAAGGTGCAGAATTTAGAGGAAAGAACCGAGAAGGTTCGGTTCTCCCGAGGAGGCCGCTCATGACCGCTCGCACCCCTGATGCCGAGCCGCTGCTGACCCCCGCTGAGGTCGCCACCATGTTCCGCGTCGACCCCAAGACGGTCACGCGCTGGGCGAAGGCAGGCAAGCTCACGTCGATCCGCACGCTCGGCGGGCATCGCCGCTACCGCGAAGCCGAGGTTCGCGCACTGCTCGCGGGCATTCCGCAGCAGCGCAGCGAGGCCTGAACCACCGCATGAACCGGGCAGAAGCGACTGGTCCCCCACTGGTCGAGACGCCCGGGAACACTGGCTACAAGCGACGCGGGGACTGCCCCAACAGGCCCCTCGCCCAAGCCGATCACAGCTTTCCAGGCAACTGAACAAGGGTGCGTCGTCGATCGCGCTGGACTCCGCCGGGTCCAGCGCGATCTTTTTTGTGCGCTGGTGAGGGGTCGGCGGCGCCGCTCGGCGGCCCGGGAGACGGTCCCTGCGCGGGCTTGTCGGACTCTGGGGACGGCTGGTGGGATCTCCCGTCCGTCGGCCGTGGGACGTCTCCGAGCGGTGCAATGGCACATATTAAATTGACCTGTTGTAGGTGGGCTGTAAGTGCCGCACCTCTCCAAACTCATGCGGTGACACCCGTCACATACCAGTCGGCTTGTTGAGCCTGTGGCATATGCGCTAGAGGGGACGGGCGTTGGGCGCGGGTTCTTCCCGGCCGGCTTCCGGCGGGCCGGAGTGGGAATCCAGCGCCAGCCGCAACAGGCGGTGGCAGATGGGGCAGTGATGTGTCAGATGCCGGTAGGACGACGCGGCCGACAGATGCGCACGGAGCAGGGCCCGCGTCTCGTGCCTAGCCGATGCCGCCATACGCCACCTCCAGGAGCCCACACGGAGTCATGCCCTGCTTCCTGAGGTACCGAGGGACGGCGGGCCCGTCAAGACGGCGTGAGGGGCACTTGAGAGGCGCACAGCGCCACGGTGACACGAAGACCGGGCCGGAGGTCCGACTTCGTCCCGGGCGGCCTGCGGAAGGCTTCGGGGGCCGGGTAGGACGAAGGCCCGCGGTCCCTTTCGGGTGCGGGCTTTGTTGCTGATGCGGTCCTGACGGGATTTGCTGTGCTGTTGCGCGGCTCCGCCGCGGGGCGCGGCCTTCGGGGGCCGGGTAGGACGAAGGCCCGCGGTCCCTTTCGGGTGCGGGCCTTCTTAGCGATGCGGTCCTGACGGGATTTGAACCCGCGGCCTCCACCTTGACAGGGTGGCGAGCACTCCAAACTGCTCCACAGGACCAGGTTTCGCAGCGCCATTCCTGCGTTGCGCTGCGAGAAGGACTGTACAGGAGGGGGAGCCCACTGGTCGAACTCACCCTGCGTACCGCCCCCGTTACGGCACCGCCGCGTCGATCGCCTTCACGATCCGCTTGTCCGACACCGGGTACGCCGTGCCGAGCGCGTGGGCGAAGTAGCTGACCCGCAGCTCCTCGATCATCCAGCGGATGTCCAGCACCTGCTGGGGAACGGGCCGCCCCTGCGGCATCTGCTCCAGCAGCCAGGCGTACTCGTCCTGCATCTCATGGACCTTGGCCATCCGCGTCGTGTCCCGTTGCACGTTCGCCGCCATCTGCTGCAGCCGGCGGTCCGCGGCCACCAGATACCGCATCAGGTCCGGCAGCCGCCGCAACCCCGCCTCCGTGACGAAGCCCGGCCGTACGAGGCCGTCCAGCTGCTTGCGTACGTCCTGCAGGTTCTGCTGCAGCGCAGGGCTCCGCACACTCTTCAGGCGGCGCTCACAGGCCTGCCACGCGGCCAGCACCTGCTGCACCCGGTCCACCGCGCGAACCGTCGTGTCGACGATCTCCGCGCGGACCTTGTCGTACAGCTTCCGGAACGACTCCTCGTCCCACACCGGACCGCCGAAGTCCGCGATGAGCTTGTCCGCCGCGGCCGTCGCGCAGTCCTCGAACAGGGCCTGCACGGAACCGTGCGGATTCGCGGACAGGGCCAGCTTTTGGGCGTTCGTCAGCTTTTCGGATGCGAACTTCGCGGGGTTCACCGGGATTCCGAGCAGGATCAGCCGCCGGGTGCCCTTCCACATCGCCTCCGCCTGCTCTGCCTCCGAGTCGAACAGCCGGACCGAGACCGAGTCGCCGTCGTCCACCAGGGCCGGGAACGCCTTCACCGGCTGACCGGCCCGACGCGTCTCGAACACCCGGGTGAGCGAACCGATCGTCCAGTCCGTCAGCCCCTTGCGCTCCAGCGACTCGCCGCCCTGGCGCTGCGCCGTCGCGGCGGCCGCCTGCGAGAGCGCCTTGCGGGCCTTCGGCCGCAGCCGGAGCTTCAGGGCCTCCAGGTCCTTGTCCTCGGCGAGTTTGCGGCGCCGCTCGTCCACGATCCGGAACGTCACCTTCAAGTGGTCGGGGACACGCGACCAGTCGAAGTCCTCCGCCTCGAACGGCACCCCGACCATCCGCTTGAGCTCACGGGCCATCGTGACGGTCAGCGGCTCCTGCAGGGGCACCGCCCGCTCCAGGAACGCCTTGGCGAAGTTCGGCGCCGGCACGTAGTTCCGCCGGATCGGCTTGGGCAGCGAACGGATCAGCTCCGTGACGACTTCCTCCCGCAGACCCGGGATCTGCCAGTCGAAGCCCTCGTCGGTCACCTGGTTCAGCACCTGCAGCGGGATGTGCACCGTCACACCGTCGGCGTCCGCGCCCGGCTCGAACTGGTACGTCACCCGGAACTTGAGCGGACCCTGCCGCCAGGCATCGGGATAGTCGGCCTTGGTGACCGCCTCCGCCGACTCACGGATCAGCATCTCCCGCTCGAAGTCGAGGAAGTCCGGCTGCTCCTGCCGCTTCCGCTTCCACCACGAGTCGAAGTGCGCCCCCGACACCACATGCTCGGGGATCCGCTGCTCGTAGAAGTCGAACAGGGTCTCGTCGTCGACGAGGATGTCCCGGCGCCGCGCCCGGTGCTCCAGCTCCTCGACCTCGGTCAGCAGCCGCCGGTTGTCCGCGTAGAACTTGTGGTGCGTCCGCCAGTCGCCCTCCACCAGGGCGTTGCGGATGAACAGCTCCCGGGAGACCTCCGGATCGATCCGCCCGTAGTTCACCTTGCGCTGCGCCACGATCGGTACGCCGTACAGCGTCACCTTCTCGTACGCCATCACGGCCGCCTGGTCCTTCTCCCAGTGCGGCTCGCTGTATGTGCGCTTGAGCAGATGCTCCGCGAGCGGCTCCACCCATTCCGGCTCGATCTTCGCGTTGACCCGGGCCCAGAGCCGGGACGTCTCCACCAGCTCGGCCGACATCACGAACCGCGGCGGCTTCTTGAACAGCGCCGAACCCGGGAAGATCGCGAACTTGGCGTTGCGGGCGCCCAGGTACTCGTTGCGCCCGCCCTCCTTGCGCCCGCCGCCCGGACCGGAGTCCTTGGACTCCTTCACGTCCTTCATGCCGATGTGCGAGAGCAGACCCGACAGCAGCGACATATGGATCTGGTCCGCCGGGGCGTCCTCCTCGTTCAGACGGATGCCCATCTGCTTGGCGACCGTCCGCAGCTGCGTGTAGATGTCCTGCCACTCGCGGATCCGCAGGAAGTTCAGGAACTCCTGCTTGCACATCCGCCGGAACGACGACGAACCGCGCTCCTTCTGCTGCTCGCGGATGTACCGCCAAAGGTTGAGGAAGGCCAGGAAGTCACTGGACTCGTCCCGGAACCGTGCGTGCTGCTGATCGGCCTGGGTCTGCTTGTCCGCCGGCCGTTCCCGCGGGTCCTGGATCGACAGGGCCGCCGCGATGACCATGACCTCTCGGGCGCAGCCGTTCCGGTCCGCCTCCAGCACCATGCGCGCCAGCCGGGGGTCCACCGGCAGCTGTGCCAGCTTCCGCCCGGTCTGCGTCAGCCGCTTGCGGGGATCCTTCTGCGCCGGGTCGAGCGCGCCCAGCTCCTGGAGCAGCTGGACACCGTCGCGGATGTTGCGGTGGTCCGGCGGGTCGATGAAGGGGAACTTCTCGATCTCCCCCAGGCCGGCCGCCGTCATCTGCAGGATGACCGAGGCGAGGTTCGTGCGCAGGATCTCCGGGTCCGTGAACTCCGGACGGACGAGGAAGTCCTCCTCGCTGTACAGCCGGATGCAGATGCCGTCCGACGTACGGCCGCAGCGGCCCTTGCGCTGGTTGGCGCTGGCCTGCGAGATCGGCTCGATCGGCAGCCGCTGCACCTTGGTGCGATGGCTGTAGCGGGAGATACGGGCGAACCCCGGGTCGATGACGTACTTGATACCCGGCACGGTGAGGGACGTCTCGGCCACGTTGGTCGCCAGAACGATCCTGCGGCCGGTGTGCTGCTGGAACACCCGGTGCTGCTCGGCGTGCGAGAGCCGGGCGTACAACGGCAGCACCTCGGTCGACCGGTACCGCTTCTTGGTGAGCGCGTCCGCCGTGTCCCGGATCTCCCGCTCACCGGAGAGGAACACCAGGATGTCGCCCGGCCCCTCCGCCATCAGCTCCTCGACGGCATCGGTGATCGCCGTGATCTGGTCCCGGTCGGCGTCCTCGGAATCCTCTTCCAGCAGCGGCCGATACCGCACCTCCACCGGATACGTACGCCCGCTGACCTCGATGATCGGCGCGTCCCCGAAATGCCGGGAGAAGCGCTCCGGGTCGATGGTCGCCGACGTGATGACGACCTTGAGGTCCGGACGCTTCGGCAGCAGCTGGGCGAGATAGCCGAGCAGGAAGTCGATGTTCAGCGAACGCTCGTGCGCCTCGTCGATGATGATCGTGTCGTAGGCGCGCAGCTCACGGTCGGTCTGGATCTCCGCGAGCAGGATGCCGTCGGTCATCAGCTTGATGAACGTGGCGTCGGGGTTCACCTGGTCGGTGAAGCGGACTTTCCAGCCCACGGCCTCCCCGAGCGGGGTCTCCAGCTCCTCGGCGATCCGCTCGGCCACCGTACGGGCGGCGATCCGCCGGGGCTGGGTGTGGCCGATCATGCCGCGCACGCCCCGGCCCAGCTCCATACAGATCTTGGGGATCTGCGTGGTCTTGCCGGAACCCGTCTCACCGGCGACGATCACGACCTGGTGGTCACGGATCGCCTCGGCGATGGCGTCCCTCTTCTGGCTGACGGGCAGCTGCTCGGGATACCTGACCTCCGGCACCCTGGCCCGGCGCGCCGCCATCCGCTCCTCGGCCGCGGCGACCTCCGCCTCGATCTCACCGAGCACGGCGGCACGCGCCTCCGGCTTACGGATCTTGCGGGCACCCTCGAGCCGCCGCCCGAGCCGGTGCGCATCGCGCAGCGACAGCTCGGAGAGGCGGGAGGCGAGGGAGCCGAGGGCGGGGGCAGAGTGCGTAGACATACGGAGTCCAGGATCTCAGACCGCGGAAAAACGCGGCGAGTCATTTTGCCGGGGCACACAACAAGGCCCCGATCGGTGATCGGGGCCTTTGCTGTGGCTGGGGCCGGGGTCGAACCGGCGACCTTCCGCTTTTCAGGCGGACGCTCGTACCAACTGAGCTACCCAGCCGCGGTGTTTCACGTGAAACACCAGCGGTCCTGACGGGATTTGAACCCGCGGCCTCCACCTTGACAGGGTGGCGAGCACTCCAAACTGCTCCACAGGACCAAGCGTGTCGTACGACAGTGTCGCACAGGGTGGTGCGTGCCCCCAACGGGATTCGAACCCGTGCTACCGCCTTGAAAGGGCGGCGTCCTGGGCCACTAGACGATGAGGGCGGACCCAGCGCGGTTGCTTCACCGTGCATCTCCGTGTTTGGAGACGTGAGAAGCATGTGACTCCGCTTCCCCCCGAGAGGTTCCGCTTCTCCCTGGCCCCTGACGGGGTTCGGGACGGTCAAGCCCTGACCGCTGCCCTTGGGCACGAGCAGACTGTACTACGGCTTCCGGGGCGCGACCAAACCGAAAAGATGCGGGTCATCGAGGGGCCGGAGCGCTGCCCGTCGGCGAGGCATCCGCGTCCGTGGGCGACGGGCTCGCCCCTGGCTGGTTCTCCTCGGGGAGGTGCCGGCTGACCTCCGCGGTCGTCAGGCCGAGACCGCCCAGTTCGATCGAGTCCCAGGCCTGGAGGCGGCGGGAGTCACGGTCGAAGTAGAGGATCGACGTCTCGATGGGGTCGGGGTACTTGCCCTCGATGGCGCGCAGGCCGCTGCCGCCGGTGGAGCCCTCGATCCGGAGCCGGGTGCCGTACCGCATGACCTCGCTCTCCTCGTGGTGGATGTGCCCGGCGAGGACCAGGGGGACGGTGCCGTCGACCTCACGGGCCGCGGAGGGTTCGTGGGCGACCGCGACGTCGACCGGGGTGCCGGCGGCGCGCTGGTCGCGCAGCGTGGAGGCGAGACGGGCCCCCGCCAGTTCCTGGGACCGCTCGGCCCCGTTCCTGTTCGAGCGGTCGGGGGTGAACTGCGGGTCGCCGATGCCGGCGAAGCGCAGCCCGGCGATGGTCTTCGCCCTGCCGTCGTCCAGCACGTGGACGTTCTTCAGGCCTTCGAGGTAGCGCTGGGTGACCCGTGAGTCGTGGTTGCCGCGCACCCAGACGTAGGGCGCGCCGAGGTCCTCGATGGGGTCCAGGAACCCGTTCTCGGCGGCGGTGCCGTGGTCCATCGTGTCGCCGGAGTCGACGATCACATCCACCTGGTACTGCTCCACCAGCGAGGCGATGATCTTCCAGCTCGCGGGGTTGAGATGGATGTCGGAGACGTGCAGGACCCGGATGGTGGTCGGGTCGGGCTGGTAGGTGGGGAGCGAGGACGTGGCGTCGTAGAGCTTGGTCACGTTGGTGACCAGGCGGGCCAACTCCGTCTGGTACACGTCGAACTCGGTGACGATGCTGCGCGCGTCGCCGACGAGGGAGGGCGCGGAGGAGAGCAGGCCGGAGAACTTCGGCTCCAGGACGGAGTCGGGGTTCCAGGTGGCGAACGCGGTGCCGCCGGACGCGGCCAGCAGGGCGAGGGCGAGTCCGCCGGCGGCGAGGGCGCGGCGGGGCCGGCGGTAGACGACCAGGCCGAGGGCCGTGGCACCGGTGACCACGGCGACGCAGGAGCGTACGGCGAGGTCGGCGGTGCCGTGGGTGATGTCGCGGGCGACCTCCTCCTGGAGGCCGGAGAGACGCTCGGGGTGGTCGACGAGGGCCTGGGAGCGTTCGGGGTCGAGCTGGTCGACGTTGACGTCGAGTCGCACCGGCGCGGTGTGGCTGTCGAGCTGCAGGGCGCCCAGGGGCGAGACGTTGATCTTGGTGCCGCCGGTGAGGGAGGGGCGCAGGGCCATGGTGGTGTTCATGGGCCCCACGGGCACGCGGACGTTGCCGACCACGAGCAGGCCGAGCCAGGCGCCGAGGACGACCACCGCGACCAGCCCGACGGCGCGGAGCCAGGGGCGTGGCTGCGGGGCGAGGGCGGTCGTCGCGGGCGCGGGCCGGCGGGAGTGGTTGCGGCGGGTGAGGGCCCGCGGGACCCGTCGGACGCGGTGGACGGCGTGCATGACTACGGAGGGGACGCGGGCCATTGGTCCCGTATGCCCGCGCCATGCTCCGGATATGCGGGCCTCCCGAGCATCTCGTACGGACGGCTCGTGCCCGACAATGGCTCTGTGCTGGAGATGACGCGCGAGACGTTCGAGGAGCTGGTCTCCGAGGCGCTGGACCGGATTCCGCCGGAGCTGATGCGGCTGCTGGACAACGTCGCGGTGTTCGTCGAGGACGAGCCCCCGGCGGACGATCCGGAGCTGCTGGGGCTGTACGAGGGGACACCGCTGACGGAGCGGGGCGAGTGGTACGCCGGGGTCCTGCCCGACCGGATCACCATCTACCGGGGGCCGACCCTGCGGATGTGCGAGTCCCGGGAGGACGTGGTCGCCGAGACCGAGATCACAGTGGTGCACGAGATCGCCCACCACTTCGGCATCGACGACGCCCGGCTGCACGCGCTCGGCTACGGCTGAGCGGTTGGCGTGTCTTCTTGCGGGTGGCGGGAGTTGGGGTTGTTGACCCTGTACTCCACCCGGAGGTGGCCCCGTGCGCCGCTTGTACGTACCCGTCCGCCTGGCCGCCGCGGTCGTGGCCGTCGCCGCTGCCGCCGGTTGTGTGAGCGTGGGTGAGGACGGTGCCGGCCGGGGTGCCGGACCGTCGCACTCCGCGGGGCGGTCGGGCGGTGAGGCGCCGGACGGAGGAGCGGCGGGGCCGGGCGGCGGCGGGTACGGCACGGCGACGGCCGACGGTGAGCGCGGCGACGGCGCCGACGGCAAGGGACGCAAGCGCAAGGGGAAGAAGCGCGGGGCGGGGCAGCCCGCGCCGGGCGAGGCCTCGCCGTCCGCGGGGGCGAGCGGGTCGGCGCCGGCCGATGGTGGCTCCGGCGGGCCCCCCGGACCGGCCCCGGGCGAGCCGGTTCCGCCGGAGCCCTCACGGACGCCGGACCCGGAGCCTACGCCGACGCCGCCCGAGCCCTCGGTCACGCCGGAGCCGACACAGGCGGAGCCGTCCTCGTCGGCGCACCCGCCGCCGGACACGCAACTGGCGCAGCGGGAGCCGGCGCCGGAAGCGGGGGCGCCGGCGTAGAATCTTCCCGAGCGCATCCGTGCCCGACGGGCCCCGTTTCATCTGCAGACTTGCTTTTAGGGTGCCGGGGTGCGTAGGGTGATAGGTCGCCCGACGGGTCCCGTTCCACCTGCAGACTTGCTTTCAAGGTGCCGGGGTGCGTATGGTGGCAGATCGTTTGATCCTATTTGCCCGGCGCCACAGCAGAGCGCGCCGTGTGGCGCGTACTCTCCCCTTACCGTGGTGGACCGCATCGAGGCGGTCGTTATTGCGAATCGCGATTCACGGAGTTGACGGGCGCGTGCCGAAGAGACTCCGGAAGGTTTCGCATTCGCATGTCCATGACCAGTACTGAACACATTGTCCTGCCCGAGAACGCTCAGGACACCAACCTCGACGTCGTCACCGACGTGGCGACGCCCGAGATCACCTTCGCCGACCTCGGCCTCCCCGAGGGCGTCGTGCGCAAGCTCGCGCAGAACGGCGTGACCACCCCCTTCCCGATCCAGGCCGCGACCATCCCGGACGCCCTGGCCGGCAAGGACATCCTCGGCCGTGGCCGCACCGGCTCCGGCAAGACCCTCTCCTTCGGACTGCCGACGCTGGCCACGCTGGCCGGCGGCCGCACCGAGAAGCACAAGCCGCGCGCCGTCATCCTGACGCCGACGCGTGAGCTCGCCATGCAGGTCGCCGACGCACTCCAGCCGTACGGGGACGTCATGGGCCTGAAGATGAAGGTCGTCTGCGGCGGCACCTCGATGGGTAACCAGATCTACGCCCTCGAGCGCGGCGTCGACATCCTCGTCGCCACCCCCGGCCGCCTCCGCGACATCATCAACCGCGGCGCCTGCTCGCTGGAGAACGTGCAGATCGCCGTCCTCGACGAGGCCGACCAGATGTCCGACCTGGGCTTCCTGCCCGAGGTCACCGAGCTCCTCGACCAGGTTCCGGCGGGCGGCCAGCGCATGCTGTTCTCCGCGACCATGGAGAACGAGATCAGGACCCTGGTCGACCGCTACCTCAACGACCCGGTGGCGCACGAGGTGGACGCGGCGCAGGGCGCGGTGACGACCATGTCGCACCACATCCTCGTCGTGAAGCCCAAGGACAAGGCGCCGGTCACCGCGGCCATCGCCTCCCGCAAGGGCCGCACGATCATCTTCGTCCGTACCCAGCTGGGGGCCGACCGCGTCGCCGAGCAGCTGCGGGACGCCGGGGTGAAGGCCGACGCGCTGCACGGCGGCATGACGCAGGGCGCCCGTACGCGGACGCTGGCGGACTTCAAGGACGGCTACGTCAACGTCCTGGTCGCCACCGACGTCGCCGCGCGGGGCATCCACGTCGACGGTATCGACCTGGTCCTGAACGTGGACCCGGCCGGCGACCACAAGGACTACCTGCACCGCGCGGGCCGCACGGCGCGCGCCGGCCGCACCGGCACCGTTGTCTCCCTGTCCCTGCCGCACCAGCGGCGCCAGATCTTCCGGCTGATGGAGGACGCGGGCGTCGACGCCACGCGCCACATCATCCAGGGCGGCGCGGCCTTCGACCCGGAGGTCGCCGAGATCACCGGTGCCCGGTCCATGACCGAGGTGCAGGCCGAATCGGCGGGCAACGCGGCTCAGCAGGCCGAGCGTGAGGTCGCCCAGCTCACCAAGGAGCTGGAGCGGGCGCAGCGCCGCGCGTCTGAGCTGCGCGACGAGGCCGACCGTCTGGTGGCCCGGGTCGCGCGGGAGCGCGGCGAGGACCCCGAGGCGGCGGTGGCCGAGGCGGCTGCCGTGGCGGAGGTGTCTCTGCCGGAGCAGCCGACCGCGCGGGACGTCGAGCGTACGGAGGCTCCGGCACCGTACGAGCGGCGTGAGCGCCGTGACGACCGGGGTGACCGTGGTGGGCGTTCGTTCGAGCGCCGCGACCGTGACCGCGACCGTGGCGGCTTCCGTCGCGACGACCGGGGTGACCGTGGTGGGCGTTCGTTCGAGCGTCGTGACGACCGGGGCGGCTTCAACCGCGACCGCGACCGTGACCGCGGCGGCTTCCGCCGTGACGACCGGGGCGACCGTGGCGGTTTCCGCCGTGACGACCGGGGTGACCGTGGTGGGCGTTCGTTCGAGCGCCGTGACGACCGGGGCGGCTTCAACCGCGACCGTGACCGCGACCGCGGCGGCTTCCGCCGCGACGACCGGAGCGGCCACCGCGGCAGCGACTGGCCGTTCAACCGCGACCGCCAGGGCGACCGCCCGGGCTTCCGCTCCGGCGGCCACGACCGCCCGTACGGCCGTCGGGACGACCACCGCGGCGGCGGCTCCTTCGGCCGCCGCGAGGACAAGCCGCGCTGGAAGCGCAACGGCTGACGCAGCCTCACCGGATTGACCGGAAGGGCCCGCACGACACCCCGTCGCGCGGGCCCTTCCGCATGCCCCACGCGACACGGCCCGACCCGCCTCCCCCGATACCCGATCGGGAACTCGGCCACGTCCGGCTATGCTCGGGGAGGCAACATCGCCAGGGGCCCTTAGCTCAATTGGCAGAGCAGTGGACTTTTAATCCATTGGTTGTGGGTTCGAGTCCCACAGGGCCTACCGGTGGTAGGGGAGGCAAACGGCCTCTGACCTGCTACGCAGCGCCTGAGTCGGCTTCGGTCGGGTCGGGCGCTGCTTCGTTTTGAAGCCACTGCGTGAGCGGATGCGCTCGTGGCCTGCGGATCGGGTGCCGCTTGGGCGGACGAATCAGCAACGGCCGGACGCGACCTGGGGATCAGCTTCGTTGCCTTCTCCGCGATTTCGCGGTCCAGCCCAGGGAGCAGGCTCGCGTATGTGTCCGAGGTCAGCGTGATGGTGGAGTGCCGCAAGGTCTCCTTCACCGTGTGGATGTCGCCGCCGCCTCCGTGCGTCAGCGTCGCGGCGACGTGGCGCAGGTCCCGCAGGGTGACGGGTGGCAGGTCGGTCGTGGCGAGGATGCGGCGGAAGGTCTCGGAGAAACTTGGAGCGCTCCTTCTCCTGGCGGGCCTTGTGGTCGCGCAGGGTGGTGATGTTCAGGTTGTCGAGCGCGATCGTATTCGCGCTCCCGTCCGTCTTCGGTTCGGACTCGTAGGTGTCCCAGCCGTCCACCACGATCTCCTTGGCGGGCGTGATCAGGCCGACGTCGAGATCGATCTCCTGCCAGTCCTGGCCGACCGCCTCGCCTCGCCGGAGTCCGCGGCTGCCCATGATGGAAGATCGCGTACAAGCGGTCGCCCTCGGCCGCGTCGAGGAAGGCGCCGAACTGCTGGGGTGTCCACGTCATCACAGGGTGGGGATCTCGCCGGTCTCGCGCCGGCGTCGGACCCCGCCCGTCAGTCCAGAGGAGCGGCTTGGGGCGCTTGCCGGACTCCAACTCGACGTGGGAGGCGGGGTTGAAGGTGATGAGCTGCTGGGCGATCGCGCGCAAATGCAGGAGATCGAGAAGATCCAGCCGGTCCTGGAGCTGGGTATGCAGGAGCTGGAGGCCATGGAGGCCTCCGGTTTCTGGACCGGCTTCTCGTACGGCGTCGCCGTGAGCGGTACCGCCGCCGCGAGCGCGGCTGTCAGCGTGGCCGTCAGCATCGCCACGCGCTGAGGCACGGGAACTGAAGCCGGGAGTCTGTGGCGGGCAGCATCCGCCACCACAGACTTCCGGCTGCCATCGCCTCAGCGGTGCCCGGCCTCTGTGCGCTGATCGCACTGGGAGTGGTGATGACCACGATGAACCTGTCCGGAGGGGTACGTATTGGCGTCACTGCCGTGCTCGTCCTCGCGCTGGCGGGCGGCATGGCCGTTGTCGGCGCGACCGTGGCACGGAGCCGTCGTGAGTGAGGTTCCCGTCATCGAGTTCCACGGCGTCAGCAAACGGTTCGGGCCGGTCTCGGCCGTGGAGGACCTGTCCTTCACCGTCCGCTTCGGACGGGTCGTGGGTCTGCTCGGCCGCAATGGCGCCTCGGACTGACCCGACCCACCGCGGGGGAGCGCGACCGTACTCGGCCGCGCCTACGACGATCTGCCCCATGCCGCCCGAAGGGTCGGTGTCAGCATGGACGCGATCGGGCCCACCCCCGGAACCTCAGGCCGCCGCGATCTCCTGGTCTGGGCCAGGCCAAGGGCAACGTCGGGTCACTCGTGGACGTCGTGCAGACCTCGGTCCAGGACATCCCCATCCTGTCCAACTCGCGGATCCAGCAGTGCCCCGAGAATTCCACGCCGGCCAAGGCCACGACGAGCCGATCTCCAACGCGCTGCAGGACTCGAACATTTTCTCCGCCGACCAGTGAGTTCCTCCCTCGGGACCCGTCCCGTAGGTTCTGCTGTCGAATCGGTCCGGGTCGGCGACGCCGCCCGGACGTGGGTTGGTTGCAGGAGGAGGGCGGGTCGTGGGGTACAGGGAACGACGGGCCGAGATGATCGCCGGCCGGGCGGCGCCGTATCTGGAGCCCGGCGAGCAGATCCAGACGGGGTTCATGACGGTGACCGGGTCGGGGATCTTCACCGTGCCGGCGGAGACGATCGTGGTCACCGACCGCGCGATCCTCGTTGTGGGCCAGGACGGGGCGCGGCGCCTTCCGCGTGACGTGCGGTTCGGCAATCCGACCGGGATCTACCACAAGTTCGAGCTCGACCGTACGTACAAGGTGCACCGGCAGTGGTTCAAGGAAGTCGTCGCCGCCGACGAGGCGCTGGGGGCTCCGCGGACCGAAGGCGGCCCGGCGGCCGGGGAGCACTGAGCACGCCCGGCCGCATCGCGTCAGCAGCGTCGGGGGTGGCGGGGCCTCGGGCGCTGGTTGGGGTCGAGGAGTTGGGCGGCGATTCCGGAGAGGACCAGGCCCGCCGCGATGAGCAGTCCGTCGGGGACGAGCACCCCCGCGATCAGCATCGCCACCCCGATGACCAGCGCCCACCAGGCGCCCGTGCGCCGGTACTCGCGGGGGCGGGGTTCCTCGTGCTCGAGTCGGGCCGCGAGGTCGGCGGGGCGAGCGTCGTGGGAGTGGGGCACGGCTCCTCCTTCCGAGGGGCGGCCGTATGGCGCCATGCCGACGGCCGCGTGGACACGCGAAATTGGGCTGTGGGAGCTTGTCGGTGTGCCGGCGTCGTCACCCGTCCGGTACGGAGACCCAGGGTCCCCTGTCGGCGCCGGGCGGGGCCATCGGTCGGGCTCCCCATCTTCACGGGGAACGGTGCCTGTGCGGGCCGCCGCCGCTTAGGGGTTCCGGCGGGAAAATGGGGGTTGTCACCGATGGCGCGGGGCCTGCTCAGGGGACAGGCTGGATGGTGACGGCCCGCGCCGCGCCCCCCGGTCCGCGGGCCCGTCCTGGCTCCCGCCGCACCGGGAGCCTCCCCCGTCGGAGCGGTCCATGGCGAGGAGGCGCGGGGTGCCTCTGTTCTGGCGGATGTTCATGCTGAACGCCGTCGTGCTCGTCGTCGCCACGGCCCTTCTGCCGGGACCCGTCACCGTCTCCACCCCTGTGCTGCTCACCGAGGCCGCGGTGCTCACCGTGGGCCTGGCCGCCATGCTGGTCGCCAACGCGCTGCTGCTCCGCTTCGGGCTCGCGCCGCTGCAGCGCCTGACCCGCGCCATGACCACCACCGACCTGCTCCGCCCGGGGCACCGCCCGGAGGTCGGCGGGCGCGGTGAGATCGCCGAGCTGATCACCACGTTCAACACCATGCTCGACCGGCTGGAGGACGAGCGCGCCACGAGCAGCGCCCGCGCCCTGTCCGCGCAGGAGGGGGAGCGCCGCCGTATCGCCCAGGAGCTGCACGACGAGGTGGGCCAGTCCCTGACCGCCGTACTGCTGCAGCTCAAGCGGGCCGCCGACCATGCCCCGTGGGAGCTCGGCGAGGAGCTGCGTCAGGTGCAGGAGACCACCCGCGCGAGTCTGGAGGAGATCCGGCGGATCGCCCGCCGGCTGCGCCCCGGGGTCCTGGACGAGCTGGGTCTGGCCAGCGCCCTCAAGGCCCTCGCCACCGAGTTCGGCGGCGGCGGTCTGAGCGTCCAGCACAGCCTCACCGGAGACCTGCCCGAGCTCGACCGGGAGACCGAGCTGGTCATCTACCGGGTCGCCCAGGAAGGCCTCACCAACACCGTCCGTCACTCCCACGCACGGCGGGCCGAGCTCGCCCTGACCCGCGCGCCCGGCGGTGTCCTGCTGCGCGTCCGTGACGACGGCCGGGGCATCGTCGGCGCGGCGGAGGGCGCCGGCATCCGCGGCATGCGGGAACGCGCCCTGCTCGTCGGCGCCCACCTGGCCGTGGAACCCGGCCCCGACGGCGGCACCGAGGTGCGTCTGGCCGTGCCCGTCCCCGCCCGCTACCCCGCGCACGCCGTCATTCCCGTACGGGGGCCGTCGATGCCCGCGCACGCTCCTCCGCCTCCGTGACCGTTGCCACCCGACCGGAAACGCTGAACATGACCGAGCGGGCACCCACCCGCATCCTTCTCGCCGACGACCACGCGCTGGTGCGCCGGGGGGTTCGCCTCATCCTGGACGGCGAACCGGATCTGACCGTGGTGGCCGAGGCCGCCGACGGCGTCGAAGCCCTCGAACAGGCCCGTGAGCACCGCCCCGACCTGGCCATTCTCGACATCGGCATGCCCCGTCCGACCGGTCTCCAGGCGGCCCGTGAGCTCTCCCGTACCTCGCCGGAGACGCGGATCCTCATCCTGACCATGTATGACAACGAGCAGTTCTTCTTCGAGGCGCTCGCCGCCGGCGCCTCGGGCTACGTCCTGAAGTCCGTCGCCGACCAGGACCTCGTCGAGGCCTGCCACGCCACCATGCGCGGCGAGCCGTTCCTCTACCCGGGAGCCGTCAACGCCCTGATCCACAACTACCTCGATCTCGCGCGGGAGGGCCGGACCCTGCCGGCCAAGGCCATCACCGACCGCGAGGAGCAGATCCTCAAGCTGGTCGCCGAGGGGCACACCTCCCAGATCGCCGACCTCCTGGTGATCAGCCCCAAGACCGTGGAGCGGCACCGCGCCAATCTGCTGGCCAAGCTCGGTCTGAAGGACCGCCTGGAGCTCACCCGCTACGCCATCCGCGTCGGCCTGATCGAACCCTGAACCGTCATCCCGGCCGGTCGGGGACGCGGGCGACGCACCGCCCGGCGGGTTGTCAGACTTGACCCGGGCCGCGCAGCGGTCCCGCCAGCCGCCGACCCTACCGGAGTGCGCCGATGCCCCATCCGTACGTCCTGCTGTCCGCCGCCGTCTCCCTCGACGGCTACCTGGACGACACCTCTCCCGAGCGGCTGCTGCTCTCCGGCCCGAACGACTTCGACCGGGTCGACGAGGTGCGGGCATCCGTGGACGCCATCCTGGTCGGCGCCGGTACGATCCGCGCCGACAATCCCCGGCTGCTGGTCAACTCGCCCGAGCGCCGCGCCGCCCGTCTCGCCGGGGGCCAGCCCGAGTATCCGCTCAAGGTCACCGTCAGCGGCTCCGGCGAGCTGGACCCGGCGGCGTTGTTCTGGCACACCGGCGGCGAGAAGGTCCTCTACACCACCGACAAGGGCGCCGAGCGCGCCCACGCCCTGGGCCTCGCCGCCGATGTCGTCCCGCTCGGCCCGGAGCTCGACTGGCGGCGCCTGCTGGAGCATCTGGGCACCGTGCGCGGGGTGCGGCGGCTGATGGTGGAGGGCGGCGGCCGCGTCCACACCCAGCTGCTCACCGAGGGCCTCGCGGACGAGCTCCAATTGGTGCTCGCCCCGCTGTTCGTCGGCGACGCGGACGCACCCCGGCTGTTCGGGCCCGGCTCCTACCAGGGCGGCCGGCTGCGGCTGGTGGAGACCCGCCCGATCGGCGATGTGGTCCTGATGCGCTACGAGCCCACGGCGCCCGGCACCGGCGCGCTGCCCGTCGCCGCCGACCACCGCTGGCTGGCCCTCGCCTGCGAGCTGGCCGCGCAGTGTCCGCCCTCGAAGACGGCGTTCAGTGTGGGTGCGGTGGTGGTGGCCGCGGACGGCACGGAGCTGGCGCGGGGCCACTCCCGGGAGGGCGGTGACCCGGTGGTGCACGCGGAGGAGGCCGCGCTCGCCAAGACCGATCCGGCCGATCCCCGGCTAGCGGGTGCCACCGTGTACTCCAGCCTGGAGCCGTGCGCCCGGCGCGCGTCGCGGCCGGCGCCCTGTGCGCGGCTGATCCTGGACGCGGGGATACGGCGGGTGGTCACGGCCTGGCGGGAGCCGGACACCTTTGTGGCCGGTGCCGACGGCAGCGCGGTCCTGGCGGCCGGGGGCGCCACCGTCGTCGTCCTGCCGGAGTACGAGGACCGCGCCAAGGCGCCGAACGTCCACTTGACCGGCCGCTGAGACGAACCGCACACGTAAATGGGTGTGCGGCATGTCCCGCGGATGGCATACACTGGTCTCAACGACGCGGGGTGGAGCAGCTCGGTAGCTCGCTGGGCTCATAACCCAGAGGTCGCAGGTTCAAATCCTGTCCCCGCTACTGAAGGCCGAGGGCCGGAATCCGAAAGGGTTCCGGCCCTCGGTGTTTTCGCATCGCCCCTCCCCTCATCACTTACTGTGAGCCAGCCGTCCCGCAGCGCATAACAGGTGACACACCGTCAGCAGTCGGCCCGCAGTCGAGCCGAGGTCAACTCGCCCGTTTTTGGGCGCTCCTGGCAGGTAAGTCCCCGCGAAAATCGTTAACGATCAAGAGGAACGGCTTGGAATCCGGCCCTCGCGTCTATTAACGTTCGATAACGCAGCGCGGTCGTCCCAGCCGTCACAGAAGTCGGCTCCGTGCGCACGCGCCGAATCCCGTAAGGGAACCGGGGAACCACCACCGTGGGGTGAGTCGTGTGGGTGCAGCCGTGGCAACACGGTTTGTATACGCGCGTAGGAGACCTTCCTGCTCCGAACCCGTCAGCTAACCCGGTAGGCGAAAGGAAGGAAAGGAGCGCGCCCACGTGGCGTCCAACCCGCCTGCCCCCGAGGCCCCGTTCAAGCCGAGCGACACCTTCGCCTACGGCGGTGTCCGCACCGACGAGGGCCCCTTCGAGGAGTGGAACCCCACCGCGGAGTCCATTCGCCCGGTACGTGGCCGGCACCGCGTCTCCAAGCAGCGCGGGGGAGGGCTCGCCCGCAGCTCCACCGTTCTCGGCGTCGGCGTCATAGCGGCGGTCGGCGCCGGCGGCATGGCCAGCGCCCAGCCCGGCAAGCCGCCGGTCTCCATCTCCGTGCCCGACCTCCCCAACGTGGGTTCCCTCATCTCCGACGAGGAAACGCCCGAGGGTTCGACCACCCCCCTCAGCAGCCTGGGCATGGCCACCGCCGAAGCCGAGCAGGGCACCGAGGGCGCCGGCGAGGCGCTGCGCACCCGGATCATGGCCCAGGTCGAGCAGCAGCAGAACCAGGCCGAGACCAAGGCCGCCGCCGAGGCCGCCGCCGCGGCCGAGAAGCAGGCTGCCGAGGCCGCCGCCAAGGCGGAGAAGGAGGCCAAGGCCAAGGCCGAGGCCGCCAAGAAGAAGGCGGAGGAGGAGGCCGCGAAGAAGGCCGAGGCCGAGCGCCTCGCCCAGCTGGCCAAGCAGTACACGCTGCCGACCTCCTCGTACACCATCTCCTCCACCTTCGGCCAGGCCGGCGCCTACTGGTCCTCCGGTCAGCACACCGGCCTCGACTTCGCCGCCCCCACCGGCACGCTGATCAAGGCCGTCCACACCGGCACGATCACCTCCGCCGGCTGGGACGGCTCCTACGGCTACAAGACCGTGCTGACCCTCGACGACGGCACCGAGATCTGGTACGCCCACCAGTCCTCCATCAGCGTCAGCGTCGGCCAGAAGGTCAACACCGGCGATGTGATCGGCCGCGTCGGCTCCACCGGCAACTCCACCGGTGCCCACCTCCACCTCGAGGTCCACTCCGGCGGCTCCTCCTCGGGCATCGACCCGATGGCGTGGCTGCAGAGCAAGGGCCTCACCCCCTGATCACCGCCGCCCCGATTCCTGCCGCTCCTGAACGCCGGCAGTCCCGACGACGACCCCCCGACGTCAGGGCTGCCGGTCAGGTGTTTCCGGGGACCTTCGCACGTCAGAAGCGGTGGGCGTCGGAGCCGTAGGCGGGGTAGGGATGCCCGTAGGGCGGGCTCCCGTGGGCGGGATGGCCGTACGGCGGATGCCCGTACGCCCCGTGCACCGGCCACGGCGTGGGAGCGACCGGAACCGGCGGTGCGGTGAGACGGGCCGCGTGGTCCAGGGCCGGACGCGCCGCACCCCGCCGGTGCCACAGCTCCAGCAGCAGCTCCCGTTCCCGGGGGACGAAGTCCGTCCCGGCCCGCCCCAGCCGGCCGCGGTGCCGCAGGAACGCCAGCGAGGTGGCGTACGCCTCGTACTGCGCGACCGCGCGCGCCGCCGGCTTTCCGCCGTACCGGCGCGCGTACCGCCGGGCGAGGCGCCGCGCCCGCATCGAGCCCAGGGCGAACGGCTCCGCCGGGGTGAGCCAGCCGGCCACCGCGTACGCGGGCAGCTCCGTCCGGACGGTCCGCAGCTCGCGCTGCCGCGTCCACACCACCAGCCAGGTCAGCAGCCCGAACGCCGGCACCATGAACGCCGCGTACACCGCGATGAAGCCGTACTGGCCGAGCGTGGTGGAGCCGTTCCACAGGGCGTGCATGCCCATCGCGAGGAGCAGACCGCACAGCGGAAGCAGCACGCGCCGGACCCGCTGCCGGTCCGTGGACAGCGCGGCGATGCCGAAGCCGATCCCGGTGAGCACGGTGAACAAGGGGTGCGCGAACGGCGACATGACGATCCGCACGAAGAAGGTCGCCGCGGTGACCGAGGCCACGCCGCTGTCGCCCGTGAGCTGGTCGGTGCCGTAGGCGGTGCCGAGGTAGAGGATGTTCTCCGTGAAGGCGAAGCCGGTGGCGGTGACCCCGGCTATCACCACACCGTCGAGGATCCCGGTGAAGTCCCGTCTGCGGAACAGGAAGACCAGGAGGACGGCCGCGGCCTTCGCTGACTCCTCCACGACCGGGGCTATGACGGTCGCCCCCAGCGTGTTGGCGCCGGTCGGGTCGGCGGTCGCCGTCGCTATCCACTGCGTGGCGAAACTGTTCGCCACGATCGCTATCAGCGCCGCTGCACACGCACCCCAGGCGAACGAGAACAGCAGGTTCCGCCAGGGGCCCGGCTCCACCCGGTCCAGCCAGCGGAAGGCCGCCATGAGCAGCGGCACGGGAAGGACGGCGAGACCCACTCCCACCAGGAATCCCTGGGTTCCCGTCTGCTCGCGGACCAGGGCGAGGATCACCAGACCGGACAGCGTGAGCAGGGTGATCAGCGTGCCGTAACGCACCCAGGGCCGCTGCCACCAGTGTGCGTGCCCCAGCGTTCCGCCGGGGGCCTCGCCGGGGCGCGTCGGGTACGGAGGGCTGGTGGCCACGGGATCGACCCTTACGAGGGAGGGGCAGGACTGCGTGCGGGCTCGGGCCCGGCCTGGGGCTTACTCCTGGGCCTGGCGCCCGGTCCGCTCCTCGTGCGGTACGCGGCGGAAGAGCAAGTCGTTCACGACATGACCCTTGTCCAGTCCCTGGCCCTCGAAACGAGTGAGCGGACGGAACTCGGGACGTGGCGCGAAACCGCCGTCCGCCTGCGTGTTCTCGAAGGCGGGGTGCGCGGTGAGCACCTCGAGCATCTGCTCCGCGTACGGCTCCCAGTCGGTGGCGCAGTGCACGACCGCCCCCGGCCGCAGCCGGGTCGCGGCGAGAGTGAGGAACTCCGGCTGGATCAGCCGGCGCTTGTGGTGCCGCTTCTTGGGCCACGGGTCGGGGAAGTAGACGCGCAGTCCGTCCAGGGAGTCGGGGGCCAGCATCTCGCGCAGCAGGATGATCGCGTCGCCGTTGCCGACCCGGACGTTGGTCAGTCCCTGCTGGTCGGCGAGGTTGAGGAGATTGCCCTGGCCGGGGGTGTGGACGTCCACGGCGAGGATGTTGGTGGCCGGGTCGGCGGCGGCCATCGAGGCGGTGGCCTCGCCCATGCCGAAGCCGATCTCCAGCACGACCGGGTTGCCGTTGCCGAAGAACGCGGCCAGGTCGAGCGGGCCGCTGCCGTCGATGTCGAAACCCCACAGGGGCCACAGCCGCTGCAGGGCGTCCGCCTGCCCGGCGGTGACACGGCTGCGGCGCGGCTGGAAACTGCGGATCCGCCGCTCGAAGTGCGACCCGGCCGGGTCGGGCTTCGGCCCGTCCGGGAAGCGCGGCTCGCCCTTGGCCCGGGTACGGCGGATCGACACACCGGGCGTGGGTGCGGAGTGCGGTGCTTCGGGGGTGCTCACGGAGTCAGACACAGTGCTTCGATTTTACGGGGGCGGGGCGGGCGGGCGTCGTGCTCTCACCGTCCGTCCGGCGTGAGCTGCGCCATCGCCCGCCGCGCGATCTCCCGCCCGATCGGCAGGGACGCCGTGGCCGCGGGAGAGGGCGCGTTCAGCACGTGCACCGCGCGGGGGGCCTCCTGGATCAGGAAGTCGTCGGCGAGGGTGCCGTCCCGCAGCACCGCCTGCGCTCTCACCCCGGCCGCCGCCGGCACCAGGTCGTCCTCCCGCACGGCGGGCAGCAGCCGGCGCACCGCCCGCGCGAAGGCCGGCCTGGACAGCGACCGGTGCAGTTCCCCGGTGCCGTACCGCCAGTGGCGGCGGGCGAGCTGCCAGGAGCCCGGCCAGGACAGGGTCGCCCCCAGCTCGCGCGGACGCACCGTTCGCCAGTCGTATCCCTCGCGGGCGAGCGCCGGTACCGCGTTGGGGCCGACGTGGACGCCGCCGTCGACGCCCCGGGTGAGGTGGACACCGAGGAAGGGGAACGCCGGGTCGGGCACCGGGTAGACCAGGCCGCGCACCAGCTCCGGTCTGGCCAGCTCGTAGTACTCGCCGCGGAACGGCACGATCCGGGCGCCGGGCTCGTCGCCGGTGCGCCGGGCGATCTCGTCGCAGTGCAGCCCCGCGCAGTTCACCAGCACCCGGCCGCGCACGATGTCGCCGCCGGCCGTCAGGACGGCCACTCCCCGGCCGAGGCGGCGGTCGACGCGGACGACCCGCGCCCCGTAGCGGATCTCCGCGCCGGACGTCTCCGCGAGCCGGCCGGCGACCGCGGCGAAGTCGCAGATGCCGGTGGTGCCGACGTGGAGGGCCGCCAGGCCGTCCACCTCCGGCTCGTACTCCGCGATCTGCGGGCCGCACAGTTCGCGCACCGCGATGCCGTTCTCCCGGCCGCGCTGGGCCAGGGCGTGCAGGCGGGGGAGCTCGTCGCGGCCCGTGGCGACGATCAGCTTGCCCGTCACGGCGTGCGGGATGTCGTACTCCGCGCAGAACTTCACCATCTCCGCGGCGCCCCGCACCGCGTAGCGCGCCTTCAGCGAGCCGGGGCGGTAGTAGATGCCGCTGTGGATGACGCCGCTGTTGCGGCCCGTCTGGTGCCGGGCCGGACCGGGCTCCTTCTCCAGCACCGTCACCCGCGTGCCCGGGGCCGCGCGGCCGATCGCGTACGCCGTCGACAGGCCGACGATCCCTCCGCCGACCACCAGCACGTCACAGTCGTACGAGCGCGCCACCATCTGCGTCACCTGCACCACCTCCCGCATCCGATAGTGCACTGCGCCACTGACAACAGTGCACCGCGGCCTGACGGCGGCCGTACCTCCGGTGGGTCAGGCCGTCGTCATCAGCAGCGGGCGGGCGCGTTCGCGCAGTTCCACCACGCGGGGTTCGTCGCCGTACGGCTCGAGACGGTGCAGCAGGTCCTTGACGTACTCGGTGGTGCGGGCGGAGGAGATGCGGCCCGCCACCTCCACCGCGCGGACGCCCTGCTCGCAGGCCGCGTCCAGGTTGCCCGACTCCAGTTCGGCGACGGCCGAGACGACGAGACGCAGTCCGTGCGAGCGCACGAACTCCTCCGTCGGCCTGGACAGCGCCTGCTCGGTGAAGCGGCGGACCTGGCGGGGCGCCTTCAGATCGCGGTAGCACTCCGCCGCGTCGGCGGCGAAACGGTCGTAGGAGTAGAAGCCGAGCCAGGTCGGGTCGCTGTCGCCGGGGCGGGAGCGCTCCAGCCAGCTCTCCGCCGACTTCAGGGCCGCACCGGCGGCCTGTGCGTCTCCCGCGCGTGCGTGTGCGCGTGCCTCGACCAGCCGGAAGAAGCTCAGGGTGCGGGCGGTGGCCAGCCCCCGGTTGCGCTCCAGCGCGGCCTGGGCGAGGTCCACGCCCTCGTCGCCGAAGCCGCGGTAGGTCGCCTGGAGCGACATCGAGGCGAGGACGTAGCCGCCCAGGGGGACGTCGGCCGCCGCGCGGGCCAGGCGCAGCGCCTGGATGTAGTAGCGCTGGGCCGCCTCCTGCTGACCGGTGTCGAAGGCCATCCAGCCGGCCAGGCGGGTCAGTTCGGCCGCGGCGCCGAAGAGCGAGCGGCCCACGTCGTCGGAGTAGCAGCCGAGCAGCAGCGGGGCCGCCTCGACCCTGAGGCACTCGGGGACCATCGACGAACGCCAGTCGCCCCCGCCGTACTTGGAGTCCCAGCGCCGGGCGTCCTCGGCGGCCTCCCGCAGCTTCCGCACATCGCTGTGGCCGACTTTGAGCGGTGCGCCGGAGCCGTCGCCGGGGTTCACCTCCCGCGCGACCGAACTGTCGGCCGGGGTTATCAGCCACCGCGAGGCGGGCGTTGCGTATGCGCTCACTGCGAACGATCCGGCGAGCGACTGCCAGATGCCGCCGGAGCCGGCTCTGCGGCCCGCGAGGTCCAGCCGGTACAGCTCCGTCGCTGAGCGCACCGCCTGTCCCACGTCACGAGGGAAGGCGAGGCCCACCTCGGGTGCGGGATCCGCGTCCGCCAGGCCGATCTCGTGGAGCGGCACCGGACGGCCCAGCTTCTGGCCGATGGCGGCGGCGATCAGGTGCGGGGCCGCACCCTGCGGCACCATGCCCTTCGACACCCAGCGTGCCACCGACGTCTTGTCGTAGCGAAGCGTCAGTCCTCGCTGTGCACCAAGGTCGTTGACGCGCCGCGCGAGGCCTGCGTTGGAGATTCCCGCGAGGGCGAGAACGGTGCCGAGCTTTTCGTTCGGCCCGCGTTGCTCCCTGGACATGCGCCACCCCTCGACACAGACGGCTGCCGCGCTGGCATAACCACGCGGCATTCGTAAACCCAGCGTAGTTCGCCGCATCCCAAGCGTTAAGGGGCATTCTTCCGGATGGCGGGATTGTGGTCCGTACTGAAGTACGGGTCCGATACGCGCAGTTGCGGCGTGCTCCCATTGTGTGGCCGTGCGCCCGTGTGTGCGCTCTTCTCCGGCCATCACGGGAGCGGTTCCATGGTCGGTGCGTGGGTCGGCCCGCTGTACTGGATCCAGTGGGCTGGGGGACACCGCCGCCTTCATCCCCGCGGGCGGCGGAACGGTCCGGGAGGCGTGCTCCGCCTCCCGGACTGCGCGACCGCCCAGCGGTGCGCAGAGCATGCACGGAGCGTGTTCGAGTCTGGCCTCATCGCTCCGATTTGGCCGAAAATCGACCCCACTCTTTCGGGTGTATCGGCGCTTCTACCCTGGTAGTTGACGGCGCGTTGGGAGTTTTGGGGGCGCGCTCCGGGGGCGCATTCGCGTCGCAGCGGTGTGGCGGATTGCGTGGCGCCGGTGCCGCACCCCCCTTGCGTCGGGCGGCTGTTCGGATCGGGGTGCGGTGGCGGCGGGCCAGGGTGGGTGTATCCGCCGGGGCGCATTCGACGGAGCACATACGGCTCCGGCACCCTTCCTGAGCGCCTCCTTCATGGCAGCATGGGGAACCGGTTCGTACGGTGCACTGGTTGTCCACAGCCTGTGGAGGCGGCGATGCGGTGGTTGGTGGGATGGAGCAGCACCGCCGCGGGAGCCATGGGGTTCGGCCCCACCGGCCCCACCGGCTCCGCCGGCGCCACCGGAGCCGACGGGGAGACCGTCCACCCCGTGGGATCCCAGCTGCTGTGGGGCGACCCCGACCCGCTGTGGGCGGTCGGCGACTGGCGCCCGGACGAGGTCCGCGTGGTCAAGGCCGACGAACAGACACAGATCGCCGTCCTCGGCACCTGCGGGGCCTCCGACGAGCAGCTGCGCGTCGCGCTGTTCGCCGCGCGGGGCGGGGCGCTGCGGCACCTCACCGCCTGGGCGGGGAGCTACACGGCCGTGGTCCAGGTGGGGCGCCGGGTCACCGTCTGCGGCGATCTCGCCGGAGCCCGGCCGGTCTTCTACACCCCCTGGGCGGGCGGTACCGCCTACGCCACCGCCGCGCTGCCGCTCGCCGACCTCATCGGGGCCAACCTCGACTTCGGACACCTCGCGGCGCTGCTCGCCGCGCCCGACGTACCGGCCGCACTGCACGACTCCACGCCGTACGACGGCGTCAAGCGCATCCCGCCGGGGCACGCGCTGATCCTCCGCGCGGGGGCGCGCGAGATCGCCGGGTACGAACCCGTCGCCTCGCTCGCCGTCGCCGCGCCGACCGCCGACCCCGACCGGGCCGTGGACGCCGTGCGCGACGCGCTGGTCGAGGCCGTACGGACCCGGCTCGCCGCTCCTCGGCACGTTCCCGGTGCCGACATCGATCCCGGGCCCGTGCCGGGGATGGGGCCCGCCGAGCGGCGCGCGGCGCGGGGGACACCGGTGCCCGGGATCGGGGCGGATCTGTCCGGCGGGCCGGCGTCCGGGGCGCTGGCGTTGCTCGCGGCGGGGCTGCCGGGGATGCCGGGGACCGTGCTGGGGCACGGCACGGGGGCGGGTGAGCGGTTGCTCGCCGTCACCTTCAACGATCTCGCGGTGGGCGGGGCCGGGGGGCGCGACGAGGGCGAGCTGGAGCGGGCGGGGGCGCTGGCCGCCAATCCGCGGCTGCACCATGTGGTCGTGGCCGGTGAGGAGTCGACGCTTCCGTACGTCGAGCTCGACGGGCCGCTGACGGACGAGCCCGGGCCCTCGCTGGTGACCGCCGCACGGCACCGGGCGCGGCTGGCGGCGGGGAGCGCGGACCACTTCACGGGGTACGGGGCGAAGCAGGTGCTGGACGCGCACCCTGCGCGGCTCGCCGATCTGCTGATGGACCGCAAACGGCGGCATCTCGTGCGGCCGGTCGCCGCGCTGGCGAAGGCGGACGGGTCCGTGATGGTGCCGGCGCGGGTGTATGCGGCGGCGCGGCGGCTTGCGCGTACGCCGTACCGGGCGGGTCTCGAGAATCTCGCGGAGCGGCTGCTGCACCGGCGGCTGGACGACGACGGGCCGGGCGCGGCGGATGCCTCGCTGGCCGCGCTGACCTGGGGGAGACCTGGGCCGGCAGCGCGGTGGCTGACCGGTGAGGCGCTGGCCGAAGTATCGGTTCGACTTCAGGCGTCGACGCGGCGGTCGGACGTGGGGCCTGGGCAACGGCCGGGGGACTTCCGGGCGCGGGCGGCGCTGGCTCGGCACGCGGCGGATCTGCGGGTGCTGGAGCAGGCGGCCGAAATCCGCTCCCAGCGGCTGCACGCGCCGTTCCTCGACAACCAGGTGGTGCGGGCGTGCCGGGCCCTGCCGGAGGCGCTGCGGGTGCAGCCGGGGGCGCGGGCGTCGATTCTGCGGTCGGTGCTGGAGGGAGCGGGGGTGCGGGAGCTGCCGGCGGGGTGGGGGGCGCCGGGCGCGGCGACCTCGGCGGCCGCGGCGCGGACGGGGTTGCGGGTGGCGGCGGGTTCGCTGATGTCGCTGTTCGACACGCCCTTGCTGGCGGAGGCGGGGCTGGTCGAGGCGCGGGTGGTGCGGAAGGCACTGCGGGGGGCTGCGGAGGGTGAGCCGCTGCCGTTGGACGGGCTGGCGGATCTGGTTGCCCTGGAGGTGTGGCTACGACGGTTGCTGGCCCGCCGGGGCACCTGCTGGACGGGCACCCCCGCGCGGCAGCGGGCGGTGCCGGGCGGCATCGCCCCTCAACGGGGGGCGCTGGGCGCGGGCGCGGCGGGCACCCGCTGACACCCCGGGGTGGGGGTGCGCGTCATACGCCTGCGGCGCAACTGTAGGTGGGGTGGGGGCTTGGGTAGCGCCCACGGTGGGTGGGTGGTGCGGGGCCGGGTCGGGGGTGTCCGTCCTCGGACTGGCGCGACTGTGCCTGTTGGTGGAGCTGAGCGCGCGGACGCGCCGGCCACTGCGGGCGAACACCCCCGCCCCGACCCCTCCCCGCCGTCGGCGCCATACCCGCGGCCACCGCCGCCATCATCCGCGCGGCGGCCGCACCGCCGCTCCCGCGCTCCGCCGCCCGCCGCTTCCGTGGTCCGCCACCGCTCCCGCGGGCAGTCGTGCCGCTGGGGCGGCACGGGTGGGCGCGACGGCACCCCGCTTGCGCCGGGCTGCGCAGACACCCCCCGGCCAGCACCCACGCGGGGCAGTTCTCAGGCGCCGGGCTGCGTAAATGCCCCCGGCCCCTACACCAGTGCAGGGCTTCTGCAAAGAGGTCGGCTGCGCAACCCGCCCCCGGCCGGGCACCCACGGTTAGTGTCCCGCCGGAGCTGCGCAAACGCCCCCGGCCCCCACCAGTGCAGGGCTTCTGCAAGGGCGCCGGCTGCGCAACCCACCCCCCGATCGGCAACCCCGGGCGAGGGTCATACCGGACGCGAGCGCAGTCCCTCCAGCAGGATGTCCAGCAACCGCGCCGACGCCGCCGCCTGCTGCGCCGCATCCGGCAGGGATGGCGCCGCCGTGGCTATCACCAGCAGCACGTCCGACACGGACACGTCCGGCCGCAGCTCCCCCGCCGCCCGGGCCCGCTCCACCAGCTGCCCCACGACAGAGAGCAACTGCGCCGCCCCCGCGTCGTCCTCCGGCACCAGCCGCAGCTCTCCCGCCGTCTGCGTCCGCTGCTGCGGAAGCCGCGCGTGCTCGGGCAGACCGCGCTCCTCCGCCACGCCCACCCGCAGCACCTGCGGCGGCAGCAGCCGGCCCGCTCCGGAGGCGACGGATGTGCGCAGGAAGCGGGAGAGCGCCGACCACGGCTCGTCCTCCTGGCCCAGCGCCGCGCGTGCCTGCTCGGTCAGCCGGGAGGTCTCCTCCTCGGCGATCCGCCGCACCAGGACGTCCTTGCTCGGGAAGCGCCGGTACACCGTGCCCACACCGACCCGTGCCCGGCGTGCCACGTCCTCCATCGGCGCGCCGTAGCCCAGCTCGCCGAACACCTCACGCGCCGCGCGCAGCACGTGCTCCAGATTGCGCTGGGCATCCACGCGCAGCGGTGTCGTGCGCGCGCCGTCCGCGACAGTGGAAGACCAATGAGAGTCCTGAACATGCATATGTATTCCCCCGGTAATGACGTCTCCCCCCGGAGACTTCTCCCCGCCATTGATGCCCGGGATGTGGAACCGCGGCTCTGGTGGTCGGTTCCGCCCGTCACGGATCCGGTGAGCTCGTCTCCTCCACCCCGTTGCCACACGAACATAGTTGAGAGGGGGTCAATTCAGAAGGGGCAGGTTCCGCACGGAGCGCCCCTCGATCGGAGCACGAGTCGTATACGTCCTGAATGTACCCCGGGGTGGATGCGGTTCCATGCCGGGTGACCTGCGCGTATGGAGTTGGGGTCGGAGAATCGGCCAACCCTGGGTGACGGGGGCGTCCGGTCACACAATTCGTCGAGGCTGTGGACAAACGCTAGCGGCGGGTGCGTCATGGGATGGTGAAGGAACGTGCGCGCATTCTCGTTGTCGGCGGCGGCTACGTCGGGATGTACACGGCCCTGCGCCTCCAGCGGAAGCTGAAACGGGAACTCGGGCGGGGCGAGGCCGAGATCACGGTCGTCACCCCGGACCCGTACATGACGTACCAGCCCTTTCTGCCCGAAGCGGCCGCCGGTGCCATTTCTCCTCGCCATGTCGTCGTACCGCTGCGTCGTGTTCTCGACCGGTGCCGCATCATCATCGGCGAGGCCACCGGTATCGAGCATGCGAAGCGCACCGCCACCATCAGCACCCTGGCCAGCGAGGAAGAGGGGACGGGAGGGCGGGAGATCGTCTACGACGAGCTGGTGCTCGCCCCCGGTTCGGTGTCGCGCACACTGCCCGTTCCCGGGCTGGCCGAACACGCCATCGGCTTCAAGACCGTCGAAGAGGCCATCGGCCTGCGCAACCACGTGCTGGAGCAGATGGACATCGCCTCCTCCACGCGTGACCCCGCCCTTCGGGACGCCGCCCTGACGTTCGTCTTCGTCGGCGGCGGCTACGCGGGGGTCGAAGCGCTGGGCGAGCTGGAGGACATGGCCCGCTACGCCGCGCGGTACTACCACAACATCCGGCCCGAGGACATGAAGTGGATCCTCGTCGAGGCGTCCGGGCGGATCCTGCCCGAGGTCGGGGGGGAGATGGGGCGGTACACCGTCACCGAGCTGCGCCGGCGCAACATCGACATCCGTCTCGAGACGCGGCTGGAGTCCTGCGCCGACCGCGTCGCCGTGCTCAGTGACGGGTCACGCTTTCCCACGCGGACGGTCGTGTGGACCGCCGGCGTCAAACCGCATCCCGTCCTCGCCGCCACCGATCTGCCGCTGAACGGGCGAGGGCGGCTGAAGTGCACCGCCGAGCTGGCCGTGGACGGGGCCGCGCACGCATGGGCCGCCGGGGACGCCGCCGCCGTTCCCGACGTCACCGCGCGGAAGCCGGGGCGGGAGTGCGCCCCCAACGCGCAGCACGCGCTCCGCCAGGCGCGGGTCCTCGGGGACAACGTCGTGCACTCCCTGCGGGGCGAACCCCTGGAGACGTACGCCCACAAGTACGCCGGTTCCGTCGCCTCCCTGGGACTGCACAAGGGCGTCGCCCAGGTGTACGGGCGCAAGCTCAAGGGCTACCCGGCCTGGCTCATGCACCGGACCTATCACCTCAGCCGGGTCCCGACCTTCAACCGGAAGGCACGGGTGGCCGCCGAGTGGACCCTCGCGGGGCTCTTCAAACGGGAGATCGTCTCCCTGGGGTCACTCGAACACCCCCGTGCGGAGTTCGAACTGGCGGCCGGTGGAAAGCCTTCTCAAGACCCCCCGCACAACCCGAAGGGGTCGTCCTGACCGGACGCAGGAACTCCAGCGGCAGGCCCGGCGTCTGACGGATGTCGGCCCGGTCGGCACCCTGCCAGACTGGTCCACCACCGTGGGCGGGCCCCTGCCACCCCGGTGCGGCCCCCGGGGCCCCGGCCGGTCCCGGTTTCCGGCCGCCGACAACTACACGAGGCAAGGATTCGTGAACTTCACGCGCTGGAGCGCCCGGCTCCCCGGAACGCAGCGCCGCGCCGCAGCGCGGACCGAGCAGACGGTCCCCCCGGACCGGCGGGGAGAGGGCTCCGTGCCCGCGGCCCGCGCCGAACAACTCACCGACGGCGCCGGGCTCGTGCCCGCCGTCGACGAGCTCGGAGTGCGCGAGGTCCTGGACCGCGTCCCCTCCCTCGTCGCCCTGGTCCGCGGCCCCGACCACCGCATCGCCTACGTCAACGACGCCTATACGGCGGCCTTTGGCATCCGTCCGCTCGGCGCCCCCGCCCGCGGAGCACTCCCCGAGCTCGACGAACTCGGTCTGCTGCCGCTGCTCGACCAGGTCCTGCGCAGCGGCAAGCCCCGCACGGTGAAGTCCCGCAAGGCCCCCGACGGCCGCTCCTACACCTTCACCTGCACGCCGGTCGCCGAGGGCGACGGCCGGGGGGTGCTCATCTTCGCCACCGACGTCACCGACCACGCCGAGGCCGCCGAGCGCCTGCGCGCCAGCGAACGCCGGCAGCGCGAGACCGCCGTCACCCTCCAGCGCTCCCTCCTGCCACAGGAGCTCGAGGAGCCCGACGACCTGCGCATCGCCGCCACCTACCACCCCGGCGGCACCGAGGCCGCCGTCGGCGGCGACTGGTACGACGTGATCACCCTGGGCGGCGGCCGCACCGCCCTGGTCATCGGCGACGTCATGGGCCGAGGGGTACGGGCGGCGGCGGTCATGGGACAGCTCCGTACGGCCGTACGGGCCTACGCGCGGCTCGACCTCCCGCCGCACGAAGTCCTCCAGCTCCTCGACGGCCTTGCCATGGAGATCGACGCCAACCAGATCGCCACCTGCACCTACGCCATCCACGACCCCAACGAGGGCAGCCTGGTGTACGCCTCCGCCGGCCACCTGCCCATCCTGGTCCGCGACGAGAACGGCACCGTCCAGCGAGCCGACGAACCGACCGGCCCCCCGCTCGGCACCGGCGGCTGGATGCACGCCTCCGGCTCCGTCCCCCTCGGCCCCGGCTCCACCGCCGTCCTCTACACGGACGGCCTGGTCGAACGGCGCAACGAGGACCTGGACGAGGGCATCGCCGCCCTGGAGCGCGCCCTGGCCGGAGCCACCGGCAGCCCCCAGGTCGTCTGCGACCGGCTGGTCCGCTCGGCCGGTGTGACGCCGGACCACGACGACGACGTCGCCGTCCTGGTCCTCCAGCATCCCGCCCGGGGCGGAGCGGAGGGCGAACTCTTCCGCAACGCCGCGCTGGAGCTGATCGGCGGAGTCGAAGCGGCGCCACGCGCGCGTGCCTTCGCCTCGGGCGTGCTGACCAGCTGGCGATTCCCCGCCGAGCTGCACGACCTGGGAGTCCTGGCGACCAGCGAACTCGTCGCCAACGCCCTCCAGCACGGCACGCCCCCCATGCGACTGCGGCTGCGCCGCACCGACCGTCGGCTGATCATCGAGGTCACCGATGGCGACGACCACCTGCCGAGGCGCCGCCGCGCGGAGCCCGGGGACGAGGCCGGCAGGGGCATCGCCATCGTCGCCACGATCGCCTCCGGCTGGGGCAGCAGACGCACCCCCGGCGGCGGCAAGGCCGTCTGGTGCGAGTTCCTGCTGCCGAAGCCGTCGAAGACGCAGAGGCCCGCCGGCTCCGGCCCGTAGCAGGTGTCTCGTAGGAGGTGACAGGGGCGTGCGGACTCAGGCGTGCGCCGGAGCCTGCCCCGTCGGCGTGCCGGCCTGTGCCACCACACGGCTCCGTGCCGCCGAGGGGTGGTTCTGCACGTCCGTGAGCTGCCTGCCCAGCCGCACGGCGAGCACGGTGATGCCGAGCGAGAACAGCAGGAAGACCACGATGTACGGCGCGTGCAGCGAGGCCCCCAGCGGACCGCCCACCGCCGGACCCACGGCCAGCGCGAGCTGCTTCACCAGGGCGAAGGCCGAGTTGTACTGTCCGGCCATTCCGGTCGGCGCGAGATCGGCGACCAGCGGCGCGAGCGTCGGCGACAGCATCGCCTCGCCGAGCCCGAACAACGCGTACGTCGAGACGAACGCGGCGGTCGCCATCGCCTGGCTCCCGTTCCCCAGTCCCGCGTACCCGGCCACGGCCCACGCCACGGCCCAGATCAGGCCCACGGACGCGATCACACGCGACCGCTTGCGCCGCTCCACGAACCGCAGCACCGCGAACTGCGCCACCACGATCATCAGAGTGTTCGCGGCAAGCGCCGTCCCCAGCACGGAGGGGGAGATTCCGGCGGCCTCGACGCCGTACGCGCTCAGCCCGGACTCGAACTGTCCGTAGCAGGCGAAGAACAGCACGAAGCCCAGCACACAGAGCTGCACCATGGCCCGGTTGCCCAGCAGCTGCTTCCAGCCCGCCTTCGCCGACTGCGGCGGTGCGTCCGGGATGCGCGGTGAGTGCGGCATCCGCACGGTCGCCATCACCACGGCCAGCAGCAGGAAGATGGCCGCCTCGAGGGAGAAGAGGAGGGTGAAGGAGCCCGCTTTCGTCGGGTCAACGAGGTGACCGCCGATGAGACCACCGACGCCGAGCCCGAGGTTCTGCAGGAAGAACTGCATGGCGAACGCCCGGGACCGGGTCTCCATGGTGGAGCAGTCGACGATCATCGTCGCGAGCGCCGGCTGCATCACGGCCTGCCCGGCCCCGAGCGCCGACGCCGACAGCAGCACCGCCGCCGCACCGTTCGACAGCCCCAGGCTCAGCGCGCCGACCGCGGCCGTGACGAGGGCGACGAGCAGCACCGGCAGCGGACCCCGCCGGACGATCGCCCGCCCGGCGAAGGGAAGCACGATCAGCGCGGCCACGGCGAAGACGGCGAGCACGAGACCCGCCGTCATGGCCCCCAGCCCTCGCACCTGCGCCACATAGACGTACAGATACGGGACCGTGAAGCCCAGCCCGAATGCGCTGAGTGCGTTGCCCACATGGATCCGGCGCATCGCTGCGCCCATCGCCCTGGTCACGTTCACCTCTCTCACTAGTTAGACCTGAAGACTTAGAAGCTAAAGTTCGAATCTAAAGAGTACACAGAGAAGGACTTCAAGGCAAAGAAGAGTCGTGCCATACTGCGGGCATGGGCGACACCTCCGGCCTCGGCGAGCCGGCACTCGAAGAGCAGATCGCCGCTTACCAGCGCGAATTCCAGGACCTCGACCCCCAGGTCGAGAAGATCGTCAACGCGCTGTCGCGGCTGAACCGCCGGATGAACGTCGCCTACGGCCGTCAGACCGCCGAGCTCGGCATCACCAACGCCGACTGGGAGGTCCTCAAGGAGCTCGTCCTCTCCGGCGCCCCGTATCGCATGGGGCCCAGTGACCTCGCCAAGCGGCTGGGGCTGACTCCGGCCGCCATGACCCACCGGATCGACCGCATGGTCGCCGAGGGGCTGGTCACCCGGGAACGCGACGAGACCAACCGGGTCCGCGTGATCGTGGAGCTCACCCCGGCCGGCCGGGAGAAGTGGCAGGAGGCCATGCGTATGGCCACCGTCTTCGAGGGGGATCTTCTCCAGGACCTCGACGCGGAGGAACGGGCTACCCTCGGCGAGGTCCTCACCCGCCTGCTGCGCCGGGTCGAGGACGCCCAGCCGGACGCCGGCGGGCGCCTGACGGACCTGGACTGAAAGATCTTGGTCGGGGAGGGTTGACAGCCCTCTTGCCGATCCGTAGAGTTCTTCGGGTTGCCACGGGGCCGTAACGGTTCTGCGGCAGCACCTCCCGCCGCGACTGCGGCACTCAAACCCCAGCACGACCTCCCAGTGGGAACGATTTCGGCGTGCCCGAATTCGATTTCACAGCCCGGATTTGGGAAACACGGAGAGAGCCGCTAAGGTTTGAGACGTCGGAACGGCCAACGGCCGGGAAGACAAGCCCCGCTGACTGGGGGTCAGGTCGAGAAAAAGATCTGATAGAGTCGGAAACACCGAAGGGAAGCGCCCGGAGGAA